>WTFY01000022.1 GCA_011523795.1 Gammaproteobacteria bacterium
CTTCTGTAGCGCGGTTTGGGGGATTCAGGAGATCAGGTGCAGTTTGGGCGGCGGGAGGCTGCGGGGGTCAGTTCGAAGGTACCGATGGGCTCCTCTTTTATTGTTTCTGCTGACAGCCAACCCCTGCTATCATTGAGTCGAACTGCAAAAACAACCCGTGAAGGAAGGCCATGAATACACGGTTCGCTCGCCTCTGCCTTGTGGTTGTGGCTATTCTCTTTGCTACCACGACTCCTTCAACAGGGCGCGTAGCATTTGGGCAAGACGCGTCGCAGCCTCTGAATGCCCCGACGCTGACGGCGACGGTAAGCGGGCCAACAACGGTTGAGGTTCGATGGAACGAGACAGAAAACGCCGCCAGCTATGAACTGTATGTGTGGTGGTCCGAGTACGTGGGCTGGGAGCAGATTGGCAATGTCCTGACCGGCAGTTCGTACACGCACGGGAATCTCATAAGCGGCGCGAGATACTACTACACTATACGTGCTGTGAATGCTCACGGCGTCAGCCCCTGGTCAGAATACGCCAAGGCGATTCCCCTCGAAGAAGGGCCGCCACCACCAGCACCGACGATATTCGCTGTTAACGCGGGCATCGAAAAGATATCGGTCCATTGGAGCTGGGATTGGGCGGGGTGGGAATCGGCCCACCCTGCCAGCTACAGATTTGTGTTGTTCACGTGGTGGGATCCAGGAATTGGATGGCAGCAGGTTGGTCATCATCCGGGTGATACGCAGTTCTTCCACGATAATCTGAAGAGCGGGACAACCTACTACTATATCGTTCGTGCTGAAACGTCCACTGGTCCAAGCCTGTGGTCTGACATAAAGTCGGCGGTCCCCCTTGACAGATCAGACAGATCTGCGCTGACACTGATCTACGATAATTCAGGCGGCGAGAACTGGACCAACAAGGCCAACTGGTTGAGCGACAGACCGCTCAATGAATGGGACGGTATCGTCACCGACGGGAATGGGCGGGTCGTCGAACTGTTTCTCAAAGAGAACAATTTGACCGGGGTTCCTCTTTACTATGTGCATTACCTTAGCGAATTAAGAGAACTGGATCTTTCGGGCAACAATCTTCACACGTGGATATTGCCTGATGTGGGCAACCTCAGCAAGTTGGAACTGTTGAACTTAGGGTTAAACCATTTGACGGGGCCAATCCCGCCCGAACTGGGCAAGCTCACTAACTTGCGGTCACTATGGCTTGGGTTTAACCACTTGACCGGGTCAATCCCGCCTGAACTGGGTAAGCTCACTAACTTGCAGTCACTATTTCTTGGAAACAACAACCTAGGCGGCAGCGTGCCGCCCGAACTGGGCAATCTCACCGAGCTTTGGGGCCTGTGGCTCAACTTCAACCGTTTAGACGGAATGATACCGTCTGAGTTGGGCAACCTTACCCACCTTGAAAGCCTGTGGATCGAAGGCAACAGTTTTACGGGGTGCCTGCCGGCAGCGTGGCGAGACGTTGAGGGCAGCGATCTGGCTCGAACAGGTCTTCCTTTCTGCGACCCGTAAACCACCGGGCTGAGCCGCGCCAGCACACAACAGGTTCAAGATAACTTCGCCCCCATTCGACAAGCGTGCCATGAACCGGCAGGCTTGTGTTGGCCTGTCTGCCGGCAGGGCGCGACAGGCAGGCGGCAGGTGCGAGAGCCGGGCTGGTCCTGTATGCCCCAGGGCCAGCTAGACCGGGCCCCGTTGACATTTTGGGCGGGGCGGTCAACAGGGAGGGGCAGTTTTTAGTGGTCAGTTATTCGCTTCTAGTGAACTGCGAACGGCGGACTGCTTTTGTCCGCGGAGGGGCGCGGAGAACTGCTTTGCTTGTTGTCTGAATCAGGATTTGCGGGATTTTGATGGATTTTCAGGATGGCTGGCGGTGGGTTGTGGAGGGGATGGATTGATTCGCCAAGGCCCGGGGAGAAAATCATTTGGCCACGGAGGATTGTCTGAACCGCAGTTTTGTGGGATTCAGGAGATTAAGTGTGATTTTGACGGCGACGGGCCGGGCGCGTTGCGGGCATGGCGGCAGAGCGGGGCGAGAAAACCAACTCTGTCTGAATCAGGACAACTCTGTCTGAATCAGGATTTGCGGGATTCTGATGGATTAGGGGATGGCTGGCGGTTAGTTGGGGAGACGTGAAAGAATGTTGATTTGGACGCTGAGTATTGTTGCCAAAGAAGCTATTCCTACGCCAACGATCCAGATCACGGTTTTGAGGGTTGCTCTTGACACGTCATCTTTGGTGGCCAAGTGTTCATAGGCGCCCTGCAGTTCGCATGTGCTCCTGGTTAAGTCGTCTACTCTGTTTTCGAGTCTGTTGATTCGGTCTCCATGTTCGGACATTGCTACCATCCCTGATCCTCCCAATCGGTATGCCACCTGTATGCGAACAAAAAATTACCACAATGTAAGCATGGGGCGCAAGGCAAATGGAGAGAATCGGTTTGGGGAAGAGGAGCGGCGAAGGGCAGTTTTTGGTAGGCAGTTTTTGGCTTTACGTGGTCTACGAACGGCGAACTGCTTTTGTCCACGGAGGGCACGGAGAACGGCGAACGGCAGTTTTTGGCAGGCAATTTTTAGTTATTCGTGAACTGTTTTGGGTCCGCAGAGGGCGCGGAGAACGGTTTTTTTGGGGATTATACATTTAGGGCCAACACGAAAAGCACAAGGAAAACCAAACCAAAGCCAGCACAAAATCGGGTCAAAACGAAAACAAAAAACGGGCACTCGGCTTAGACCTGAGTGCCCGTTTCTGTTGTGTCAGGACTACGGTTCTATCGGGCCAATTGGATGCCCACGAGACGCTTTTCCCCATCTAGCCATCAGTTCTTCCTCGTATTCTTCAACCCACTGAATCAGAACTTTCTTCTTGGCCGCAGGAAACCTTCCTTTTACGACAGGAGGATAACGAATCGTAACTGTGACTTCATGTCCTCCATATTCGGCGTGAACATGGGGAGGGTTATGTCCGAAGTAGTCCATTCGGACCCTGATCCCGTTGAAATGACACAAGCTAGGCATACTCTTGCATCAGCTCCCGAAACTCAGGAAAAAGTTCCTCGACCGTTACGCCTGTCAACATCATATAGATCGTGTCGGCGCATACGTCGAGGTCATCATCAGGCCCCCATGCGATGGCCTTTCTGTCATTTACATGAACAGACTCAAAGAACTCACGTTTTTCCCATCTCTTGCAAACCTCCTTGTTTGACCACTCGGAAAGGTCCACCTCTCCGAGCTGACCGTCAGAAAATTCCACAAAAATTGTGTAACCGGAACGAGCCTCTACACGAACAGGCACAGGATGTTCC
>WTFY01000001.1 GCA_011523795.1 Gammaproteobacteria bacterium
GTTCGAGACCGCGTAGGCGATCTTGTTGACGAGTGAAGCCGGCAGCGGGACGGCCGCCAGCCGCTCCTCGGGCGGGTTGATGTCAGGGTATTCCTCGGTATCCAAACCCGCCAGACGGACTTCAGAAGACGCCGCCGACAGGCACACGTCGTCACCCTCCTTGCGGAGGCTGACGCGGCTGTGCGGCAGGGTTTTCAGGATGGTGCCCAGCGTCCGTACCGGAACCGCAGCGGTCCCCGGCTCGGTGGCGCGGGCCTCCAGTTCCACCTGGCACCAAAGCGACAGGTCTGTAGCAGTCAACCGGATGTGACCCTGTCCGGCGGACAGAAAGGTACTCTGCAGGATCTTCAGCGCCGAGGAACCCTCGGCGAAGCTCTTTGCAGTGTTCACGGCCTTCAACATCCGGCTCCGGTCAAAGGTGATTTCCATTGGATTGCGCTCCGTTGATTGGGGGAGCGGACCGGAAGGGCGGCGCCCCCGGTCCACTCCGCTTGCAAGTGGACAGGGGACGATGCCCCGTAACCTTCTCAGACTGAGGCTTCCGCTAACTCCTCGGCAGCCTCCACCTCTTCAACACCAGCCCGGCCCAGGACGTAATCGGCGGCTTTCTGGGCTTGAGCCCCAGCCACCAGCAACGCCTTGGGATCCGAACTCAGATACTTGAGCCAGCCTTGCAAATAACTGGCACTGTTCTCGATGGTGTCGGGTAAGAGGGTCACATTGCTGTGACTCCCTCCCCTAAGAACCGTACGTGCGACTTTCACCGCATACGGCTCAAGCAAACCGGTTGCACCGTCACCTTTCTACCTTTGTGAGTTTGCTGATGGCAGTACAGATGTATTAACGCGAGGTTTGAGATTGCGTCCTCTCCGCCCCGTGACTTCGGGATAACGTGATGAACGTGGAGTTCCTCATCGTTGTGCAGGCTCTCGCGACAGATTGGGCATTGCCCTCTCTGTCGCTTGGCCAGCTCCCGTTGTCGCCGGGTTGGAAGAAGTTCCGCTTTCCTGGCCTCTCGCTGTTCCCAATAGGAGCGCAGGTTTGGATCATCTGGCGATACGTCATAGCGAATCATGACGTGTCGTCTGATGGGCAACCAAGACAGCTTGGGCAAGTAGTGGCCCGACTTCGGACTACCAAATATCCATTTGTCCAGGCGGCCCACCCGGAACGTGCCAAAGTAATTCCGGGTAATCCATTTCCATGACTTATTGGGGTGGTTCCGTCTGCACCAGTGGCTTGCTTTCTCGTACATCCAGCGGTCGATCTTGCTGAATGTCCGTTGTGACACCACAGTGCGATAGTAGTTTCCCCACCCTGTCAGAATGGGTCTAAGCCTCCTTGTCACCGCTTCAACGTTGTGGCCGTTCAACGCCGTCCATTCCCGTTTTATGCGGTGCTTGAAGTCCTTGACGGCATCCTCGCTCGGCTTGATCAGTAGCTTGTACCCTGTCCTTGTGTTTGCGACCGGGTACTGACGCACGTTGAACCCCAGGAAATCGAAGCCTTCCGTGAGGTGGTGGACCGTGGTCTTCTCTAACGAGAGTTCCAGTCCTCTCTTCGCGAGCCATCGTGCAATGTCCGTTTTCGCCGCTTCCGCGTCTTCGCGTGTTTCGGCGAAAATCACAAAATCGTCGGCGTATCGGACTAATGCACGTTTACTTCTGATGGAGAAGGCGCCGCCGTTCCTTCGATAGACAACGCCCAATGCCGATTCCATGCCATGGAGAGCGATGTTCGCCAGCAGTGGGCTAACGACACCACCCTGTGGCGTGCCAGCGGTCGTTTCCGCGAACACACCTCGGTCAACAACCCCCGCCTTCAACCACTGTCTAACAAGGTGTCGGGCAGGGAATCCGGCTAATGCCTCCAGAAGGGTCGTATGCCGGATGTTGTCGAATGCTCCTTTGATGTCCGCATCTACTACCCATTTCTTTCTTGTTCTGGGTATTGATAGCGCGTAGATGCGTTCTATGGCGTCATGGCAGCTTCGTCCAGGGCGGAACCCATATGAGCAGGACTCAAATTGAGCCTCCCATTCGGGTTCCAGGGCATTCTTCACGACGGCCTGCATACAGCGGTCAAGCACTGTTGGAATGCCGAGCGGCCTTTGCTTGCCATTGGCCTTTGGGATATACACCCGTCTTGCCGGTTTGGCCTTCCAGGGCTGATATTGGCTGACTTCCTCTACCAGCCTCGTCCTGCCTTGCGGCGTCTTCACTACCAGCTTATCCACACCAGCAGTCAAACGTCCCTTGTTGATCTGCGTCACCTGCCGGACACTGAGTTCACGGTTGGCTCGGCTCTTCAACATGAGGCGTTGCAGGGACCGTAACTTCCTATGGTCTCCTTGCCGTGAGGTCCTATAGATTCGCTGCCTCAAATTACGCACCAGCTTCCTGTTGCGACACCAGTTGATGTCGTTCCATGAAGTCGGCGTCTTGGCTCTGTTTACAGCAGTTTCCTGTTGCATCTAACATCCCCCAAGATGGGTAACTCTCGCATTGGTCTATGGCCGATTCACCAGTTGCACGTCAGCACCCTTTCGGGTTGGGTATTGCCCTATCCAGCAGGTTATGGATTCCCTTTGCCTTTCGGCCGCTGGCATTCGCTTCTTGCAACCTCCTATTCCCGCTGAGGGGTTGGCCCTTCCTTGCGGTCGGGTTACTGGCCGGAGAGGTCAGACCTCAACGGGGTTATCCTGTTCCGCATCCTTGAGAAACGACCGGTTTAGGTGCCCTCTATGTGCCGGAGCCTGTGGTGTGTGCGTAGGAGAGACCCTCCCTCCTGTTCACATGCGGCTCAGCCCCACCGTGACATCCATCGTTTCGGTGGTTAATCGTGACGACACGTGCTGCAAGGGTTCACAATCGTTCACCGTGCCGGTCTTCGCCTTGCCCTGGGTCCGGTGATGGCTACCTTTCCCATTAGGCTTTTCATCCCAGCTTCACACCCCGCCGTTACCAGCAACGCATGTGGGACTGGCGACCAGCTTTCACACTAGCCGGGATTCCCTTCAGGGAATCACTCAAAAGATGCGACTTCAGGTCGCAC
>WTFY01000013.1 GCA_011523795.1 Gammaproteobacteria bacterium
GGCGGTGACGGTGAACGCCGCTGGGCTGCCTTCGGTGACGGCGGGGCCGGCGGTGACGCTGACGACGGGGTCGGGGTCCGGCGGCGGCGGGGGCGGGTCGTCGTCTTGGACGGCGACGGCGGCGCTGGCGTGCGTCGCGGAGACCGTGTAGCCGGTGCCGGCGCTGATCGTGGCGGTGATCGTGCCGTCGGGCTCGTCGGCCTGGTCGCCGACGGTGGCGACCGTCACCGAGGCGGTGCCGCCGGTGGGGATCGTGACGGTGCGGGTCCCGGTCGCGGCGCCGAAGTCGCCTTGCTGGGCGACGGCGACGGTGACGGTGAGCGGCGCGGCGGGCGGTTCGTCGTCGTCTTGGACGGCGACGGAGGCGGTTGCGCTGGTCGCGGAGACGGTCCAGCCGCTGCCGGCGTTGAGCGTGACGGTGACGGTGCCGTGGGGCTCGTCGGCCTGGTCGCCTGCGGTGGCCGCTGTGACGCCGACGGTGCCGGCGGTGGGGACGGTGAGGGTGCGGGCGCCGACCGCCGTGCCGTGGTCGCCTGTGGCGGTGACGGTTGCCACGACCGTGAGCGGCGCTGTCGGCGGCGGCGTGGCGGTGATCGTGAACGCGGCTGCCTGGCCTTCGGTGACGGCGGGGCCGGCGGTGACGGCGACCTGCGGCACGGCCGCGGGCGGTGTGGGGGTGTGGGGGTTGTCGTCGCGGCACGTCTGGAGGCGGTCGAGCTCGGCGTAGATGTCCTGCCACAGGGCGTTGGGGCCGTCGCCCTGCCAGTTCGGGCTCCGGCGGTCGGGCCTCGCTTTGAGGTCGGCGACGGTGAACGTGTCGGCTCCCAGCATGGTGGCGTGGGCGCGGCTGAACGTGTCGGCGAGGTCGGGGCGTGTCCCGTTCCACGGGTCGGCGGCCTTGGCGGCGACCCGCGCCAGCAGCACCGCGTCGGCCGTGACGCACGTCGGCGGCGGGGTCTGCGCCGGCGGGTCGTCGTCTGAGACGGCGACGGTCGCGGCGGGCCTGCTCTGCGACACGGTCCAGCCGGCGCCGGGGTCGGCGGTGAGGGTGAGCGATCCGTCGGGCTCGTCGGCGGCGTCGCCGACGGTGGCGACCGTGTGGGCGGCTGTGCCGGTCGTGGGGACGGTGACGGTCTGCGTGCCGGCCTGCCCCGCGGCGGCGAAGCCGCCGCTGTCGATCACCGTCACGCTGACTGTCAGCGGCGTGTTGGGGGCGGGCGTCGCGGTGACCGTGAACGACGCGGCGGCGCCTTCGGTGACGGCCGGGCCGGCTGCGATGCTGATCTCGGGCACAGCGGTCGGCGGCGGGTCGTCGTCGGGGGCCGGGGGGTCGTCGTCGGCGACTGTGACGGCTGCTGTGCCGTGTGCGGCGGAGACGGTCCAGCCGGCGCCGGCGTCGACGGTCGCGGTGATCTTGCCGTTGGGCTCGTCGGCGCCGTCGTTCGCGGTGGCGACCGTGAGCGTCGCGGCGCCGCCGGTCGGAATCGTGACGGTGCGCTTGCCGGCGGTGATGCCCCAGTCGCCGGTCCCCGCCACCGTCACGGTCACCGCCAGCGGCGCTGTGGGGGCGGGCGTCGCGGTGATCGTGAACGCCGCGGTGCCGCCCTCGGTGATGGCAGACCCGGCTGTGACGGAGATCTCGGGCACCGCCGGCGGCGGCGGGGTTTTCTTGGGGGCGGGGTCGTCGTCTTCGACGGTGACGGCCGCTGTGCCGCGTGCCGCGGACACGGTGTAGCCGGCGCCGGTGTTCACGGTGGCGGTGATGTCGCCCGCGGGGGTGCGGGCCTGGTCGTCGGCGGTGGCGACGGTGATGCCGGCGATGCCCGACGCGGGGATGGTGACGGTGCGGGGCCCGGTCTGGCCTGTTGCGGCCCTGCCGCCGGCGACGGTGACGGCGACCGTGAGGGGCTCGGCGGGGGCGGGGACAGCGGTGATCACGAACCCGGCGTCGCCGCCCTCGGCTATGGGGCTGCTGCTGTGGCCGATGCGGATCTCGGGCAGCGCCGCTTCGTCCGAACTGCCCTGCTGCTGCTGTTGGGCGGCGGCGAGTTGCTTCGCGGCGGCGAGGATCTTGTTCCACCGGTTTCGAGGCTCGCCTGTCTCGACGGCGGCGGTGTGGGCCTCGAGCTCGGCGACGGTGAACCCGCCCGGCTCGCCGCGTATCGTCTTTTGGGCTTTCTGCCAGTTGGCGAGCGCGCCCTGGTTGCCGGTGACGTCGCGGTGGCGGGCGATCATCGTGTCGATGAGCGCCTCGGCCTCAGAGGTGTCCACCGCCGGGGCCTGCTGTTGCTGTTGTTGGGCTGGGGGGTCGTCGTCGTCGTGGACGGCGGCCTTCTCGGCGGCGGGGGTTCCGAGCGTGTACCCCGAGCCTGCCTGGATCGTGAGCGTGACGGACCCGTTGGGCTCGTCGGCGCTGTCGTTGACCGTCGCGAGCCGCACCGTCGCTGTGCCTGTTGTGCCGATGGTGACGGTGCGCTGCCCGGCCTCGCCTGGGGCGAGCCAGTCGCCGTCCTGTGTGACGGTGACGGTGACCGCCAGCGGGGCTGTGGGCGCGGGGCTGGCGGCGACCATGAACTGCACGTCGGCGCCTTCTGTGCCGCCCGCGGACGCGACGACCGACACCTGCGGGACGGCCGCGATGGTGTCCTGGCCGCCGCTGCCCGCGGGGTCGTTGTCGGCGACCGGCTGGGAGGCGCCGCCGGGGCGGCCGATGCGGAACCCGCCGGGGCCGTACTGGGGGGCCAAGCGCAGGGTGACCGACCCGTCGGGCTCGTCGGTGGCGTCGTCGACGGTCGGAACCGTGAACACCGCGCGTCCGGACGGGCCGATCACGACGTGGTGCCAGCCGAGACGCCCCGGCGCGACCCAGTTGCCGTCCTGAAACACCTCCACCGTCGCCACCAGCGGCACGGCGGGCTTGGGGTCCGCGGTGAGCTCCCAGGCCAGGACGTCGCCCTCGGTTCCGGGGTCGGCC
>WTFY01000002.1 GCA_011523795.1 Gammaproteobacteria bacterium
GCGGTTTTCTTTGCGACTTTTCGTTTAGCGGCTGCGGAGGTTTTGGGTTTGGCAGTTTTTCTCACTGCTTTACTCTTGGTGCTAGCTCTACGTTTGTTAATGGCCATCAATACTCCCCTCCCAAACTATAAGCGCTGAGTTAAACACGCATTAAAGTATATACGTTTGATACATAAATACTAGTGTTTTTTGTGACATTGATTTGCTCAAACACCGTCATGAAAAGATGCGGTGTACTGTGAAAAATAATGAGCTTGATTTCAAGTAAGCATAGACGCATATAAGCAAGCTGGTCATGCAGAACTCATTCCAATGACAAAATAAAGTCCCAGTGAAATTGGCTGACTGGCATTACCGACAGTCGGTTGCCACGTTTTAAAAGCTGTAATCCATCTAACTCTTCGTGCTGTCGGAGTTCTGCAAGCGTTATCGTGCGTTTGAGTTTTCTTTTATAGCGTACATCTACCATGAACCAACGTGGATTATCAGGATCACTTTTAGGGTCGTAGTGTTTGTCATGCTGATCAAATGCAGTGTGGTCAGGATAGCCTTCACGCACAATTTTCATGAGTCCTACTATCCCTATTACATCGCAATTTGAGTGATACATGAAAGCAAGATCCCCTACTTTCATGTCATCACGCATCATGTTACGTGCTTGAAAATTTCGGACTCCATCCCAACACTCAACCTTGTCACGTTTCAGGTCATCGATGCTGTACTCACCAGGCTCGCTCTTCATTAACCAATACTGCATGCCAGATTACCGGTTCTAATTGGATCACATCCGGTTTATGTAGGAACCAAAAAGTATAGTGTTAAATGATGCGGATACACTCCACGAGCACGGTTGCAACCGTTGACCTTGAACCAGGGGTCCAAGTGGGAGGACTGAAAATGAATCAGGCTTTCCATGTCTGGACATGCACAACATCATTTTTACAGTATAGTCCCTGAGTATATTAATAGGCTCAAGGCATACACTCGGCTACTGGCCTGTACCGCAGAGGTATCCGGTTTCACTTAAAGTCTAGCAGATTTTTAGAGTTCTAGCTGCTGGGTATGCTTCAAGGTGGAATCAATCCGTTCCTGAAGGCTGCGAATCCTGGCAGAGAAATTTTTGCTCGAATGATCCAGTCTACTTTCTTGCAAGAGCAGGTCATGAGCTAGGTTGAGTGCAGCCATAACTGCCATTCGATCAGGACCCATGACTTTGCCTCCGTCACGGATTTCCTGAATTCGCACATTCAGCAGATGCGCGGAAGCTTGTAGGGAATCCTCTTCGCCCTTCGGGCATGCAATACGATATTCCTTGTCCAGAATATTAAGCACAACAGGGGACTTGACTGAGCTCACAGGCTGATTTCCATCGATTTGAGACGGGTAATCATGGCTTCTACCCGTTTTCGGGCTTGATCATTTTTGTCAATGAGACTGGCCCGTTCAGCAGTATACATGTCACGTTGAGCCTTTAGCAGGCTGTTTTCTTTTTTAAGTGCTTCGCATGTTTGAATGAGTGTATTCACCCGAATTTCAAGTTGTTCTAACTCCTGCTCATTGAACAGGTCTGAATCAATTTTTACCATAGCAAAATGGTAGGATGAAGAATGTTTACCGTCAACTTAATTTTGTCATGCATCTTCAGGCTTGTTGTAGCAGGTGATTTTATTTCTCTTGTAGAAAATCACTGGATAGAGGTACGTGGAGGAAATGCTACAGGTATCAGTAAAAAGGATTTATTTCGATGCTGCAGGATGTACTAATATAATGCTATGTAACCTAGGGTACATTAATTTCTAGTCTAGAGACTAGGCTCATTTCAAAATGAATAGTAAAGAACTGCTCAAAAGACGTAGGATGCTGATGCGGATGGTAGGCTCGAAAGGCGTTGCTGTCATTCCATCAGCAGAATTGGTGCCGAGAAGCCGGGATGTGGACTATAGTTTTAGGCAAGACAGTGACTTTCTGTATCTGACCGGGTTTGAAGAGCCTGATGCTTTGGCAGTCCTATTGCCGGATCAAGCAGGGGGGCAGTATATCCTGTTTTGTCGCGAGCGGGATGCAGAGAAGGAAATTTGGAATGGACGGCGTGCTGGACTTTCGGGTGCCAGGAAAGATTATTTTGCAGATAAGGCCTATGCCATACGCAAGCTTGATGAAATATTGCCAAAATTGCTTTCAGGCCGTGAGCGGATCTTTTACCCAATGGGTCGCGATGCCAGTTTCGATCGCAAGATTATCAGGTGGGTCAATCAATCACGCGGCTCCTCTCGTACTACAAGCCATATTCAGCAAGAACTGCTTTCGCTGGATTACCTGCTGCATGACATGCGTCTGTACAAATCACGCAACGAAGTGAGCCTGATGAGACAGGCTGCAAAAGTTTCCATTGCAGCTCACAAGCGTGCAATGCGGGCTTGTAAACCGGGAATGCATGAATATGAAGTTGAAGCCGAATTACTATACGAATTCAAAAAGGCAGGATGTGCTGCGGCTTATCCATGTATAGTCGGAGGGGGAAAAAATAGCTGTATCCTGCATTACACCGAAAACAAGCAGGTATTGGGTGATGGCGACATGTTACTGATTGATGCCGGTGCAGAATATCAAGGATATGCCAGCGACATTACACGAACCTTCCCAGTCAATGGCATTTTTTCAAAAGCCCAGCGCGAGGCCTACGAGTTAGTACTCGAAGCCCAGGCTGCTGCAATCAAGAAAGCCATCCCGGGCAATCACTGGAATGACCCACACAATGAAGCTGTAAAAGTACTTACCAAGGGCTTGGTTAGCCTTGGTCTATTACAAGGTAGGCCAGCAAAATTGATCAGAGAAGGAGAATATCGAAGGTTCTTCATGCACCGCACCGGTCATTGGTTAGGCTTGGATGTGCACGACGTGGGGGACTACCGAATAGGTGATGAATGGCGCCTGCTTGAGCCGGGTATGATGTTGACTGTAGAGCCTGGTTTGTATATTACCAAAGCGAAAGATGTGGCCAAGTGCTTCTGGGATACAGGAATTCGTATTGAGGACGACGTGCTTGTCACCAATGAAGGCAATAAGGTCCTCACTGATGCTTTGACTCGTGGTCCTGACGAGATTGAAGCCTTAATGGCATCGTCCGTGCATTAGTCTTGTCATGCAACGCGATTATGATGTTGCCATTGTAGGAGGCGGTGTCATTGGTAGTACCCTGGCATGTGCCATAGCTGCCTCTTCACTACGTATTGCATTGCTTGAAAGTCAGCAGACCCCTGCGGGCATCTCTCACAGCAACCAGGATGGACGAAGCTTTGCTCTGGCAGTTTCTTCAAAAAATATGCTTGATGCGCTTGGTGTATGGGAGAAGCTCGGAAAGTTTTCGGTGGCCATTAAGAACATCCACATCTCTGAGAGAGGGAAATTTGGTGCCATGCGGGTGAATTGTCAAGAGCATGGTTCCGAGGGCCTCGGTTATCTTGTACCGGCTGAAAGGCTAGCTCTTGTCCTTCATGAGTATATGAGCCAGCATCAAAACATCGACCGCATCCAGCCATATATGGTTTCGGGCATTCAAACTCATGCGGATAAAGTCATGTTGTATGGAGAAGGCGCAACCATTGAAGCAAAACTCCTGATAGCCGCTGATGGCACACATTCGTTTATTCGAAAGGAACTTGGAATTCCTGTCGATGAAAAACCTTACGGACAGACGGCGGTTGTGGGCAATATTGGAGTAACTGATTATCAGCCGCATACTGCCTATGTGAGATTTACTGCACAGGGGCCATTGGTGTTGGTGCCACGTAGCGACAATTGTTACGGATTTATATGGACAAATCCGACCAAGGCTGCGCTGGAACATTTGGCGCTCTCGGAGAAGGAATTTTCAGCACGTCTGCAGCAGGCCTTTGGTTTCCGACTTGGGCACTTTTGCAGGCTTGGAAAGCGCTATTCCTACCCATTGTCATTAAAGGTGAGTCAGCGACTTGTAAGTCAGCGCACAGTACTGATAGGCAATGCGGCCCAGACGTTACATCCGGTGGCGGCCCAAGGGTTGAATCTAGCCTTTCGGGACATTGCTGAGCTTAGTGAACTCTTGCACGGGAACAAGCATGTGCTGGATGACATCAGCGAGGTGCTTCATTCATATGAGTCCAAACGCCAGTCAGATATCAAGCACACGGTTATGCTTACGAATCGTTTGAATTTCCTGTTTTCCACAGGTAATCCCGTATTGACACAAGTACGTGGAATTGGTCTTGCTCTACTAGGCGCAGTTCCAGTTTTGGAAAATCAGATCTTGCAGCATAGCTCGGGCACACTCAGTTCTTCAGTGAAAATTTTGCAGGGCAGGGCTTTACAGTACTCATGACAGCACAGGTGATTGATGTAATCATCGTTGGCGCAGGAATGTCTGGTCTTACGCTCGCAAATCTACTGGCAAGGCAGGGCAGGTCCCTTGCCATCGTTGATCGTTGTTTGCCTGCTGAATTCGATCCCTCGGGACCGAGTCATGCGCGTGTAACGGCAGTCAGCCCGGGTTCTAAAACGATATTTGAATACACGGGAGTTTGGTCGGGTATAAAGGAAAAACGGGTCATGGAGTTTAAGAAGATGGTTGTATGGGACGAGGCCAGCACAGCCAGCATTAAATTTTTTGCAGAAGACATGTCCCAGCCATGCTTGGGCTATATCGTTGAAAACAGCATTATCCAGTCCACCCTTTATGAGGCTCTGCAAAAGATTTCTGGTATTCAATGGTGTGTTCCAGGTAGTGTGGAGAACGTGTCCTGCCATGATCATGAAATTGAGGTGACATTGACAGATAATCAAGTACTTAGAGCGAAATTGCTGGTGGGTGCTGATGGAAGTCGATCTGCCATCCGTCACCTTGCAGGAATCTCCTATACCGAAACGCCCTATCATCAACTAGGCATCGTGGCAAAAGTTCATACTGAATTGCCTCATGAATGTACTGCATGGCAGCGTTTTCTCAAAACCGGGCCCTTGGCCCTGTTGCCTGCAGGCGGTGAAGGGGCACATCATGAGTGCTCAATTGTCTGGTCGGCAGATTCAGAGTATGCAAGCCAACTCATGCGCATGGATGACCGCAATTTTGAGCAGGAAGTCACACGTGCCAGCGGACAGCAGTTGGGAAAAGTCACGTTGAAATCAAAACGTGCCAGTTTTTCACTCGCATCTGGTCAAGCGCAGGCCCTGGTAAAGCCACGCGTGGCATTGATAGGAGATGCTGCCCACACCATACACCCACTTGCTGGCCAGGGAGCGAATCTGGGTCTCACTGATGTTGCTGTGTTGGCAGATACACTCGCTGGATCAAAACGGGATTTAGGCAGTTACAGGCTGCTGCGTGTATATGAACGGGCAAGAAAGGGCGAGGTCCATGTCATGCAGCATGCTATGTCGGCATTCGCTGCTGTATTCAGTACAAGTTCCTTGCCTGCAATTGTTGCACGCAGTGCCGCATTGAGCCTTGCTGATCATAGCCTGCCTTTGAAGAGGTTTTTCATGAAGCAGGCAATGGGCCTGAGCAGTGATCGACCGGTATTTGCCCGTTGAATCAATTCCTGTCCGGCAGTCCTGTCTTGGTGAGCCTGGTTTGAATTGCCATAATCAACGGTGCTTGGATTGTGCATTTGGGAAAAACAATTGCTGTCCTGCGAATGTGAAGTCTGCAATAGCTTGCTGGCCTTGATCGGATACGAGCCAGTTTGCAAACGATCTTGCTTCGTTAATTTTGATATGCGGATGGTGCTCTGGATTCACTAGGATTATGCTGTACTGGTTATGCAGCGGTGGGTCATCTTCAAAAAGCAAAACCAGCCTGTCACGATTTTTAAAAGAAAGCCAAGTACCCCTGTCAGAAAGTGTATAGGCGCCCATGGCATTTGCTATGTTAAGTGTGGCGCCCATACCAGCTCCTGTTTCGTGATACCAGTTGCCGCTGTATTGCTGGGCATTGAGCCCGGCCATAGTCCATAATTCCAACTCTTTCTTGTGTGTACCACTATCATCACCACGTGACACAAACGGCATTTCGTGTTCATAAATTTGACTAAGGGCATCCAAGGTCCTGTTTTCATATCTAATATTTGCAGGATCCTCGGGTGGTCCGACAATTACAAAGTCGTTATACATTACTTCACTGCGTTCGATACCAAATCCTTTGGACACGAACTCCTCTTCAGATGCCCTGTGGTGCACCAGTATCATGTCAGCATCACCCATCTCGCCCAGTTTCATCGCACGACCAGTACCCACAGCTACAACCCGCACATTTATCTTGCTCTGTTCACGGAACTTCGGAACGATGTTGTCTAACAGACCAGAGTTTTCTGTCGATGTAGTAGAAACCAAAGTAATGAAACTGTTTCCCATCGCTGGATTCAGGGTTAGGAAATACACTGCTGCGATGACCTTGAGCAGACGATATTTCATGAGTTCCTCATTAGTGATTGTTTAGTAGTTTCCCTGCAATAAAATCTTTAGCAAGGTCGGTCTCTGGCTGTGAAAAAAACAAATTCGCCGAGGTGTGTTCGATTAGTCTGCCTTGGTGCAGGAACAGGATGTCGCTTGCAAGTCTTTTTGCCTGGCCCAGGCTGTGAGTAGTCATGACAATTTTAGTGCACTGTTGGGCAATGGCCTTGATCAGCATCTCAATAGTCGCGACACCGGAAGGATCAAGTTCTGCAGTTGGCTCATCCAGTAGCATCACTTTGGGTTTCAGAATCCAAGCTCGAGCAATATTCAGACGTTGTTGTTCGCCACCTGACAAGGTGCGTGCGCTACGTGCCGCAAGCTCAGCCAGCCCTGTATGCTGCAAAGCTTCACGGATCAGCGAGTCACAATTGGTTTTGCCAATTTTGTTTAATTTGAGTACATATTCTAGGTTAGCGTATACGCTACGCTGTAAGAAAACAGGTTTTTGGAATACAAATGCGCGCCAAGGTTCCCCGGGTTGGGGAGTCTGCTGATTCCATTGTAATGATCCTTGGTCTGGAAGGTCGAGACCATGTGCGATGCGTAGCAGTAAACTTTTCCCTGCTCCATTAGGACCAAGTATGATCGTGGTTCCTGCTGATTCGACTGTGGTGTTCAGATTGTCCAGAAGCAGCTTGCCTTGTCTGGAAACCCCAAGGTTTTGGAAGACCAGCGGCAGGACAGATGCAAACTGCATGTTGCTAGTTATAGATCTTGTAGGCAGCATGACGAGCACCCATGACAACTGAGGTGACAGTTAACGAAAGCATGATGAGAATGATTCCTAAAGCCAGGGCTAGCTCGATATCTCCTCTGCTGGTTTCGAGGGCAATGGCGGTTGTCATTACGCGTGTACTGTGATTGATGTTACCACCTACAATCAATACTGCACCAACTTCTGCAATTGCCCTGCCAAATCCTGCAAACATATTAGTCACCAAACTGTATCGGGTTTCCCATAAGAGTGTGATCATCAAGCCCGACGGTTTAGCACCTAGTGCTTTTAACTGCTCATGATATTCGTCATTTGCGTCCAGAATAGTTTGACGTGTGAGAGCGGCGACAATGGGAGCAATCAGACACACTTGTGCAATGATCATTGCAGTAGGTGTAAAGAGCAGACCCAGCATGCCGAGGGGTCCAGATCGAGACAGGATTAGGTAAACCACAAGGCCTACGACCACAGGAGGCAGGCCCATGAAAGTATTGAGCATGGCAACTAGGAGACCTCGTCCAAAAAACCTGTACAGTGCAAGCGCTGCACCAAGTGGTAAACCTATCATGCTGGCAATGAGTACTGCGGTCAGGCTCACTTGCAGTGACAGAGTTACGATTTCTATCAGATCACCATCCAACTGTATGATCAGCCAGATCGCTTTTGAAAAGGCTTGTGAAAAATCGTTCAAGTAGGATACCGTACGACTTGCTGATGAAATATTTGTTTGAAATCAGTTGTTTATGCTTGATGCTGTGATCAGTTGGGCAAGCAAGTGACTTCTTTCAGGGGTGAACGTTTGGAATTCCAGTTTGTCAGAATCAAGGTCTCTTGACAGTCATGACGATGTCATGTTCTTCCTGCTTGCCCTCATGCGTGATACAAAGCGTGATCATCAGTTCATCACCGGCATTTAACCCAATTCTAGGACCTATTAGCATAAAATGAAAATTACCGGGCTGAAGCGCTAAAGTACCTTTTGCAGGTATGGCAAGTGTCTCAAATTGATGCATGCTGGCTGTGCCATTCTTAATGACTGTGCGATGGAATTCAATGCTTCTAAAGTGCTTGGATTTTGCACAAGTAAGGGTATACGTTCGCGAAGAGTTATTGTGGAGGACTAAGTAACCAGCCATAGTCTTGGCATTTGCTGGAGCTTCACGAATCCATGCATCTTGTGCTGTGATGGGTCCTTGTTGTGCCTGCGCTAAGGCCGAAAATGTCAGGCAATACAAGACGATCAAGACTAATTTAGGCATCAGAGTAACTGCTTTGTTGAAAGGCGTGTCGTGATATAAAATAAACTACTACAATGGCATGTCAGACAGCAACTGAAAACCAGCCTAACCGGATTTGAGATATCACCCATGAGCTTGCCACCCGATGACCGTGTCTATTCGCAAGACCATCTCTGGTTACAGATACAGGATGATTCTGTTGCTACGATAGGGATTACTGAATTTGCGCAGTCGGAACTAGGGGATATCGTTTTTGTTGAACAGCCTGTTTTGGGAAACGAATATCAAACTGGAGAAATTTGTGCCGTGATTGAGTCGGTCAAAACTGCAAGTGATGTCTACATGCCTGTGCATGCGAGGGTAGTAGATCTCAACCAGGATTTAGAAGATTCGCCGGAAATCATAAATGATTCGCCATATGAAAGAGGGTGGCTCTGCAAGGTAGAACTATTCGATAAAACAGTAATTGACAGTCTACTGGATGCAAGCCAATATGAGGCAACTTTAAGCGGATAGTCAGAAAAATTCGTTTGTTTTGCAGGCCTAGGGTTGCGCATTGAATCTTAGTGACCATGTGGTGGTATTCGGGATTTTGCTGAAAATAAATTGTCCAATCACTGGAGAAATAGAAATGGCAAAGATCACTCTACAGGGAAACGAGGTGGATACCAGCGGAAATCTGCCGGAGATCGGGTCAAATGCACCTGACTTTTTATTGGTCAACAAGGAACTAGAAAATGTGTCTCTTACCAACTTCCCAGGCAAGAAAAAAATTCTCTGTATTGTCCCCAGTCTTGATACACCAGTATGTGCGGTGTCGGCGAAGAAATTTAATGAGTACGCAAAAGAGTACGATGATTCTGTAGTCTTGGTAATTTCTTCTGACTTGCCATTTGCATCTTCAAGGTTTTGTTTGTCTGAAGAGCTTGAGCATGTCATACCGCTGTCTGTTATGCGTTCGCAAGACTTCTCCAGAGATTACGGTGTGCTGATAGAAAGCGGACCATTGTCGGGAATTACTGCACGAGCAATTATCGTGCTCGATCAGAACAATACGGTTGTACATGCTGAACTTGTCAGTGAAATTGCAAACGAGCCGGATTACAAAGCTGCCATTCAAGCTTTAAGCTGATTGTTTCAGGTGACTATCTTCAAGCGCATTAACAATCGCGTTTCTCGCGATTTGTGCAAGCTGTTTTCTCAACCTGCCATCAATGCATACCGGGTCACATAAGGTTATGACCACTTCCGTACGCTCTGCGGACATGATTCTAAATGCGTGTTTGACCAAATTGCTGTTTCTGACATAGGGTACTATCGAGTTGGAGCCATGTGTCTGTGGATAAAGAAGTGCAACAGGCTGGATTATGGAATCAGTATCAATTGCAGCGGCAAACAGGCGAGGGTGGAATGCCTGAACAGAAGTTCCATCAGTTGTTGTTCCCTCCGGGAAGGATGCAACACTGTGCCCTGATTTGAGTCGTTCCCGCATCAGGTTGACAGCGTCAATTACTCCAAATTTTGATCCGCGCCGGATAAAAAGGGTACCTGCCCTACTGGCAAGGGTGCCAATCACAAACCATCTGCGAATTTCAGCCTTGGAAAGAAATGATACAGGTAACACCGAGGCGATGATTACTACATCCAGCCATGAGATATGGTTGGCTACAACGAATACTGGTGGAGGATGCGGTGTGCCATGTATCTTCAGGTCGACACCAACAATTTTTGTGACTTGGTACATCCAAGACTGGATTACCTTGCGCTGTTTTTCTGTCATGACATGGTTCTGGATTCCCCTGAGCACGGTGTAACACAAAATGATTCCTTTCAGGAGGTGGGCGAGCAGGTGCAGTAAACGAATTATGCCTCTGAAAATGCACTTTGCATCCATGTGATGTCATGTAGTCTTAGCACTGGGTGTCAGTATCTGATACGGCTTTTTGCAGTTCGTCCAGTTGCTGGATTGGTGCCTTGCACTGCATGCCTTCACACATATATGCAGTTACACCCTCAGGGCTTGAATCCCTGTGTGTTTTTTCACTCAACGCGTCCGGCAAATTGCCTTCGTCTGCTTCTATAGCAAATACCAGTTGCCGTGGGGTAAAAGCTTTTGAAATTTGTTGCTTCCATGTATCAAGATCATTCTTTTGTCCACGCAAGATTATGATTTGAGGTGGACAAGCCTGTTCCTCAAATGCATTGATCAGGCTTGCATGTCCAGCAGGTGAATGGGAGACAGCTTGTGAAGCAAACTTCAATACACGAACAGCCGCGTCGAGGTACCTGGTCTCGCCAAGCAAGTAGCCCAAGCGTGTCAAGGCCATTGCAGCTATCCCGTTTCCAGATGGCATGGCCTCATCACTCATGGTCTTGGACCGCTGAATAAGTTGCTCGTGGTCTCTTGATGTGAAATAAAATCCTCCCGCGGTGCTATCTTCAAATTGCTCCAGCAGCACATCAGCAAGTTCGCGTGCCCAGATTAAATTCAGTGTACTCCAGTGCGTTTGTAAACTTTCGATGATGGCATCCAGCAAAAAAGCATAATCATCCAGGTAGGCATCCAGATGGGCTCTGCCATCCTTGTATGTCGCAATCAATCGTTGATTGGCCCACATCGTTTGTCGGAGGAAATCCAGAGCACGCAGTGCAGACCGGGTGTACTCGGGTTTTTCAAGTATTCTTCCTGTGATGACCATGCCACGTATCATCAGTGCATTCCAGCTGCACAGGATTTTTTCATCACACCCTGGGCGAACGCGTTCCTGACGTAATGAAAACAGCTTCTGTTTTGCTTGATGGAGCAGCATGTCAAATTCTTCGGAAGACACAGCAGCTTTTTGACAAATTTCAGCCTTGCTTGCAAAACTATGCAAGTGGTATCGGCCCTCAAAATTCGCTTGCCTGTCAAGTCCATAGAAAGGTGAGAAAACAGCGAATTCATCCGGATCAAGTGCTTTTTTAACTTGTTCGAAGTCCCAAACATAATACTTCCCTTCCTCGCCTTCGGAATCAGCGTCCAAGGAAGAGTAATAGCCCCCTTCAGAGGATTGCATTTCACGTATTGCCCATTCAGCAGTGGCTTCACACACGTGCCTGAATTGCATGGATCCCGTCAATGCAAAACCATGGGCATATGACGCAAGGAGCAGACCATTGTCGTACAGCATCTTTTCGAAATGTGGAATCATCCAGCCTGCATCCACTGAGTAGCGGCAAAATCCTCCACCTAAGTGATCATAGATGCCACCTGCTGCCATTTTCTCCAAGGAATACAAGGCCATGTGTAAAGAACTGGTCTCCTTGTTTTCCACTGTTATTGCTGATTGCACGTGATAGCGCAATAGGCGGTCGATATAAGTCGAATGAGGAAATTTTGGAGCAGATCCGAAGCCTCCGTTCATTTCATCGAATGCCTGTTTTACCTGTTTGTCACAAATATCAAACAACTCGTGTGTCAGATCATGTTCCTCGTATTGAGGTTCATGGATCTTTCGTAATGCGTTCAGAACTGACTGGTTTTGAGTCATGATTTGCGCGCGCTGGGTTCTGTAGACCTCTGAGATATGTTGCAACAGGTCCTTGAATGCTGGAAGTCCGTGACGCGTATCCTTGGGGAAATAGGTTCCCCCAAAAAACGGAATTTGATCATCGGGTGTCAGGAACATCGTCAGTGGCCAGCCACCGGTACGCTGTGTAATCAGATACTGGGCAGTCTGGTAGATCTTATCGATGTCCGGGCGTTCCTCACGATCGATTTTGATGTTGACGAAGAGCTTGTTCATCAATTCTGCTGTAGCATCATCTTCAAAAGATTCGTGTGCCATGACATGGCACCAATGGCAGGCTGAATATCCGATAGACAGCAGGATTGGCTTGTCCTCCTGCCTGGCACGCTTCAGGGCCTCTTCACACCACGGGTACCATTCTACTGGATTGTCCGCATGCTGAAGTAAGTAAGGACTCGTTTCATTAGCGAGATGGTTTTTGCCTTCTATCATGTTTATGATGTACTCATTTAGTGATCTTTAGTTCGTTGATCTCACGGATTTCATACTAGCATGACGTGAATTCAAACAGGGAAGACATAGCATGTTGAGTTTTCCGGAAATCGATCCCGTAGCTTTTTCTGTTGGTCCACTGAAACTGCACTGGTACGGGTTGATGTATGCCGTAGGATTTCTGGCATTCTGGTGGCTGGGCCGCATTCATGCAAGGCACAAACATATCCTAATACAACCAGCAGATGTAGGCGATATATTTTTTTATGGCATGCTAGGGTTAGTCATCGGGGGTCGTTTGGGTTCAGTACTGTTCTACAATTTCTCTAATTTTTTGGAGAACCCGCTTTATGTATTCAGGATATGGGAAGGTGGCATGAGCTTTCATGGAGGGCTGATTGGAGTCATTCTGGTGTTATGGATGTGTCAACGCAACAAGCCATATGGGTTCTTGGACATTTGCGATTTTGCGGCACCTACAATTCCGGTGGGACTAGGTGCTGGCAGGATTGGAAATTTCATCAACGGTGAATTATGGGGTCGAGTGACCGATGTACCGTGGGCCATGGTATTTCCCAATGCAGGCAATCTGGCAAGGCACCCGTCGCAATTGTACCAAGCTTTCTTGGAAGGTTTGGTAATGTTTGTGGTGCTTTGGTTCTTTGCACAAAAGCCTCGTCCTGCCGGTTCCGTAGCAGCCATGTTTGTATTGCTGTACGGTGTATTCAGGTTTGCAGTGGAGTTTGTACGTGAGCCTGATGCCAACATGGGCTTTATTGCCTACGATTGGCTTACTATGGGGCAATTGCTAACGATACCCATGATGCTGGTTGGTGTGGTATTAATGTTTCTTGCATATTGGAAACCCGGATCATTTGGTGCTATGAATAAAAGGCTCTGACGATGCGACAGTATCTTGAGTTGCTGGGACATGTGTTGTCACATGGGGTGGAAAAAGAAGACCGAACAGGCACGGGGACACTATCAGTATTCGGCTATCAAATGAGATTCGATTTGGCCGATGGGTTTCCTCTATTGACCACAAAAAGACTTCATCTCAAGTCAATCATTCATGAACTCTTATGGTTTTTGCGCGGCGAGACAAACATTTCCTATCTGCAAAAATACGGTGTGTCCATCTGGGATGAATGGGCAGATGAAAATGGAGATTTGGGTCCAGTGTATGGATCGCAATGGCGTAGTTGGCGTAGTGCAGATGGGAGTACGATTGATCAAATCAGCACCTTGATTGGGAGCCTGAAAACCAATCCGCAGTCAAGAAGGCATATAGTGAGTGCGTGGAATGTTGGTGAGCTCAATGCTATGGCACTTCCACCGTGTCATATGTTTTTCCAATTCTATGTAGCTCAGAATCGTATCTCGTGTCAGCTGTATCAACGCAGTGCTGATATTTTTCTCGGTGTTCCGTTCAATATTGCCTCTTATGCATTGCTGTTGAAAATGGTTGCACAGGTCACCGGGTATCAGGCTGGTGAATTCATTCATACCTTGGGTGACGCACATCTCTATACCAACCATGTCAAGCAGGCGAGCCTGCAGCTGAAACGCACCCCGTTCGTTTTACCCGAGGTCTATGTCAACCCGGATGTGAAATCCATCTTCGAATTTGTGTACGAAGATTTCGAACTGCGAAATTACCAGGCCCATGAACATATTTCTGCTCCAGTTGCGGTTTAGTTCAGTGTGGAACTGACCATCATCGTTGCCATGACTCGTAACAGGGTCATTGGGAAGGGAAACAGGATACCCTGGCATCAGCCTGCTGATTTAATGCGTTTCAAAAAAATCACGATGGGCTGTCCCATTGTCATGGGGCGTAAGACTTTTGAGTCACTGCCTGGGCTACTGCCAGGCCGCCGGCATGTCGTGCTGACACGAAACAGGAATTATTTGGCACAAAACTGCGATGTTGTAACTGGTTGGAAAGAGATGGAAGTCCTGCTGGCAGATTCGAAGAAGGTATTCGTAATTGGTGGGGCTGACATCCATTTGTTGGCTTTACCACATGCCGAAAGGCTATACCTTACCCTTTTGCATGCAGAACTGGAAGGAGACACATTTTTCCCGAACTGGAATCAGAGCGAGTGGAGCGAAGAAGGTCGGGAGTTCCTCCCAAGAGACGAGAATAACAAATACGATATGGAGTTTATTCAGTACAGGCGAATTGCTACAGGAAATACGTGACAGTCAGCCTCAATCTGTGACTTTGACAATGCCCTTGAAATAGGAGACTGCAGTATGCCGAAATGGTTAATGTTTGTTTGCCAGGCCTTCGAAGGGTATGTCTGTGGGGATGGCCCGTTTGGCCTTGCATTTGACTTGGAATTTCCTGACTGGAGTTTCATCAATACTGACTGCAGTTAGTGAACCTCCCCAGAGGCACCCGGTGTCAGTAGCAATAACATTGTTTTTTTCCAGATAGCCTAATGCAGACCAGTGTCCGAATACAATTTTGGTGTTTTTGCTTTTTCTTGAGCTGATTTCATACCAGGGCAACATCCCCTGGTTTTGTGTGCCTATGGGGCCTTTATCCGCCAGGCTCATTACACCATACCGGTCACAGTAACGCAGCCTAGTGAACGAATTGGTGATCACGCGCAATCGGCCCCATCCGCTCAAGCTGTCATTCCAGCTATCAGGTGCATTGCCATACATGTTTTTCAGAAAATCTATGTAATTCTCAGAGCGCAGAATATCCTCCACCTCTTTCGCACAGGCTAATGCATTTTCTATGTTCCACTGGGGGACGAGCCCCGCATGTATCATGGCGATTTTTATCTCGGCATCGTAATGTACAAGTGGGCGATATCTTAACCAGTCAAGGAGTTCATCTGCATCACTGGCCCGAAGTACAGGTGCAAGACTGCTGGATTCAGAAACCGGTTTTACTTTTGCGTGTGCTGCCAAGAGATGAAGGTCGTGATTACCTAGTACGGTAGTTGCATGTTCGCCAAGCGACTTTACCCAGCGTAAGGTTTCAAGTGACTTGGGGCCCCTGTTCACCAAATCGCCTACAAACCATAGCTTGTCTGACTTGGGGTTAAATGAGATTTTTTCGACCAGGGCCATTAACTCATCAAAGCAGCCCTGTACATCGCCGATTGCGTAAATTGACATTCCCGTAACTTAGTTTTCCTACATCAAGGTATCGGACAGTTTGTCGACTAAACTGCTTGTGATAGCAAGAAAAGGCTCACTTTGTATTGTGCAGGTCAAGTACGATGTGTGAAATCACACTAAATCTGTAAAAATCATGAACCTAATGCAAAACCCGGGGTGCTGCCAAGATAAAAGAGCTGATCGGAGCATCAAATTTCGTTCCGTCATCTGTAATCATTTGATAACTACCGTGCATGATACCAGCCGGTGTTTCAAGCATCGTTCCGCTGGTGTACTGAAATGACTCGCCAGGGCGCAAGTAGGGCTGCTCACCAACCACTCCCTCACCTTTTACTTCCCGGGTCTTGCCATTAGAGTCCGTAATGATCCAGTGACGTGTCATCAGTCTGGCAGGTACCAGCCCGGCATTATGTATGGTTACAGTGTATGAAAATATGAAGCGGTTTTGTCCTTCATCAGCTTCGACAAATGCGCTATCCACGCTTACATCGATGTTATGAACTTCTGATTTGCTCACACTACTGATACTGACTTCTGATGCAGAAAAAATATCATTCAGAGAGTTGGTTGGCAAGATTTATGTATTGCTGTACAGAGATTTCTTGCGGACGTTGTTTCGGGTCTATGGCAGCTTGTCTGAGCTGAGAATCCGTGACCATGTTCACCAAGCTGTTCTTGATGGTTTTGCGCCGTTGCTGAAAGGCGGTCTCTACCAGTTTGCTGAATAATGCCTGGTTGTGAATTTGTTCGATGTAATCGGATCTTGGCTGCAGGCGCATGAAGCTTGAGTTTACCTTGGGAGCCGGCGAGAACATTTGGGGTGCAATGTCAAACAGGCTTTCCACTTTGTACAAGCTTTGTAAAGTAATACTGAGCCGGCTGTATGCGGAAGTTCTTGGCAAGGCAATGATGCGATCAACCACTTCTTTCTGTAGCATGAAGTGCATGTCAGCAATGAGGCCGAAAAATCGCTGCAGATAGAACAACAGTGGTGTCGAGATATTGTAGGGTAAATTTCCTATCAGACGGACATTCCGGGTTGTATTGGCAACCCGATTAAAGTCGAAGTCCAAAACATCGCCCTGGTACAGGGTCAAAGTACCGGCTTGAATAGATTTCTTGAGCAGTTCTTCAGAAAGCCTTGTGTCAATTTCAATTGCATGCATAGTACCAGCTTTCCTTAATACAGGAAGTGTAAGCGCTCCAAGCCCGGGCCCGATTTCAAATATGTTTTGTCCTGGTTCCGGGTCTATGGCTCGTACCATGTCACTAATTATATTTTCGTCTTTCAGGAAATGTTGTCCAAGATGTTTGCTGGGCTTGATGGTCACTGCTGATTCTCGGTGGGTAGCAGTCTATGTCACGAAAATGCTGGCTAAAGAGTGCTCGATACTGCCAGCAGAATCATTGATTCGCACTTTTATCAAAATGCCTGACTTGATTTTATGCAGTCCAGCTTTAATTGAATTCATGCACGTCAGGCATGTTTGGAGCCCGAATATCTTCACTCGACAGGGTAGGCGCAGGTTTTAGACGATTATCGCTGTCTGGGTTCATGGCCTGTGATTTGCGGAGAGCGTATGTACAAACAAGCTCATAATGACCCTGTTCAACAGGACTCAGAAGAGTAAGCGTGATAACAATATCTGGATGATAGAGCAGCAACTGCTGGCTTGCCTTGAGGGCTTCAGAGGTACTTGAATCTATAACTACTGCGAACCTCAAGTCCAGGTTATTTCCTATCTGGTTTGCAATGGAACGTAATGCGGAGAGTGCAGTTGTGTTATTTCTGAGTTTCAGTTGACCGAGGTATGCTACTCCGAGTGACGATGCATTTCTTGTGGTCTCCATTGCGCCAGCATGTCCGGGCAGGGGCCTGAATTTGAAGGCAATACCATCATCGTGCAGCAATTCAAACTTCTCGTTGCCTGAAATTTTGATTGAGCGATTCATATCGACAGCGAGCACATTCGAACTGAAAAAGAATATTATCAGTGTGGTTGCCAGCAAATATTTCCTGTTCAAATTCATTTTCTGTGTGAAGTCTGGAGCACTGTTGTCACGCACATTGAATCATTCAATGCATCAACACGGCAGAATCTGCTTCCGAACCAGTTGGCTCTAATTGATTAGCTTTTCCCCAAGGCAGTTTGACTGCAAGTTTTTCTGCCAGGGATGCTGCATTGTGAAGACTGTGTACATTGGCTACACCTCGTCCTGAAATATCTAGGGCAGTACCATGGTCAACAGATGTACGTATGATGGGCAGGCCAAGCGTCAGATTCACGACACCGCCAAAATTGCTGAACTTGATCACGGGCAGACCTTGGTCGTGATACATTGCCAGTACGGCATCTGTACTGCGGAGGTTTTTCTGAACAAACGCTGTATCAGCTGGCAGTGGACCTTCCAGTTTCATTCCCTGTTTACGCAGCCTTTCAAGGCATGGTGCAATTATCTCCTTTTCCTCTGACCCCAGGTACCCGTTTTCTCCAGCATGAGGATTCAGCCCACACACGCTTATGCGGGGGTCACGGATACCAAAGAGCCGATTCAAGTCCCCGTGTAAAACCTGCAATACATTTTCTATACGTTGAGCTGTAATCCAGGCAGGGATATCTGTAACTGCAATGTGAGTGGTTACAAATGCAATGCGCAGTAATTGAGCCGGTTCAGTAAGACCTGCCTCGTTGCTCAGCATCATGACCGGGTTACCGCCAGTAATTTCAGCAATGAATTCTGTATGTCCAGTAAAAGAGATTCCTGCCTGATTGATGATACTTTTTTGAACGGGTCCTGTTGTCAGGGCTTGACATATTCCCCTTTGCACAAGATCGATGGCTGTTTTCAGAGTATCAATAACGTACCTCGAGTTTCTGTTGTCAGGCTCACCCAAGGTCACTGGATTGGGAACTGGGATATCGACTACCCTGAGTTGTCCGGGTTTGTGAGATACATACTTGTCGTCTGGGCTAAAGAGGGTAATTGCAGTTTCGATGTTTAGTTGTCGTGCCAAACTGGTCAGCAATTGTCTATCGACTATTGCTACTGGCTCGAAAGAGAGGTTCTGCTGTGCAAGTTTGAGAACTAGCTCCGGGCCAATTCCGGCTGGTTCACCCGGTGTAATGGCGATTCGGATGGGCGGTTGCATGGTGCTAAAGGTAAATAATGAAATCTGGGGCTGGACTCAGTAAGAAGAGTGCATGCGAATTTCTACGTAGCTTTCATCACGAAGCTGTCTTAGCCACAATTCGGTTTCTTCTTCTATTTTTCTTTGCCTGATTTGTTCACGGGCCTTGGCACGCATGGCCTCTTGGGTATTATCATGTCTTCGCTTGCCTAAAAGTTGCACGATGTGCCAACCATACTGGGTGCGGAATGGCTCGCTAATCTGGTCTACCTCAAGGCTGTCCACAACTTCCTGAAACTTTGGCACGAAATTACCAGACACTGACCAATCTAGGTGACCATCGTTAATTGCACTGCCATGATCTTCGGAAAATTCTCTTGCAAGTTCACCAAATTCTTCTCCGTTTTCGATTCTGGATTTGATGTCTTTCAGTTTTTTTTCCGCTGCCGCGTCAGAGAGCATTGCATTGGTTCGGATCAGGATATGACGTGACAGCACCTGATTGACGATAGTGTCTTGTATTTCACGTTTGTCGATGAGCTTGAATATGTGGAATCCTGCGGGACTCTGTGCAATTTTACTTATGTCTCCGGGCGACATCTGGTCTAATTGCTGCAAAAAGATCTGCGGCAATTGTGCTCTGTCACGCCATCCCAGGTTGCCACCTTGCAAGGCGTCTTGGGCATCTGATGCCGCTATGGCGAGCTGTGTGAAATTACCCCCGGAGATTGCTCGTTCATATACGACAGCAGAACGATCTGCAGCGTTTTTGATTTCTTCAGGCTTCGGACCCTCTGGCACGGCAATAAGTATGTGAGCGATATGATATTCATACTGTTTTTTTAGCAAGTCTTTGTTTGCCCGGGCTATCAGTTCATCAACTTCGCTGTCAGAGACCTGAATATTTTGATCAATGACACGTTGACGCAGCTGTTCCAGGATCATCTCGTCCCGCACTTGGTTTCTGAATGCCACATAGTCCAATCCCTGTTGCAGCAGTACATTACGAAACTGCTCTAGGCTCATGTTGTTACGCTTGGCTAAATTACGCATAGCCTGATCGAGACTCAGGACATCGATTCGAATTCCCCTGCGTTCGGCAAGCTGTAGTTGAAGGCGTTCTACGATCAAACGCTGCAGCACTTGCTCGATCAAGACATCATCAGGTGGCAAGGCTTCACGGTTTTGATTGAATTGCTGCATCAATATCTGTATGCGCTGCGACAATTCACTTTCCATGATAATGTCATCCTCAACAACTGCCGCAATACGGTCCAACGCAATTGCAGCACTGCTGTTGAAAAGCAATATAACCCATAGTATGTACTGAAATTGTTTCATCCGGCGGTTACCGGTCACATGACGCAAGCAGGCTGGTCAGAAAAGGTATTCACTGTCCTTGTCATCATATCCACGCACACCACGTTCAAGTAGCTCACCTAGAGGTGCGCCTATCTGTCCCAGGCCCTTAAGGACGAGTTGCATTTCTATGCTGTTATTATAATCCTCATCTGTGTTCTGGCTGTAGCGCCGCCCAGCTAGGCGCAGCTTCCAACAGCAGGTTTCGTACTCAATTCCAGCGAGGAGTTCTAGGTTACGTTTCTCTTCCAGGTCATAGTTCCAGCGCATTGCGGTACGCCAGTTCTCATTTATAGGCAATATCATGGAGAAGTCAGATTGTTCAAGGCTTCTACGCCTGCCCGTTGCAAGCTCTACAGGCTCTAGATCCTTGTGCCGGTAGCGATAGGCCAGATTGAGTATCAACTTGTTGTCTCCTCGATACTGAAAGTGCAGCGAACTTTTTTCAGTATGATCATCGTGTGTATCCAGCAAGGTTGATGCAATCGCTTTCCAGCGATCGGTCACTCCTATCCTGAGTTCTGCAGCGAACTCGGAAGATTGTTCGCGTTCAGGAAGCCTGCCCGGCAATCCTGATTTTCGGTCCCTGAAGTAAAAGATGCGGCCCAGGTTAGCCTGGATTTTTTCATTGCCACTTTTCAGGTCGATGATTCGCGAGGTTAGTCCAACGCTCAAGTGATCTGCCTCATCATAGCGGTCATGGCTACTGAAACGACTGTCACGGAAAAGCTGTTCGAATTCGAATTCGAATTCTGCCGTGTCAAAGACAGGTAAATCGGATTGATCGCGATAAGGAGTGTGCAGGTAATACAATCGAGGTTCGAGAGTCTGGATATTTCCAGACCGTTTGAGAACTCTTTCAAAAAGCAGTCCGGCATCCAGGTAGGCACTGGGCAAGCTTCGAGTGGGTTCGTCGTCAAGTCCGTCGTTTCGGTTCAAATCATACCGCGTATGAGTCAGGCGCATACCGGGGCGGACAAAATACGACTTGCTTTCAAAGGGGTGTTCGACTCGTATGCCCAGATGAAGCCGCTCTCCGTCAATCTTGTCATCATGCTGGAAGCGTACCCACTCCCCCTCAGAACTGATATGGAGTCCACCCAAGATGCTCGGATAGTTCCCGTCCAGTTTCAATTGCGGGAGGCGCTTGAAAGGTTTGTCGGTATTCGGCAGGCTTGGGTCTACTGACTGAAAACTCTGCAGGTGTCCAGAGAATATCCAATGAGGGGTGTGGTAGGTCAATCGCCCATATTGCTCTATAAAATGGGTGCTGCTGAGTCCCAAGGCCTTACCCAGGTCCTCAAAATAGCTTTCATCAGAAACCCTGTTGTACAGTATGTCGATTTCAGTCTCGGGTGTAAGAAAGCCCTGATGCTTCAGCAGGGTTAAATAGCGGTCATCATTGGACTCACTGTCGTCCAAGTACTCCAGACCTACTTCACTCAGTCCCTTGCGGCTCAAATTGCGAAATCTTGATTTCAACTGTATCCCACGGTCTGTCAGCAGGCGGGACCCCAGAACAGCATCCCGGTTCGGTGCCATGTTCCAATACCATGGCATATCCAATTCCAGGCCAGAGTCACTCGAGTTACTGAGTTTGGGGGGCAGAAAACCCGATTTACGATTGTCGTCAATCGGAAACCTTATCCACGGGGTATAGAAAACAGGGATGCCTTTAAACTTGACTAGGATATCTTTTCCTGTCCCGTCTCCCGAGCGGTTATCCAGTTCAAGTTTGCTAGCCGAAATCACCCATGAGTCGTTTCCCTTTTCACATGTGGTGTAGGTTGTATTTTTCATATTGACGAGATTGTCAGAAAGTCGCTCAATGCTGTCAGCCCTGCCACGAGCATGCAAGGATTTCAACTGGTAGGTAGTTGAGTTTGACGTGAAATAGCCTGTATCAAGGTTAAGCTGGGCTTCCTGGCTCTCTAGAATCAATCGGTCATCCTCAATGCGCACATCCCCACTAGCATATAATTCTTTTCCGTTATCATTGTAATGCACAAGATTTGCATCTACAGATTGTCTCCCATGTGTCACTTTCACCGCCCCTTGCAGGGTGACAACTCCGTTTTCATCAAAGTCAGCGCGGTTCGCGCTTAACCTTGCAGGTCCGTCCTCTGGTTCAGGCTGTAAAGCCTCAGCAGGGTGATGATGCGGTGTTGGACAGGATTTGCGAGCAGATTCTTGGCTGTTCGCTGGGTTATTCAGGCTTTTGTTTTGAGTATGTTCCAGTTCAGTTGCCGAAGCAGTAAGACATATGACCCCCAAGATTGAAATGTACAGCTTGCTGAGGAGTTGTTTTGGCATGAGTGATTACGAATTCGATCAGGCACAGATGATAGCATGGGTGTGTTTTTCAGGGCTGCACATCACATATGCTGGCCGCATAACGATTGTTTCCCATTGACTTTTACAGCAGTGGTGCGATGACTAGGCTCACGATTGCCATGACGTTGATAAGGATATTCATGGATGGTCCCGAGGTATCCTTGAGGGGGTCGCCAACTGTGTCACCAACTACAACAGCCTTGTGAACATCTGAGCCCTTGCCGCCAAGATTTCCTCTCTCGATATATTTTTTTGCATTATCCCAAGCGCCTCCTGCAGTCGTCATCGTCAAAGCGAGCAGGACGCAACCCAGTAGCGCACCCCCAAGCATTCCTCCCAGTGTTTCAGCGCCAAACCCAAAACCGACAACAACCGGGGCGATTACCGCCAGCAAGCCCGGTGCAACCATGCGCTTTAGAGCTGCAGTGGTCGCTATATCCACGCAGCGAACTGTATCTGGCTTGGCATTGCCTTCCAGCAGGCCAGGTATCTCGCTAAACTGTCTGCGTATTTCCTTGATCATGTCAAATGCAGCATCGCCGACAGCAGTGATGGTTAAGGATGCCACAATGAAAGGAAATACCCCTCCAATAAACAGTCCGATGAGAACCATTGGGTCACTCAGATCGAGGCTGATGGGTTCTTTACCATGACTGACTTCGGCAAGAAATGCAGTGATTATTGCAAGTGCTGCCAAGGTTGCCGCACCGATTGCAAACCCTTTGCCAATTGCCGCAGTAGTATTGCCTACTTCATCCAACTCGTCTGTAATTTGGCGCACGCCATCTCCGAGTTCGGCCATCTCGGCTATACCACCTGCATTATCAGCTACCGGTCCATAGGCGTCGATCGCCATTGTAATGCCGACTGTAGCCAGCATGCCTACTGCTGCGATGCCCACTCCGTACAAATTGGCAAAGTGGTTAGCAAAGAAGATGATTGCAGCCAAGCTCAAGATGGGTATCACGACAGACTGAGTGCCCACAGCCAAGCCTGCAATGATGACGGTTGCTGGACCTGTTTCCCCATCTTTGGCGATTTTTCTTACAGGTTTGCCTCCCGTGTAGTACTCGGTAACCAGGCCTATGATAATGCCACCGATCGCACCGGCAAGTACCGAAGCCCACACGCCAGTATTGATTTCTAACAGGTGAATCACCAGATAGGCTACGGCAATAAACAGGACTGCTGCCGAGAATGTTCCGATTCGCAAGGCTGTGGCAGGTGATTTTCGTGACGCAGTTTTAACGAGAAGTATTCCAAGGATGGAACAGACAATTCCGACTGAAGCAAGGCCCAGGGGTAAAAACATCAGGTTCTGTCTTTCACCCAGTTCCTTGATTATGGCCGGCCCCAAAGTGGAAGATATTGCAATAGTGGCTATGATCGAACCACAGTAGGATTCAAAGATATCCGATCCCATGCCGGCCACGTCCCCAACATTGTCGCCGACATTGTCAGCTATGACGCCCGGGTTGCGTGGATCATCTTCTGGGATACCAGCTTCAATTTTGCCCACCAAGTCAGCACCCACGTCTGCACTTTTGGTATAGATTCCTCCTCCTACCCTCGAAAAGAGTGCAACACAAGATGCGCCCATGCCAAAACCGTGAATGACATTGGCAGTTTCAGGATTACGCCCGAAGGCAAGGTATAGGGCACCAAGTCCCAGCAGGCCCATGGCTGCAATGGTGAGCCCCATAATGGAACCCCCCATAAAGGCAACATTGAGTGCCACATCCCTGCCTCTTTCATGTGCTGCCACAGTAGTTCTGACATTGGCACGGGTGGCAGTGTACATCCCGATATAGCCGGCTGCGGAAGAACACAATGCCCCTACAATAAATGCGATAGCCGTGTTCTGTCCCAAATCTGAAATCCAGATTGCAATGGTTACCAGTGCTGCAAATACAAACAGTATGGAATATTCACGCCGCATGAAGGTCATGGCGCCTGCATGGATTGCATCTGATATTTCGACGACCTTACTGCTTCCCTGGGGGTAGCGCAGGATCATCTGGTAAATCAAAAACGCAATGATTAGGCCTAAAACACCCAGGGTAACCGGCAGATGATGAATGGTCATGAATCTTTCTCCCTGCTAGAGATAGAAATAGTGGCTCTTAACAAAAAATTTGATCGCATCCTGCAACAAGGGTACTGACCTGTACGGGCCAGCATGAGGGTATTGTACTGAAATACAGACTCCCGTTAACAAGGCACGCAGTCCCGTGCAATGCGTATGCTATATCACGATGGGTTCTAATGAAACATGTATGCACAGTGTTCTTTCCACTCTGTGCGAAAGATACACCCATGCATCAGCCAGAGGGTATATTTGTTATCATTTCTGACAATGTACTGGATGAAATAGTCAAATTGACCACCCGCGATTTTCTAAAGGACCTTAAGCAGGAAACACGCTATTTCAAGGCACGTCTGTTCATTGCAGCATTAGTGGTGTTCTTGAGCCTGCTTGCACTTGGTTGGCGGCTCTATTCCCTTCAAGTCCAGAGTCATGACTACTACAGAACCCTGTCTCAGGAAAACCGGATCAAAATTGTACCTGTACCTCCAGCCAGAGGGTTAGTCTATGATCGACACCTCAACCTGTTGGCTGTGAATAAGCCTAGCTACCAGATCAGGATCACGCCTGTTCTGACAGATGATCTTGAACAGGTCGTTTCTGAGCTGGGGCAGCTAGTAGAGCTAGAGGAGCAACATCTTCAGAGATTTTTTGCAGATGTAGAACGGAAGCAGTCATTCGAATCTATCCTCTTGAAAATGCACTTAAGTGAGGATGAGGTGGCACGTTTTTCAGTAAATCGCCACCGTTTTCCCGGTGTAGAGGTCACTGCACATACGAACCGTCACTACCCGATGGGCAATGTGAATGTCCATGCCTTGGGCTATGTGGGGCGCATCGACTCGGAAGAAATGCTGAAACTTGACAGGCAGAATTACCGTGGAACCAACTACATCGGAAAATTGGGTGTCGAGAAATATTACGAGAATTTACTCCACGGCAAAACTGGTTATCAGCACGTAGAGATTAATGCCCAGGGACGCAAGCTTCGAATCTTGAAACGCATTCCCCCTGTTCCGGGTGCCGATCTCGTACTGACTCTGGATGCAGAGCTGCAGAAAGTGGCATTGCAAGCCCTGGGCGAACACCGGGGGTCCGTAGTAGCCATGGAACCAGAAACTGGAGAAATCCTGGCATTTGTAAGTGCGCCAACATACAACCCTAACTTGTTCGTGAATGGTATCAACAGCAAGCAGTACTTGAAGCTTCGCGATGACCCGAATCAGCCATTGTTCAATCGCGCCTTGTCAGGCCAATATCCGCCAGGCTCAACGATAAAACCAATGGTGGCCCTGGCAGGGCTGCATCATGGTGTAATCAGGCTGGAAGACTTGATATGGACAGGACCTTATTTCCAACTGCCCGGGAGTCGTCGAAAATATCATGACTGGAAAAAAGAAGGGCACGGATGGGTTGACATGCCCAAGGCCATTATCCAGTCGAGCGACGTTTATTTTTACTCGTTAGCCAACAACTTGGGAATAGACCGGATGTCTGCTTTTCTAGGACAGTTTAATTTTGGCAACAAGACTGGGCTGGATGCGTTGGGAGAGGCGAAGGGCATCCTGCCCACACAGGAATGGAAACACGAGACATTTGGACTGCCTTGGTACCCTGGAGAAACCATCATTACCGGAATCGGCCAGGGCTACATGACTGCGACTCCGCTACAACTTGCTTTGGCAACAAGTGTTTTGGCCACGCGAGGCCAGCGTGTTCAACCGAAGATTTTGCGTACGCTGCGCACTTCAGGTAGCGGAGAGAAAATGGTCAATGAGTCTGTTTTGCATTCTCTTGAAATAAGCAACCGAAATTACTGGGAGCAGATTGTTAAGGCGATGGAAGATGTGATGCACAAGCCCAATGGGACGGCTTATCGCGTAGGGATAGATGCCAGCTATCGAATTGCAGGGAAGACAGGGACTGCACAGGTATTTAGTCTGTCCCAAGATGAAGAGCATAGAAAGACTCAGAAGGAAAATATTTCTGGATGGCTTCAGGATCATGCCCTGTTCATCGCGTTCGCTCCCGTAAATAACCCTAAAATAGCTATCTCGGTAGTTGTGGAAAATGGAGGCAGTGGCAGTACAGCTGCAGCGCCTGTTGCAAAAGCCGTAATGGATCATTACCTGTTGAGAGACAATGAAGATTCATCCTGACTAGGAAATACCTTTTCAGAGTATCTGTATGCTTAGCAAGTCCACCAGAACACAGCAGAGGCATCTCTTTAACCTTGACCCTGTCCTGATGAGTGCACTGTTTGTATTGTGCGCGATGGGCCTGTCAGTGTTGTACAGTGCTGCTAGCCATGAGATGAACATTGTCTTACGCCAGGCAGTTCATATAGCAGTCGGCTTTGTTATCCTGATATTCCTAGCACAAATTTCAAGTGAACAGCTATTCAGGTGGTCTCCTTGGCTGTACTTGGCAGGTTTGGCTTTACTGGTTGCTGTACTCACCCTGGGTTATACGGGTAAAGGTGCACAACGTTGGCTGGACTTAGGGATATTGCGATTCCAGCCTTCAGAAGTCATGAAAATAATCCTTCCAATGGCAGTGGCCTGGTATCTCAGTAACAAGCCAGCACCTATTTCCATAAGTCAAGTGGTTGTGGCTGTGCTGATGATCGCCTTTCCAACATGGTTGATTTCCATACAGCCGGATCTTGGCACAGCCTTGCTGGTATCGAGTATTGGGTTTTTTGCAATTTTTCTTGCCGGCATTACCTGGCGATTTCTGATACTGCTGGGGGGAATAATACTGGCAGGCTTGCCTATGGTCTGGTTCTACTTGCATGATTATCAGCAGCAACGGATATTAACTTTGCTCGATCCTGAACGAGACCCGCTTGGAACCGGTTACCATATTATCCAGTCCAAGATAGCAATTGGTTCAGGGGGAGTGTTCGGGAAGGGATGGTTGAATGGAACCCAGTCCCAGTTAGATTTCATACCTGAACGGACCACTGACTTTATCTTTGCTGTATTAGGCGAAGAGTTTGGTTTTTTTGGCGTTGTGTTACTGCTTTTGATCTATGGGTTTATCGTGATGCGCGGGTTGAGTATTGCTTCAGGTGCTGGGGATACTTATTCTCGGGTTTTGGCCGGTAGCCTCAGCCTGTCATTTTTTGTGTATTTCGTGGTAAATATCGGTATGGTGAGCGGTCTGTTACCAGTCGTAGGCGTGCCATTACCATTGATCAGTTACGGAGGGACATCGGCTGTGACTATTCTGGCGGCATTTGGGATACTGATGTCGATTCAATCCCGAAGAAAGCTGTTTACATCTTGAACTATGAGACAACTACGGTTCTTTTTTCTTTTCTTTAGCGTTGTAATCACACAGGGGTTTGCTGCTGATCCAAGCTATTTGGACAATGCAGAGGTAAGTCAATTCATTGATGACTTTTCGCAACGTCATCAATATTCCAAGTCTTCTTTGACTGCACTCATTGGGGAGGTGCGAAAACAGAATGAAGTGTTGGATGCCATACAGCGCCCTGCAGAGAAGAAAAAGAACTGGCAGGAGTACAGGAAGATATTTATCACTTCACGCCGAGTCAGTGAAGGTTTGCGGTTCTGGGCTGAAAACGAAGAGATTTTGCAGCTTGCCGGGCAACAGTACGGTATTCCTCCCGAGATCATAGTTGCCATCATCGGGGTCGAATCGTTCTATGGGAAATATGAAGGCAGGTTTCTGGTGCTGGATTCGCTTGTAACTCTGGGATTTGAATATGAGCCACGGGAAAAGTTTTTTCGTGGTGAACTGGAACATTTTCTCCTGCTGGCTAGAGAGGAAAAGCTCGATCCTCGTTCAGTTAAAGGTTCTTATGCTGGTGCAATGGGCAAAAGCCAGTTTATTTCGAGCAGTTACAGAAGATATGCAGTGGATTTTGATAGAGACGGCAAACGTGATTTATGGAATAGCAGTGCTGACGTCATTGGCAGTATCGCCAACTATTTCAAGGAGCATGGCTGGAAGCCCAATCTTGCTGTTGCCTTTCCTGTAACGGTAATAGGGGAGCGCCATAAGTTGCTTTTGACAAAGGGAATGAAGCCTACCGCCTCAATTTCCGAACTGCCCCAGTACGATGTACTGCTACCGGGGGGGCTACTTGCCGATAGGGATGAGGTTGCCCTGCTTGAGCTAAGAAAGGATGACTCATCGGAATACTGGGTCGGATCGAACAATTTTTACGTCATCACGCGTTATAATCACAGTCATATGTACGCAATGGCGGTGTATCAGCTCAGCCAGCTTATCAAACAGGAATTTAAGGACTACGTTGTACAAAACTGAAGCCCACAGGGCTGCAATCTGTTTTACCAATGTTTGTGTGTTTTCCCTGCTTGTAGCCGTACAGGTTGGCTGTGCCGCAAAAAAACACGTCAGGATAACTCCGCCTGTACCGTCGGCTGCAAAAATACCCCAGCGAGAACTGCCACCTGACCCGGTTCCAAGAACTGAACCACGCAGCCGCTATGGCAATCCTGTGTCGTATACCGTCTTTGGCAAACGCTACTACACACTTTCCAGCAGCCGAGGGTTTAAAGAAAGGGGAATCGCTTCTTGGTATGGCTGGAAATTCCATGGCCAGCGAACCTCAAGTGGTGAAGTTTATGACATGTTTGCCATGACGGCTGCTCATACCCGGCTGCCGCTTCCTACCTATGTCCAGGTAAAAAACCTCGAAAATGGCAAACAGATCGTTGTACGTATCAATGACCGTGGGCCTTTTAGTAAAAACAGGGTTATAGACTTATCGTATTCGGCAGCAAGAAAATTAGGAATCGTCGAGAAAGGCACCGGCCTGGTGGAAATTAATGCCATTGATCCATTACACTACCGGCTTTCTGAAGAGTCCGGAAACAAACTTACTCAAGGCATGGATGCAGGCAATCCCAGTGATACAACTGTTGGACCCAATCTGGAGTCCGGCAGACCCAGGATATTTGTACAGGTGGGTGCGTTCAGTTTACGTGCTGGTGCTGACCAACTGGTTAATCAGCTTCGCGAACTGGATTTAGGTACTGTGTCAATATCCTCGGTCACGAAAGATATGGAGGAGTTGCATAGAGTGAGGATAGGTCCCTTGCCTACAGTTCAGGCTGCTGATGACACTTTCGCAAGGCTTAGTGACTTGGGTATGAGAGAGCACAGGATAGTGATTGAGTAATCAGTTTTGGGAGAATGCCCGTTAACCAAAGTTGTATGAAATATAAGGTTGTTCTTTTGGCGCTGGTGCTTGCAGGCATTGGATCATTCTCGCAAGCAGAACCCATTCCCATTCCGGCTGCGCCTGAATTTGAAGCTTCAAGTTATGTGCTGATGGACCATGCTAGTGGTTCTGTGCTTGCACAACACAATCCAAGAAAACATGTAGAGCCGGCAAGCCTTACAAAGATCATGACTGCGTACCTCGTGTACAAAGCTTTGGCACAAGGTGATGTACACCTGGATGATGCAGTGTCTATCAGTGAGAAGGCTTGGCGCAGCGTGGGCTCCAGAATGTTCGTCGAAGTAGGGGACAAGGTTCCCCTTGTAGATTTACTTCGGGGAATGGTCATACAGTCAGGCAATGATGCCAGTATCGCACTAGCTGAACATCTCGCCGGCACAGAAGAAAGTTTTGCGGAAATGATGAACGCACAGGCCAAGCAATTGGCACTTGAGGACAGTAGATTTATAAATTCAACGGGATTGCCAGCAGAGGATCATTATACGACAGCCTATGATGTGGCTTTACTCTCTCGTGCGATGATCCATGAGTTCCCCGAAGAATACCGGCGCTATGCGCAAAAAGAGTTTACTTTCAACAACATTCGACAGCACAATCGTAACCGACTGCTATGGAAGGACGAAACGGTAGACGGTATTAAAACCGGGTACACAACAACAGCCCGGTACTGCCTGGCAGCCTCTGCAGAACGTAAAGGTATGCGTTTGATTTCGGTAGTAATGGGTGCAGCCAGCCCGCGTTCTCGCATGATTAACAGCCAGGCATTGCTCAGCTACGGTTTCAGGTACTATGAGTTGCATAAGTTGTATCATGCACATGAAGCATTGATCGAAAGACGCATTTGGCACGGAGAATCAAAGTTCTTGCAACTGGGACTTGATCATGATCTTTTTGTTACCATCCCACGTGGCCGGTCACACAGTCTTAAGGCAGTTGTGCATGTAGAGCCTGATATCATGGCACCTGTTTCAGAGGGTGACGAGCTTGGCACCATCAAGATTACTTTGGGGGATGAGGAAGTTGCTGAAGAACCGCTGGTAGCCCTGAAGTCGAATCCCAAGGGTGGCTTGTGGAGACGCCTTTTCGATTTTTTCATACGACTTTACTAGATTGAGTACGCTGATTGTGGCAGAAATTCCAGCCTTCCTTAATGATGAGTACATGCCGCTGGAGGCATGCCAAATTTCGCCTTTGGATCGTGGTTTTATTTTTGGTGACGGTGTGTACGAACTGATTCCCGTCTATGATCGAAAGGCATTTTGTTTACAACCGCACTTGGTCAGGCTTGCGCGCAGCTTGGAACAGGTTCACATTCAAAATCCGTATACCCATAAACAGTGGGAAGGAATAGTTGAGAACCTGATCAGGCAGTCAAATTGTATTGACCTTGCTGTTTACATACAGGTGACCAGGGGTATTGCGCCACGTGATCATGGGTTTCCTGAAAACACGAGTCCAACCGTGTTTGCTATGGCGAACCTGTTAGCAGATATAGCGGATGAGCAGCTTCAGAAAGGGGTTGCACTGAATATTGTGAAAGATACTCGTTGGCAACGTTGTGACATCAAAGTCATTGACCTGTTGCCGAATGTTCTGGCAAAGCAATCTGCCTTGCAGGCTGGCGCAGCGGAGGCCATCATGGTTCGTGACGGATTTGCTCTTGAGGGATCTTCCAGCAACCTGTTTGTAGTCCGTGATGGGGAAGTTTTCACGCATCCAAAAGACAGCCTAATTCTGCCCGGTATAACGCGGGACGTGATTTTGGAATTGCTGGGGGTACTGGGTCAGAAGTGCCACGAGCAAGCAATACCTGAAAACTGGCTCTATGAGGCTGATGAGTTGTGGATTACAAGCTCTGCCAAGGGGATACTAGCGGCTACAACAGTTAACCAGTGTCCTGTAGGAAATGGGGCACCAGGCAAGCTTTGGAAGGATGTCTATGACTTGTACCAGCAAAGGAAGTTTCTCGGCTAGTCACGCTAACAGTCAAACTGGCTCTACTGACAGGGTTGGATTTTGCAGGTCCGCTTGAATTGACTCCTTCTCTTATGATCACGGGATTGCGCGGCAGTCATAAATGCGAAAGCTGAAGATACGCTATTTGGGTCAGCAGGAATATGTACCGACATTTACAAAAATGCGCGAGTTCACCACTGGACGAAATATTCGAACTGCAGATGAATTCTGGTGTCTGCAACACTCTCCTGTTGTAACGCTGGGAGCTCATGCCAATGTCAAGCATATCCAGCCAGGACTCGAGGTTCCGGTTGTTCAAACGGACCGTGGAGGTCAGGTAACTTATCATGCTCCTGGACAGGCAATTATCTACCTGTTGATCGATCTGCGACGAAAATCATTGGGAATCAGGAAGTTGGTTGCCCACATGGAACAGGCAGTGGTCGACCTTCTGGACAGTTACCGGATTAGTGCTCAGGCACGTGATGAAGCTCACGGGGTGTATATCGAAAATGCAAAAGTCGCTTCACTCGGTTTGAGGGTAAGGAGTGGATGTTGTTACCATGGTGTGGCATTAAACGTAGACATGGACTTGACTCCTTTTTCACAGATGGACCCATGTGGATTCCCCGGGCTTTCCGTTACGCAGTTGAGGGACCATGGAGTCATATCTGATTGCCAGCAAGTCCATGAGGAACTAGCAATGCAGTTATGTAATCAACTGAACTACAAAGCTGAGGATATAGAAGTCATTGGTAAGTAAATCTCATCTTGCAAAGCTTGGTGTGAAGCAGCGAGGCAAGGAAAAAATGTTACGTATCCCTGTAAGCCACGCAGATGATGCACCGCGTAAACCAAAACCGGCATGGATTCGTGCGCAAGCTCCTACTCCAAAGGTTCAGGCATTGAAGAATCTGTTGAGAGAACAGAAGCTGCACACCGTATGCGAGGAGGCCGCTTGTCCAAACCTGAGCGAGTGTTTCGGACAAGGTACGGCTACATTCATGATCATGGGCGACGTGTGTACTCGCCGCTGTTCTTTTTGTGATGTGGCTCATGGCCGGCCGTTTCCGCTGGATGAACAGGAGCCAGCACGCCTGGCAGAGGCGGTTGACACCATGGGACTGCGTTATGTAGTTATCACTTCCGTAGACCGTGATGATTTGCATGATGGGGGAGCGGGCCATTTCGTCAAGTGCATACGCAAAATACGAGAAAGCTGTACAGATGTAACAATTGAAATTCTTGTTCCCGATTTTAGAGGCCGTCTGGTTCAGGCATTGAAGAATCTGTTTCTCCAGCCTTCGGATGTGTTTAACCATAATCTGGAAACTGTCCCTCGCTTGTATCCACATGTTCGCCCTGGTGCTGACTACCAGCACTCCCTGGACCTGCTGTATCGGCACAAACAAATGCTTGGAAGTGTCCCCACGAAATCGGGGCTGATGTTGGGTCTAGGAGAACGCATCAATGAGGTCATCCAGGTGATGAAAGATTTGAGGGCGCATGATGTGGACAGGCTTACATTGGGTCAGTATCTTCAGCCCAGTCGTTATCACCTGTCAGTGCAACGCTACTTGGACCCAGCGGAATTTGACAGCTTGCGCGATGTAGCGCAGGACCTGGGTTTCAAGCACGTTGCGAGCGGGCCCATGGTGCGCTCTTCTTACCACGCAGATATCGATGCATACGGGCACTGAATTGCGTTGTTCTTCGGAGGCATGAATCTTGCGGGCTGGCATTTCAGAGCAGCTTGTCAGTATTCTTGTCCTGCTTTATCTGTCATTTGATCTTTGAAATGTGGTCTTCGGCCTGCATCAGCCGTTCGGCAGTACCGATGTCAAACCAGTTGCCGGCATAGTATTCGGCACTCACACGTCCCTGATCAATGGCAGTGCGCAGGACAGAAGCCAAATCAAGTTTTGTAGCGGTCAGAGACTGAAACAATTTCGGCACATAGATACCTATGCCACTAAAAGTCAGGCGCTTTTCACCTGAATTGCAGGCCCTCCCAGATTCATATTCAAAGTCGCCTTCGGGGTTGTGGGCCGGATTATCTACAAGCACCACGTGCGCCAAGTCGTGTGTAAGGGCAGGAAAAGATAAGTGGTGATCACACCATATATCGCTGTTAACTACCACAAAGGGCCCGTTACCCAGTAATGGCAGCGCATGAACGATTCCTCCAGCTGTGCCTAATGGCCGCTCCCCTTCGAATGAATATTCGATGTGGACCCCGTAGTCATGACCGTCCTTGAGTGTTTGCTTGATCATCTCCCCCAAGTAGGAAAGGTTGATAACGATATCTTCATAACCTGCCGCAGCTAATCTTTCCAAGTGGTGCACTATGAGAGGCTTGCCTGCAAGTGTGACCAGGGGTTTTGGAACCTGAAAGGTGAGAGGCCTTAATCGGTTACCCAATCCTGCAGACAGCAACATGCACTTCATCATGGTTTGAATGAAACCATTTCACGAATAAACCTGGCAAGCTCAGATGTTTCAGGATATCTGGACCCAACAGCCGTGACGTAATCCAGGGTACGTGGAATATCTTGTAGATATGAAGATTTCCCGTCTCGCAGTTTAAGTCGAGAAAATATACCGATCGCCTTCAGATGTCGCTGGATTCCCATCAGGTCGAACCACTTAAGGAAAATTTCGTTTTTGACGTCATCGATAATATTTTTTTTCACCAGCTGGTTCTTGTAGCTGAGTGCCCAAGCTTCTGTCTGGTCCAGTGGCCATTGAATATAGCAGTCACGGAGCAAGGAGACTGCATCATAGGTAAGAGGACCACGCACGGCATCCTGATAATCTATAATCCCGGGCCAATCCGTATCAATTTGCATCAAGTTTCGAGAATGATAATCTCGGTGTACAAACACCTGTGGTTGAGTGAGAGCGTTATGGACCAGATTGGTGAATGCCTTTTTCAGCACTTGCAAGCTAGAAGATGATAACTGAACTGAAAGTAGCCGGACTAAAAACCAGTTCTGGAACAGTTCCATTTCCTGCTGCAAGAGAGGCTTGTCGTAATCGGGTAGGCTGTCAGCAGGAATTTGCTGGATTACTGTAAGTGCTTCCAGTGCATTAGCGTAAAGTGCATCTGCATTTTCAGCGTTCAGTGTATCCAGCAGGAGTACATCTCCGAAATCATCCAGAATAAAATAACCAAATTCCAGCAGGCTGTAGTGAATATGCGGTACAGGCAGACCCGCAGTTTCCAACAGGTGAGTGATTTGAATGAATGACTCGTTTGCTTCCTTTTCTGGAGGGGAATCGACGGCTATGAATTGAGCGTTTTCTAACTGGAAGCGAAAGTAACGTCTGAAGCTTGCGTCACCGGAAACTGGCTCAAGAGTGCAGGAAACATTTCCGGTAACTTCTTTTATCCACTCATGTAGCTGGTGAAGACGTGGGTCTGGATTCATATCCCATGGGAAACGGATTAGTTTAGATAATCTCTAGAACTGTCTGATGCAGGTGTCAAAAACTTACTGTTGGCGCAGGAGTCTGACAGTCACAAGATTTCTGTCTGGGCGTGGGCTGAAGAAAATTTTCCTGTTCAGAAGTTTTTCTAAAGCAGACTTACGTTTTCAGCTTGGGGCCCCTTATCGCTTTGGACAATATCCATGGAGACTTTTTGGCCTTCACGCAAGGGCTTTTTCTTGCCATTAATGATGGAATTGTGATGTACGAAAACATCTACGCCGTTTTCCTGCTCAATAAACCCGAAACCTTTTTTGTAATTGAACCATTTCACGGTTCCTTCAGCGTGTGTGCGGGTAGTCGAATTTCCTGGTTTTTTGGAAACAAGGCTGCGACTCAGCTTTATCAAAATGGGTGGAGTGGTTAAGAATAAAATTATCAGGCCTGTTGTAATCAACAACAAAAAAGTGTTGTTGCCGATAAGCTTGGCAAGTGAGATGCCAACCACAATACCTAGACTTATCAATAAGGCGGGATTGGTTTTCATTGTTTTCGGATCTCTCGTGTGTCAGGGTTCAGAATGAATGTCTAGTATACTGGTTCAAAGATTTTCAATAAAACATCCCATTGGGGTCTAGATTATCGAATCGTTTTGAAGTACACCTTGGAATTGCGCAGGGGATCGTAGAGTGAGCGTTTCTTGACCGGCAGTTCTTCGAAATCTGCCGGTATGAAACCTTGCTCTAGGAACCAGTTTTCAGTTTGTGTTGTGAGTACAAAAAGCTTGCTGAAACCAGCCTTGCAGGCTTTGTCTTGTAGGTGCCTCAACATTTTGCTGCCACGTCCTATGGATTGATACTCTGGATGTACCGCAAGACAACCCACCTCGGCGGCATTTTCTTCCGGAAATGTGTATAACGTACCGCAAGTCAGCAGCACACCATCACGCTCGATCACGTCAAAAAGGCTGACTTCGGATTCAAGCTGTCTGCGAGAACGCGGTACTAGTGCTCCCGTTTCAATGAATGGCTGTATGAGCTTCATTATACCGTCTATGTCATGGCAGCTTGCCGGCCGGATCTCATCGTATTCTTGCGCGGTGACCAGTGTGGCTGCACCGTCTAAACTGTACAGTTCCTGCAGTAACATGCCAGGTTTTCCAGCATCGACCAAATGGACTCGTTTGACATTTTCCTTGCAAGCCTGAATCGCAATGTTCAGGCAGCGCTTTGCATGCAGTTCTGATCCTGGTAATTCGTCTGCAAGTCTTCTTGCCTGATGAATGTCATAATGATCCTCTCCTTGTGATGTACTGCCCTCCAGCCTGAAGTCTTTCAGCATCAAAATGAGCTTGCTACTCTCCAGCACACTTGCAGTATGCATTGCTACTTGCACCCCTTCCAGCAAATACCTCTGTTGTGTTGAAGAGGAAACAAGCGGCACAATAACGATAATATCGTTCTGAACAAGTTGCCTTTGTATGAGTGTTTTAGCGATGCTGTATTTCACACGGTGTGAGGCATATTTCTTTTTCCGGAAATCTGGGGGTTCTATATGTATGAAATCGTCGAATGCAATTTTCGGCTTGATTGTGGACAAAGGAGTATTGACCAGACTCGCATCGAAGAGTGCTACCAGGTTATTTAGCATTTCATCAGCAGCGTTGTGGGCCTGTCTGATACTGCCAGGGTGTGTCAGAAGTCTGTTGTCATGCGAGAGACTGCTGTCTCGCTCCTTTGCATCTTGTTGGATTAATGTGTTTAGGTCCAATACCAGCACAAGCTTGACTCCAAGTGTGTGAATCAGCGCCAAGTCCTGGATGAGTGCTGTCAAAGTGATATTTTCAGACAGGACATTACCACTTAAATAAACAACAAATGTTTTGCCGTGATGAGTATGGATATAGTGGGCAACTTCCCGGAACCTTTCTGGCAGAAACAGGGAATTGCTGCTCATAGTTGATTCTGCAACGGTACGTGTGTGATGTTTGAAGAAGTCTGTCAGGGGTGAGCTTATAAACTATGCAGGCAAGGTTCCTTGGCAGGCTTATAGTCCTATCCCAGGCATCACCTCAGTCCTACAATAGACAAGCCAAGACTTGTCGAAGATAGTACTATTGAGTCTGCGACTGTATTTTATACATAAGGAATAGAGAATGCTAAGCGTTTCACCATGTATAAGAGGCCTGGTTTTCTTGCAGCTTGCTGTGGCCAGTATTCTGGGCTTTGCTGGGGGCGAAACAGTCAAATCTCCAATTCTTGATCGAATAGAGATGATCTATTCAGCCCCGGGTGATCTCGGGCAAATGAGCTTGAAGCAGCTGGAAGCCGAGAAGGCTGCACGCATACAGGACCTAGCCGTCATCCAACGTATGAGTGGCACCCCCGATATTGCCAGACAAAAATTTCTTGAAATTATTTTTGAGCATGATGACAAGCGCCTGCGTATTGTAGAAGTAATACCTGGCTTGATTGAAAAATACCAGATAACGGGAGAGTTTCGAACTGCTTTACTCGGTTACAGGGATACATTCGACAGGGTAATTAGGGATGCCCGAAATCATGTGCACGACTTGGAAGACTATAAATCGTATGACTTTCGGTTTTCGGCTGTCTATATGTCTATGATGTTTAAATTCAGTGAAAATCCTGAAATCCAAAAGCGGATAATTGCCGACATGAAAAATCCTGATACACTGATAGGCAGGTATCAAAAGGAAATGGCAGATTCCTATTCCAAGGTTGAGGATAACAGATACCTCGTACAAGATAGTTACTCGATTGAAGAGCTTGAACGTGCAATTGCAGTCATAGAGGATGAAATTACAAGGCGCAGTCATGAAGAGTTGTAGGTGTCAAGGAGGGGTGATTATGATCAGGTTAGCCCTTGTATTTCTGTTGGCCATGCTCTGGACTGCAGCCTTGACTGCTGATGAACCTAAAGATATCAGCCAGCCCCCGGAAATAGTTCTGGATGCACCGCCAGCCCAAAAGGAAGACCCATCGATGCAGGCTGCAGAAGTTAAAGCTGTCACTGTATTTGAGTCGAAATTTTTCCCAGGCTTTCGTCCATGCACTTCTCAGGACTACCACAACCATGATTTCAGTCCAGTAGCCTGTCAGGACAACGATACTGCACGTGTCTTGTCGACTCGCGAAGATGAGGAATCGGCAAGTCTGGTGGAAAGTGAAGTAATCTCGCAGGGGAACATATATAAATTGCGATTCGAACGATTTTTCAAAAGCAAAAACCGCTGAGTTCTGATTGCAGACCAGCAATATAGTTCATAACTGCGATAAAGCCAGAACGGCTATGAGTCAGCAACATCTGGGCAAGTTGGCCAGCAGAACAGGAATCCATGACTGATTCTGGCTTGACACTCGAATCTATTTATCGATTCCGCTGCAGCAGTTTGGGGTTGGTCAGACAGTCCTGACTTATACTGTGTGCAGACACTAACTTATTAACTGGGGATTAGTAATTTGGCACTGCCACCTGAAAAGCCTGTTTGCCATGAGCTTGAAAGATTCTCCTGAATTATATCGGGCATACCTTGTCAAGGTCGACATGCGCCTCTTTTCGCATTTTGCAGATTTCATTCTGGAAAATGGTATTGAGGCATATGCGGAACTGAGCCTGACAATCAAGCTGGCGTTAAAAATTGCACTTGTTATGTGTTATTCACGCCCTTTTACAAGTCATGAGGAAGATTACGGAGTTGACCGGGAAGGCTTCGAAGCCACGCTCACACAACGCTTTCTGAATGAAGAGAGAGTGATACACAAGAACATTTTGGAAATCCATGACCGTGACGTAGGTCGCTATAGTCCGTCAATCCGTGATGTAGACCGGATTGAATCCAAAATTGTGCATATTGCGATGTCAAGAAATGTCGGTATACCTTTGGAATACTCGATAGTGGAATGCATGAAAAAGATGTCTGACAAGATCAGTGCCGAAGCAGACAGGCTGGCAGATTACCTTCTGGAAAATGATGTGTATGTCAAGAAGCAGCCTGCCAACGAAATTTAACTAGGAGACAAGGAAGAATTTATCAGTATCAAAAAGTTTTTCAGGGACCAGTGGAAAAACTGTACCTGGTTATGGTTGTACGCAGATCGTGTGGATCATGTTTTTCAAGATTTCAGTTGCAGGGTCAAGTGAGGGGAGTGAGATATACTCGTTCGCCTGATGTGCTTGATTAATTGAACCTGGGCCCAGCACTACCGTCTCCATTCCCATTGAATTGAAAAACGGGGCCTCTGTTGAGAAAGTTACTGATACCGGGTTTTTGCGAGTTTGCTCGCTTGCCAATAGAACGATCTTTGAGTCATGAGGTGTTTCAAAAGGTGGGACTCCTTCAAACAGCGATTCGAATTTACAGGTAATCCCGAGTCTTTCTATTGTCTTGTTGATACGCTCGTGCAATTCATTACGCAGTGTGCTGATTTGCATACCCGGTAGCAGGCGTAAATCGATATGCAGTTCACATTCTGCACAGATCCGATTCGGATTGTCTCCGCCATGAATGTGACCAAGGTTCAGCGTAGGAATGGGCACAATGAAATCATGGTTGGCATATTTTTCAGCAAGTTCCTTTCTAAATCGGTCCAGCTCATTTAACACGGCCCGCATGCCGTCCAATGCATTCTTCCCAAGACCAGGATTACTAGAATGACCAGCCTTTCCGTAAAGGGCAATCGCTTCCATGAACACACCTTTGTGTTGACGGACAGGTGTCAGGTCTGTTGGTTCGCCAATGATGCAGTAGCGGCCAAGTTTCCTGTTTTGTTCAACCAGGGTACGAACGCCTTGCATAGTACTTTCTTCATCAGCTGTGGCGATTATCGTCAGACGCTGCTTCAGATTTTTCCCTACGAAATCTTTTGCTGCCTCAATTGCGATCGCTAGAAACGATTTCATATCGCAAGTACCCAGTCCATACAGACGGTTGTCAATCTGCTGCACGCGGAATGGATCGGTTTTCCATCCGTTTTGGTCATAATTTACAGTGTCAGTATGTCCAGACAATGCCAGCCCATCCTCACCTTCTCCTATCCATGCAATCAGGTTAGCCTTACTCTCCGATGAGGGAATTATCTCTATTTGAAATCCAAGGTCGTCAAGCCAGTTTGCCAGGCAATCTATGACGGGTCTATTACTCGTGTCTAAATGTGGCTGGATGCTGCTGACAGAGGGGATGGCAACCAGTTGCCCTATCATTTCAAGCAGCTTGGGAGGTAAGGCTTTCATGTCATTCGGAATGTGCCATATCCAAGGCAATTTCGTAAATCATGTCAGCGTCCAAAACATGATCATTGGAAGCAAACAGCTTTTCAACGCAAGCACGATGAAGCTTGAGCTTTAAGGCCCCAATTCCTAGTCCTCCAAATATTCTCTTGCCAAATCTTTCCATGTCGTGGTCAGTCATTAGGATGCCTTCAAAACCGGGTGAACCATATGTATTGACGTCTGCCAGAACTTCTATCGTAGCATGTTGCTGCCAATGGCTTGCCTCGAGCAGCTGGATTCCTGCCTTGCCAGCACCAAATACTACCTGGGCACCTTCCAGAGCTGTCGTAATGGAATTGGTATCGCTGGCTTCTATCGGTTCGAGGGAGACCCCGAATCTTTTGGCCATCTCGCTGCAGGCTGCTATCGAGCGTTCTTGCTTACGTGAAGTCAGTCGAACCTTTGCACCGCCTTGCGCCAGAAGCATTGCTACACGTTGGCCTACCGGTCCTGTACCAGCCAGGACTACCGCGATTTTGTCTTGCAGAGATGTGGTTCGACTGATCAACGCCACGCTAGCCGCTGCAGTGGTATTACATCCACTGCTGTCTAGCATTACGGACACTCGAAAATTCTGAAAGAAATTACGTTGTACAGCTTCGAGCAACGACTGACCAGCAGCCAAGTCACTTCCTCCTATGAATATTGCTGTATTTTTTTTATGTTTAGGCGCCCTCGTGTATATGGCACCTTCGACCAGCTTTGAACAGTTATCTTCATGAATCCCTGCATATTGTGTTACGTGGTCAGCACCTCCATCATATGCGACCACTGAATCAAATACACTTGGAACAAGATCAGTATCAAAGTGATATAAAAGCTTTTTCATGGGTACTTGCTGGAAGTTGCTGCTGAGTGACAGGGCTAGCCGGTACTGCCAATGCCAGCTGCAACACAGTTGATTGACAGCAGCAGAGAGACCAGCACATTCTGCCTGTCTTGGGCGCTGGACTCAACGGCACGGAATTTCCTGATTAGCTCGGCTTGTTCGATACCAACCTGATTCAAGAACTTTAGACGCCGGCCAAAATGCCGCTTGAAATTTGGAAAGCGGTCGCAAAGTTCATCTTCTCCCGTAATCTGTAAAACAAATTTCTTGGTCCGAGAATACTCGGACTGGATGTCCGACAAGATTGTTCTGCAGAAATGAACATTTGTCACGAGTTCTGCATATTTTTCTGCTACTTCCAGGTCGACTAGCAATAATGTTTTTTCAACGCTGTCCAGTATCAGCCTGAATAATAAATGCCGATTGTACAATTCCTGCAGGAGTTCTTTCCCGAGCTCTCCCCGGATGGCAATCAGTTGTTCAAAGCTGCTTCCAGCTCCATACCAGCCCGGCACCAAAAGGCGGTTCTGTGTCCAGGCAAATACCCAAGGAATTGCACGCAGGTCTGCCAGGGTTGAAGCGCCGAATCTACGAGGGGGCCTTGATCCGATTTTCATGAGCGACAACTCCTCTACCGGACTAGCCTGTTGATAAAACTCTATCAGACCAGGTGTTTCTATGAATCTGCGGTACGTAACGTATGCGGTTCCAGAAAGTGCTTCCATGGCTTCATCCAGTTCAGGGCTGGTCTGGTAGGCAGGGTCTTTACCGGACATGAGGGTATGTGTGAGCGCACTTGAGGCTAGAATCTCCATTTGTTCTTCTGCAAATCCGCGGTTTGCATACTTGTATGACACGACCTCACCTTGTTCAGTGACTCGCATACGGCCGTCAATTGTGCCTGCAGGCTGTGCTGCGATAGCCCGCCCACTTGGGGCACCACCACGGCTGACAGAGCCACCGCGACCGTGGAAAAATGAAATAGGTACCTTATGCTTGCTGCCTGCTTCCCTGATGAGGATTTGTGCCTTGCTGATCATCCAGTTAGAAGTGAGGAATCCGCCGTCCTTGTTCGAATCGGAATAGCCGACCATGACTTCCTGTGCACCTCCGTGTTTCCTTATCGTGCGTTTCACGAAGCCGGATTCCAGTAATTCATTGAGAATGGCTGGTCCATTTTTGAGGTCTTCGAAGGACTCCAGCAAAGGGACTATGAGAATCCTGCAAGCTTCCAGGCCAGCAGTGTCTGTGAACAAGCCCGCATACTTCGCCAAGAGATAAGCGCCCAACACATCAACGGAGGTATGGGTAGTGCTCAGTACAAAGGTGCCAAAGGACTTGGAGTCTAGCTTACTTCTATAGTGCTTGACTTGCTCAAGCATGGCGAGTGTGTTGCGTGCCTGATCGGATAGTGCATTGATGTTCGGAATCACCCGCAAGGGCTGCAGCAGTTCACTCTTAATCCATTCCTTCCATTCATCAGACTTGAAATCCGGAACGTCGATATGTGTTTTTTGATGCAAGGTGCGCCAGATTTCGGAAAGTACGCTGTTGGTAACGGTTGTGTTTTCACGCAGGTCAAGGCTGGCTGCACGGAATCCGAAAGTGTCAACCATGTGACGCAGGGGTGATACGTCCGAGGTGCTCAGGTGTTCACATCGGGATTCATTCAAGCCCTGTTCCAGCTTTAGGAGATCATCCGCAAGATCGGCTGCACTTTGGTAGGCAACTTTTGATTTGTCAGGTTTGTAAATGTTTTCCAGTGTTGCATCAATGCGGCGCAATATACAACTTAGGTATTGCCTGAAGATTTCACCTGGATTTCTCTTTGAAAGTTGCTGGGTTTCTCCAACAAGCTGCTGTTTTTCTTCCAGTACATCGAGAAAACTTTGCGTGATAGTGACAGAATGACTGGCTATACTGAGTTTTGCACGAAGTTTTTGTATGTCCTGGCGGTAGCGCACCAGACAGGTTTTGGCACCCTCATGGATGGCGTATGCAGTGACCTCATTATTCACGTTGGGATTGCCATCCCGGTCCCCCCCTATCCAGGAGCCAAAGCGGAACAGTGACGGCACATCAAACTCAAAATGCGGATATGTTTCCCTTAGCGCATGATTGAACTCAGCATAGAGTTTTGATGTTCCATCAAACAGCGATTCAGTAAAAAAATGCAGGCCCCAAGTAACTTCCTGTTCAACAGTGGGTTTTTCAAGACGAATTTCACCAGTTAACCATAACAGATCAATTTCGTTGCGAAGTTCTAGAGTTAGCTCATCACGCTCCCGCTGGGTCCAACGTGTCAGTTCTAGTTTTTTCAGCAGAATATAAATTCGTCTGTGGATTTCCAGCACTGTAACGCGCTTGGCTTCTGTAGGATGAGCTGTAATAACCGGACAAATCGTGCTGTTATCGAGAACTTTCTGGAGTTCCTCAGCAGGAATATTGTGCTTGGCTGCAGTGGAGAACGTATAAGCAAAAGTCCCTGGCACACGGGCACGGCCATATTCTTTTTCAATCTTCCTTCGCTGCAGCACTGTCGTATTTTGCTCAGCGATACTGAGTAATTGAAACCAGATGCCATAGGCCTCGAGGACATATAGAACTTGAGAGTCTGTACCGTCACGAATGTCCTTCTGGCCTTCAAAAAAAGCCTCAATATCTGGTTGGCGAATTCGCAGTACACTGATCAGCTGCCTGTACAGCTCGGATACCAGCTTGTCCTCATAGCTTGCAGCCGTATCTATAATCGTGCGACCAGAAGCTACACGTGTCAGTTGAATCCAGGAAAGATGTGGAGCATCAGTCATGATGCAGGAGGGCTTTCGAGCAGAGCGTGACTGTCGTAAGCCGATGACCATGAACCTCCACCATCGAACGAGGTAGGGGCTCTTTTTGTAATGAAGGTAATACTGCGAATATGGATCTAGACCAGTTTGTCTTTCGGTATCTGGCCAGCTTCAAATGCTGTCAGGTTATCCAGCACACGATTACCCATCGCAATGCGGGTTTCAGTAGAGGCACTTCCAAGGTGGGGCAACAACACGGCATTTTCCAGTTCAAGAAAACGGCTGTTCAGATTGGGTTCGCCTTCAAATACATCAAGACCTGCTCCTGCAATTGTGCCATTCTTCAGTGCTTCAATCAGAGCGTCGTTATCCACTACATCACCCCGTGCCGTATTGATCAAAAATGCGCCAGGCTTCATTTTGGCAAGATTATCCCTATTCAGTAAATGGTACGTTTCCTTGCCTCCAGGGCAGTGGATGGAAACAAAATCAGAGGATTCGAGTACCTTGTCTATCGATTCATACTGTGTAGCCTCAAATTCACTGATTACCTCATCAGAAGGGGGATAAGGGTCAACGAAGGCAATCTTCATGCCGAAGCCATGATGTGCCCGCCTGGCCATCGCTTGTGCGATTCGTCCCATTCCAATCATGCCCAGTGTCTTGCCCGTGACTTTGGTCCCAAGCATATGAGTGGGCCTCCAGCCTGTCCAGGATTTGGCTCTTAAGTGACGTTCTCCCTCGCCTGTACGTCGTGCAACCGTCAGGAGCAGGGTCATGGCGATATCTGCAGTGCAGTCGGTCAAAACTTCTGGTGTATTGGTGACGGTGAGTCCACGTGCTTTGGCCGCATCAAGATCGATATGGTTGAATCCGACACCAAAATTCCCGATAAACTTGGTTCGCATTGGTTCAGTGCTTAACACTTCAGCATCGACAGGATCTGTAACCGTGGGCAGGAATGCATCACAAGCACCCAGCGCGTGTTTCATTTCTTCTTTGGTCATGGCAACATCAGTTTCGTTCAGTTGCACGTCATATTTTTCCTTTAACGTTGCTTCTACGGCTTCAGGCCAAGCACGAGAAACAATGACTTTCAGTTTGCTCATTGTAGTTTACTCCTAGTCAACCTCTTTCATGACTTGCTCCATGGTCGAGCCCAGCTCAGATGGATCGGGTGCGACTGTAACACCGGCCTCCTGCAACAATTCCACTTTTTCTGCAGCACTTTCACCTTTACCTGAAACGATCGCACCGGCATGGCCCATCCGGCGCCCTTTGGGCGCAGTGAGGCCAGCAATGTAGGCTACCACGGGTTTACTCATGTGACTCTTGAAATATTCGGCAGCTTCAGCTTCTTGAGGCCCGCCAATTTCACCGATGAGCATGACTGCCTTGGTTTCGGGGTCAGCTTCAAAAAGCTCTAGAATGTCACGGTGTGAACATCCGTTGATGGGGTCGCCGCCAATTCCTACACTGGTGGAAACACCTATCCCACATGCTTTCATCTGGGATGCCGCTTCATAGCCCAGTGTACCAGAACGGGCCACAATGCCCACATTACCAGGCACATAGATGTGTCCGGGCATGATCCCAAGCAGGCATTTTCCTGGGCTGATGGTACCAGCACAGTTTGGGCCAGTGAGGCGCATCCGGTCTTCTTTCTTGTAGCGGAACATGTAGCGTTTGACAAGCATCATGTCCTGGGCAGGAATGCCATCTGTGATCGCCACACAAATTTTGATTCCGGCATCAGCTGCCTCCATGATTGAGTCAGCGGCAAACGAAGCGGGAACAAATACGATGCTGGCATCAGCACCCGTTTCCTTCACAGCATCCTTCATGGTGTTGAACACTGGCAGGCCAAGATGGGTCTGTCCCCCTTTTCCAGGGGTTACGCCACCGACTACTTGGGTACCGTATTCAAGCATTTCCTTCGCATGAAAGGTACCAATCTTACCGGTGAACCCTTGCACCAGCACTTTGGTTTTGTTGTCGATCATTATGCTCATGAGCTTGACTCCTAAATCCTATCCAGCATTGATAACGCGATTACGCTCAGCCACCACTTTTTCTGCAGCTTCAGATAATGTGGCTGCAGTGATAACAGGGTGGCCACTGTCTTTGAGCATTTGCATGCCTTTTTCCACATTGGTTCCAGAGAGGCGAACTACAACAGGTATTTTGACGTTAAGGTTTCCAAATGCCTGGATAACACCTTCGGCAATCCAGTCACAACGGTTAATGCCCGCAAAAATATTGACCAGCATTGCCTTGACGTTTTCGTCGTCTAGTACAAGCTTGAATGCCTTAGTTACCCGGTCGGGTGAGGCTCCACCTCCAATATCCAGAAAGTTGGCGGGTTCACCGTTCTTGTGTTTGATCATGTCCATCGTGGCCATGGCGAGTCCTGCGCCGTTAATCATGCAGCCTATATCTCCGTCCAGGCCCACATAGCTCAACCCCCTGTCAGATGCAGCAGTCTCACGCACATCTTCCTGGGACTTGTCACGCAACTCGGAAATTCTGGGCCGCCTGAACATGGCATTGTCATCAAAGCTCATTTTGGCATCCAGTGCCAGGATGTGATGGTCCTTGGTTATGACAAGTGGGTTGATTTCGACAAGTGTGGCATCCAGTTCGCGGAAAGCACGATAAGCGCCTTCGAAACAATGAACAGCCTGGCTAATCTGTTCGGGATGGATATCGAGAGCAAAAGCAAGTTCCCGTGCTTGGAAATCCTGCAAGCCGACTGCCGGGTCAACTTCAATTCTGATAATGGACTCCGGTTTCGTGGCGGATACCTCTTCTATATCCATGCCTCCTTCTGATGAGGTTACGATGACTACCCGCTGCTTATTTCTGTCCAGCACCAGTGCAAGATAAATTTCTCTGTCAATATCTGAAACCTCTTCGACATAAAGACGGTACACAACCTTGCCATTCGGTCCTGTCTGGTGTGTCACCAAGCGTTTGCCAAGCAATTCTTCTGCAGCATTCCAAATCTCTTCATCATTTGAACAGACCTTGATTCCACCCGCCTTGCCTCGTGCACCAGAATGGATCTGTGCCTTGACGACCCACTGGTGTCCACCAATTTCCTTCGCTCGATAGACAGCCTGTTCAGGACTGTATGCGAGTCCGCCAGGTGCAATGGCTACACCAAATTCAGATAGTAGTTCTTTGGCCTGGTATTCATGAATATTCACTTGTATTCCCTCCCGAGAATTTTTTTTCGTTCCCCTGTCTGGCCAGTTGGACGTGGCAATGACTGGCCAAGGATTGTTTATAGCCCATCCTGTAGTTGCTAAACAAACTCTCTTGTTGGATAGTTTCCTGAATCTGTAGCCATACGGCGTGGAACCTGGTTTGCCACTCAGGTTTGTAGGGTGCTAGGATTTTGCTGCAATGGCTTCAGCAGCACGTACGATGTTTTCCGCCATGCGTGCCGAGGCAGCATCTATCATTTTTCCGTCCAGTGATGCAGCTCCCTTGCCTTCCTTGGCAGCCTTGTCCAGTTCTTCAAGAATTCTTTTTGCCTTGTTTACTTCAGCATCAGGAGGCGTGAACACCTCGTTTGCCAGGTCAATCTGCTTGGGATGGATGGCCCATTTGCCTTCACATCCCAATGCTGCGGCGCGTCTTGCTGCCAGAAGATAGCCCTCAGGATCATCGAAATCACCGAATGGACCATCTATTGGACGCAATCCATAGGCTCGACATGCAACGGTCATTCTTGAAATTGCTGCATGCCACTGATCGCCAGGATAATCAGGATTCAGGCCACCAATGTTGACAGTGCGGGCACGATTGCTTGCTGCGTAATCGGCTACTCCAAAATGCATGGCCTCTAATCGGGAGCTTGAGGTTGCTATAGCTTCCACGTTTGCCATGCCCAGGGCCGTCTCAATGAGAGCTTCAAGGCCAATTCTGTTTTCAAATCCCTTTGATTCTTCAATCTGGGTCACCATGGCATCCACCATGTATACATCAGACGGTGTGCCTACTTTTGGAATGAGTATGGTATCGAGTGTACTTCCTGCCTGTTCAACTACATCCACCACGTCGCGGTACATGTAATGTGTGTCCAATCCGTTGATGCGAACAGAAACGGTTTTACTGTGACTTTTCCAGTCGTGTTCATTCAGTGCTGCAATGATATTCTTGCGTGCCTGTACCTTGTCATCCGGTGCTACGGCATCCTCCAGATCGAGAAACACATAGTCTGCTGAACAGGTAAGTGCTTTCTCTATCATCCTTGGATTAGACCCCGGTACGGCCAGCTCGCAGCGCTGCAATCGTTGCTGGGCAGGTTTGAATTGGGTAAAACTCATCTTTTAATTCCTCACTACTTGTTCTTGTTGACTGTGGTTCTGGCTTCGCGGGGAGCTTTCGTTGAACCAAACTTTTTGATCTTTTTGGCAGTTTTGCGATAGTACTCTCCTGCTGCGGCAACACCGCTACCAGGTTTCACATTCATGCCCGCATCCCGCATTGCCATTTCCACTACACCCAGCACAGCCATCATTCTCGCTTCATTGTTGTCGCCAAGATGTCCGATCCTGAACACCTTGCCTGCAACTTTGGAGAGTCCTGCGCCCAGAGACACATTGTAACGGTGATAGGCAATGTGAATCACTTCAGCAGCATTGACGCTTGGCGGCACTTCAATTGCAGTTACCGTATCGGAATACCATTTGGGTGATTTAGCACAGGGCTTCAATCCCCAGGCTTTGATTGCTCTGCGCACGCCTTCTGCTAGTCGGTGGTGACGCTTGAACACATTTTCCAAGCCTTCTTCCAAGAGCAGGTCAATTGCAGCACGCAGCCCTCGCAGCATGGGAACTGAAGGGGTATAGGGGAAATAGCCATCTTTGTTGGCATTGATGTGATCTTGGATATCCAGGAAACATCGTGCACACTGCGCAGTCTTACGAGCCCTCAGTGCCCTTGGACTGAAGGCAACGATAGCCATGCCTGCTGGGAGCATGAATCCTTTTTGTGATCCACTTACAGCGACATCAACACCCCATTCATCCATACGGAAATCAATGCTGGCAATCGAGCTGACTCCATCCACCATCAGCATGGCAGGATGTTTCACAGCATCCATGGCCCGCCTCAGCCCGGCTATATCGCTGGCTACACCGGTTGCAGTTTCATTGTGACATACTACAACTGCCTTGATCTGATGCTCCTTGTCTTTGGCGAGGATACGCTTGAACTTGGCAATAGGGACACCTTCGCCCCAGGGTGTCTCTATCAGGTCGACGTTCAGGCCAATCCTGCATGCAAGGTCATACCAAAGGTGACTGAACTGTCCAAAGCGAGTAGTAAGAATCTTGTCTCCAGGAGAGAGAGTATTAGCCAATGCAACTTCCCAGCCAGCTGTGCCGGTAGCAGGGAACAGAAAACATGTGCCCTTGGTGGTCTTGAAGATTTTTTTACAATCACGCAACAGGGGTTTGACAAGTTCTGGAAAGTCAGGTGCACGATGATCCTCCTGTGGAACGATCATGGCATTCTGTACCGCCTGGGGTATATGCGTCGGTCCTGGAGCAAACAGGTAGTTTCTTCCAGGAAAAGCTAATTTTTCGCTAGGCATAGTAAAATTCCTTGTTCAGATCAGAAGAAAAGCAAATGTGCCTCGAATTTGGTCCCGCGACTGGCGTAGTCACTCCCACTGAAACATTCTTTGTCTCAAAAGCCCCGCATCTTGCCACAAGCACTGTGCCTGACTCAAGCAATTTGGCGACGGGTAGCAGGCTAGGGTGTGGAAGGGCAACGTAAGCCAGGAATACCCGGAGGCTGTACCGCAGTTTCACATGCCAGCTCGGGCAGGCCGGTCAAGGCTGCTTTCCTGGGTCGAGGTAAATCAGGCTCTTACCCAGACGTCCCCCATAGTTGCCTGCAGAGATCATGACCAGACCAGGGGTATCCACAGACGCCTTGATCGCAGCCTGCGTGGCATCGACTATCGGTTGCATGCCCTGACCATTCATGATGATTTCCATGACAGAATGAACACCTTGCGGCAGGCCTGTTTCCACGTCCGGATTATCCTGTAAGAGCGGGCAAAATTTTTCGTATGTACTTGCGATGGTAAAATCATAATTGCTTCCTGCCTTGGAACCGCTGCCTGCAATTCCGCCAGGAAATGTGGTGATCACACCCGGTATGGGACGTATGGCTTCCACACCATTTTCTGCCGCCTCAAGCGCGGAATCCACACTGTCTCCGAAGTACCATAGATTGCCTCCCATGAGGCCATCGGTATAGCCTAGTCTCCTGTCGAGAATGAATTCACCACCAAGTATCGGGATCCACCACATCTTGCGTCCAAAGCGTTCGATACGCTTCTGGTAGCCATTACCAAAGTAGGCCACTTTACGACCCATGTGATAATAATCTTCCGAGTCGACCAGATTAAAGCATGAAGCCGTTGGACAGGTGAGCACATTCTGGCTGATTCGTACCAGTGCGGCACGTTCCAAGGCCTTCACGCGATCTTTGCGAAAACGCGGTATATGCAGTTGAACTATGGCCCCTGGTCTGCCATCAGGTGTGGCGAAGTCCTCATCTCCTCCCGGGCCTACATAGCGGTCCATGCCTGCTTCACAGTCACACAGTATGGAGCTTGAAGCGTTACCGGTCGCTGCCTGAACCGCGTGATCCAGCCATTTCTGGTCGCGTGCGGTAATCAGGAATTCTGTGTATAAGCTTCTGAACGCTTCTGCGTAGGTATCATCGATTTTCGCAGTCATACCTAGTTCCGCCCAATACCTTCGTAGACGGCATCTTCAGTGATGACCTTGTCCATATAGACATCATGTGGAGCTACCAGAACTTCATCGAAAAGCTGCGATTCGTAGCACAGTGCAACGAGTGGGCAGTCAGGGCGGGCTTTTTCAAGCAGGCGGTCATAGTATCCCTGCCCATTTCCCATGCGTCCTCCTTTACGGTCAAAACCCACGCCCGGCACCATGATGATGTCTAGGTCTTCAGGTTCCACTTCTTTTTCAGGATTTCCCCACAGCTCCCTGGGTGGTTCAAGAATGTTCCACTTGCCCACGACCATTTCCTCTAGGCTTTCCATCCACCACAACCCCAGCTTGTTCTCACCATTTTCGTCTTCGGTACAATAGGGGACGATGATTTTTTTTTCACTTTCGGCCACTTCTTCGAGCAGTTGTGGCTTGGTTCGGGTTTCTGACCGGCAGTCAATGTACCACATTGCGGTGTTTGCACGCTGATACTCTGGCAAGGCCATAAATCTCTGGCAAGCCTGTACGCTGAGTTCATCTTTGTTTTCCTGGGCATTACGGCGGTCATAGGCTTCGCGCCGCATCTTGTTTTTGCGTTCCATTACCGCTTTAAGTTCTTCGGGAGATAGTAGTGTGGCCATTGCGATTCCTGAAAATATTTTTGTTATGCCGGGCACGTGGTTTTAAATGAGAGGTGTAATCCTAATGGATTTGCACCATGCTTGACAATTTCAGAATTTTCAGCCGGTGGTGGCTCCGTGTGATGCCGAGCGCACCTGTTGTGCATATTTGGCTAAAACACCCTTGGAATACCGGGGCCTTGGAGGGCGCCAGCTTTTTCTTCTCAGTCCCAGTTCCTTTGCTGAAAGCATGACATTGATTTCGCGCTTTTGGGCATCGATTGTGATCCGATCACCATTTTTCAGCAGTGCCAGCGGGCCACCTACAGCCGCCTCCGGGGTAATATGGCCCACCACAAAACCATGGCTGCCCCCAGAGAAGCGGCCATCTGTGATCAGGGCAACATCCTTTCCCAGCCCTTTCCCCATGATGGCAGATGTCGGAGACAACATTTCACGCATGCCTGGTCCACCCTTGGGCCCTTCGTAACGTATGACCACGACATCCCCTTTCCTGACACGGTCGCTGAGGATGCTGGACAAGGCCTTTTCTTCCGAGGGGAAAATCCGCGCTTTGCCGGTAAAGCTCAAACCTTCTTTTCCGGAAATTTTTGCCACCGCACCCTCCGGTGCCAGGTTCCCATACAGGATGACCAAGTGCCCGTCTTCCTTGATCGGGTTGGCGAAATCACGCACGATGTCCTGGGTCTTCGGATAAGGCTTAACACCTTGCAGGTTTTGCCTGAGGGTTTTGCCGGTTACTGTCATGCAGTCTCCCTGCAGCAAGCCCTTGTCTAGCAGCATGCGCATCAGAGGTTGTACCCCACCTATCTCGATCAGTTCAGACATCATGTACTGCCCACTGGGGCGAAGATCTGCAAGTACCGGCACTTTTTGGCCGATACTTGTAAAGTCATCCAGCTTCAGTTTTACCCCGATCGCATGTGCCATGGCCAGCAGGTGCAGCACTGCATTGGTAGAACCGCCTAGTGCGGTCACGACTGCAATCGCATTGAAAAAGGCCTTCCTCGTCATGATGTCTTTTGGACGGATATCTTTTTGCACCAGGTTCAGCGCAACCCTGCCAGCATCAAGGCAGTCTTGCCGTTTTTCCTTGGAGACCGCACTTTGCGCAGAACTGTCTGGCAGGCTCATGCCCAGTGCCTCGATGGCACAGGCCATCGTGTTAGCGGTGTACATGCCGCCGCAGGACCCTGGGCCGGGTATGGCAGATCGTTCCACCAGCCTGAGTTCTCGGTCCGATATTTGATTTCTGGCATGTTGTCCTACTGCCTCAAACACGGAAACTACATCCACATTGGAGTTCCTGTATCTGCCTGGCAGAATGGTTCCTCCATAGACAAATACCGAAGGGCGGTTGAGGCGTGCCAAGGCAATCAGGCAGCCAGGCATGTTCTTGTCACAGCCTCCGATTGCGACCACACCATCAAACCCCTCGCAGCCCACTACGGTTTCCAAGGAGTCGGCGATGACTTCGCGGGACACCAGGGAATATTTCATGCCTTCAGTGCCCATGGAGATGCCGTCAGAAACTGTTATGGTGTTGAATATGACGGCTTTGCCCCCGGCAAGGTCGGCACCTTTGGCGGCTTGTCTCGCGAGTACATCGATATGCATGTTGCATGGGGTTACCATGCTCCAGGTCGATGCAATACCTATCTGGGGCTTGGCAAAGTCTTGATCCCTGAAGCCCACCGCCCTGAGCATGGCACGACTTGGAGCCCGCTCAACCCCGTCAACGACGGAAGAGGAATAGGGCCGGGTTGTTTTGCTGCTGGCCAATTTGCTTACCTCCGGTATTCAGTTATCAGGCTGCAGGGATGAAAGTGGATAAGTCCATGTGCGGTTATCCTGCCATGCCCCGACCAATATACATCGCCGTTGAGTTATATCCATTATGAACCTCGATTGCAAAGTTTAGTGAACTGGTAGTTAGAATGCAGGCAGGAGACGGGGAAGTATCCGGCTGTTCGTGGCGACGTGTGCAGGAACCGGGTTTGATTCATTGCAGGCTTTCGGCTAGTCCGGATGTTTACGCTCAAACACTACGAGGTGTTCCAAGTCGAGTTTGATGCCGATGGGTTCTCCGATTTGGTGATCGTGATGGCTGGGGGCATAACAGAGTACGAAATTCCCGCTTATCAGGCGGAGCTTGTAGAGAAATTCTGAACCCCGGAACCGTTTTTCTTCCACCAGAGCGGTAATCGGGCTGCTGTCATCGTGAGGAATGTCATCCGGCCGTACCAGCAGATCAACTTCCTGGCCTGATGTAAATTCCGGGTCAAATTCCCCCTTGACATGACCAAATTCGGTTTCGAGCGTGCAAGCATCGAGCACTTTGGCGGGTACCATGCTGCCCAGGCCGATGAAATCTGCAACGAAACGCGTTTTGGGCCTGTGATAGATGTTATAGGCAGTGTCCCATTGTTCCACGCTGCCATCCAGTATGACACCTATTTCGTCAGCCATGGCAAAGGCTTCGTGCTGGTCATGGGTGACCAGAATTGCTGTGACATCCTCATGCTTGAGAATCTTGCGGACACCCGTTGCAACCTGCTCGCGCAGATCGGGATCAAGGTTTGAAAATGGTTCATCCAGCAAAAGAATTTCGGGCTTTGGTGCCAAGGCTCGTGCCAATGCGACACGCTGCTGTTGTCCAAATGATAACTGGTGCGGGTATTTTTCACCCTGGCAGTCTAGATCTGTCAACTCGAGAACCTGTCGAGTACGGACCTGCCTGTCATTTCGGTTCAGCGACTTAAGTCCGAAGCCTATGTTCTGGCTGACTGTGAGGTGGGGAAACAGGGCAAGGTCCTGGAACATCATGCCGATGTGTCGATTCTCGGGCGGAAGCGTGTAGTGCGTCTTGCTTAGCAGCCTGTCGTGAACATGAATCTTACCTGCCGAGACAGGCAGGAACCCCGCTATGGCTCGCAAGAGCGAAGTTTTACCGCATCCACTGGGACCCAGTAGCGATGCAATTCGGCCTGGTTCAAGCGTGAAGGAAACATTTCGGAGAATGCTGTCATCCTGCATGTTCACGCTAAGATTGCGTACTTCAAGCTTGGCTGCCATGAATGACTCCGCCATGTGCAATGGATCGATTCAGTATCAGAATAGGCAAGATGCTGATCACTACTATCAGCAATGCACTGCATGCAGCATCAGCCAGACGCTCATCGGATGCCAGTTCGTAGGTGCGCACCGCCAGCGTGTTGAAGTCAAAAGGGCGCAATACCAGTGTAGCAGGAAGCTCCTTGATCACTTCGACAAATACAAGTAGCGCGGCAGCGAAAATTCCACTTCGTATGAGGGGAAGGTGGATCTTGGCAAAGCGATCAAACGTCTTGTTTCCCAGCAATTGAGCTGCATCATCGATACTGCGGTGAATCTTTGTCAGGCTGGAATCAACAGAATTGAGTCCAATCGCCATGAACCGTACAACATGGGCAAATACTAATGACGCCAAGGTGCCAGTGAGGATCAAGCCGGATGAAATCCCGAATTTCTGCTGCAGCCAGGCATCCAGGGTATTGTCCAGCCAGGCAAAAGGGAGCAGTACACCCACAGCAATGATAATTCCTGGTACGGCATAGCCCGTCGCACTGAAATTGACAGCGTGTGATATGAAAGGATGCGTGCCAACACGTTTACCGTAGGCCAGCAGGGTGCCCAAAACGATCACGGCCACGGTCACCATGGCAGCAAGCAGTACGGTGTTGGTAAACAGCACGAGAAAGGACATGTCGATTATTTCTGGCGCAGTTTGTAATGTCCAAATGCCCAATTGGTATGAGGGGATTATGAATCCTAGAAGGATCGGGGCGCCACATGCGAATACTGCAAGAACGGCCTTGGGACCCGATAGCTGGTAGTACCGGTTTTTTCGAGGTTTCACGGGGTACTGGTAACGCACAGCTTTCCGTGAATAGCGTTCGGCGAGAATGACTGCAAATATGCAAAGCAGGAGGATACTTGCTAACTGGGTTGCGGCGATGCGATCACCCAGTCCGAACCACGTACGGAAAATTCCTGTTGTGAACGTGGTGACTCCGAAGTAGTGGACAGTTCCGTAGTCGGCCAGTGTTTCCATGATGACCAGTGTCAGTCCAGCTGCGATGGCGGGCCTTGCCAAGGGCAGGATAACCGTAAAGAAGGTCCTGTAAGCACTTGCACCGAACGTGTGGCACGCTTCACGCAAACTGGCGGATTGTTCGGAAAATGCGGTTCTCGCGAGTAGATACACATAGGGATAGAGTACCAGCGAGATCATGGTGATCGCTCCACCAATTGAGCGGATTTGCGGAAACCAGTAATCGCCGTACTGCCAGCTGAAGACACTCCGCAAGAGTGTTTGCACAGGACCAGCAAAGTCCAGTATACCCGTGTAAGTGTAGGCAATGATGTACGGCGGGAACGCAAGGGGCAAAAGCAGTGCCCAGCTGAAAAATCTGCGTCCGGGGAAATTGCAGGCACTGCACAGCCAGGCAGTAGTGACCCCAAGCAGGGATGTGCCAAGGCAAACACCCGCAGCCAGAACAAGAGAATTTAAGATGTAACCTGGCAGGACGGTGGAGCGAAGATGCAGCCAGACCTCGCTTCTGGGCAGCAGCACTGAATACAGTACGGTGATGATGGGGATGCTTAGCAGTAGTGCTGTACATGCTGTACAAGCCAGCCATCCTAAATTGCTTCTTTGCTGCCAGGATTTCCTGATGATGCCGGGCAGGGCAAGTGTCTCATTCCTGATGCCCATGGCGGTCTGTATCTGTGATCATTTCCATCTGGCATGATCCATTACCATTACTGCATCGGAATTGAGTTCACCTAGCAGATACAGATTCAGGGAATCAGCCTTGAATTGGCCCCAGCGGGTCAGCATCTCGCTTGATCGTACTCCGGGCTTCACTGGGTACTCGAAATTGGTTTCTGCATACCACTGTTGAGCAGCATCACTCACCAGGAATTCGAGCAGCGCGACTGCGGCTGCCCTGTTTTTTGAAGTGCGAATGACTGCGCCGCCGCTGATGTTCACATGCACTCCACGATCATCCTGGTTGGGCCAGAATATTCCCACTTTTTGGGCCGCTTCTCGTTGTGCGGAATCTTTCGAGGCAAGCATTTTCCCCAGGTAGTAGCTGTTTGCGATCGCCACATCACATTGGCCTGCCGCTACGGCCCGGATCTGATCCCGGTCCCCTCCTTGCGGTGGGCGCGCAAAGTTGCTGACCAGACCTCGGGTCCAGGCGAGTGTGTATTCTTTGCCATGATGTGCAAGCATTGATGCAACCATAGACTGGTTATAGATGTTGTCCGAGGATCGTGTACATATTTTCCCTTGCCAACCGGGCAGGCTCAGGTTTTCGTAGGTGGATAGGTCTGCCGGGTTCACACGGTCCGACGCATACATGATCGGGCGCGCCCTTAGCGAGAGACCGAACCAGTTCCCGTCAGGATCCCTGTACTGCTGTGGCACGGAATTTCTGAGGGCAGGAGTATCTACGGGCAACAGGATGTTTGCTTGCAGTGCACGGTGCAAGCGTCCAGCATCGATCGTTATCAGTATGTCAGCGGGACTGTGCTGGCCTTCACTGATGATGCGCTGCAGCAGGGTGTCCGCTTTTCCGGTGATCAGGTTGACGCTTGTGCCGGTTAGCTCTTGGAACTGAAGCAGCAGCGGCTTGATGAGATTCTCCTTTCTGGCAGAGTAGACATTGACTTCTGCTGCACACAGCACGGAAGCAGACAAGCAGAAATACAGTGCGAGCAAGAATCTAGCGATATTCGGGAAACGGACATCCATCGTGAAACCTTTTACCTGATCGTTGAAGCATTATGATAATGAAATAATAATAATAGCAATTCTTATTTGCATTAATAATATCTCGATCGTACAGGCAGTTAAAATTCTGACTGACCTGCCTTGCATTTTTTGATGTAATTTACTCGCTATGCTTGCTCCTCCTCCCACTCAGTACGAATCTAGACTGGATCAGGATTTTCAGGTTCTGCTTGAGCGCACAGGGGATTGTACTGTCGCCCAGCATCGAGACGAAATCTTGGCCGTATGGTATGCGAGCCCTTTCATAAGGCGTGTCTGCCTGTCGCAGCCTCAGTGGGTGCAAGAGATTCTTGCTCAGGGAAAGCTGCATATTGACCTGAATGCCGAAGACTATGCAGGGCTTCTGAGATCATCCATTACCGGCGCTTCGAACGTTGAAGCGCTGCAACAGTCTTTGCGAAGGCTGAGATACTCATCCTATGCACGTATTGCGTGGCGTGACCTTCAGCAGTATGCGGATGTTCAGCAAACGTTGATCGAGTTGAGCACTTATGCACAGACCTGTATCGATCTGGCGCTTTCCTGGTGTTTTGAGTGGCTCAGGTCTCGGTCCCATACGGGCCAGTTCGAGCAGTCATTACAGAACGATGTCCTGGTTTTTGCATTGGGCAAGCTTGGTGGCTTTGAGTTGAATTTTTCGTCAGATGTGGATCTCGTGTTTGCCTATTCGGACAATGCGGCTCATACCCAGGATCAGCAGGCCAAGGCCGGCAGCTTTTACCTGAAGCTTGTTCAGTTGTTGATCAAGGTTCTTGCAGAACAGACACAGGATGGATTCGTGTTCCGGGTTGATACGAGGTTGAGGCCCTTTGGCAATTCCGGTTCCCTGGCACCCAGTCTCACGGCAATCGACCAGTATTTCCAGACTACCGGGCGTGAATGGGAACGCTATGCCTGGATCAGGGCCCGCACCGTGGCGGGCAACCTCGGGGCGGGCGAACGGTTTCTCAAGGATGTCAGTCCGTTCGTATACCGTCGTTACCATGATTACGGTGTAATGCAGTCATTGCGTGAAATGAAAATCATGGTGGACAAGAAGGCATCTCAGGCGGCAAATCTGGACAATCTCAAGATCGGGAGCGGAGGCATTCGCGAGATTGAGTTCATCGCACAGATGTTCCAGCTGATCTACGGCGGGAGGGATCCTGATTTGCGCATTCGTTCAACGCTTGGAGCACTGGCGTACCTGGGTGGTTCCGGAAGACTGTCTGCAGACGGCACCGCGATCCTGCAGCAGGCCTATTTGTTTTTGAGAAAAGCGGAAAACGTCCTGCAGATGCGCGAAGACCTGCAGGTTTACAGTCTGCCAGTCAGGGAACCGGACCGTTCAGAGTATGCTCATGCCATGGGAGCGGAGTCCTGGGACGTACTGTATGCTGAGTACCAGTCCCATACTTCGGAGGTAAGCGAAATTTTCCAGAAGTTGCTGCAAACTGATCAGGAAGGAATCAGTTTGCCCTCAGGGGACCAAGACGACTTCGCTTTCGTATGGCAACAGATTCAGGACAAGCCATCATGTACGGATATCCTTACGAGGTATTTTGGGGAAGAGGCTGAGCACGTCTATTCGCGACTGCGGGGATTTGAGGCCGTGGTACACCAGGCCGAGCCGGTGGCGAAACAAAGGCTCGAAAGGTTTGTTCCAGTCCTTTTGCAGAACCTTTCGCACAGTTCTCGACCAATATTGGTGCTGACCCGCTTCCTGAGAGTTCTAGAAAAAATTGTACAGCGTTCAACATATATTTCACTCCTGACAGAGAACCGGAATAAGCTTGCTGAATTGCTCAAGCTTATCGAGGCCAGTCAATGGGTCGCCCAGTACATCTCCGCGCATCCTCTTTTGCTGGATGAACTGCTGCATGCGGATAACTACGATCCGCCAGACTTGGAGGAAATGCAATATCAGCTACAGGTTCTTGAACAGCTTCAGATGCTTGTTGATGCATCAGGAGACGACCTTGAGGTATACATGGAGCGTCTGCGTGAATTCAAGCATGCGCAGGTATTGAGGATCGCCGCGGCGGATATCGTTTCAGATTACCCGATCATGCGTGTCAGTGACCACCTGTCCTGGTTGGCAGAGACCTGTATCAAGAGTGCCGTACGCAAGGCTTACGGTGATTTGGCGGACAAGTATGGTGAACCGGCATGCAAAGTAGACGGGAACATGTTCACCCCTGAGTTGCTGATCGTTGAATACGGGAAACTGGGTGGGTTGGAACTTGGATACGGGTCTGACCTGGACATTGTGTTTGTATGCACCAGTCCTGATGCATCAGGAGAGACGAGCGGTGAAAATAAAATTCAAAATACCGTTTTCTTTACCCGGGTTGTACAGCGTGCGATTCACCTGCTCACGACCGTTACTGCATCGGGAAAGGTTTTTGACATAGATACGAGGCTAAGGCCTTACGGTGAGTCGGGACCTGTAGTCTGCACCTTGGCAGCCTATGAGGATTATTTGCGCAACAAGGCTTGGCTGTGGGAACACCAGGCCCTGATTCGTGCACGGCCCGTCACTGCAAGCAGAAGTCTTGCAGATACCTTCATGAGGTTGAGGCAGGAGGTGCTTTGCCAGGTCCGTGACAAGGAAGAAGTCCGAAAAGCCGTGACGGAAATGCGGGAAAAAATAGTTTCTGCGAAAAAAACAAAGGAAGCGGCAGGTTTCAGGCTCAAGAAAGACAGGGGTGGAATTGTTGATATAGAGTTCATTGCCCAGTATTTAGTACTCAGTCATGCACACAAGCATCGGGAAATCTGTGTGCATACTGATCATGTCCGAATCCTGGACGCCTGTGCGCAAGTGGGGCTGATCAAGTCCGAATCTGCCGAAGAGCTCAAGGCGATCTACATTTCGTACCGCAAGTTTCTACATCAGCTAAGCCTGCAGCTGCTGCCGGAAACTGCGGCAGTAGACAAGTTTGCCAGGGAGCGGTCTGTCGTACGAAATTACTGGGCAAGTCTGCTAAACTAATCGGCCAAGCACCGCCGCAAGAACCCTGTTCGGTGTGCTTTATTTCTGAAGGAGTCCAGTACGAATGTCGATGTACGATAGGGATGGTTTCATCTGGTATGACAATGAATTTGTACCATGGCGTGAGGCCAGCACACATGTACTCACCCATACACTGCATTACGGGGCCGGCGTATTCGAAGGGGTGCGCGCATATGAAACGGACCAGGGAACTGCGATCTTCCGTCTTGAGGACCACACCAACAGACTGTTCAACTCTGCAAAAATCATAGGTATGCCAATCCCTTTCAGTCCACAACAAATTAACCAGGCGCAGCTTGATACAGTCAGCAAAAACAGTGTGCAGTCCGGCTATATACGGCCGATGTGTTTCTATGGTGCAGAAGGAATGGGGCTTCGGGCAGATAACCTGGAAGTGCATTGCATTGTAGCAGCATGGGGCTGGGGGTCTTATTTTGGTCAAGAAAAAATGAAAAACGGGATCAGGGTCAAGACCTCGTCCTATTCACGCCATCATGTGAACATTGCCATGTGCAAGGCAAAGCTGAACGGAAATTACGTGAATTCGATGATGGCATTGAACGAAGCCCTGACCGATGGCTATGACGAGGCCTTGCTGCTGGATGTGGATGGGTTCGTTGCGGAAGGAAGCGGTGAGAACATCTTTATCGTCAAAGAGGGCAAGCTCTACAGTCCGGAGCTGACTTCCGTGCTAGATGGAATCACGCGCAAGACCGTGATCGAACTTGCGAAATCCGTCGATGTCCCTCTGATCGAAAAGCGTATCACGCGTGATGAGGTATACACAGCAGACGAGGCCTTTTTCACAGGCACCGCAGCGGAAATCACTCCCATCCGTGAACTCGATAACCGGGTAATAGGGGAAGAAGGCATGCCGGGACCGGTTACCAAGACGCTGCAAACAATGTATTTCGAACTGGTGCATGGAAAAAATGACCGGTACGGCTCCTGGCTCTCTTATGTGTAGTGTACGGATCTGAGTGGTCTGGCAGTAATTTGTCCACAGGTTCTCTGATTACGGATGACACCTGGCTGCATGCAGTCGGGTGCGCCTTGCCTATGGAATTCTCCTGATGAATCTGAACCACCTCAGGAATGCCCGGGTTCTCGTTGTGGGTGATGTCATACTGGACCAGTACTGGTTCGGTGAAGCGACCCGGATATCCCCAGAGGCTCCTGCACCGATCGTTCACGTTGAGAACATGGAGAACAGGCTGGGGGGAGCTGCAAACGTGGCCATGAATGTTTGCAGTCTTGGTGCAAAAGCTTATTTGATCGGAATGGTAGGAAGTGACGAGAATGCAGGCAGGCTGACGGACCTGCTCGATGCTGCTGCCATCGAAACGAGTATGGCCTGTAAGCAGGGTTTCAAGACGCCCACCAAATTGCGTGTAATCAGCCGAAACCAGCAGCTGCTCAGGCTCGACCATGAAAATGATCAAAGCAAGCCTGACAACACGGAAGTCATCGAACTATGCAAGAAACACATGCCTGACTATGAAACCCTGGTGATATCAGATTATGACAAAGGTGCCGTAACGCAGGTTCAGGAAATAATCAGCACAGCTCGTGAAGAAAACAAGAAGGTCATTGTGGATCCAAAGGGAACCAGTTTTGACAAGTACAGGAACGCTAACATCATCACACCCAATTTTCAGGAATTCAGTCTTGTGGCAGGACCATGTGAGGAAGAGACTGAGCTTGAAGACAAGGCAAACAGGATGTGCCAGAAGTTGAATCTTGATGCGTTGCTGGTTACTCGAAGTGAGCGCGGAATGTCTTTGTATGTTCAGGGACAGCAGGCAAGGCATTTTCCTACCCGGGCCAAGGAAGTTTATGATGTTACAGGTGCCGGGGATACGGTTGTCGGTCTGTTTGCATCTGCGATCTCTGCGAATTTTTCGCTACCGGACTCGGTAAAAATTGCCAATCTGGGTGCGGGCATTGCGGTCAGCAGGCTTGGTACGGTTTCCGTGACACTCGAAGAGCTGAACCTAAGCCTGAACGAGCCCCTTGCCAAAGGAAAAAGAGTGACAGACCTCGATGAGCTGAGGCAGTCCCTGTCTGCTTTGAGGAAGAGCGGTGAAAAGATCGTTTTCACCAACGGGTGTTTTGACCTGATACATCAAGGCCACATTGCGTGCCTGCGTGATGCAAAATCCAGAGGCGACTGCCTGATCGTAGCCATCAACGATGATGCATCGGTCAGAAACCTGAAGGGAGAAGGCCGTCCTGTCTGCAGTCTGAAGAATCGTATGGCCGTGCTGGAGGAACTCAGCTGCATTGACTGGATCATACCCTTCTCTGAAGAGACTCCGCTTGCATTGATCCAAGAGCTGAAGCCCGATGTCTATATCAAGGGCGGGGATTACGAGAAGGAAAAACTTGTGGAGGCCGGCCTTGTCAGAAGCTATGGGGGTGAGGTCGTGTTGTCACCTTATGTAGAAGGCTGTTCGACGACAGGGATCATTGATTCCATACTGAAATCTTGACTCAGGGTGTCAAGCCGATACCAGCTCCATGCCCCGCAAATCTCTTGGCATGAACTCGACTGCATGAATAGGCAAATATGAAAAGAGACCTCCACTGGCTGTTCTGGCTTATGTTGCCACTGGCCGTGTTTATCCTGCCCTATCTGTCCCGCCTGGGTGCACCAGGTTCAGATGCGTACCTGTATGGAGAAAATGGCTGGATAGAAGTATCGACTGCAGTCTACCTGCTGGTAGCAATTCTATTTGGCATGAATATTTTGGCATCGGCAAGGAGTGATGGTCATGGCTGGATACGAGGATGGATGATCGTTATCGTGCTGGGCAGCTTGTATTTTGCCGGCGAGGAGATCAGCTGGGGACAGCATATATTTGGCTGGGAGACGCCAGAGCGGTGGATGGGACTCAATGACCAGGGTGAAACGAATTTCCATAACACCAGTGCACTGCTGGACCAGCTTCCAAGAACATTGCTTTCATTTGCCGCACTGGTAGGGGGGATCATGGTACCCCTGTTGCGTATCATCAGGGGCAGATACCCAGGCAGGAGTTCTCCAAGTTACTGGCTTTGGCCTACCTTTGTCTGTATGCCCGCCGCCCTGTTTTCATTGCTTGTCAGCTGGCATGAGAAACTGTATCGGGTGCTGGGTGTTGAGATTCCACCCGTGCTGGACGTTCGGGCAGGTGAGGTCAAGGAGAGCCTGCTAGCACTGTTCATCATGTTTTATGTGATATCCATCTGGTACAGAAAACGAATCTCAGTCCACGGGTGACTGATAACTGGCATATGATTTCTCTTCGACAATCACGGAGCCCAGCAGTGTATTGATCTCTTTCTTGATTGCCGCGCGCCTGTCGTTGCGCAGGTAAACAGAACGTGCAAGCTCTATGAATCCTTCATCAAAGTTCTTCTGTGACTCCTTGATACGTATCCTGTCTTCGATTGACCAGAGGTCCTGGTTGACTGCCCTGAGCGATTGTTTGAGCAGTTTGATGCTGCTGTCGTCAACATGGGTCTTTTCCCATGCCTGATTCAATAATTCCAGTTCGGTCTTTACGTTTTGCAGTTTCTCGGTGTCAGCGATCTGTTGCACCTTGATTTCTAGAATGGTGATTTTATCCAGCAGTTCGCCAGGTGACACGGGCACGCAGATTTTTTCCATTGCAAGATTTCACATCCGGGTAAGTTATTGATGGTTGACCAGGGTTTGCAGTTTGGAGGTCACATCCTCTACTGCAATCAGGTCCATGACTCCACGGTATTCGAGTTTCGTGCCCCATTTTAATTCATTTTCAGATTTGTTTTTGAAGACATGCGCGGCCTCATCGTATCGGTCTACACACCATTGCTGGCTGAAATAGGGACCGCTTCGTCTCGGGTTGCTGGCCGCATACAGTCCGATAACGGGTGTGCCCAGGCCCGTGGCAATATGTGCAGGCCCTGAGTCCGGCGAGATGATGACGTCAGCACCTTGCAGCAATGCAAGAAATTGTTTCAGTGTATCCTTGCCGATCAGGTTCAGTGCCCTCGTTTTCATGTGGCTTTCGATTTTCTCACCCATTCGAAGTTCCGTGTAGGAGTTTCCCCCGCAAAGGATGACCTGGGCATCCAGTGAGCGGGCAGCAAAATCTGCAACCGCTGCGTAGCGTTCAGCACTCCAGTTTCTGAGAGGATGGGTAGAGCAAGGGCTGATGATCAACTTGAAACGATCTTCTGCAAGATATCTTCTGGCGAATTGTCGGGCCTCATCCGGAATGCTGTAATTCCAGTTCATTTCACGATAAGGCAGGCCGACGTGTTCAATAAAGCTGAAAAAGCTGTCCAAGACATGCTGTCGAGAAACCGGCTTGATGTGCTGGCGGATGAAAAAAGAGTGCAGGTCTTTTGAACGCTCCTTGTCATATCCCAGCTTCATTTCTGCAGGTATCATTGAACTGATGAAGTTGGCACGCAATGAGACCTGTGCACAAAGCAACACATCAAACTTTCGACGCCGGGTTTTCCTGAAGACAGACCGGTAACTGCTTATCGCATTCGCTTTGTCAAACTTGATAAACTCAATATCAGGAATGTCATGGACCAGTCTGGCTTCACTTTTCCCGATAATCCAGGTCAACTCGGTGTCTGGCCAGTGTTTTTGTATCGTGCGCACAACCGGGACCATGTGCGTCACGTCACCAATTGCGGAAAGCCGTACTATGCAGATGGATTTAGGTGGGTTGCCCATGGGGAGTGAGAATCAAGTGATGTATAACCGCAAAAGCAGTGTAGATGGATTCTGTTGAACTTGCCCGTTATGGTAACTACATTGTTGCCCATGACAAAAGCCTGTTTTCAGAATTCCCGGTTGAGTTGTTCAATCCGGAATGCCTCTCTTCTGATCCCTCCCTGAATTACAGGAAGCTCATGCCTGCCAGCGTAAAGGGCCGGGGGATATTGCATGTGTTTACTTACCACGGCTGTGCCCTCGTGTTGCGACACTACTATCGCGGAGGAGCAGTGTCCAAGTTCGTCAAGGACAGCTATCTGTGGTGTGGCTTGAGCCAGACCAGAGCCATGGCTGAACTCAAGATGCTGCTCACCCTGCGCCATCTGAACCTCCCGGTGCCGGTCCCCGTTGCTGCCCGGGTCCTGAGGGGCAGTCTGACGTACAGGGCAGACCTTGTTACACAGTTCATTCCCAAGGCCATTTCACTGAGTGCGAGGCTCGCAGAACATTCGCTTGCGCCAGACACCTGGCGCAGGATCGGCACGGTAATCAGGCAGTTCCATGATCATGGCTGCAACCATGCGGACCTGAATGCACACAATATACTGATTGACGAGAAAGAGAAGGTGTTTCTGCTCGATTTTGATCGGGCAGTTTTGGGCAGCAGCAACCAGTCGGCAAGGGAAAATAATATTGCGAGGCTGCGACGTTCGCTGCTGAAGCTGAAAAACACCGGGCCTTCGTTGAATTATTCTGAACAGGACTTCAAGTTCCTGATGGAAGGTTATCGTTCCAGCTAGTGCTGTTCCAGTATCGACTGCAGGAATTTCATGTAATGCTCCAGGATCAGGGCTTTTTGTTTAACAAGCCGTAGTGCATTCATTCCGAGCCGGTCTCGCATGCATTGGTCATGGACAAGGCGTGCAAGTTGCGTCCCGAGCTCCCGGTTGTCGGAAACCTGCACAATGCCTTCTGCATCGAGCAGTTCCTTGGTTTCCCGTGAGAAATTATCCATGTGCGGGCCTACGATTGCACATTTGCCGAATCCAGCAGGTTCAAGAATATTGTGGCCGCCCCGTGGCACCAGCGAACCGCCTACAAATACCAGGAAGGCCCCGTTCAGGTAGCTGTCCAGTTCACCAAGGGTATCCACAACGTAGATTTCAGTTAACTCTGTAATGCTGTCTTGCTGGCTGCGTAATGCCGCCGTGAAATTTCTCTGTCTCAGCTGCTGATACAACGCCTTGCCCCGCTCTGGATATCGTGGCGCAAGAACCATGAGGCAGTTGTTTTCTTTCAGCAGGGACATGTGTTCCAACAGCTGCAGCTCCTCATCCTCATGCGTGGATACTGCCAGGAAATACGGACGTTGAATGTGAGTGGGCCGGGTCTTCTTGTCTGTTTGTGCGGCTGCAAATTTCAGGTTGCCTGCATTGAAAGTAGTCTGTTGCTCGGCACCCAGGTCGAGGAATCTCAAGCGATCTTCATCAGAGCGCGCAAGAATTGCCGTAAGATTCCTGAGCGAAGACCGGTACTCATTTCTCAGCATTCTCTTCGCCTGCAGGGTCTTGCTGGATAGTCTTCCATTGACAATGGCTGTTGTGATGTTTTTTCTGGCCGCCTGGAGAATCAAGTTCGGCCAAATTTCTGTTTCAAGAATCAATACACAGCTCGGGCAGATTCGTGACAGGAATCTTTTGACTGCGAACGAGTAATCTAGCGGCAGGTACACGTGCGTGAACTGCTCGTGAGGCAGGCCGGATACGAGCTTGGCAGCGGTGGGTGTGTTCGTGGAAATGACGAGTCGAAACCCGGTGTCAGTGTGGTTCAGTCTGTCAAGCAAAGGCCTGGCTGCGATGAACTCTCCAACGGAAGCGCAATGTACCAGTACTGACGGCAATGTGGTGCGCGGGTAGGAGAATCCCCAACGCTGGAAAAAATATCGACAGCCACCATCTTTGAGGGACCTGTACAAGGTGTACAGGAGTGCTGCGGGACTCAGCAGGAATAGCAGGGCTCTATATCGCAGGGAGGTGCGATGGTTTGACATAAAGGCTAGTTCAGCCAGTCATCTATCTTTGTCAGGTCATCTGCCGACAGGACACCCGAGGCTTGTTTGAGCTGCAGCGTACTCAGAAGGTAGTCGTAGCGTGCATTCAGGAAGTCCCGTTTTGCCAGGAAGGTATCCTGCAAGGCAAGCAGCACGTCTACCGAGGTGCGTGTGCCGGCCTGGAATTCGGCTTCAGTAGCACGGGCTGCAGCCTCGGTGGACTCCAGCGCTGTTGCCAAGGCCTTGACCCGGTTTATTGCGGAAATCACGTTCAGGTAGGCATCACGGGCATCCTGTACCGTCTTGCGCCGCGTTTTCTCATATTCGCTCAGTAACACAGAGGCTTCGTGGTGTGCCTGCCTGATTCTGTAATAGGTTCTGCCGCCTTCGGCGATCGGTATATTCAGTTGCAGGCCTATGGTGGTATCCTCAGTCGATCTTGACCCGGACAGTCCGCCAGTATTCTCATCGGCATATGTCGCTACCAGGTCCAGCGTTGGAAGATGCCGGGATTTCTGAAGCTTGATTTCTTGCTGGGCGATCTTGTTGGCGTATTCGCGAGACAGTAAAAGCAGGTTCTGTTCCAGCGCTTTGGTAACCCAGTCTTCCGGGTTGTCAGGAGTGGGCGACACAAGCTCCATCCTGTCGGATAGTGTGTGCAGGAATTCCGGGCGATCCGCAATGATGACTTCCAGTGCATCTTTGGTGATCTCAAGTTCGTTCAACGCTTCAATTTCCTCTACAACTGCCAGGTCATAGGAAGCCTGGGCTTCATACACGTCTGTGACGGCTATCAGACCTACTTGGAAATATTCCTTTGCCTGTCCTAGCTGGCGTTGAATGGCTTTTTTCTCGAATTTCCGGAGTGTGACGATATCCTGTGCAGCGAGCACACTGAAGTAGGCGCTTGCCGTACGCATGATCAGCGCTTGATAGGCGGCGTCCAAATCTATCTTGGCCTTTGCCACAGTATTTTTTGCCTGGCGTAACTGTACAAGAAATTCCGGATGATAAAGGGCCTGGCTGATATTCAGTCTGTAACCATGAGAGTTGAAATCCACTGTTCTGCCTGATATCCCGAACGTCTCCCCGTCACTTTCATGCCGGTTGTCTGCTGTCTGGGCAGTCATGCTCGCATGGGGCAACAGGTTGGCACGAGCGATCGGCTGTGTCAGGATTTGGGCCTGATAGTTCGATTCTGCGATCTGCACATCGACATCGTGTTGTTTGGCCATCAGGAAAATTTCCATAAGGCTTTTTGCCGCAGCAGGTCCAGACAAGGCATAAACCGTACAGAATATGAACAAGGGAATCAGCAATATCTTGGATTTCTGTTGCATGGCTTTTTTCGGCGGTCTGGAAGTGTACGATCCTACAAGTTTCAGTAAACGGGCATGGACGGATCAACCTCTTTTGCCCATCCATCGATTCCACTCGAAAGGTTGATGACTTTGGTGAAACTGTGCTTTGCCAGATAGCTGGCAACTGCCCGGCTGCGGATGCCGTGATGACAGATGACAACAATTTCCTGGTCGGGATCGAGGTCTCGCAGGGCGGCAGGGATTAGCCGGATCGGTACGAGAGTCGTCTCAGGCAGATGGCAACGTTCGTATTCCCAGGGTTCTCTGACATCGAGCAGTACAGGCCTGGTCGTGGCCAGTTGCAGGTGTTTCTTGAGTTCTTGAGGACTGTACTCCCTGAACGTCATAACTGGAAAGCCTGGGGTTCTTCTAGGCCCATCAAGGGAGGAAGGTTGGTTTCTAGCAGTGCTGAGCGACTCAAGGCCTCTGCATCTACCTTGGTGAATAACTGTGCCTGCATCACTGGAGCCTTGCCTGTTACTACAAACATGCGCCCACCTATTGCCAGAAAGGGCTCGAATGTATCCTGGTAAACTGGCATTGAGGCAGTGACAGCGATGATATCATACTGGCCTGTTAAACGTTCTTGAAAGGCGTCACCCAGAGCAAAGCGGGCATTGCTGATTCCAACTAATTTTACATTCTCCTGTGCCTGGCTTGAAAGGTCTTTGAACCATTCAATCGTGTCTACATGGCTGCCCAGCTTGGCCAGGCATGCAGTGACATACCCGCTTCCGGTACCAATTTCCAAGATCCTGTCACCAGGTTTGATCTGCAGGGCCTGCAGCATGCGTGCCTCTAGTTTCGGGGACATCATGAACTGCCCTTGCGGCAATGGGATTTCCAGATCGGAAAACGCCAGCTTGCGGTATCGTTCAGGCACGAACTGCTCACGAGGAGTCTGTTCAATCACCTTGAGCACATCATTGTCCAGAACCTCCCAGGGACGAATCTGCTGTTTGATCATGTTGATTCGTGCTTGCTCGATATCCATCATCCTGCCCAGGGCTAGTCTGTTATAGTTTCATGCGATTGCGCACTATACCAGTATCATATATGCAAGAACTATAGCCCTGCACCTTTATTCGGGGCCTGCTGAATCAGTCCTTTTCCACGACGCCGGTAAGACGAAAATACTTTTGAAAACCAGGAAAATACTTGTAATAGGCCCGGCATGGGTCGGAGACATGGTGATGGTCCAGAGCCTGTTCATGGCTTTGAAGCAACGGAGTCAAGAAAACATCATCGATGTAGTGGCGCCTGCATGGTCTGCTCCCGTGCTTGCCAGGATGGCAGAGGTGAGAAAGACCATTCAAGTCGATCTGGCTCATGGCGAACTGGGATTACTGAAACGCTTGCGCATGGGCAGTGCATTGCGGGGCAGGTACGATCAATGCATCATTTTGCCCAGGTCTTTCAAGTCTGCACTCATTCCCTATTTTGCAGGTATCCCTCGGCGTACTGCCTATCGAGGCGAAATGCGTTTTGGAGTCGTGAATGACATGCGAATGCTGAACAGGGACATGCCATACAGGGCAGTGGAGAAGTATGTCGGTCTGGGGCATGAACGGTCGCAGTCAGGGCAAATTCCTGAGATTTGTTACCCGAAGCTGCAGGTACATGAGGACAAGCGCAGCAAGGCAGCAGCTAGGCTCGGAGTGGACGAGTCGAAACCAGGTATCGCCCTGATGCCTGGTGCCGAATTCGGGCCTTCCAAGCGATGGCCGGCAAGGTATTTTGGTGAACTCGCCATTCTGTTCAGAAAGCAAGGCTTTGAAGTCTACGTTTTCGGTTCTCCCAATGACCGTGCCATCGGGCAAGAAGTCGTGAGCGCATCCGGTGGAATTGCCAAAAACCTATGCGGGCAGACCAGCCTTGAGGAAGTCATCGATTTGCTATCGCTGGTAAAGGTCGCAGTGACCAATGATTCAGGGTTGATGCACATCGCCGCCGCGGTGGGCCGGCCGGTGGTTGCCATGTACGGGTCAATAACGCCTGAATACACTCCGCCGTTAACCGACTCGGCGGTCATCCACTACCTGGATCTGGATTGCAGCCCGTGCTGGGAAAAACAGTGCCCATATGGGCACTACAATTGCCTGCGCAATCTTTCTGTCGGCCAGGTGTATGATAGTGCGCAAGAGCTACTCGGCACCACATCCGACTAGAGAAAGTAATCACCCCGGTCAAAGCTTGGAGCTAGCGAATCCAGTTTTTCCGGGTGATTAATCAGATCTTCGATAAACCAGTTCGCATGGTTATACAGGCAGGTTACATCCTTGCATTCCTCGGTGGCGTCAAACGTCTCGATCAGCTTCAGTGTGTTCCTTTGTGTGGCCTGTAGTCCATTTTGTGTGGCATAAGCATGCTTCCCTCCCAGCAGGGCTTGCGGTACATGGCGGTATACCGGGCAGTTGAACACGCCCAGCGGACTGAGTACCTGCCTGAAATACTGCATGTGACAGTTGTGGGGCTGCTTGCTGTAGTCCATGTATGTACCGTTTTCCAGTACCCGCAGGTTTGTGCTCTCGATTACTGAGAATTTGCCGTCCTCCAGTTGCTTGGCCTGAACGATGGCATCGCGGATCCGGTGCATGGTGGAGGCAACTGATTCCTGTTGCTTGTCTATTCCCACGATTTCGGCGTTGTTCTGTTCGGATCGGGTTAGGAACGGCTTGTAGGAAATGTAGTCAAAGTCATGTTGTTTGGCGAGCTTGGCAGCGGCAACCATTTCATCAATGTTTTCAATAATCTGCGTATCATTGGTCTCGCAGTCTTTCCAGACGATGATGAAACTGAACCCGATCATGAACCGGGGGTTCAGCTTTTTGATCGCAGGTATATGGTCGCAAATCCACTCCAGTGTGCACTTCTTGCTGCCGGGTTTGTGCATGGCACGAAACGTTTCATTTGTACCCGAATCAAGAGACAGTCGCACCCAGTCCCGTTCCTGCAGCACATCGGCGACGGCTTCAATTTTCTTCATCATGCTGCCGTTGGTTACCACGCCGATCTGTGCGCCCATGGATTTGAGATGTCGTACAACATCTTCGAAACCCTTGTAGGCGGTGGGTTCACCGCCGCCGATAATGATGACCGAGCGCAGGCCATTGTCAACCAGGTGAGTCAATGAGTCCTTGAGCAGTTCATGATCGTAGTTGATATTCTTGTTCAGGATATCCATGTCTACGCAGTGGTCACACCGGTAATTGCAGGCCGTGGTTACATCCAGGTTGATGGAAACTGGAGCCTGTCCCGGTGCGGTTTCCAGCGCCTGTTCAAATGTCATGGATCCTGTCGCAAATCCTTCTCTCCATCGTGCCTGCCAGCGCACATAATCCTTCAGGCTTTCAAGCACCTCGGGCTGGAGTAGCTTGCCCATGAAATCATGCAGGGGAGACAGTTCTGTCTGTTTGTTGACCTGGCATGGGATCGCTTTTACATGCAAGGGCTTCCGTGCAATATCCTGGTCCGAGCCTGGTTCAAACTTGCTGAAATGGATCAGGGGTGAAATCTGGATCAGCACTTCGCCACTGTCGGAATGAATTTTTCCTACCGTCATGATTGGGTGCCTACAGCCTGGTAAATTTGCAACAGGTGTTCCATCCCGTCTATTAATGCAGTTTCATCCAAGGCGGATACAGAATGTATGGATCCTAAAAAGTTTTTGACCGAGGACAATAAAGGGTCCGCGATCTGTAATTGTTTTCCGGGCACCTTCAATGATATCAGGTAATCTGGCAGATCAACATGCCTGTCTACACGCCTGTCGTTGATGGCATAGGCAGCCGGTTTGGGTATCTCGGCGGTGGGACTCAAGAACAAGGCAGTCTTGCAATCCCCTGCTGCGTGCTGGTAGTAAAACTGGATGTGCAGTTCCTCGGCTGCATTGGAACTTGTACGGCTGCAGTGGATGTCATGAATCCGTCCACCCCCAAACAGGGCATACAGCATGCTGAGCAGGTGGGGTACCGAATCGACGATCATTTCCTTGCCGGCACTGACTGGAGAAAGCCACATGGTAAAGCTCCTGATTTCCCTGGCGGGCTGGCTGTGTTCCGGGCTTAACTCGTAGTAGCCGGGCAGCGTGAACGGCCACTGTGTGTTCAGTTGCAGGACAATGTCTTTTCTATTACATAGCTGGACAAGGCGGATGGTCTCGACCATGACGAGCCGGGCATCTGTCTCCGATCTCACTTCCTTCCTTGGCCACCAAAGTGGTTTTTCGCAGAATATGTGGCAACCTGCTTCAGCTGAGGGACCCAGGTGCTGGAGATGTGTCGTGGTGGGAGAGCAGATTGCCACGATATCGACAGGAACGCTCTCAAGCATCTTTTCCGTGTCTGCAAAGGCCTCGCAGTTGTCTCCGTATTCCTTTCTCAGGTGCTCTGCCGCACCCGCTGCCGACTGCCTGGAACTGCTGACGACTGCGCTTAAATGAGCGCCCAGCATATGAAAGATTTTTGCAACGTAAGGTCCGGTACCCTGTTTGTTGCGAGAGGGGCCTATGATGGCAACGTTGTAAGGCATGGGTCTACGGGGAAGCCCAGATGGAATCATCTGGGCGGTGCGTACAGGGTCTGTACCATTTAGGTTTCTGCATGAGTCAGTATATTCTTGAATGGCTTTTCCTGTGCAACAATGAGCATTATCCTTTAGTATTGCAAGTCCAAGGGCCGAAGGTGCCGGGTCGTTGATAATCTGGCCGGTGTTTCCTATGGAGGCCGGGCCAGGCAACGCATGCGAGGGAAAATGCTTTGCCGCTGGCCTGCTGACATGCGGTTTTGTGCCGCTGTCGCATCACCGCCATAGAGAAAGGTAGACGATATGAGTGCAATTGCCAGTTCCATGCGGGATAAGACTGCCCAGCTTTCTACTGACGTTGAGCAGCCTTTTCCCAACTCGCATAAAGTATATGTTCAGGGGTCCCGCAAAGATCTGAGGGTAGGGATGCGGGAAGTTCATTGTTCGGCCAGCCCGGGCACTTTTGGCGGGGGCCTGAATCCGCCCGTAACAATTTACGATACTTCGGGCCCTTATTCCGACCCGGATATACAGGTGAATTTGATGCAAGGACTGCCACCTGTACGTGCTGCCTGGATAGAACAGCGAAATGACACGTTACTGCTCGCACAACCATCTTCGGAATATGGCCGAATGCGGCAGAGTGATCCGCGAACCGCGCACTTGCGGTTTGAGCATCATCGACTTCCCCTCCGGGCCAGACCAGGTCGCGCTGTCACACAGATGCACTACGCGCGACGCGGAACCATCACACCCGAGATGGAGTATGTAGCACTGCGTGAGGATATGCGGCTGCAGCAGCACCGCCAGGACACCCGCTACGAGAAATTACTGCATCAACACAAGGGTCAGAGATTCGGTGCGAGCCTGCCCGAGACAGTTACCCCGGAATTCGTACGCGGCGAAGTCGCAGCCGGACGCGCCATCATCCCAAACAACATCAATCATCCCGAATCAGAACCGATGGTTATCGGCAGGAACTTCCTGGTAAAGGTCAATACCAATCTGGGCAACTCCGTGATTGCTTCTTCCATCGAGGAAGAAGTGGAAAAAATGGCATGGGCCGTACGTTGGGGGAGCGATACGATTATGGACCTGTCAACTGGTAAACACATCCATGAAACTCGCGAATGGATCATACGCAACTCGCCTGTCCCGGTTGGTACGGTCCCGATATACCAGGCACTGGAGAAGGTGCATGGCAAGGCCGAGGAACTGACCTGGGACCTGTACAGGGATACGCTGATTGAACAGGCTGAACAGGGTGTGGATTATTTTACGGTGCATGCAGGGGTGCGATTGGCGTATGTGCCGCTGACGGTTGATCGCACAACAGGCATCGTGTCGCGTGGAGGCTCGATCATGGCAAAGTGGTGCCTGGCGCATCACCAGGAGAGCTTTCTTTATACGCATTTTGAGGAAATTTGCGAGATCTTGCAGGCCTATGACGTGGCCTTTTCACTTGGAGACGGGCTGCGGCCGGGATGTATTGCAGATGCGAATGACGAGGCCCAGTTTGCCGAACTGAAAACGCTGGGAGAGCTGACAAGGATTGCATGGGAGCATGACGTGCAGGTCATGGTTGAGGGACCCGGTCACATTCCGATGCAAATGATCAGGGAAAATGTGGATCGGGAACGAAGTGATTGTCTGGAAGCTCCCTTTTATACCCTTGGTCCGCTGGTCACAGATATCGCGCCGGGCTACGATCACATCACCTCTGCAATCGGTGCGGCAAACATAGGATGGTATGGGACTGCAATGTTATGTTATGTCACTCCCAAGGAACATCTGGGCCTGCCGGACAAGCAAGATGTGCGTGATGGAATTATTGCCTACAAGATCGCAGCACATGCTGCGGATCTGGCCAAGGGGCATCCCGGTGCTCAGCTCAGGGACAATGCCCTGTCCAAGGCGCGTTTTGAGTTTCGCTGGGAAGACCAGTTTAATCTGAGCCTGGATCCTGAGCATGCACGTTCTTTGCATGATGAGAGCTTGCCCCGGGATTCGGCAAAAGTTGCTCATTTCTGTTCCATGTGCGGTCCGCATTTCTGCTCGATGAAAATCACGCAGGATGTACGGGATTACGCAGCCAGGCAGGGAATTGATGAGATTCCGATTGCCATTGAACAGGGCCTGCAGGAAAAAGCGCGTGAATTCAGGGAGTCAGAGGCCAAATCCCGCCAGGAGGCGTGAACGCACACACTGTCTGTTCTCAGGTGTTACGCTCGTGTTTAGAGAATTGTGCATTGTAGACAAGCACCAGGCTCTGCCGGGTCGTGACGAACCGATGCAAGTGACGGATGTGCATCATGTGAACGGCAATTTGCTATGCCCGCCTTTTCCTGGGGACATGGATCTGGCGATGTTTGGCATGGGCTGTTTCTGGGGTGCAGAGAGAAAGTTTTGGCAACAGTTCGGGGTGTATTCCACCTCTGTAGGCTACTCCGGGGGCATTACCCCAAATCCGACTTATCGAGAGGTATGTACCGGCATGACGGGGCATAATGAGGTCGTGCGTGTAGTATTCGCCTCCGAACTGGTCAGCTACGCTAATTTGGTGAAATTGTTCTGGGAGTCCCATGATCCAACCCAGGGCATGCGCCAGGGAAATGATGTAGGGACGCAATACCGCTCCGGGATCTATGTGTACAACGAAGAACAGCAACAGATTGCGGAACAAACGAGAGAGCGGTATCAACTGGCGTTAGGCCAGAAGGGCTATCCTTCCATTACAACTGAAATCCTCCCGGCGCCGGAATTCTACTATGCGGAGAACTACCATCAGCAGTATCTGTCCAAGAATCCGGGTGGCTATTGCGGGCTGGGAGGCACAGGGGTTGCACTGAAGTGATCGCACCTTTGAGTCTTGATGCCTAGGGTCACCGACATTCGGAAGCTGAGAAAGAACTATCAGGCAGTAGTGTTGGAAAAACGCAAAGCCAAGAAAGATCCCTTTGACCAGTTTCACACATGGTTTGAAGAGGCCCTAGCCTCTGACTTTGTAGAGCCTAATGCGATGAACCTGGCCACGGTCAGCCGCACAGGGGACATTTCTTCCCGCATGGTGCTGTTGAAAGCGTATGACAAGTCTGGCTTTGTGTTTTTTACCAACTACAACAGTGACAAGGCGCAGGACCTGCAATCCACACGGATTGCCGCACTTTGTTTCTGGTGGGATATGCTATACCGCCAGGTACGAATAACAGGCCACGTCGAAAAGATACCCGCTGCAGACTCAGCCGAGTATTTCCATACACGACCCCGGGGCAGCCAGTTGGGAGCGCTGGCATCCCAGCAAAGCAAGGTCATAAAAGACTACTCGGTGCTGGAGAGGGCCTACAGGCGCCTGGAAATTCGATACAGGGGGCAGGAAGTCATACCCAGCCCAACGCACTGGGGTGGATTCCGGGTGATACCCAGCCAGTTTGAATTTTGGCAGGGCCGTCCTAACCGGCTTCATGACCGGTTGCGCTATTCGCTTGCCCCGTCCGGTGATTGGAAGGTGGAGAGGCTGTCCCCCTAGATAGAGGCCGGGACCTGATGGCATGAATTATTCATACACCAGGTGCCACTCCGGATCCTGTTTCAGCTTTTCCGGCCAGTACGTATTTTCCGGGTTCTCAGCATTCAGTTCTTCGCACTTTTTGCGTGCTTCGCCATAAGTCATCGTTTCATCCTTGAACTTTCCGGTTTCAAATTCGTACTTGCGTTTCCATGCAATGATGTAGCCGGCATCTTGGTCGCGACGAATCAAGTTTTCTTCGGTCATAAACATATCCTGTAATTTGTTCAGGCCAACGGGACGCCCATTTCTGGGGTTCCAGGAAGGCGTGTATTCGGTCAAGAGCAGGAGTTTTTACCAAAAATGCCTGCATCAATGCAACTATCAGCATCATATCCCGGGCGTAGTGGAGAACCCACCAGGAATTTCCTAGTAGCCTGCCGGCTTATTCGATCCTCCGTTGTGGAGGCTTGGGGTCGGGCAACTTGTGGCAGGCATCCAAACACACCTTCCACTGTACACGGTAAACATTCCTGTTGGGAATGGGTCCTTTGGGCCCGCTGTGACTAATCGTTGCAGACTGGGGACCCGTCACCTGCTGGTAATAGCTTGCAACTGCCCTGGGGAATCCGGCGCATTCAAAGGGCAGATCAAAATGTACCTCGAAAACGGGCGCCCCGTCATTTTCGTCAACAGGCCGGATATCTGCCAACAGATGGGAGTGGAACTTTCCGTCGAATTCCACATCGAACAACACCTTGCAAAGCGGTTTGCCTGCATTGTCGCCAAGCTCAATCTGGTCGGGGAAAAGACCATGAAAAAAGAAAGCTGCCTTGTCCACGCAGAGATTATGGTACGGTACAACCGGCCTTGTGAAGTATAAACTGAAAACGAGCGTATCTGAATTCGTTATCCATCAGGAACCCCTGGGCTTGTGGGACCTGTGGGTGGATGACATGCCCACGCGTACGTTTCCCACGCCCGATGATGCTGCCAGGGCCGTATATGAACAGGATTCCGGCTATATTGTCTGGGATCAGCTGGAGGAGCACAATGCACCTGAAGGCCTGGGCGGCTGGGAGAAGCACGAATAGGCTCTCTCGGGACCTGTGCATGCCTACTGGAGTACCCCCCAGCCTGAATTCGAACGGCCATACTGGACGTGCAATGAAATACTCGACCTTCCCTCTACATCCTGGCAACCCTGGTCTCTTTGCAGCGGGCAATGCATCAGATGGAGGTTCTGATGCCAGCGCGTCGACCGCTTCTAGCTGGCCTTGGCCAGAGCCTGATCGATATCTTCCAGAATGTCGTCTATATGTTCTATACCGATGGAAAGACGAACCAGGTCGTCACTCACGCCGGCGACTGCCTGTTCTTCCTTGCTCAATTGCCGATGAGTGGTCGTGGCAGGATGACAGGCCAGTGATTTTGCATCACCAATGTTTACCAGCCTGACGACCAGATTCAGCGAGTCGATAAACTTTACTCCGGCTTCGAGTCCACCCTTGATTCCGAAACTCAGGATTCCGGAAGCATGTCCCCTGCAGTATTTCTGTACGAGTTGGTGATCCTCATGCGAGGGTAACCCCGCATAGTTGACCCAGGTTACACAGGAGTGTCCCTGCAAGTGTTCGGCTACGGCAAGCGCATTCTCACAGTGGCGGTCCATGCGAACGGGCAGGCTTTCTATGCCTTGAAGTATCAAAAAACTGTTCAGGGGTGAAATTGCAGGACCCATGTTGCGAAGCTGGACAACCCGCACGCGACCGATATAGGCCGCGTCTCCCAGTGCCTCGGTATAGACCACTCCATGATAGGAAGGGTCTGGTTCACTTAGCATCGGAAAGCGCTGCTCGTATTTCTTCCACGGGAATTTCCCCGAGTCGACGATAATGCCCCCGATTGACGTGCCATGACCAGTCATGTATTTGGTCAACGAGTGGATAACGATGTCGGCCCCGAACTCGAATGGCCTGCATAAGTAGGGTGTTGGCACCGTGTTATCGACCATGACCGGCACGCCGACCGCATGTGCAGCCTCTACTGTTTTTTCCAGGTCTATGATGTTGCCCGCCGGATTACCTAGAGATTCGCAGAAAACGAGTTTCGTATTTTCGTCCATGGCTGCAGAGATGGCACTTATATCCCGATAATCCACGAACCGGACTTCAATTCCCATTTTAGGCAAGGTGTGAGCGAACAGGTTGTAGGTGCCTCCGTATAAAGTCGTGACCGAAACGATATTGTCACCTTGTTCGGCAATCGCAAAAATGGCATGAGAGATGGCAGCCATGCCTGATGATACGGCCAGCGCACCCACGCCTCCCTCCATGGCGGCAACACGCTGCTCAAGAACAGCAGTCGTCGGGTTCATGATTCGTGTGTAAATGTTGCCTTCGACTTTCAAGTCGAACAGGTCTGCACCATGCTGTGTATCATCAAATGCATAGGAGGTGGTTTGAAAGATTGGCACGGCAACCGCTTTGGTCGTGGGGTCCGGCGAATAACCACTGTGTATCGCGAGTGTCTCGATTTTCATGAAGTTTTTTCCTTACGATGTAAAAATTCCAAGATATGCTGTGACCTGAAGAGGTGGAAGGCTTATAAACCTGGAAATGATCCTGGAGTGTTTGTCAAAAGATTTCCTCTCAAAAGCGTTAAACCCCTGCGTGTGCGGCACACCAGACATGACAGATACTGTTTATCCCGCTTACTGTGGCAGGCTAGGGTTCAGTATGGAAACAGGCACAACAACTTTCCCCGATCAGTTTGCGGTTTGCTGCTTCCATTCCGACGGGGTGAAGGTCTTTATACTCAGTGCATGCAGTGCACCACTGGCAATTTGGGGTTTGACAGCTGAGTAGACCAGTTGGTGCCCCTTTACCATGCTTATCCCATCGAAGCACTGGCTGATCACAGTCGCTTCGAACTTGCCTTCGTCACCCGTGACGAACACCTCGGAGTCAGGTACACCATTTTCGATCAGAGTCTTGATATCTTCCGGGAGCATAACCGTACCGGGTCGTTGAGCCAGTCAACCGATTGGCTTATTTACCTGGTCTGTACGTTGTGCGTGGATTATAACCGGTAATGTCTCCAGTTTTCATTATTCTTCACCCAAAATTTGCTCGAGTTCTTCCCCGATTAGGTCGTGCCGCCAACCCAGTATTGCATGAGGCGCCTCCAGTCCATTGATCAGTTTCACCAGCATGGCCCGGCTGGCCAGGAAATCAGGCTGGACATGCAGTTGTTTTGCGCGTTCCTGGACGAACTGGCTTGCCAGCTTGAGGTTCTTGCGCTGGTTGCGGGACAGCACTAGATGCCGAAGCGATAATGGCCAGTCTTTCTCGGGTGTTTGCCGAGCCGCCTCAACGCAACCGAGTAACGAATGTGCATACCTGTCCCTCTGTTTGCGAGTCAGTGTTTTGATTTCCATGAGAGATGAAACACTTGCGGGTTGTTTGACCGCCAGTTCACACAGGGCTTCATCGCGCATGATCCATTGTCTTGGCCTGTCCCGTGTCATGGCCGTTCTGTCACGCCAGGATGCAAGTGCCTTGAGCACGACCAGTTGTACCGGCAGCAGCTTTCGGGCCCCTTTTACCGATTTCCATGAATTATCCGGATCAGGCTTGTATTGCCTGTCGTGGCACAAACGCTGGCATTCATTATCTACCCAGTGAGTTCGATCCCTTTCAGCAAGCTCCAGTCTGAGGGACTTGTATATCGGTGACAGGTACCGCACATCGTTGGCCGCATAGCGAATCGCTCGATCAGGTAAAGGTCTTCTGGTCCAGATCTTGCGCGACAAGGACTTGTCCAGCTGTATACCACACATTTTGAGGACCAGGTAGGCATAGCTCACCTGATGGCCATACCCCAGTGCGCTGGCAGCGATCTGTGTGTCGAAAACAGGTGCCGGAACCGTGTTACTGAGTAAATAAAGAATTTCCAGGTCCTGGCGAGCAGCGTGAAAGACCTTTGTCAAGGCTTTCGACCCAAGGAGTTCATACAGTGCCGAAAGATCATCGAGGGCTAATGCGTCAATACAAGCAATCCGGATTTGCGTGGCCACTTGGACCAAGCAGAGTTTCGGGTAGAATGAGTCCTCTCGCATGAATTCTGTGTCGACGGACAACCACTCCTGGGTGGCTGCATGCACACAAAAAGCCTTCAATTTTGCGGGTTTACTTATAATCTCGATTTCCATGACAGGCAATTTGATGACAGCTCGTTTTTCAAGATTTCATGCACTGGCATGGGCGCTGCTGGGATGCGGTCTTGGATTGCTTCAGGATCCCGCTGCCGCCAGCAACTGGCAAGCACCTTTTTATCAGGGCCATGTGCTGACCGGCAAAATCTGGGATACAGGACAGAGCGCCTGGATTTCTAAAGAACAATTGTTTGCCGAGTTGTTGCAGCATGAATACATTTTGTTGGGGGAGGTGCATGATAACCCGGATCATCACCTGCTGCAGGCAGAAGTCCTTGACCAGCTTGTACAGGCCGGGGAAAGGCCTGTGGTTGTGATGGAGATGTTGGCACAAGGGACATGGCAGGACCAGCCGGCTTACTGGAGCGATCTCGGATTATTGCAGCAAGCGGTTGAGACACGAAATGCGGGTTGGCCTTGGAAGTTGTATGCACCTGTATTACGTGCGGTTGTACGTCACGGTCTTGAGTTGGTTGCGGGTAATATTGGAAGCGAAGCCCTGCATGCAGCGTCAGAAAAAGCAGGGGCCAACTGGGTCCGGGGGATTGCCACGCGATCCGGAATTCCGGTTCATAGCTTGCAACAGCTGAAAGATGATATAGCCGAATCGCATTGTGGCTACGCCCATTCAGGGCATGTCCAGTTTATGGCAGGTGCTCAATTGCACAGGGATCGTGTCATTACACAGGCACTGGTAGACAGTCTGCCGCCGGTTGTGCTCCTTGCAGGAAGGGGGCATGTAAGGACGGACTATGCGGTCCCCATGCATTTGCGCAATATATACCGTCGCGCGTCCTATCTGTCAGTGGCACTGATTCCTGTAAAACCAGAGGCACTCCGTCCTGAAGACTACCTGAGAGGTGTTCAGGAGGCATTCGATATCCTGTATTTCACACCTAGCCACACCGATCAGGATCCGTGCATAGAGTTTGAGGCACAGTTGAAAAGGCTCGGGCAAAGGGAAGCATCCGAGTAATCGCTTCCAGCAAGATTCAAGCCTGGAGCAAACAGTTCTTTGGCAGAACGGTTCAGCGTTTCCAATGTAACGCACGCAAGGTCCAGTAGACTCCTGGCCAGACTACCATGCTGGAAAGTATGGGTGCCCAGTACATCCATGTTCCGTATCCCTCACCCAAAACACCCAGAATCCAGAATGAAATACCCATGTAGGGCAACAGGACGATTCCAACGAATATGGCCTGTTGATACAGGGGGTATTCCCGAACCTGCATGTGATACCGAATGGTCAGATAGGCAGTCACTGCAAATCCGAGAGCATGCTGTCCCAGCAGGGTGCCATGAATGACGTCTACGCAAAGACCCAGTATCCAGGCAATCGCGATGCCAACATTTTTCGGCAGGGTCATGTTCCAGAAAATGAGCGTCAAGGCAAGCCACTCGGGGCGCCAGAGGCGCACCGATTCTGGAAGCGGGATCAGCATGAGCACCATAGCGGCTATAAACGTGATACCAATGATGACAGGACCTGGAGTCTGCATCTTGTTCACTGGGCGCCTGTCTGGTTTTTTGCGCCACTGCCGGAAAGCTGGTTGTCGGTCAGTACGAGCAGAATTTCCTGGATCGCGTTAAGGTCCATCAAGGGTTTGGCCTCAACGCTTAAAAAGGCCTCACCAGATATTGGACTGATTTTCGTGATTTGCGCCACTGGGTAATCGGGTGGGTAGCGACCGTCCAGGCCCGATGTTGTGATCAGGTCACCGATCGCTATGTCTGTAGTGCTTACAACATGCTGGAGCTCGAGCTTGTCAGCGTTTCCGGTACCCACGACTAGATTTCGATGGCCGCTGCGGGCTACAACGCCAAGCAAGGCATGATTGGGATCTGAAATCAAAATGGCAACAGAATGCACCAGACTTACCTTGTCCACCTGGCCAATGATGCCTTTTGGTCCGAGCAGCGGTTGCCCTTCATACACACCGTCTCGTGTGCCCTTGTTGAGGACAACACGATGGCGGAACGGGTCCAGGTCCACGGAAATCAGTTCTGCAATCAGGACCTGTTCTTTCTTCAGTGTCTTGGTGGAGGCGAGAAGCTTCCGCAGACGGCTGTTTTCATGTTCCAGGACGGTGAGCCTTTGCAGTTTCCGCTCGAGAAGAACTTGCTTTGCATGCAACCTTGAATTTTCCTGCAGCAACTCTTGCCGGGAGGAAAATATCTCTGTGCCCTGGCTGTACATCCTTGAAGGCAGTCCTGCCAGATATTCCATGGGGTATATCACTACACCTATTCCCGAACGCAGGGCGCCTAGACGATTGTAATGATAATCGGTGATCATCAGGCCGATGGATAGCATGGCCAAGAGAATCAACTTTACAGCAGGGGCGGAATCAAGGATAAACAGAGGTTTGATAGCTCGCCCTCCTCAGTGGTGAGTTCGTACAATCCACAGGCTGATCCAGAAAACCACTCTGAGCGTCTGTACTAATCGTTGGCTAGCAGCTCGGCACCTACGTCATTCAACATTTCAAGGACTCGTCCACCACCTCTTGCAACTGAGGTAAGCGGGTCGTCTGCTACCACCACTGGTATACCGGTTTCTTCAGTTATCAGTCGGTCGAGGTCTCGCAACAAGGCTCCACCACCCGTCAAGACAATTCCTCGCTCCGCCACATCTGCTCCGAGTTCCGGTGGAGTCTGTTCCAGTGCAGTTCTCACGGCACTTATAATGCCGTGCAGAGGATCCTGTAGCGCTTCGAGGATTTCATTGCTGTTTACGGAAAAGCTCTTGGGTATGCCTTCTGAAAGGTTTCTGCCTTTGACCTCAAGTTCCTGCATTTCCTTTCCAGGGTAAGCCGAGCCAATTTCATGCTTGATCCGCTCTGCCGTGGATTCTCCGATCAGGACCCCGTAATTTCGGCGAATGTAGTTGGTGATAGATTCATTGAGCTTGTCTCCGCCTATTCTGACGGATGAGGAATACACAATACCGTTCAAGGACAGAACGGCCACTTCAGAAGTTCCGCCCCCTATGTCCAGCACCATTGAGCCACATGCTTCCTTGATGGGAAGATCTGCGCCCAGCGCAGCAGCGAGCGGCTCTTCAATCAGGTAGGTCTTGAGTGCCCCGGCGCTTTGGGCAGATTCGCGAATCGCACGACGCTCAACTTGTGTGGCACCGCAAGGCACGCACACCAAGACTTTCGGACTGGGCTTGAACAGGCGGCTTTTATGCACCTTGCGAATGAAATGCTGCAGCATTTTTTCCGTAGTGGTGAAATCTGCAATCACACCGTCTTTCAGCGGACGAATGACTTCAATGTTGGAAGGTGTGCGACCCAACATGCCCTTGGCTGCTGCACCGACTGCCTCAATGGTACGGGGTCCTCCGTCAGGATTGTTGCGAATCGCCACCACGGACGGTTCGTTGAGCACGATCCCCTTGCTGCGCATGTAGATCAGCGTGTTGGCTGTACCTAAATCAATAGACAGGTCTTTGGAGAAGACGCTCAGGATGCGCTTTAACATAGGTGAATGAGCAGTTTGATGCCTAATTGGGATGAAGGGCTACTCTATCAGCGGCAAAATTTTTGAGCAAGCTCATATTGATATATGGTAATTTGTTTTGAGCAGCGCTCCGCATGCCTACACTTGTCGGAATCGGGTGTTGCCACATCTGGTCGCATCGGATGGGCTGGTTTCAACTTTCGCATGAAGTCGAACAGCCATGCGGTCACATGGCAAGTTCATCGTATGGGATAGGGATTGGCGATGTCCATATCACTTGAGGAAATTCAGAAAATCAGCCTGCTGGCCAGGCTGCATGTGAGTGCGGAAGAAGCCGGGCAATATGCCGTGGACCTGCCCGGAATTCTGGCCTGGGTACAACAGATGAACAAGGTGGATACTCAGGGTATAGAACCCATGGCGCATCCCATGGATGCCAGCCAGCGTTTGCGCGAAGACACGGTCACGGAAACGGACCAGCGCAGCAGGTTCCAGTCTGTTGCACCCAGCACTGAAAAGGGCCTTTACCTGGTCCCCAAGGTAATCGAGTAGCGGTTCCGGGCAGGTCTCTCCAGAACCCTGAAATTTCAGGTTGCACATTTTTTCTATGGAAGAACTTTCTGTTCGACAGCTTGCGCAGGGATTGGCCCATCGACAGTTCTCCAGTGTCGAGCTTACCCGGCATTTCCTGGCCCGGATGCAGGCACACAGGCATCTGAATGCCTTTATCACGGAGATGGGTGAGCAGGCAGTGAGGCAGGCTAGGCTCGCTGACCAGCGAATCAGGAGTGGAGATCATGGGCCTTTGACCGGAATACCACTTGCGCATAAGGACATATTTTGCATGCAAGATGGGAAAACAACGTGTGGGTCCAAAATGCTCGACAACTTCATTGCCCCCTATGATGCAACGGTAGTGCAAAAGCTGGAGCAGGCAGGATGTGTCGTGCTGGGGAAGACCAATATGGATGAATTCGCGATGGGATCCTCCAGTGAAAACAGCTTTTACGGGCCGGTTAGGAACCCGTGGAATTCGGATTGTGTGCCCGGCGGTTCTTCAGGCGGATCTGCCGTTGCCGTAGCGGCCCGTATGGCGCCTTTGGCAACCGGGACAGACACGGGTGGCTCGATCCGGCAGCCGGCCGCATTTTGTGGGATAACAGGCCTCAAGCCAACCTACGGCCGCGTATCGCGTTATGGCATGGTCGCCTATGCCTCGAGCCTGGACCAGGCTGGTCCCTTTGGCAAGTCTGCCCTGGACTGTGCCTATCTTCTGCAAGCAATGTCCGGTTTTGATGACAGGGACTCAACCTGCATGGACGAGCCAGTGCCCGTGTACCCCCGGAAACTGGACAGGTCTCTGAGGGGAAAGGTGGTCGGTATTCCTGATGAATATTTCAGTGAAGGCTTGGATCCCGAGGTAAGAGTATTCATGGAGCGTGCGATCGCCTGGGCCGAGAAGGAGGGCTGCATTATCGAGAATATCCGCCTGCCGAACACGGACCTTGCAATTCCTGCATACTACGTAATTGCCATGGCGGAGTGTTCTTCTAACCTTTCCCGTTATGACGGAGTCCGGTTCGGATACCGTTGCCGGGAACCGAAGAATCTGCATGACTTGTACCATCGCAGTCGCAGCGAGGCTTTTGGAGCCGAAGTCAAGCGGCGAATCATGATCGGAACCTACGCGCTTTCTACCGGGTATTACGATGCCTATTACCGCAAGGCACAGCAGATTCGCCGCCTCATCAGTGAGGACTTCAACAAGGCATTCCAAGATGTGGATTATATTCTGGGCCCGACTACACCAGAACCGGCTTTCAGAATCGGTGAAAAGGTGGATGACCCCGTCACCATGTACTTGTCAGACATCTATACCATCTCGGTGAACCTGGCAGGAATTCCTGCCGTATCGATTCCTTGCGGCATCCACAAGGGGCTTCCAGTGGGCATGCAGCTGATCGGTAATCATTTCGAGGAAGACAAGTTGCTTAACTTCGCACACCAGTACCAGCAGGCGACTGACTGGCATACAAGGTGTCCTCCGGGCTTCGAATAATGGAATCAGGATCATGACGGCCAAGTGGGAAGCGGTGATAGGGCTGGAAATTCACGTACAGCTCGCAACGCGAAGCAAGATTTTTTCTGCGGCTTCCACTGCGTTTGGTGCAGAACCCAATACCCAAGCCTGTGCCGTCGACCTCGGCCTGCCGGGGGTTCTGCCCGTTCTCAACTCCGAGGCTGTCAGGATGGCCGCCATGTTCGGCCTGGCAGTCAATGCCAAGATTGCAAAACGCAGTGTTTTTGCCCGGAAAAACTACTTCTACCCTGATTTGCCCAAAGGCTATCAGATCAGCCAGTACGAATTGCCAATCGTTGAGCATGGCCAGCTAGAGGTTGTGTCAGACGGGGGGGGCCGCAAGATTGTCGGGATCACGCGTGCCCATCTGGAAGAGGATGCCGGCAAATCCCTGCACGAGGAGTTTTCGGATCAGACAGGAATTGATTTGAACCGGGCAGGCACACCGTTGATTGAGATTGTGTCAGAGCCAGATATGCGTTCTGCAAAGGAGGCCGTATCGTACATGAAAAAAATACACTCGATTGTCCGGCACCTTGAAATTTCAGATGGCAACATGCAGGAAGGCTCGTTTCGATGTGATGCGAACGTGTCGGTGCGGCCAGCTGGCCAGGAAGCGCTGGGCACCCGCACCGAAATCAAAAATCTGAATTCATTTCGGTTTGTGGAACGGGCGATCGAATTTGAAATCAAACGCCAGATCAGGGTACTTGAAGATGGCCGCGAAGTGGTTCAGGAAACACGGCTGTACGATGCCGGGGAGGACGAAACCCGCCCTATGCGAAGCAAGGAAGAAGCTGATGACTACCGCTACTTTCCTGACCCTGATTTGTTGCCCGTAGTAATCAGGTCCGAAGTGATTGAAGATATCAAGCGGCAGCTCCCGGAATTGCCGGCAGAAAAAGCCTCACGCTTCAGGCTCGAATATGGCCTGAATGAACAGGATGCGGAAATTCTCGCCATGAACAAGGAAGTAGCAGAGTATTTCGAGCAGACAGTACGCAAAACAAGTGCCGATACCAGGCGGGTGGCAAACTGGGTAACTGGAGAACTCAATGCAGCCCTGAGCGTGGACAACCTTGACATCACTTCAAGTCCTGTCACCAGTGACATGCTGGCAGGGCTACTGACCCGGATTGAAGACGGCACCATTTCAGGCAAGATTGCCAAGGAAATTTTCCGATCCATGTGGGCAGGCGAGGGCGAAGCAGACTCGATTATCGAGTCCAAGGGTCTCAGACAGATCACGGATACACTGGAGATTGAATTGCTGGTTGACCAGGTTTTACTCGACAATCCGGTTCAGGTGGGCCAGTTCAAATCTGGCAAGGACAAGGTATTTGGCTTCTTTGTCGGGCAAGTGATGAAACTTTCGAAGGGTAAAGCGAACCCGCAGCAGGTAAACAGCCTGCTGCGCAAAAAACTTCAGTAGCCGTCTATCACTACGGGGCGCGTGCACAGCTGACACGTTCCTGACCGGAAAGATCCTGATAGGTGTCTATCCGGATGAAGCCTTTTTGACTGAGCAGCCTGCGAACAACGGCTCCTTGGTTGAAGCCGTGCTCGATGAGCAGGCATCCTTGCCTGTTAAGGAATTGCCCTGCATGCTTGATTATTTGTTCGATATGCTCCAGTCCTGATTTACCGCTTATCAGAGCCAGACGAGGTTCATACCGGGCAACATGCCTGTCAAGATTCGGGTCGTTTTCTGATACGTAAGGAGGGTTGGATACGATTACATCGTAACGGGCCCGGTGCAGATTGGTGAACCAGTCACTGTGGCTTAAAGTGATTTCTACTTCATGCCGGTCAGCGTTTTGTCTCGCGACTTTCAGCGCAGATTTGGAAATATCGGTGGCCGTTACGCTGCAGGATTCCCGCTCCTTTGCAATCGCCACGGCGATGGCACCTGACCCGGTTCCAAGGTCCAGTATCTGCAGGCATTGCCCGTCAGGAATCAGTTCCAATGCGATCTCAACGAGCTGTTCTGTTTCGGGGCGGGGAATCAATACATGTTGGTTTACGAGGAGTTCGAGCGACCAGAATTCCTTGGTTCCCGTGATGTATGCAAAGGGTTTGCCCTCAAGCCTGCTGGAGCAATGGATCTCAAATATCTCTTCTTCCCTTGCAGGCAGTTCATCATCAGGATGGGCAACCAGCCTGGCTTGCTCGATGCGGCATGCGTGACAGATGAGAAGCTGTGCTTCCAGTTTGGGGTTGTCACAGACATCGCCAAGCTTTGCTGCTGCACGATCGATTGCCTGTTGGAAGGTCATGCCGCGTGATGTCGTTACTGTTCATTCATGGAGGCCAGCAGGTCGGCCTGATGTTCATTGCGCAGGGGCTGGATTAACTGGTCTAGATTACCCTGCATCATCTCGTCCAGCTTGTACAGGGTCAGGTTGATCCGGTGGTCAGTGATGCGTCCTTGAGGAAAATTGTAGGTGCGGATGCGTTCAGAGCGATCCCCGCTTCCCACCAGGTTACGACGTGTTTCAGCCTGCCTGTCAGACTGTTTCTTTCGCTCATGGTCAAGCAGGCGTGCACTTAACAAGGACATGGCACGAGCACGATTCTTGTGCTGGGAACGTTCATCCTGACATTCCACGACTACTCCGGTGGGGAAATGCGTGATTCGGATGGCAGAGTCTGTCTTGTTAACATGTTGTCCGCCTGCCCCGGAAGCCCGGAAAATGTCGACCCTCAAGTCCGCCGGGTCAATATGCACATTATCTATCTCGCTCACCTCGGGCATTATGGCGATCGTGGCTGCCGAAGTGTGTACCCGGCCCTGCGATTCGGTGACCGGCACCCGCTGTACCCTGTGCGCACCGGATTCAAACTTCAGGTTTGAATAAACGCCTGCCCCGGAAATCTTGGCAATGATTTCCTTGTAGCCCCCGTGTTCCCCCTCGCTTTTGTGAATTACCTCCAGTTTCCACTTCTTGCTTTCCGCATAACGTGAATACATGCGGAACAGGTCGCCGGCAAAGATTGCCGCCTCATCTCCTCCAGTCCCTGCACGGATTTCCAGGTAAACATTGTTCTGGTCATGCGGATCCTTGGGCAACAGCAGCGTTTGCAGTTCCACTTCAAGCCTTTCGATATCCTGTTCTGCAGTCTCGATTTCTTCCATGGCCATCAATTTCAGACTCTCATCCTTGTCGTTCAAAAGCTCCCTGGTGGAAGAAAGGTCTTCGGCTGCACGCCGGTACTCATTGAATTTTTTCACAATGGGTTCAAGCTGGGCATACTCCTTGGATAATGAGGTATACCTGTCCTGGTTGCCTGCCACTTCCATCTCCGTAAGCTCCATAGAGATTTCTTCGTGACGCCCTCTTATGGCTTCAAGCTTTTGTATGATTGAATCTTTCATAATCGGGGCAGGTTACCATGTAGTTCTTTGAATCCGGCTGTGGGTGCTGCTGGTCAGAATGCATCTGAATCCACGGATTCGATATTGAACAGTATGCGTGCGGCTTCAATCAATTCGTTCTTTCCCTGCTTGGCTGCCTGATTCAGGGCTTCAGTCGGGTCGTGCGTGAATTTGTTGGTCAGGGTGTGTGCCAGGTATTGCAGGACTTCATCGACTGACTTGCCCTGTTCAAGCATCTTCTTCGCTTTTTCCAGCATGTCGTCTCGCTGCCGTTCAACCCGGCTGCGAAAAGCACGCACTGTATCTACAGCGCCTTGTCCGCGTTGCCAGAGGGAAAATTTTTCCACCTCTCCTGCAATCATCACCTCGGCTTCCCTGACGGCATTTTTGCGTGATTGCAGGTTGTGCTCAATGACGTCATGAAGGTCATCTATGGTATACAGGTAAACATCTGAAAGCTTGGCCACTTCCGGTTCGATATCTCGAGGCACGGCAAGGTCGATCATGAAAATGGGCTTGTGCTTGCGGGATTTGAGGGCACGTTCCACGAGTCCCTTTCCGAGTATGGGCAGCGAACTTGCCGTGGCGGTGATGACTATTTCCGATTCGGGCAGTACTTCTTCCACATAACCCAGGCCTATTCCGCGGCCGTCTACCCTGTCAGCAATGTCTTGGGCGCGTTCTATGCTTCGGTTTGCTACGATGATTCTTCGAATTTCCGCTGCCTTCAAGTATTCAGCTGCAAGTTCAATGGTTTCGCCTGCGCCGATGAGCAGGGCGGAATGATGCCCTAGTTCCCCAAATATTTTTTTTGAAAGCGAGACAGCAGCCGATGCCACCGACACCGGGTTTGCCCCAATTTCTGTATTAGTGCGCACCTTCTTTGCAACACTGAAGGCATGCTGGAAAAGCTGGTTCAGATTCCTTCCCAGTGTTCCTGCACTGGAAGCGCTCTGGTACGCTGATTTCAGCTGTCCCAGAATCTGCGGTTCTCCAAGCACCATGGAGTCCAGTCCGCATGCCACTCGGAAGATGTGGCGCACCGTAGATCGGTCAAGGTAATCATACAAATACGCAGCGGTATGTTCGGAATTCAAGCCATGAAAGGTGTTCAGCCAGTTCAGAATACCCCTTCTGCCTTCCAGTTCATGCGTGACATTGCAGTACAGTTCGGTTCTGTTACAGGTCGAGATAATCAGAGCTTCATCCACCTGGGGTACCTCAATCAGGTTTTGCAGAGCCGTTTTCAGGTTCTGGTCACTGATCGCCACGAGTTCTCGCACCTGTACAGGTGCGGTGGTGTGGTTAATGCCGAGTGTGAGTAAATGCATGAAAACAGGCAGTATACGTGTCAGATACGCAGTGGTCAGGTCGTCTTGTATCGGGCATGGCCCGATGGCCCCTGGTAACTGCAAATTCTGTCATATGCATGTGTATTGCCCAGTTATCTGGAGTAATATTACGTATAGTCTAATTGAGCTAGTAACTCAACACAGCAAGTTGAAGGTCGATTTCACAAAACAACGGGCCTTGTTCATGCCCGTGATGCTTGTGACGGGTATGATCCTGTCCGGCTGCACTTCCCTGCAAACTGGCGACAGCGGAGAGGATACCCTGGCAGACCCGGATCGGGCACTGAAAATCAGCGAGACCCCGGACTCCGAATACCGTGACCGCTCTGACCTGATTTATGAAGTGCTGCTGGGAGAGCTCTCAGGGCAGTTCAGTGATGTCGATCAGGCCCTGGAGCATTATGTCCGTGCTGCACACCTGAGTGATGACCCGGCCATTGCCGAGCGAGCCACACGTATTGCCATGGTGGCCAAGGACTGGGAGTCCGGGCTTGAAGCAGCCTATCGCTGGTCAGAGCTGGCCGGAGACAACCTGAAGATCAGTCAAATTCTAGGTGTGCTGGAACTGCGCAGTGGCAATCTTGACAGGGCAGCAGTGAACTTTGAACAAATTATGTCGTTTGCGCAGGACTCCCCGGCCAAGGGCTATAGCATCATAGGTGCCGTGCTTGCCCGTGAGCCCGACACGGCCCAGGCAGTATTATTGCTTGAGAGGCTGGTGGAGAAATTTCCTGAAAATCCTTACGGACACCTCACTTTAGCCAGTATTGCATTCCAAGCCAAGGATTATATGCGCACAGTCCATGAAAGCCAGCTTGCACTGAAGCTGAAGCCTGATCTGCTGGAAGCGGACGTCATGCATGCTCAGGCACTGATGGAGCTTGAGGAAACGGACGAGGCCCTTCGGGAGATGAAGCGCATAGTCGAACATACGCCTGACAATCGCGAGATTCGCTTGTCCTATGCGCGAATGCTGCTTGCGGCACAGAAATTTGAGCAAGCCGTGGCCGAGTTCAAGTTGCTGCATGCGGAGAACCCCAATGACAGCGAACTCATCCATACCCTGGGACTTCTGCAGTTCCAGCTCGGGCGGTATGCTGCTGCTCGGGCAAGTTTCAGTCGCTTGGTAGAGCGCAATCAGCGCAAGGATGAGGGACATTACTACCTGGGGCGCATAGCTGAGGCACAGCAGGACTTGACAGCTGCGATTGCCGAGTACGAAAAAATAGAAAAAAGGCAATATTTTCTTGATGCCAAAAGCCGCATAGCGTTCCTGTATGCTGAATACGACAGCCTGGACAAAGCACAGCAGTACCTGGAAGAAGTTCGCCACGGGCTGGATGATTCCGGGGATATTGTAGAGGTGTATCTCATCGAGGGGCAGCTGTTGTACAGCCAGAAGCTCTATGTTGCCGCCATGGATATTTACAGCAAGGGTCTGCAGGAGTTTCCGGGGCACAGTGACCTGCTGTACGCCCGGGCATTGATGGCTGAAGAAATCGACCGCATAGACTTGCTGGAGTCAGACCTGAAGGCCATCTTGTCGCAGGAGCCTGACAATGCCATGGCTCTGAATGCCCTGGGCTATACCCTTGCAGATCGTAATTTCAGAATAGATGAAGCCCTGGAGTACATCCAGCGTGCCCTTGAAATTCGACCGGATGACCCCGCGATCATTGACAGCATGGGCTGGGTGCAGTTCAGATTGGGTAATTATGAGCAGGCAGAAATGTATCTGCGCAAGGCGTATCGGCTGCTTGAGGATGCTGAGATCGGTGGACACCTGGTGGAGCTGTTCTGGGCTCAGGGAGATTACCAGGAGGCACGGGACATGATGCAGAAGGTACTCAAGCAGTTTCCGGACGAGGAGTATCTGCTGGAATTGAAATCGAAGCTTGAGATGTAGGATGCGCTGCTGGATGTGGCGGACTGGAATTGTCTGGGTCTTGCTGTGTGTACAGGCCAGTTGTGTCGTGGTTCGCGAGCATGCTTCGCCCGTCGAGCTGACGACAACCAGGTTGGCTGCATGGGAAGTCCACCATGCACAACTGGACAAGCTGTCGAGTTGGAAGCTGAAAGGGCGCATCGCCGGAAAATCCAATAACGAGGGATTTCGTGCGGGAGTACGCTGGCACCAGCAGCAGGAGGAATTCAATATCGATTTGTTGGGTCCATTGGGCAGAAAAGTCGCAGTAATCTCCGTTCAGGATGGTCAAGTTCAGCTGAATACGTCCAAAGGAGAGCATTATGCTGCACAGGACCCTGAGATCCTGATGCAGGACCTGCTCGGGTTTGCGCTGCCTGTCAACGGCCTGCATTACTGGGTGCGGGGTGTGCCGGATCCGGGGCAGGTCTACTCGATCTTGGAACTGGATGAGCAGGGCCGCCTGAGACGTCTCAGGCAGTCCGGGTGGGACATAGGCTATGACCGTTATCATGAAGGCAAGCCGGCACTGCCCGCATTCATCAGAATTACCAGTCCTGCGCTGAATGCGAAAATCATTATTGACAAATGGCTCCGAAACGCTGCCGCACTGTGATGGCCTGAGTCAGGCCTGACGGGGAATCGTGTGATGAATACCGGTCGTCAGCCAGTAGGGATCGCCCAGACCTGGCCTGCTCCAGCGAAGCTGAATCTCTTTTTGCATATAACCGGGCGCCGCAACGATGGATACCATTTGCTTCAGACTGCAATCCAGTTTGTCGATATTTGTGACCTGTTGAACTTTCGCATACGCGATGACGGTGTAATTCGGTGCGTCAATTCTGATCGCAGTATTTCCAGTGATAGCGATCTGGCTGTACAGGCTGCACGACTCCTGCAAGACGCATGCTCCATGGGGTATGGCGCAGACATTCACTTGGAAAAGGTCATTCCGAAAGGGTCGGGTCTGGGAGGGGGCAGTTCGGATGCTGCCACGGTGTTGCTTGCTCTCAACAAGCTATGGAACTGCGGTCTGGACAGAAGAAGACTTGAGAAACTGGGTTCACAACTCGGTGCTGATGTACCGGTTTTTATCCGGGGCAAGGCAAGCTGGGTGGAAGGGGTTGGCGAGCCGCTGCACGCGGTGAATCTTCCTGAAGCCTGGTATGTGATTGTATATCCGGGCGTGCATCTTGACACCCGGCAGATGTTTGCGGATCCAAGCCTGCAGCGGGATTGCGCACCTGTCCTGTTCCGCGATTTCTCGCTGCGAGAGGCAGGGAATGTCTTCGAGCCGATTGCCCGACGGCACGCACAGGTCGAACGTGCCTGGCAGTGGTTGAGTCAGCATCTGCAGGTACGGCTCACGGGTTCGGGAAGCTGCCTGTTTGCATGCGGCCGGTCCCGGAGCCAGGTCGAGGAAATTGCCGCAGACTGCCCGTCAGATTTCACGGTTTTTGTGGCGAAAGGCATGAATCATTCTCCAGCATGTTCGATAAGTCAGTATAATTAGGTATAGTTCGCAACGAGTTTGGGCCGTCGCCAAGCGGTAAGGCACCGGGTTTTGATCCCGGCATTCGCAGGTTCGAATCCTGCCGGCCCAGCCAATCTTTGTTTCTTTGGCGCATAAGGCATCGTACCAATATGATTCGTGAAAGAGTTTTGCCGGTAGACAGCAACCTGATGGTATTTTCCGGCAATGCGCATCCCAAGCTGGCCCAGGATATGGCTGACTATCTGAATGTTTCCTTGGGCAAGGCCTTGATAAGCCGGTTCAGCGACGGCGAGGTTCAGGTTGAAATACAGGAAAATGTACGTGGAAAGGATGTTTTTGTCGTGCAACCGACGAGCTTGCCGACGAATGACCACATCATGGAGTTGCTGATCATCGTGGATGCCTTGAGGCGTTCATCGGCTGAACGCATAACCACAGTGATTCCATATTTCGGTTATTCTCGCCAGGACAGGCGCGTACGTTCGATACGGGTTCCCATCTCTGCCAAGGTGATTGCCAACCTGCTATCAAGTGTAGGAACCAACCGGGTTCTCACGGTTGATCTGCATGCAGATCAAATCCAAGGGTTTTTCGATATACCGGTGGACAATATCTATGCATCGCCAGTGATGCTCGGGGACATTTACAAGCGCAAGCACTCCAATCTGATTGTGGTATCACCTGATGTTGGTGGTGTGGTGCGCGCCAGGGCTCTGGCAAAAAGGCTGGATGATGCGGACCTGGCCATCATTGACAAACGCCGGCCTAAGGCCAACCAGGCTAAGGTGATGCACATTATCGGTGATGTGGAAGGCAAGGACTGCTTCATCATTGATGATCTGGTAGACACTGCAGGTACACTGTGCCAGGCAGCGAGTGCCTTGAAAGAGCACGGGGCCAATACAGTCCAAGCGTATGCTACTCATCCTGTGCTTTCGGGAAAAGCGGTAGAAAACATAGAAAATTCTGAACTTGATGAATTGGTTGTCACTGATACAATTGCGCTACGCGAAGATGCCAGGGCATGCGGTAAAATACGCCAATTGGAAGTCTCGGCACTGATTGCCGAGTCCATGCGACGCATTAATCAGGAAGAATCGGTCAGCACCCTTTACATGGACTGAGTTGTTTCGGGCTCATGGTGAGCAAGGCAACGAGAAGTTGGAGAGAATGAATGAACGTTGATTTCAAGTTGACAGCAAGCCTGCGTAGCGAACGCGGTACCAACGCGAGCAGGAGGTTGCGAGCGGCCGGCATGGTGCCTGGAGTCCTCTATGGAGGCGGGGAGCCTCCTGCCGAGGTAAGCTTTGAACATGACATCCTGATGCATAACCTCGAAGACGAGGCATTCTATTCACATGTTCTGACAGTCGAGGTGGATGGCAAGCCTCAGAAGGCAATCCTGCGGGAACTGCAACGGCATCCCTACAAGCCTGCCATCCTGCATGTGGACCTGCTGCGTGTGCGAGAGGATACCCAGATTAATGTGCATGTACCACTGCATTTCATCAACGAGGATACCTGTCATGGAGTCAAGCTGGAGGGTGGTGTGCTGAGCCACAATTTTGTTGAACTGGAAATCACCTGCCTGCCAAAAGATCTCCCTGAGTTTATTGAAGTGGATGTTCAGGATCTCAAGCTCAACGAGGCCATTCATTTAAGTGAAATCAAGGTCCCTGAGGGAGTTACTATCGTGGAACTCGCTCATGGAGAGGGGCACGATCATGCCGTGGTGTCAGTCCATGCAAAGCGTACCGCTCCTCAATCTGAGGAAGAAGAAGATGAACAGGCAGATGAATCTGCTGAACTGGAGGAGGGCGAGTCAGACTCTCCATGATTCCTGATCCATTGTGTCCATGCGTAACGGCATTCGGCTGATCGCTGGGTTAGGCAATCCGGATGAAAGACATCTACAGACCCGGCACAATGCCGGGTTTTGGTTTGCGGATGCCGTTGCAAGAAAGCATGGCGTCGAATTCAGTCGCAAGCTTGCATTCAAGGCCGAAGTAACGGACTTCCTTCATGAAGGTGAAAAGATCTGGTTGCTGAAGCCGTTGACCTACATGAACAAGATCGGGGCCTCGTTGCGTTCATTTGCGCATTACTATGATATTCCAGTAAAAAAAATGCTGGTTGTACATGACGAGATTGACTTGCCGAACGGTACTGCGAGGCTTAAATGGGCAGGCGGCCACGGGGGACACAACGGGTTGCGTAGTACCTTTGCGCACCTGGGTCCAGAATTTTTGCGACTGCGCCTTGGGGTCGGACACCCCGGATGTAAAGACGATGTAACAGGGTATGTACTCGAAAAGCCGGGCAGTCAGGAGCATGCCGCAATCAACAGGGCTATCGACGATGCTATCGCGGTACTGGATGATCTGTTTAATGGTGATACACAGGCTGCCATGAAGAGACTCCACACCGGACAGTAAGCATGGCATTTAAATGCGGAATAGTAGGCTTACCCAATGTAGGCAAGTCGACCCTCTTCAATGCGCTCACAGCAACCCGGGTAGCCGCAGAGAACTACCCGTTTTGTACCATCGACCCGAACGTAGGTGTCGTACCGGTACCTGACCCCAGGATTGACGCGCTCGCGCGGATTGCGGAGTCGGACAGGGTTGTCCCGACCACGATTGAGTTCATCGATATAGCAGGTCTTGTTGCAGGCGCATCAAAGGGTGAAGGACTTGGTAACCAGTTCCTGGGGCATATACGTGAAACGGATGCGATTGCACAGGTTGTGAGGTGTTTCGAGGATGAAAATGTGACTCATGTCAGTGCGAACGTCGATCCGGTCTCAGATGTGGAGACCGTCACCATGGAGCTTCTCCTGGCTGATCTTGAGACCGTGGAAAAAGCCATAGGTAAAACGCAGCGTCTTGCGAAATCAGGCTGCAAGGAGGCGCTTTTGCAGGTGGGTGTGTACGAAGACCTGAAAAAACACTTGGAGGACGAACATCTTGCCCGGAAATTTGAGCCGGGCGATGAACAGGTACCGTGTCTGGATGCGCTGCAGCTGCTTACCGGGAAGCCGATGTTTTTTGTAGCAAATGTTGCGGAAGACGGGTTTGAAGACAATGAACATCTGGCCCATTTGCAGGAGTACGCCAGCAGGCAATCTATGGAGGTGATTCCTGTGTGTGCCAAAATCGAGGCAGAGCTTGCGCAGTTCGAGGAAACCGATCAGCGGATGTACCTGGGTGAACTTGGACTGGACGAGCCAGGCCTGAACCGGGTGATTCGCACCGGATACGCTTTACTTGGACTGCAGACTTTTTTCACAGCCGGTCCGAAGGAGACCAGGGCATGGACAGTGAGGTTAGGCTCAACCGCCACACAGGCTGCGGGCAAAATACACACTGACTTTGAAAAAGGCTTCATTCGTGCCGAAGTGGTCAGTTACCAGGATTACATCGAAGCCGGTGGTGAGCTGGGTGCGAAAGGACAGGGCAAATGGCGCCTGGAAGGGAAAAGTTATGTGATGCAGGAAGGGGATGTCGTGCACTTTCGATTCAATGTTTAGGCAGCATTGACATCTGCCGGAACGATTCTGTACTGTTTCCGGGCTTGATAGCGAGTGGCTATGTAGCTCAGTTGGTTAGAGCACAGCATTCATAATGCTGGGGTCGTTGGTTCAAGTCCAACCATAGCCACCATTTCAAAATCCGAAGACGTCCTGTAACGTTTTTATCTATCTGATTTTTTGAAGTGGTGCAGATTGTGTACCCGCCCCCGTTCGTTGTTAGTGCCCATTTCGGTAAAAAGGCCGTTGCACATCAAACCGAGCCAGAGCCGTACTCAGAATCTGAGGCCAAGGAACCGTTCTTGTGCAGGCTATTGCGCAAGATCACAAAGAGAAAGGTGGCGTGAAGCATGGGGTGCAAGTGGATTGGAAAAGTTCATGGGTTCAACTGAAATTGATGAGACTTATCTGGGTGGTAAAGAACGCAATAAGCATGGCAAAAAGAAATTGAAAGCTGGCCGTTATTGTAAATGCTTTCGGTTTCAGGGTGCCGCTAGCCGCTTCTCACGCCCTTTTGGCAGACGAACTTCGCTGAGCTGGAGTACTCTATATCAATTCCTGGTCCCCTGGTATGTTCCAAACCATGATGATCTTGAGCCGCCAGGGAAATTCGTAACCCCGCTGTGCGTGCCTCTGACATCACGATCTGATGAGAACACCCCGAACCACGATCCATCGGTAGTGCCAGTATCAATGTCCGGATGCGTGATTTCAACATCGTCGCCAACGAAATGGCCATTCTCGTGAATATCTGCAGCACTGAACCGTATCACGTAGCCTGACTGGAAAATATTTTCAAGCATCCGAATGCTTGTGCTTCCAGGCTCGGTGATGGTTATGTTCAGCAGGTCGATGTTGCTGATGTCTCCGGATATCTGCAGGCTATCGAAATCAACAATGAGCCTGAGATCGCCTTGGTACTCACCCCTTGAGATTGACCCAATGGGCCGGTTTGCAAAATCAGTGCCGTAATACGTTGAGAAATTACCCGAGGCATCTCCGATATAGGTGGCAGTACCGCTCAACGGAAGCTGAAAAGATTCACCCATCATGGATGTGGGCAATTCAGGCAATACGCTGCTTCCACCGCCACCACAGGCGACCAGCAGTAGACAGAACATGACCGAAAAGTATTTCATGGTATTTCTTCGAAAGATTATTTATTCATGGAATTAGTAATCATGGGTTTGTGTGCTGGCAATCTTGCACGGCAGCTCGCCATTTACTCGGATCTTGAAGGTACCAGTGAACCCACCCGTTGCCTGCCCTGGACCGAAGAGGCGTTGCGCCTGTACCCGGATAACAAAATTATTATGCCCTCGTACTGATTGCGAGCAGTTCGTTCTAAGTTGCTACGAAAATAAAGGAGTTGGCGCTGGGTTTTGCGGCTATGATGTTAAAGCTGTCGCCCCTGGCACACATCCACAAAGCTTGACATTCCGATTCAGACTCAATGAGCTTCAATGAAACTGCTTTATTTCAATTCACCTGCCTAATACGTCGTCACGGTGTTTTTCAATGGTCTCAATGACTTCATCAATTGAATCGTTATCAATATTTAAATCATTTAACGCTTTTCTCACACACTCCATCATGGCATCTACATGCTCGTCCCCTAAGCCGCCCTCAACGGCATGCTTGTGTGCACGACGCATATCCTTGCCAATGTAAAGAGACGGGCCTCCAAAAATATAGGTTAGAAAGGCGCTCATTTTGCGCTTTTGCTTTTCAATGTCGATATCTTGAAAAAAGTGGTTGATGCGTTCGTCAGATAAGATATTGACGTACAGAAAATGTGAGGCCTTCTCGACAATTTCCTTGCCTCCGATCTTTTCAAATAATGTGGGGTTCATGGGACTTGCTCTACAGTTTTGTTCGGCTTCTGAGCATAACATAAAAGAACTTGTCTACTTAAGTGCCGGGTTGTCAGGCTCTTCAGGTGTGTACCGGGAAACAAGCAACCTGAAGCGACGGTTTCATAGACACGAAGGCAGTCATCCAGTGATTGATGAGGCAAGGAGCTAGCAAATACAAACATCAAGAGTGTACTGCCTACACTTAATTCCAATGTGGAATTGCAGGAGGTGGCTGCTACACTTGCCAAAGTTTCAACCCATCAGGCATCGGCCCACACTGATTCATCATACATTTCATTCTTTGTTCCTGAGCTTTCGAACTAATGACTTAAAGGTGCATGTTATATGAACAAAGTTACAGGACATCTATACGGGCAATCGGTCTTACCAAGTTATGCCGTCTTCATCTGATATGCGGTACTATGAAGATCTCGACGAGTGAACATTGGGGATAGACCATGATGCTTTCGGCGTTCGGTCAACGGCTCATGAGCACATCGGGTACAAGGTCGCTCATGAATGATCTTGGCGAGGTCGCGAACGCTGGCAGCAAGATCGCGAATCTCGGGGGTGGAAACCCGAGCCACATCCCGGGTACAGAGATGGTTTTCCGGCATCGGATGCAGGCACTCATGCAGCGCAATGGCGCATTCGAGAGAGCGATCGGGACCTACGACGCACCGGAGGGGCATCGAGGCTTCGCCCGCGCACTTGCCAGCCTGCTCCGACGCGAGCAGGGATGGGAGTTGAGCGAACGCAATATCGCTGTCACCAACGGCAGTCAATCTGCCTTTCTCGCCTTGTTCAACTTGTTTGCGGAGTCTGGAGTTGGTGGGAACGGACACCAAGCCGGTCAAATTCTCTTGCCGCTCTCGCCTGAATACATTGGGTACACGGATGTGGGGTTTATCCCGGGCTTGTTGACGTCGTGTCGCTCAACCATTAACAAGCTGGGAGACAGGCTGTTCAAGTATGGAGTGGACTTTGAGGGTCTGGAAGCCGTAAACGACGTGGCTGCAATCTGCCTATCGCGGCCCACAAATCCGACTGGCAACGTCGTGACCGATGAGGAGTTGCGGCGCCTTGGCGTATTTGCCCGTGCCCGTGGCGTACCGCTCATCGTGGACAGTGCCTACGGACTGCCCTTTCCTGGCATTGTGTTCGGCGATGCGGAACCCGTCTGGGATAACAACATGGTTCTCTGTATGAGTCTTTCGAAACTTGGGATGCCAGGGCTTCGTACCGGGATCGTGATTGCCAAAGAGGAGATCATTTCCGCCCTTGGGGTAATCAACGCGGTCTTCTGTCTTGCGCCTGGAAGCCTTGGCCCTGCACTTGCCGCCGATCTCGTTGAGAGCGGTGAGATGCTTGCGTTATCCCGGGAGGTTATCCGACCTCACTATGCCGAGCGTGCCAAACGAGCCCTTGAACTGCTGAGAGAGGGTTTCGACGGCTACGATATCCTGATCCACTGCCCTGAAGGAGCATTCTTCTTGTGGTTGTGGATGCCGGGACTTTCGATCACCAATGCCGTACTCTACGAACGGTTGAAGGCGCGTGGGGTTATCGTGGTATCTGGTCATCATTTTTTCCCGGGACTTGAGATGGACGACTGGTCCCACAAAAATGAGTGTATCCGAATCAGTTATGCCGATGACTGGAACCGGATTGAGCATGGGTTGACGATCATCGTCGACGAGGTGCGACGCGTCTATGACGGCAGTTGACAAGAACGAGGCGGTCTCTGGATAAAGGAATTTTTATTCAGGATAGAACCGAAGCCAATCAAATGTCTGATATTTCAAGTTATCAGGCACTCAGGCCTAGACTTTTGACGGGTAGTGAAAGTGGCTTGTATGGATGGCGAAAATCACTTGGTACAAATGAGGACCAATCTATTTCATACCTATCGGTTCTCAGGGCTTATATCTTTAACTGACTCTGTAAATTCTTTTATTTCCTTGATGCTGTATTTCGTATGTACACGGGTTGTTGATGCGGGTTGTTTTTCCAGGCTTACACCGGCACGGCGTTCAGTTTTAGGCCGGATAGGGCGTGGCAATAGTTCGCCTCCACAGTTAGGGCATACATTGTAAAGAACATTTTCTGCACAGGTTCTACAATACGTACATTCATATGAGCAGATGCAAGCCTCGGTTGAATAAGGTGGTAAATCCCTATCACACACTTCACAATTGGGTCTAAGCTCTAACATGGTTTCATTCCTGGATCTTCAATTACATTTAATCGCTGGATCAGAGCCACCATCTATATACCAGAATTTGCACAGGAACAAGAACAACTGTCTCAAGAGCACCCAGGGATTGGCAAGGTCGAGATGCCTGTACTTGGAATAAAATTGCACTGCTACACGGTGCACATGCAAAAATGAAACTGATTATCGGTGACTACAACTACTCCACCTGGTCGATGCGTCCTTGGCTGTACGTGCACAAGCATGGTCTGCCAGTGGAGGTCAAGCGCTACGACTTGTTTAGCGAAGACTTGCGTCAAGTTCTTTTGGAGCGGTTTTCTAATGACAAGGTGCCAGTTTTGCTGGATGGTGCAACTGAAGTGTGGGATTCGCTCGCAATTCTGGAATATCTGGGTGAGCGTTTTCCCGATTCGAAGCCTTGGCCAGAAGACACGGAGGCCCGGGCAGTCGCACGGTCGGTGAGCGCAGAAATGCATTCCAGCTTTGGCGCCTTGCGCAATGAAGCGCCGATGAACCTGCGCCGTCAGTTTCCCGGATACAGATTGAGTGAGGAAGCGATAGCAGATGTAGGCCGGGTCCAGGCAGTCTGGCGTTATTGCCGGGAGGGCTTTGCGAATGACGGACCTTGGCTTTTCGGGGAGTTTACCATTGCCGATGTTATGTATGCTCCAGTGGTCATGCGTTTTCGTAGCATCCCGGTGAATCTGGACGACGATGCCGCCGGTTATTGCAGTACTGTGGAATCTGATCCGTCAGTTCGTGAATGGATTCGCCGTGGCTTGGAGGAAACTCATCGAGTCGATGAGGACGAACTGGACTGGCCCTCGAAACCAGTCACAGAAATTTAGCTGTCAATACTCTGAGCATGGTCCAGGTGCTGTAAAAGAGTCGAACTAGGACCTGGATCAAGATTAGGGTGGCATGACACGGTAGAGCGCCCTGGTCTACCCAGGTCCGTCCACCTTGCCTGCATGCCTGAACATCCTTCCCCGGTCCTTCATATCCTTCGCAGGCGTAACTGTACAATCGCCATTGAGATAACTGGTGCCGCCAGCGACCATCATGTCAGTCGGATGGTTGATCAGGGGTAATTGCTGTTGGTGGTGGACAGTTTACGGACTGGTAACGCGGTTGGGCACCTTTGCTGATCATGAATGGTTCATGCAACCATGCTGCCCCTTCATGGTCTTGAAGGCCATGACTTACTCCGTTGAGGGTTCTGTTGAGGGGTTGCTTTGGGCAGTAAGCTTGGCCACCGCTGCACGTAGGTCGTCAGCATGTGAATTGATAAATGAATGCTCGATAAGTATGGAGCGGGGACTGCTTTTTTCATTTCCGTAGTAGACCTGGTTCAGGTCCTCACGGACCTTGATTACTGCACCCTCAACGTTCAGGCCTCCGTATATGCCTTTGGCTCTGGAAAAGGCCAGGATGTCTACCACTTGGGCTTTGGCACCCGCACCGATAGGGCCCGCTGCAATGCCAATATCTCCGCCCAGCTTGAACGAAGAGGTGAGCAGCTTATCCACACCCTTGTCGGTCATTATCATCAGAATGATTTCAGCAATTTCAAGTCCAGCTTGCAGTCCGAACGTACCAGTGCCCATGGTGTAGAATGCGGGGTTGCTCCAGATGTTGTTTTCTCCCCTGGCAAGTAATACACCACTGCCTCCGGAGCCTCCAAATATGAAACCGCCTTTCACCAGTTGGGGCACTATCAAGACTCCCTTGGCCCTGTTCATGTTCTGACGGAACCATTCCATGTCCGGGTCAATAGAAAAGGTGTTGACAGATTTTGCAGCAGCATCCACCAATGTTTGAGCATCAAGTTCGGTTGCTTCGGAGGCCTGTATGCTTGAAGTCAAGAACAGGCTGGCCAGGAACAGGCTTATCAGGGCAATTTGTCTTAGCATGGGACTCTCTGGTTACGGGGTTTGCGCTTCAAGTGTATCAGAATCTTTCATCCGGTCTAGCAGGAATAGCAGGTTCTGCATGTCATGGTCAGGACTCAGTATGTCGAGCAATAATTTTGTATCCGCAAATCCATCTTTTGTGAATCAACTCAGGAATGATGCGCTGCAAGGGGATGTCCATCTTTTCCAGTTGGGCCAGGGATTCAAGCTCGCCAAATGTGTGGCAGCTACTGGTTTTTTCCATCACCCACCAGCTTGCCTGATCGACTTTGTGGATTACAGGCTTGAAGTTTTCTCTGGCAATACACAGGTACTGGGGCTTATCTATCGACCCGATGACTTCAACTTCATCCTGCTCCTGGTGGGCTGTCCAGATTTCGTATACAGGGTAGGCAGATTCGAGTATCGATAACGATGCACCCAAAGTAAAGCAGATATTCCGGTAGTCGCCCTCGTCGAGTGTTGCCAGCATGTCAAAGTCAAAATCCGGATCATCCTTCGCACGATAGGATTGTTCAATGGCCAGTTCGAGCTTCGCGAGATCAGGCAAGTACGGGTAATCGACGAGTTCTGGATGGTTATGAACCCAGTCCAGCATGAATGTCGGGAAGGATTCTCCATACAGGTTTAAATCCTGGCTTGTTGCAGGATTTGCATGGTAATACTCGGTTGCAATTTGCCTGAAATACCGTTCTCCGAGAATTTTTTCACTGCATGAGTACATGCCGGCTAGCGCACGGATGTGTGCTGAGCGCATGGTGTTGCGGTAAATCTCGAGTCTTTCCTGATTGGACAGAGTCCCGCCTTCGGAAAGTGGAGGCAGGCATTCGGCGTTGGTGTCCCGGTTTCTCAAGCAGTCCCAGAACTGGCGTTGAATCGATTGCAGTTGATGCATGGCAAGTCAGTTCAGATTGTCTGCTGCAGACTGCTGGTATCGCCTTGCCTGCTCCGCTTCTTCCAACAGCACGGAAAATGGTGGCAGCTCATTGTCCCATTCGATCAGGGTGGGAATGGAAGTGCTGTTACTTGCAAGCCCGCGGTATAGTTCCCACACGGGTGCGGAAACGCGTCGGTTGTGTGCATCGAGCAAGTAAGACCCTTTGTGTTCGAAGCCTGCAAGGTGTATTTCTGCAACTCGGTCGAGCGGGATGTTCCGGATGTATTCTTGTGCATCGACTGCATGGTTATACTGGCTGACGTAGATGTTGTTCAAGTCCAGCAGGATTTTGCAGCCAGATTCGATGGAGACGGCTGCCAGGAATTCCCATTCCTTGAGGGTGGAGCAGGCAAATTCCAGGTAGCTGGATACATTTTCCACGACCAGTGTAGTTTCCAGAAAGTCCTGCACCTGTCTGATACGCCGACTCACATGATGCACCGCCTCTTCTGTGTAGGGAAGAGGCAGCAGGTCATGTGCGTGGTGACTTTCAAAAGATGTCCAGCACAGATGATCCGAGATGCAGACAGGCTCGAGTTCTTTTGCAAGAGCTTTGATCTTCTCGAGGTAGACAAAGTCGATCGGGTCTGTACCGCCCAGTGACATGCCTACACTGTGCAGGCTTACCGGGTAGTCCTGTCGGACCAGAAAGGCCTGCTGTTTCGCATAGCCACTCTCATTGAGATGGTTGTCTGTGAGAAGCTCGAAGAAGTCCAGATCGGGCTGAGTAGCCAGGATTTCGTTGACATGCGCGGAGCGAAGCCCTACCCCTATCCTTGGGGTAGAAGGCTTTTCGGAATCCGTTGAAGGCCCGCTTTGCACGTCACACCTGGCTGGCTTATTTTGCGGGTTTTACTGCCTTGACTGTCCCACCGATCTTGGTGCAGGTACCTTCAGGCATATAGACCCACTCGTGCTCGGAATTGTCTTCAGTAGCCATGCCTGCACACTGATGGGTTCCATCTAGTGCACCACAGTCATTCATGCCGGCCTTGGCTACTCCGGCACATTTTTCCCAGTTTTTGGGTGCATCCGGTACGGCCATTGCGTTCTGCAGCGCCATGCTGGCACCCAGTGCAAATATTCCAGCCATGGTGGATCGAAGAATGGTCTGTTTTTTCATGAGTCTTGTCTCCTTTGTTGATTTGTAAGTGCCGGGCACAGATGATGCGGTTCCCAGGGATTCTAGCAAAAGCCACCTGTCAGTATGACCTTGTTTTCGGCGTTTAGTTGCAGCGCAAGTACAGGGGCAGGTACACCGGTCGCGAGGTGAGGCTGGCCTGGATATCATCGGGTTGCCTTCCCGCAGCAGGTTCAGGGACAAAATGATGTATCGAAGTTCCAAGCCAGGGTTATCTGTTCGCATCTCTGCGACGTGCCGGTTTCTTGCGTCATCCTGATGTGGGCTGTATGCAGGCCTTGATTATGCGGTCTACACATTGATAGGCGTACCGGTAGCCATGGGTCCACTCGCTGCGGCGGGGCCCCGCTACATTCAGAGAACTGATCCTGAATTTCCGGATATGGTCCAAGGTCTTCTCCGCTGCCTGTTCGAATGTCAGCAGCCTGGCATTGACTGAAACCATGGGTTTGCCAAGTTGCAGGCAATAGTCCTTTGCAAGTGCAGTGCCTCCTTCCAGCTTCTGTACAAAGATGATCAGGGTGCCCTGGCTTTGCAGGACGTTTGCATGAGTGCGCCCGGCGTATTTTGTACTGCCGTGTTCTTGCAGCGGGTAACGGATGGGAATCATGCCATCTTCTGCCCTGCGGCCTTTGGGGCAGTAGCCACCACAGGGGAAGTCATTTTCAAGTGCAGCATCCAGTGCGGCCCGGTCGACACCCGTTTGGCCACCCGAGACAATTTTGCTCAGGACATACGCTTGGCCAGGGGTGGACAGGGTATTTTCAGCAGGCGTCACGGGCCTTGCTTGCGAAAAGCCCGGCTGCACGCCGGCATGGTGGTGCGTAGCCCCGTATGCAGCCCGCTATGGGGCTACGCACCGTGATGTCAGGCAGCCTTGCTTTGCAGTGCAGAAGAGATCTTGCTGAGTTCACTGAGCATGGTTTCCGGCATGCGTTCACCGAACTCGGCAAAATATTTGTTGATATCCGAAGCTTCCTGTTCCCACTTGGCCAGATCTACAGACAGCAGTTCCTGCATGGTCTCCATGGAAACATCGATGCCATCGGTGTTGATGTCTTCAGGATTTGGCAAAAAGCCAATCGGGGTCTCCCTCGCCTCGACCTTTCCTTCACATCGGTCAACGACCCAGGCCAGTACCCGCATGTTCTCGCCGAATCCCGGCCACATGAACTTTCCATCCTTATCACGCCTGAACCAGTTTACGTGAAAGATCTTGGGCAGCTTGTCGGACTTGCTTCCGAAACTGAGCCAATGCGCGAAATAATCCCCAAAGTTGTACCCGCAAAACGGCTTCATGGCCATGGGGTCGCGTCGTATCTGTCCTGCACCGCCTATGGCTGCAGCCGTCATTTCCGATGCGCAGGATGCACCCACCAGTACACCATGGGTCCAGTCCTTGGCTTCGTAGACTAGCGGAGCAAGTTCCTTGCGCCGACCACCAAAGACCAGAGCGGAAATGGGTACGCCGTCCGGGTGTTCTGACATACGGGAATAGACAGGATTGTTTTTGGCAGGAACCGTGAAGCGCGAATTGGGATGTGCCGCAGGACCTACTTCAGGATCGTAAGCGTTGCCTTTCCAGTCCAGTGCCGGTTCTTTACCGTCATCCTTTTCTTCCCACCAGGGCTCGTTGCCTGCAGTCACCCCGACGTTGGTGAAAATCGCATCACTCTTCAGGGTATCGTAGGCATTCTTGTTTGACCATTCGTTGGTACCGGGCACGACACCAAAATAACCGGATTCCGGGTTGATGGCCCAGAGACGTCCGTCTTCTCTCAAATGCAGCCAGCAGATGTCATCGCCTACCGTAGTGACTTTCCAGTCCTTGTACTGTTCCGGGGGGATCAGCATGGCAAGGTTGGTCTTGCCACATGCCGACGGGAAGGCGCATGCCACGTAATGCGTTTCGCCCTGAGGACTTTCCAGACCAACAATCAGCATGTGCTCGGCCAGCCAGCCCTCGGTGCGGGCCTGCCAGCTGGCTATTCTCAGGGCATGGCATTTCTTCCCGAGCAGCGCATTACCCCCGTAACCTGATCCGATGCTCTTGATATAGAGCTCTTCTGGAAAATGCATGATAAAGCGTTTCTCAGGATCAAGGTCACCTGTGGAGTGCAGTCCCCTGACAAATGTGCCTTCTCTTTCAATACGTTCCAGCGCAGGAGTGCCGATACGAGCCATGATTTTCATGTTGGCTACTACATAAGGGCTGTCCGTGATTTCCACGCCGTTACGGGACAGGGGCGAATCGATAGGTCCCATGCAATATGGAATCACATACATGGTGCGGCCCTGCATGCAGCCATCGAACAGGGTATCCAGTTTTGCATGTGCTTCCACCGGGTCCATCCAATGGTTGTTCGGGCCTGCGTCTTCTTCACTCTTGGAACACACGAATGTAAGGTGTTCCACGCGTGCCACGTCCGATGGATCGGAACGATGCAGGTAGCAGTTGGGATGAGTTTCCTCGTTCAGCCTCATCAAGGTACCACTTTCAAGCATCTGGTCTATCATGGCATTGTATTCAGCATCACTGCCATCACACCAGACAATCTTGTCCGGTTTAGTAAGTGCCGCTACTTCTTCTACCCAATCTGCAAGGGCATCATTTTTAGTCGTCATCTTAAGGTTCCCTGTTGGTTGAAAGAAACATCTTGCAGCTGGACTGGAACTTGATTTCGTGGCCAAGCCCGACTGCGAGAACCCCCGATTATACATAGTGAAAGTTATCATATAAGCCCGAAAACAAAATTTCTGGGACGCTAGTTCCGGTTTCTATCTCTAAAGAGACATAAATTCGCCGTAAACAATACTTCAATGGTCCTATATTTTTTTTCGGGATTCGTACATGATGATTCCTGCACAATTTCTGACCGGCTCGGCTTTCAATATCCTGTTTTCATCCAATACCAGGGTAGTGGTATAACGACACCTGCATGGGATGTGCAAGCCTGTAGAGTAATTATGGAAAACCTGTATCGACTGATCAGCATCATGCAGATACTGCGTGACCCGGAACGTGGTTGTCCCTGGGACCTGCGTCAGACATTTGCTTCAATCGTACCTTGTACAATCGAAGAGGTTTATGAGGTAGCAGCTTCCATAGACAGGCAGGATTTTGCACAGCTCAGGGATGAACTGGGTGATTTGTTGTTACAGATCATTTATTACACGCAAATGGCCAGAGAGAAGGATCTGTTCGATCTTGACGATGTGGCAAAAAGCATCAGTGACAAGCTGGTTCGGCGCCACCCCCTGATTTTCAACCAGGATGATGAGAATGCCGCGGCAACATGGGATGACATAAAGGATGCCGAGCGCGAACGGAAAAATGAACGTCACCGGGAAGGTGGTCTGTTGGACGATGTGCCGGATGCACTCCCACAGCTCTTGCGCGCAGAAAAGATTCAAAGGCGAGCAGCCAGGGTGGGCTTTGACTGGCAGGATGCAGGTCAGGTGTACCAGAAGATTGAAGAGGAACTCGTTGAACTGCAAGAAGTGTTTGTCAACGACGAGCAGCAGGTCAAGCAGGAGGAAGAACTGGGTGATCTACTCTTTACGGTGGTCAATCTGGCCCGGCACCTGAACGTCAATGCAGAAGAGGCCCTGCGGAAAAGTTCCGGCAAATTTGTTCGCCGTTTCAGGCATGTTGAAAAAATGCTGTTTCGAAAGGGGATGAAGCCTGGGGATTACACGATGGAAGAGATGCAGCAGGCTTGGGAAGAGGCCAAGGACTGCTCGGACAGGTGAGCGTACGTTACAGCAGTTTCAAATGCGTACGGAAAAGTCCACTGCCTGAATGTTTTTTGTGATCGCGCCAATCGAAATGTAATGCACACCGGTTTTGGCCGTTTCACGAATGTTGTTCAGGTCGATGTTGCCTGAGGCTTCAAGTTTTTTCCTGTCCCGGTTGAGCCGGACAGCCTGTCGCAATTCGGGCAGGGAGAAGTTGTCCAGCAATACCGCATCGGCTTGTGTTTGCAGGGCCTGCTTGAACTCTTCAAGATCTTCCACTTCGACCTCAAGCTTGAGTCCAGGGAATTTTTGTTTGGCCGTGGTGACTGCCTTGTGAATCGAGCCGGCCATGGCAATGTGGTTTTCCTTGATCAGGATGGCGTCGTACAGGCCCATTCTGTGGTTAATTCCACCACCACATTTCACGGCATATTTCTGCGCGTAACGCATGCCCGGTAGAGTTTTACGCGTATCAAGGATCTGTGCAGACGTACCGGATATTCGCTCCACGTATTGCCGTGTACAGGTTGCCGTGGCAGACAGAGTCTGCAGGAAATTGAGCGCGGTACGTTCGGCGCTGAGGATGGCCTTTGCCTTGCCTTGTACCGTACAGACGGTGGTGTCGGCCTGCATGCTGCAACCGTCTTCTGTCTGCCAGTCGATTTTGATGTCCGCATCAAGCAGGTGCAGCGCCTGGTTGAACCAGTGCTGACCGCACAGGATGGCCTCGTCGCGGCAGATGACAGTTGCTTCGGTCAGCTTGTCGCAACTGGACAGCGAAGCCGTCACATCACCCGGTCCGATATCCTCTTGCAGGGCAATGCGAACTGCATCGCGTATGGCTTCCAACGCCTCCTGACTGTGTACTGGCGTACTCATTTCTCGGGGTCCGTGCCCATTGTGCCCGTACCGTGTTGTTTTTTCAGGTACTTTTGGGTAATTCTGAATATGATCGGACTCAGCAGCGCCAGGGCGATCAGATTGGGTACGGCCATGAATCCGTTCATGACGTCGGCAAGCAGCCAGACCAGTTCAAGCTTGATCAAGGCCCCAGTAAGGATGGCAATGACCCACAGAATCCTGTAAGGGATAATGACCCGTACACCAAAAATGAACTCGGCGCAGCGTTCGCCGTAATAACTCCAGCCCAGCAAGGTGGTGAAAGCGAATACGACCAGACCGAACGTGACGATGTAATTTCCACCCGCGATGCCCTGTCCGTAGGCCAGAGTTGACAGGGATGCACCTGTCTCGCCGCTGGTCCATGCACCGGTCAGCAGAATCACCAGTGCTGTCATGGTGCACACGATAAGCGTGTCGATGAAGGTGCCGAGCATGCCGATCATGCCCTGACGCACAGGATCGTTTGTTTGGGCTGCCGCATGTGCGATGGGGGCACTGCCGAGCCCCGCCTCATTCGAAAATACACCTCTCGCGACTCCGAAGCGGATCGCTGCCCAGACAGCCGCACCAGCAAATCCACCCGTGGCAGCCGTGCTGCTGAAAGCGCTGGTAACAATCAGTTTCAGAGCCTCGCCGACATGCATGAAGTTAGCAAAAATGATGATGAGCGAGCCCAGCACGTAGGCGATAGCCATGATGGGAACGAGTTTTCCTGCGACATCTCCTATGCGCTTGATACCTCCCAGGATCACGAGGCCGACCAGCAAGGCCAGAACGATGCCCGTTATGGTGGGGCTGAGGCCAAAGTTGGAGTGTAGGGCGTCGGATACCGAATTGGACTGAACCATGTTGCCGATTCCGAAGGCGGCAACCGTTCCGAACAGTGCGAAGAGAAAGCCCAGCCACTTCCAGTTTTCCCCGAGTCCGTTCTTGATGTAGTACATGGGGCCGCCGACCCGTCTGCCTTCTGCATCCACTTCCCGATACTTGACGGCAAGCACGGCCTCGCCGTACTTCGTTGCCATGCCGAACAGCGCGGTAATCCACATCCAGAACACAGCACCCGGACCCCCCAGAAAAATGGCTGTTGCCACACCCGCTATGTTTCCCGTTCCTATTGTGGCGGACAGGGCCGTCATCAACGCCTGGAAGGGACTGATTTCTCCCTGGTCCTTGTCAGCCTTGCCGGATAAAAGCAGTGAGAATCCGTGTCCGATCTTCAGCCATGGAACCAGCTTCAGTCCAATCGTAAGATAAATTCCCACTCCAAGCAGCAAAGCCAGCATGACAGGGCCCCATATGAAGCTGCTTAGCTGGCTCAAGATTGAATGTATAATTTCCATCACTCCCCCTGTACGAACTTGGTGGTTGACTTGCTAGAGTATTGGACCAGATGTATGCCGTGCGTGTGTTTGCGGCCTGGATAGAATTAGTGTTGTACTGCAGTCTTGGTGCCGCCCGGTTATGCAGGTCGTCCCTGAGCTTGTAATGCTACTCTGAAATCGAGAATATATCTAATGGCCTCAGACTTGCCCAGCGACCGGTTCCGGATCAAGACGCTGTCCTGTCAGGACATGCTGGAGACCTTGAGACGCGATGCGCGTGAAGGGCTTGTTCAGGCACCTAGAAGCCTGCCGCCCAAGTATTTTTACGACGAGACCGGTTCCAGGCTCTTCAACGAAATCTGCAAGACCCGGGACTACTACGTTACTCGCACCGAGCGCGAACTGCTTGAGCAGCACGCCGACGAAATCATTGCCATGACCAGGCCAAGGACCTGTGTTGAACTGGGAGCCGGGACATCGGTCAAGACGGAGATCCTGCTTTCCAGGCTGACTGCCCTTCGTGATACGGCTACGTATGTCACGATCGATGTCTGCGAAGAAGTACTCCTTGAGTCCGCCAGGCGCCTGCTTCGGGATTTTCCCGGGTTGGCGATTGAGTCCCTGGCGGGTGAATACTTGGCTGGCATCGATGCTCTGCGCGAGCCCGAAAAGCCGGTGTTGTATATTTTCCTGGGCAGTTCACTTGGCAACTTTTCCGAGCCTGACTCCATTGAACTGTTAAGCAGGGTAGTGAGGAGGATGGCACCCGGAGACAGCTTCCTGCTGGGCCTTGACCGGGTCAAGGACAAGGATGTGCTGGAGCGGGCCTACAATGATGAACAGGGCGTGACCGCGCAGTTCAACCTGAACGTGCTGAACGTGCTGAATGCACAGCTCGGAGCCGATTTCCGGCTCCAGGCGTTTTCACACCGTGCCGTATACCGGGAAGCCATGGAACAGATCGAGATGCACCTGGTTGCCAGAATTTCACAGGTGATCGCCTTGCCCGGTATTGACGAGATGATTCGCCTGCATGCAGGCGAACACATCCTTACCGAGATCAGCCGCAAGTATACCCGATCCTCCATCCAGCGCCTGCTGTCCAGGAGCGGCCTGTGCGAGCAGGCCCACTTCGAGCCTGAAAACGGGTATTTCTCACTGGTACTGGCAAAACCTGTACACTGAGTGCCCGGTCCAATACGGGTGCCGGGATCAGACGATCAAGAATTCCAGCAGGGCTTTCTGTGCGTGCAGCCTGTTCTCGGCTTCATCCCAGACTACGCTTTGAGGGCCGTCGAGGACACCTTCCGTGACTTCCTCGTTCCGGTGCGCAGGAAGGCAGTGCATGAACAATGCATCCCTGCTGGCCATTGCAAGCAGGGCTTCATTGACCTGAAAGGCCCTGAAAACATCCTGCCTTGCACCGTGTTCCTTCTCCTGTCCCATGCTTGCCCATACATCCGTGACAACCAGGTCAGCATGTTCGACGGCCGCCGCAGCCTCTGTCATCAACTGTACCCGGTCGCCTGCCGGTTTGACTACCGAAGACTTGGGGAAATAGTTTTCAGGGCAGGCGATGTTCAGCCTGAAGTCAAACTGCCGCGCAGCGTTGATATAGGAATGGCACATGTTATTGCCATCTCCCACCCAGGCCACCGTGGCTCCCCTGATGTCGCCCCGATGCTCAAGCCAGGTCTGCATGTCGGCCAGTAGCTGGCACGGGTGGTACAGGTCGGTCAGGCCGTTGATCACGGGTACGGAGGAATGCGCCGCAAACATTTCCACCCTGTCGTGTTCAAAAGTCCGGATCATGACGGCATCCACCATTCTCGACAATACCCGCGCACTGTCCTCGATGGGTTCGCCCCGGCCGAACTGGGTATCGCGGGGGGAGAGAAACATCGCCTGACCACCCAGCTGGATCATGCCCGTTTCAAAGGAGACTCGTGTGCGGGTGGATGACTTGTCAAAAATCATGGCCAGGGTCTTGCGGGCCAGCGGCGTGTGAACCTGACCTGCTTTCAGGTGTTTCTTGAGTTCAATGGCGCGCAGCAGCAATGTCCTGAGCTCGTCAGGCGAGAGGTCCAGAAGGCTGAGGAAATGACGGCTATGCATGTCGGTCTTCCGGTCGTTTCACGGGTGAACCCGCAAATTCGAGAATGCAGCGGACCAGGATGTCCACAATCTGGTCTGCATGCATTTTCTCCAGGATCAGTGGAGGCAACAGACGGATGACGCGTTCTGCAGTGACATTGACCAGCAGCTTGTTCTCGAGGCAAAGGTCTGCGACCTGGCCGCAGGGCTGCGCCAGCTCGACGCCGATGATCAGCCCCATGCCACGAATCTCCTGCACACAGCCCACATCGGAAAGCCTTTCCTGGAGGCTGTCCAGCATGTATTCACCGAGTCGCTTGGCATGAGCCCTCAGGTCATTTGCCTCGATCGTATCCAGTGTGGCAAGCGCCGCACGGCATGCCAGGGGATTGCCGCCAAAGGTCGAACCGTGCGAACCGGGCGTGAACAGGCTGGCCACGGATTCTCTTGCCAGGCATGCGCCGATCGGCACGCCGTTTGCCAGGCCCTTTGCAGTGACCAGGACGTCTGGCAGGATCCCTTCATGCTGGAAGCAAAACCATTTGCCCGTTCTTCCGGTTCCTGTCTGCACCTCGTCGAGCATGAGCAGCGCTGCATGGCGGTCACACAGCCTGCGCAGTTCAGCCAGAAATCCGGGAGTCGGGATGCAGATTCCACCCTCGCATTGAATCGGCTCGATCAGGACCGCTACCGCTTCCGGGTTGTCGCTCAGCGCAGTCTGCATTGCATCCGCATCATCGTAGGGTACGCGTATAAAGCCAGGTACCAGTGGCTCGTACCCGGTATGTACCGCGGGATTCCCCGTGGCGGTAAGTGTTGCCATGGTGCGGCCGTGGAAACTGTTCTCGGTGACCAGGATGACAGGATGCTGAACTTGCCTGCTGTGCGCATACAGCCTGGCTAGCTTTATGGCTGCCTCATTCGCTTCCGCGCCGGAGTTGCAGAAGAATGCGGCATCCATTCCCGACAGGTCGCAAAGCCTTGCCGCGAGCTCTTCCTGGAGCGTGATTCCGTACAGGTTGGAGGTGTGCAGGAGACGGGTGCACTGATCGGATACCGCGGCCGAGACCGCAGGGTGGGCGTGACCGAGACCGCACACCGCAAGTCCTGACAAAGCGTCAAGATACCGGTCTTCCCTGCTCTTTCCGGGATAGAGCCACACGCCTTCGCCCCGCTCAAATGAGACGGGTTTGCGAGCGTAAGTGGCCATTATGTGCCTGTTGTTCATCGATTTGTCACATTCAACAAATAAAAACGGCAGCCACGTGGGCCGCCGGTGATTCAGCCTTATCGCGAATGAGGGCAGGGCGGAGCCCTGCCCGCTGTACATTGTTACCTATATAAAGAAACCGTGTCCTGCCGCCACCATGCATGCCAGCATGGGGATGGAAAGAAGCGTATTGGTGCGCGAGGCCATGAAGGCGATTTTTTTGGACCTCGCCTTTTCATCGTCGCTCGCCTGGACCATGCCGAGCACTTTTTTCTGGTTGGGCCAGATCAGTACCCATACGTTGAACAGCATGATGGTGCCAAGCCATGCACCGACACCGATTGTGGTAACCCCGTTCAGTGCAAAGAAATTGTTGACAAACCCCCCGACGTACTCGAGTGCCCAGGCTCCAGTCAGCCACGTGACCACCGCGCCCCAGCGAAACCAGACCAGTGCCCGCGGGGCCACGTACTTGCCGATCGCTGCCGGTCCCGGGCCACTTGCGTCGGCCGTTGCATCAGCCATGGCGGGAACCTGCACGAAATTGAAGTAGTACAACAGGCCGATCCAGACGATGCCAGCCAGGACATGTAGCCAGACTGCAAGCGACCACCCGACCAAGCTAAACGTAGGCGTGAAGCCAAGACCAAGCAAAATGGCAACGATTGTACCTGCAATGATAGTACCGAGAATTGAGTTCAATGGATTCATGAAGTACTCCTGTTTTGCTTACAAGTGGTTGTTTGAATCTGCCTTTTTGGCGTATTGTCTGCGGCAGATTATAACGAATCTACCCGGTAAACTTAATATTTTGTTGTACGCCACCCGTGAACCCCATCGAGCTTAGCATCTTTGCTCGCAGGATCGACGCCGTCTGTGATGAGATGGGTGCGCAACTCCGGTTTGCTGCATTTTCGCCCAACATCAGGGACCGGCTGGATTTCTCCTGTGCGGTGTTCGACCCGCAGGGCGGACTGTGCGCGCAGGCCGCGCACATCCCGGTGCACCTGGGGAGCATGGCCTTTGCCATGCAGCAGATCGTGGCCGCGAGGAACTGGCGCCCGGGTGATTTTATTACCTTGAACGATCCCTATCTCGGAGGTACCCATCTGCCAGATGTGACCGTGGTGAGCGCCGTGTTTGTACAGGGTCAGCTTATGGGTTTTGTGGCGAATCGGGCACACCATGCAGATATCGGTGCCGAGACACCGGGTTCCATGCCGGTATCCACGAGTCTGTATCAGGAAGGTGTGGTCATCCCCCCAACCTGCATCGGCCGTGACGGTGAAATTGACCAGCAGGTCATCGCAGAACTGTTCAGGGATGCCAGGAATCCGCGCGATACCCTGGGTGATATTGCGGCCCAGTGCAGCGCAAACCTGCTCGGAATCCGGCGCCTGAAGGAGTTAGTGGAAAATTTTGGCCGAAGCCGGTATCTGGACCTGCTGGGTGAACTGAATGATTACGGCAGGCAGATCGCGCAATCCACCGTGGCAAGGATTCCGGAAGGCACCTACGCCTTCACGGATTACATGGAGGATGACGGACAGGGCAGTACCGACCTGGCTGTTTCGGTTGCTCTGCAGGTGGGTGACGGGCAAGTGGAACTGGACTTTGCCGGCACTGCTTCACAGGTGACGGGCAATATCAATTGCCCCCTGTCGGTGACTGCTGCCGCGGTATTCTACGTGTTCAGGTGTTTGATGCCAAAAGAGACGCCCGCCTGCGCGGGCAGTTTCTCCCCTTTCCGGCTCAGGGTGCCAGAGGGGTCCCTGCTGAACGCAAACCGCCCGGCGGCGGTGGCTGCCGGGAATGTCGAGACCAGTTCGAGGATCGTGGATGCGGTACTGGGCGCACTGAGCGAGGCGCTTCCCGGTGAAGTGCCTGCCTGCAGCCAGGGGACCATGAACAACCTCGCACTGGGTAATTCGACCGGACGGGCATGGGGATATTACGAAACCGTCGCGGGAGGCATGGGTGGCTCGAGGCATGTGCCAGGGCTGTCAGCGGTGCAGACCCACATGACCAATACGCAAAACACCCCGGTCGAGGTGCTGGAAATCAGTTACCCGCTGCGTGTAAGGCGTTATGCGATACGCGAGGGTTCAGGGGGCTTCGGCTTGCACAGTGGAGGGGACGGCCTGATCCGGGAGCTCGAGTTTCTTGACTCGGCAACGTTCACCATACTGTCTGAACGGCGCATTCGCCCTCCCTGGGGGCTGAACGGTGGTCAGGCGGGCAAGGCGGGGGCCAATTTCCTGAACGGTGAAAGGCTGCCTGGCAAGGTACGGCGAGATGTGCGGGCGGGTGAATGTCTTCGCATCGAGTCGCCTGGCGGTGGAGGTTGGGGTCAGGTGACATAGCTTCTCATGTGCGGAATATGTGGTGAATTGCGCCTGGACGGGACTGCACCCGCGCCGCAGACGATCCAGGACATGGTGCAGGTACTGCAGCGGCGCGGTCCGGATCATGAAGGCAGCTACTTTTCCGGTGCAGTCGGGCTGGGCCACAGGCGCCTGGCCGTCATCGATCTTTCGGCTCAGGCCAACCAGCCCATGATTGATACGGACACCGGCATGGCCATCGTGTTCAACGGCACGATTTACAACTACCCGGAGCTGCGACGCCAGCTGACAGGACTGGGTCACACGTTTCGCTCGACAGGGGATACCGAGGTGATCCTCAAGGCCTACGCCCAGTGGGGCCCATCGAGTGTCTCGAGGCTGGCAGGCATGTTTGCCTTCGCGCTGTGGGATGCAGCCAGCCAGGAGTTGTTTCTGGCTCGCGACCGGCTCGGGATCAAGCCGCTGTACTACGCGAGAGACAAGGGATTTTTCCGTTTCGCATCGACCTCGCAGGCCCTGCTGGCTGCTGGAGACGTGGATACCTCGCTGGACCGGTCCGGCCTGCACCATTTCCTGAGCCTGCATGGCGTGGTGCCGGCACCCGGAACGATCCTGCAGGGCCTGAAAAAGTTGCCACCCGGACATACCATGCGGGTTCGGGGAACGGGTGACAGCAAGGTCGAACGCTACTGGCGTCTGCGCGCAGACCAGGTAGATACTGGGAAGAGCGAACAGGAATGGTGCCATGACATCGAGAGGGTACTGCAGCAAGCCGTCGAGAAAAGGTTGCGTATTGCGGATATTCCGGTGGGCGTGCTGCTGTCCGGAGGTCTGGACTCTAGCCTGCTGGTAGGCCTGCTCGACCGGTCCGGCGTACAGGACATACGAACCTATTCCGCAGGATTCGAAGATCAGCCCGAAGAGCGTGGAAACGAATTCGAGTATTCGGATGCGGTTGCACGGTTTTTCGGCACACGCCACCACAGGATCTGCATTGACAACCGGATGGTGCTTGAGCGCCTGCCCATGGCAGTCGAACACATGGCCGAACCGATGGTGGGTCAGGATGCCATCGCGTTTTACCTGCTGGCCGAACAGGTCAGTCAGCACGTGTCGGTGGTTCTGTCTGGTCAGGGTGCGGACGAGGTGTTTGGCGGGTATTTCTGGTATCCCAGGATGCAGGCAGAGGAGTCGTTCAGCGTGGACAGCTTTGCTAGGCATTATTTCGATCGCAGCCATGCTGAAATGAAAGATACATTGTGCCGGGACCTGGTCAGCAGGGACTTTGCATCGGACAGCGTCAGGCGATTGCTGGGCGAGGCGGATACGGACGACTTCATATGTGCAGTGCTGCACATGGATGTAACGACATTGATGGTGGACGATCCCGTGAAACGCGTCGACAACATGACCATGGCACATGGCCTGGAAGCCCGGGTGCCTTTCCTGGATCACGACCTGGTAGAACTGGCCATGCGCCTGCCGGCAGGGTACAAGCTGGGCAGTGGCGGCAAGCATATCCTGAAGAAAATAGCCAGCAGCCTTCTGCCGCCCAAGGTGATCGATCGTGAAAAGGGTTATTTTCCCGTGCCAGCGCTGAAATACGTACGTACCGGGTTCAGGCAGTTCATGCACGACATCCTGCATTCGGATGCCTGCATTCGACGCGGCATTTTCCGGCGAGAATATGTGGACGCGCTGCTGGCTGAACCGGAGCGATTCATGACACCGCTCAGGGGAAGCAAGCTGTGGCACCTGGCCTTGCTGGAACTATGGCTGCAGCGCAATGTGGATAGATGCCTTGCTAGCGTGCCTCCTCACAGTACAATAGAAGCCAGTTTTTAGGGCACCTAGGGAGAGCAACGCGATGGACGTATTGGAGCGAATCAAGAATCAGGTGGAGTCCAATCCAGTAATTCTGTACATGAAGGGCACGCCGCAGATGCCACAGTGCGGATTCTCAAGCCGCACGGCAGAGGCACTCAAGTCCTGCGGCCGTGAATTTGCCTATGTGAACGTCCTCATGGATCCAGAGATATTTGAAAACCTGCCCCGCTTTGCAGACTGGCCCACCTTTCCCCAGCTGTACATCAACGGTGAATTGATCGGCGGTTGCGACATCACGCTGGACCTGCATGAGAAGGGTGAGTTGCAGAAAATGGTCGAGGCTGCCTCAAAAGACGGTTAGGCGCCACTTGCTCTCGCATCTCGTCCCTCAGGACGACATGCCGTCCCACTTGTTCAGCACGCTGCAGAAAATAGCAGCGGTTTTTTCCGCATCGTAGACCGCAGAGTGTGCGCTGCTGTTCTCCCATTCGAGATGGGCTGCCTCAGCGATCCTGGACAGGACCGTCTGGCCATAGACGAGTGCCCCAAGCGTGACGGTGTCGAGGCTGCTGAAGGGATGGAAGGGGTTATTCTTGATACCGGTACGGGTGATCGCAGCCTTGATGAAGTTCAGGTCGAAGAAGGCATTGTGCCCTACCAGGATTGCACGGGTGCACTGGTTTTGCTGGATGTGGCGGTGTACAGGCGCGAAGATTTTTTCCAGTGCCTCCTTTTCAGTCAGGGCAACCCTCAGTGGATGGAAGGGATCGATCTTGTTCACTTCCAGTGAAGAGGGGTCCAGGTTTGCCCCGTCAAACGGGCGTACATGTGCCGCGATCGTCCGCTGGCAGAAAAACTGCCTTTCCGTATTGATGCCAATCAGCACGGCAGCCACTTCAAGCAGGGCATCGGTTTCTGCATTTAATCCGCCGGTTTCCACATCCACGACCACCGGGCAGAAACCGCGGAAACGATTGCCAACCGGTATGAAGTCTTGCTGGGTTGCAGGGTTCATGTGCGATTTATCAAATCAGGTTAGGGCTTTCAGCTATAATCAGGCACGAATTTGCTAGGTCATTAATCAAGCATCTACACGCATAGTATGTCATCAGTCCAAAAAGTTGTACTGGCCTATTCCGGCGGTCTCGACACTTCTGTGATTCTGAAATGGCTGTCAGAGACCTACCAGTGCGACGTTGTGACCTTCACTGCGGATATCGGCCAGGGACAGGAAGTCGAGCCTGCAAGGGCCAAGGCGGAGGCCCTGGGGGTACGTGAAATCCATGTGGAGGACCTGAAAGACGAGTTTGCAAGCCAGTATGTATTCCCGATGCTGCGTGCCAATGCACTGTATGAGGGAGAATACCTGCTCGGCACGTCCATCGCCCGCCCGCTGATTGCCAAGCGCCTGGTTGAAATTGCCCGGGAAGTCGGCGCAGACGCCATTGCCCACGGAGCTACCGGCAAAGGGAACGACCAGGTGCGTTTCGAGTTGGGCGCCTATGCACTGGACCCGGATATCCAGATCATTGCGCCCTGGAGGGAATGGGATCTCAATTCACGGGAGAAGCTGCTGGACTATGCCGCCCGCCATGACATCGCCGTGGAACACAAGCGAGGCCACCAGTCCCCGTACTCGATGGATGCCAATCTGCTCCATATCTCGTACGAAGGGGGCAGGCTGGAAGATCCTTGGCAGGAGCCGGAAGAGGAGATGTGGAAACTGACCTGCTCACCCGAGCAGGCTCCGGATCAGCCGCAGTACATCGAAATCGGGTTTGAACAGGGTGATGCGGTGAGCCTGGACGGAACAAGTTATCCACCGGCCCACCTGCTGGAGACCCTCAATGCCACGGCTGGAGCGCATGGTGTCGGGAGGCTGGACATTGTAGAAAACCGTTACGTCGGCATGAAATCACGGGGATGTTACGAAACGCCTGGCGGGACGGTATTGCACAAGGCCCGTCGGGCGATGGAATCCATCACGCTGGACCGCGAGGTCGCGCACCTGAAGGACGATTTGATGCCCCGCTACGCGTCACTGGTCTATAACGGGTACTGGTGGAGTCCAGAACGACACGCATTGCAGGAACTGATTGATGCCAGCCAGGCGGAAGTCACAGGGACGGTGAGGGTCAAGCTGTTCAAGGGCAGTACGCAGGTCGTGGGCAGGAAATCCGATGCGCACAGCCTGTTTGACCCCGGAATTGCCACATTTGAGGATGACAAGGGTGCCTACGATCAAAAGGATGCGGAGGGATTTATAAAATTAAATGCCCTGCGTATGCGAATTGTGGCAAAATCCTCCAGGGTCCGTTCCTGAAACTGTACACCTGGGATGAAATAAGCATGATTGGAATGTCTAGGCGAGTCATCGTACTTCTGGCAGCCCTGGCCGTGGGCATGGGTGCGAGTGCCCTGGGTGCAGCCCCTCATCCTGATGACCCGCTGGAGGGGTTTAATCGCAAGGTTTACAGCTTCAATGACACACTCGACCAGGCGTTTTTGACCCCCGTGACCAATGGGTACCGGGCCGTTGCCCCGGAGTTTGTCGAAACAGGCGTCAGCAATTTCTTCTCCAATATCTCGGATATTGGAAACGCCGTGAACAACATTTTGCAGTTCAAGTTCGTCTCGGCAGGGTCGGACATCGGACGCGTGCTGATCAACTCGACGTTCGGCATTCTGGGGCTGTTCGACGTGGCGAGCGAAGTGGGTTTGCAGAAACATGACGAGGATTTTGGACAGACCCTGGGGTACTGGGGGATCGGTACAGGGCCTTATCTGATGTTGCCTTTGCTCGGGCCCAGCAACCTGCGCGACACCCCTGGCAAGGTGCTGGACATACTGTTCTGGTCCGCCACCATATCGGGCGCCTCGTCTTCGGAGGAAAGGGCGATTATCGCCCTGAATGTCGTCAATACCCGGTCGGAGTACATGGATCTTGAGGAGAGGGTCGAGGATCTCAGTCGTGATCGCTACGTATTTATACGAGATGCCTACCAGGATCGCCGGGAATTCCTGGTCCAGGACGGCAAGGGGTCGCTTGACGATGAACTGTATGAAGGACTGGAAGACAACTAGGCTTTGTCTGTCACATTGCTGTGGGTAGATGCATCGTATGCAACAAGTCTGCGGGCCCATTCTACTCCTTGCACAAGGCATGTTTTCCAGCCTATGAGAATGCGAGCCGGTGTATACAGCATACCCTCGAGGATGCTGTTAAGTCAGCCAACAGGGTTGACGAAGTCAGGCAGTCCGTTGAGGCCTGCCTGCCGTCACGGGGATTTTCTCCGGGCCTTCTGGCCACCCTGGTCCGGCGAGCATGGAAGGAGCAGGCCACCCGCCTTGTTCGAAGCAAGTCACTCAATCCGGAGTATGCGAACAACCTGCTGAGCATTGCATGCGCCCTGGGCGTGGATGACAGGACCGTGGCTCCGGACTTGTTTCTGAAGCTTTCCAACATCGAATACCTGGCCTGCTTGCAGCAGGGACAACGGCCTTTGAAAGCCTTTTCGACCGGATTGGATGAATTCGACATGGATGCTGCAGAATCCCTGCTTTGGGTCTTCGAAGGCGTCGACAAGGCCGGGCAGAAACTGCCTGACAAACCCGGCAAGTGGGCCTTGATGCAAACCATCCTGAACAACCAGTTCAAGCGGTCAAGATACAGGGAACAGGAGCTTGAGGTCCGGGCGCAGGGAAAGCTGGCTGTCACGAACCAGGGCATTCACTATGCCTCGGAAGCCGAGACCGAGAAACTGGGATTTACCGAAATTTACGCCATAACGCCCCTTGCGGATGGAGTTCGCATCCAGCCGGTCTACAGGGACTCCAGGTCAAGTACGTATATAACCGGTGATGGTCGTTTTACGTATGCCCTGTTGCAATATGCCCAGGATCAGGCAGGCGGCCTAACCGCAGAAAATCCTTTTTAGCCAGTCAACAAAACCTCCGCTGGACTGTGCCTGTACAGTTTCTCCAGCAGCAGGTTCTGGTTCAGCTGAAGAAGCCGGGGTTTCGGTTTTTTCTTCCTGTGTCATCTTGAGGGCAGCCTCATAGTGACGCCGAAGCACGGAATCTGTCGGAACTGAGTCGCTCATGGTCGTGACCTCACTTGGTCTAGTCATGTCTGTCAGAATCCGGAATCCTCACCCCGGACCCAGCTAGACTGTAGCATTATTCATACAGTGATGCATGGAAAACTGTTATCATCGCCCAGGGGTGCTGTACATGGGGACACGAGTTTCTGGAGGTCACACATGAACCGGAAGGCGCTGGAAATGCTTGCGGGGGGACGTTACCTGGAAGAAGACAGGCCTATGGACAAGGGCCAGCGTGACATTGAGCTTGAAGCACTGGTCCGCAAGATGCTGAGACTGGTCGGGGAGAGTCCCGACCGGGAGGGGTTGCAGGACACCCCGAAACGGGTTTCCAATGCCCTGCATTTCCTGACCAGTGGCTATGAGCTCAGCGTACAGGATGTGGTGAGTGATGCCCTGTTCGAGGAACGTTGCGAGGAAATGGTCATTGTCAAGGATGTGGAATTCTATTCCCTGTGCGAGCATCACATGCTACCGTTTTTCGGCCGTGCACATATCGGTTACCTGCCGAAGGAACGGGTGATCGGGCTGAGCAAGATTGCCCGCGTGGTGGATGTGTTCGCAAGGCGCCTTCAGGTCCAGGAAAGGCTGACCACGCAAATTGCGAGCGGCCTGCTCAATGTGCTGGATGCACACGGTGTGGCAGTAGTGCTGGAAGCGAGCCATTTCTGCATGGTCATGCGCGGTGTGCAGAAGCAGAACAGCAAGACGGTCACGAGTTCCATGCAGGGTGCCTTCAGGGAGGATTCCCGCTCCCGGGCAGAATTCATGGAATTGATCCGGCAATCGTAGGAATCGACCGGAACTCAGTCGCCAGGTGTGTCAGGGCAAGACGCGTTTGAAAGGTTTGACCACGACCTTCGCATACACTCCGGCTTCGATATAGGGATCCGCATCGGCCCATTCCTGAGCATGCTGCTGGGAGTCAAACTCGGCGATGATCAGGCTTCCGGTGAAGCCCGCATCACCCGGGTCGGGACTGTCCACCGCTGGGTGGGGGCCGGCCAGTACCAGGCGCCCCTGGTTTTTCAGTTCGTCCAGGCGTGCAATATGCAGGGCCCGGACAGACTTGCGCTTTTCCAGGCTGTCTGGAACGTCCTCGCTGAGGATGGCATAAAGCATGGTAGCCGATGATCTGGAGGTTTAGGATGCGTTTTCAGGGAGACAGTTTTGCCTCGGATTCAGTCACATGGTCAAGCATATCAGATAATCTGTACCGTACCCAGCAGCCCGTGCACATGCAGGTGAAACGGGCAGTTCCAAAACCGCCGGCCCGCAGGACTCGCGATGTACACGGGTTCGGCTGTTGTGGATGAGCGATGTCTCAGTATTTCGTGATTCACCCCGAAACGGCGCAGAAACGCCTGGTCCAGCGGGTCGCTGACATCGTCGACCAAGGGGGCGTGATCGCATATCCGACCGATTCCTGTTATGCACTGGGATGTCACATCGGGGACAAGCGGGCCATGCAGAGAATTCGCCGGATTCGCCGTCTCGATGAAAAGCACCACTTCACTCTGGTTTGCCGGGACCTGTCCGAACTGTCCAGCTATGCGATCGTGGATAACAGCGCCTACAGGCTGATGAGACGCTGTATGCCCGGACCCTATACTTTCCTGTTGAAAGCAACTCACGAGGTGCCACGCAGGCTGCTGACGCCGAAACGCAGAACCATAGGCCTGAGGGTCCCGGATCATCCTGTGGCCCTGCAGATATGTGAAGCGCTGGGCGGACCCCTGATGAGCAGTACGCTGATCCTGCCGGGTGACCCGGAGCCCATGTCGGATCCGCAGGTCATGCGTGAGCGCCTGGAGCACGAGGTAGATCTGGTGGTGGATGGCGGGTATTGCGGTGTCAAGGCTACCACGGTCATCGATTTGACCCGGGGAAGCCCGGTGGTCATGCGGCAGGGCAAGGGGGAGAGCGACTGGCTATCCGGCACCTGATGGTGCAACCGCGCAGTAATGTTGCGTATAATGTGCCTCGTTGATGAACACCATCCAGATCATTGCCATCTGGGCCATCCCGGTCCTGTTTGCCATCACCCTGCATGAGGTCGCCCACGGATGGGCCGCCAGGCATTATGGCGACCACACTGCAGCCCTCATGGGCAGGCTGAGCCTGAACCCTCTTCGGCACATTGACCTGGTCGGCACGATCCTGGTACCGGCCCTGTTGCTGGTCTTGGCGGGCTTCGGTTTTGGCTGGGCCAAGCCGGTACCGGTCAACTTCGGCCAGTTGCGCAATCCCAAACGGGACATGGTGTGGGTGGCGGCGGCAGGACCTGCTGCCAACCTGGTGATGGCGCTGGCCTGGGCCATCGTCATGAAGATCGGGCTCTCGCTGCCTGGATTGTCTGAATGGGTGGCCACTCCCCTGATCCTTGCAGGCCAGGCCGGGATAGCCATCAATCTGGTGCTTTTGCTGCTCAATCTGCTGCCGGTACCCCCACTGGATGGAGGCAGGATCCTGGCGGGGCTTGCCCCCCAACGGTTCAGCGGCATGCTGGCGAGAATCGAGCCAATGGGCATGTTTATCGTGTTCGGGCTGCTTGCGGTCGGTGCAATGAAGTACATCCTGTTTCCTCCGCTCAGGCTGCTGACAACGGTGATCGGCAAGTTTTTCGGAATTCCGATCTGATCATCCGTGAACGTTAATCCTTACCAGAACAAGCGAGTACTTTCAGGCATGCGGCCTACAGGGCCGCTGCACCTTGGCCACTTGCACGGCGTACTGCATAACTGGATCAGCCTCCAGCACACGCACGAGTGTTTCTTTTTTGTGGCGGACTGGCATGCCCTGACGACCGAGTATGATAATACCCGGGTAATTTCAAGAAGCGTGACAGACATGGTCATAGACTGGCTGGCTGCTGGCGTCAACCCGAGTGCCGCGACACTGTTTATACAGTCGCGCATTCCGGAGCATGCGGAATTACACCTGTTGCTGTCGATGATCACCCCGCTCGGCTGGCTGGAGCGGGTGCCCACGTACAAGGACCAGCAGGAAAAACTGAAGGACAAGGATCTGGCAACCTATGGATTTTTGGGCTACCCCCTGCTGCAGAGTGCTGATATCCTGATTTACCGGGCCGGTCACGTTCCGGTTGGCGAAGACCAGGTCGCGCATGTAGAGCTCACGCGTGAGATCGCGCGCAGGTTCAATTTCCTGTACGGCAGGGAACCCGAGTTCGAGGAGAAGGCAAAGCTGGCCATTTCCAGGATGGGTAAGAAGAATGCCGGGCTGTACCGCCAGCATCGCAAACGTTACCAGGAGTCCGGAGATCTCGAGTCGCTGGAAGTTGCACATGCCCTGCTTGAGTCCCTGCAAAACATTTCGATCGGTGACAAGGAGCGCCTGTTTGGCTATCTGCAGGGTGAAGGAAAGACGATCCTGCCGGAGCCACAGCCCCTGCTTGCCAGGACCGTAAAGATGGCAGGACTCGATGGCCAGAAAATGTCGAAGTCATATCGAAATACCCTTTCCCTGCGTGAGAAGACGCAGGACATTGAAAGGAAAATACGTACCATGCCGACCGATCCGGCGCGCGTGAAACGCACCGATCCCGGCAACCCGGAAAAATGCCCGGTATGGCAGCTGCATGAGACCTATTCTCCGGATGAGGTAAGGACATGGGTGGACGAAGGCTGTCGCAGCGCTGGGATCGGTTGCATCGAATGCAAACAGCCTGTCATCGATGCCGTGGAACGTGAAGTCAAGCCAATCCGGGAACGTGCAGCCGAGTACATGGAGCACGAATCGACCGTGCACAGCATTATCAAGGAAGGCTGCGAACAGGCGCGCGATGTGGCGCGGGACACCCTGGATGATGTCAGGGAAGCGATTGGTTTGCCCTACAGGTAGGGTGGCAATGAAAAAGACGGACACCTCCACTTCAAAACGGCTGCAGGCAGAACTGCCTTTTGCCGTAGTGAAAGGTGAGCCCATGACGGTGCCGCCCGAGGACCTGTATATTCCGCCTGATGCACTGGAAGTGTTTCTGGATGCCTTTGAAGGTCCGCTCGACCTGCTGCTTTACCTGATCAGGCGACAAAACCTGGATATCCTGGCGTTGCCCATACTCCAGGTCACACAGCAGTATATGGAGTACATCAAGCTGATGAAGGAAGTACGTCTTGAGCTCGCCGCGGAATATCTGGTCATGGCGGCCATGCTTGCGGAAATCAAGTCCCGTATGCTGTTGCCGCAACCCGTATCGGAGGAGGAGGAAGGCGACCCGAGATCGGAACTGATACGGCGACTGCAGGAATACGAGCGGTTCAAGCAGGCATCCGAGCAGCTCGACAGGCTGCCCCGCATGCATCGGGATACCTTTGGGGTATCTGTCATACAGACTGAGTGTGTGCAGCAGAAATCCAGGCCAAACGTGGAACTCAAGGAATTGCTGTTTGCCTTTCATGAGGCCATGCAGCGCGCACAAATGTTTGCCAGTCACCTCATCCAGCGTGAGCATCTCTCCGTGAGGGAGAGAATGTCCCGCATACTGGGTATCTTGAAGGTAGAAGATTTCGTGGAATTTCAGGCGCTGTTCGATGCACAGGAAGGACGGGCCGGGATCGTGGTGACTTTTCTTGCATTGCTGGAACTGCTGAAAAACCATGCCGTCGAACTGGTGCAGTCCAAGCCCTTTGCCCCCATCTATGTCAAGCCCTCCGTGAGGAGTCCGGGGGAGGAGGGGCAATCATGAAAGATGCACAGGTCAGGCGGATTGTCGAAGCTTCTCTCATGGCAGCAGATACCGCGCTGAGCATGGACCGAATGATGCAGTTGTTCGAGGCGGATGCAGACAAGCCGACCCGCGAGCAGGTCAGGAATGCCATTACGTCCCTGCAGAAGGAATGTGAAGGGAAGGGCGTGGAACTTCGAAAGATTTCGAGTGGATGGCGTTACCAGACACGGCCTGACGTGCAGTCCTGGGTGGCACGGCTGTGGCAGGAAAAACCGCCGCGCTATTCGCGGGCGCTGCTTGAGACACTGTCATTGATCGTCTACAGGCAACCGATCACGCGTGGAGAAATCGAGGAAATCCGGGGTGTGAGCGTGAGCAGCAGTATCATCAAGACCCTGCTCGAACGGGAGTGGGTGCGCGTGGTGGGGCACAAGGAGGTTCCCGGTCGTCCGGCCCTGTACGGAAGTACCCGTCAGTTCCTGGACTACTTCAACCTGAAATCGCTGGATGAACTGCCTGCGCTTGCCGAACTGAAGGACCTGGAGCTGGCTGCCCACCCGGAACTGGACCTGGGTTCACGCGCGGAAGAGAAATCATCCCTGAAGGTTGTTGCGGAATCGGGAGAACTGATCGATTCCGGCAAGGCCGGGCGTTAACCCCTGGGTTGTCCAGAACCCGCCGGATCATCAAGTTCCCTGCCTGCAGTTGGCACAGAGAATTCAGAAGCTGCTTGCACACCTGGGAATTGCCTCACGAAGGCAGGTCGAGTGCTGGATACGGGAAGGGGAAATAATTGTAAATGGAGAATGCTGTACCCTGGGACAGCAGGTCCGGGGCGATGAAAGCGTCCTGGTGTGCGGCACACCCGTGGATCTGCAGGCTCGTGTTCCGGTCAGGGTGCTGCGATACCACAAGCCGGCGGGAGAAGTGGTTTCCAGGCGCGAACAGGGTGTGCATGCAACGGTATTCGAGCAGCTGCCAGACCCGGGAGCCGGACGCTGGGTGTCCGTGGGGCGTCTGGACCTGAATACCTCGGGCCTGTTGCTGCTGACCACGGATGGAACACTTGCCGATGCCCTGATGCATCCGAGAAGCGGGCTCGAGCGTGAATACCGCGTACGCGTGCACGGCAGGATCACGCATGAGATCGTGTCTCGCCTGCAACAGGGTGTACAACTGGATGACGGCATGGTCCAGCTGGTTGCGCTGGAAGTGTTCGATACCCCGGGCACGAATACCTGGTGTCGAGTCGTGCTGAAGGAAGGTAGAAATCGGGTTGTGCGGAGACTCTGGGCATCGCAGGGCCTGGAGGTCAGTCGGCTGATTCGCATGCGCTACGGCCCGCTTGCACTGCCGGAAGCACTGCGCCCGGGTGAATGGGACGAGCTGTCTCTGCAGCAGGTAGGCCGGTTGTACAGGGCGGCCCGCTGCAGCCCCAGGGCATGAACAAGGACACGTACCGTTCCCGCAATGGAGGTAGCTGGGTCAACCGGGTGTACGGGGCGCTTCGGGCCCAGCATGGCCCACAGGCGTGGTGGCCGGCTGAAGGAAGGTTCGAAATCATGGTGGGGGCCATCCTCACGCAGAATACAGCCTGGTCTAATGTCGAAAAGGCCATTGCAAACCTGAAGGCCGCAGGCATGCTCGATGCCGGGGCCATCTTGCAGGCACCGGACGATGAACTGGCACAGCTGATTCGGCCGTCCGGCTATTTTAGGATCAAGGCCAGGCGGCTCAGGAAATTCTGTGAATGGTATACCGGTTTGCGTGAGTACAGAAACCTGCGCTACTGGTCAACGGCCAAGCTGCGCCATGCACTGCTCGGTGTGTACGGTGTCGGTCCGGAAACGGCTGACGATATACTGCTGTATGCCTTTAACCGGCCTGTCTTTGTGATCGACGCCTACACGCGCAGGATCTTTGCGCGCCTCGGATTGATCGGCGGGGCAGAGCCCTATGATGAAATCCGTGCAGAATTCGAACGCGAGCTGGGTCGACAGCCCGGGCGGATGGGAGAATACCATGCCCTGATTGTTCAGCATGGCAAGCTTGTGTGCAGGCCGGAACCGAGGTGTGGGGCCTGTGACCTGAGAGCGATGTGCCGGTTTTACAAGGCGAGACGTCACTCCCGGTAATCGGGATTCAGCTTGTAGTTGAGCCCCGTCGTTCCCTGGCTGTCGGGGCCAATGAAGAAAAGATAGGGTGCGACGACATCTTCCGGTGCCGGGAAGTTCAGGGGATGAATGCCCGGATAATGTGCCATCCTGAGCTTGGTACGCACCGGTGCCGGGTCCACACCGTTTACACGAACCGGCTTGTCCCCGTCGAGCTCGTGTGCAAGCACCTCCATCAGGCCGCGCTGGGCAGCCTTGGCCACTGCATAGGCTCCCCAGTATGCCCGCTGGCAGTCGTGGGTGGAAAACACGATGCTGGGGTCGGGTGATGACTCCAGGGATGCAATGCAGCTACGGACCAGCATGTAGGCGGCATGCTGGTTGACGGTTATCGTTTGCAGCCAGATGTCGAGCGGGAAATTCCGTATGCCCTGTAACGCATTCAGGTATCCTGCATTGATGACCAGGGAGTCCAGGGGCGTGCCCTGGTCTTGAAGAAATTCGGAAAACCGGATGTATTCCAGTTCTCCGGCACTCCTGAAGTCCATCGAGTAGTACAAGGGTTCGCGCCCGTCCCGGGCCAGTTCCCTGGAGAGCATGTCGAGCTTCCTTTCGTTCCTTGCCAGCAGGATGAGCTTCGCACCGTGTGCTGCACATGCGGATGCAAGGGCCTTGCCGATTCCGTCTGTGGCACCGGTGATCAGTACCAGCCGCCCCAGGAGCCGGTCAGGCAGCATGCGGTAGTCGTCGAGACGCATGTTCTTCAGATTCGCAGGTCAGCCCTGCGCCACTACAGGTATTCACTCTTGCTCTTGCTGAGCGTGGAAGTCTCGATCATTTTCAAGTCGGGCATGTCCTTTTTCTTCTCGATTCCGAGTTCGTCGAATCTCCTTGCGGCGGGCAGCACCTGCCGCTCGAGCGACCCGGTCGCCCTGTTGAACTGATCGACACTCGAATCCAGGTTCTTCCCCAGTTTCTGCAGGTGGGTCGCGAAGGTAGCCAGTCGATGATAGAGGGTCTCGCCCAGTTCCCTGATCTTCGCCGCGTTCCTGGCAACGGACTGCTGGCGCCAGCCAAAGGCGACCGCGCGAAGCAGGGCGATGATGCTGGTGGGCGTGGCCAGAATCACCTTGTTTTTCAGGGCGTCTTCCAGCAGCTTGGGATCCTGTTCCAGCGCGGCCGATAGAAACTGCTCGCCCGGGATGAACAGCACGACAAAATCGGGTGAATGCCTGAACTGGTTCCAGTAGGCCTTGCTGGCGAGTTCACGCATGCGATCGCGCACATTGCGTGCATGCTTGTGCAGAGACTCCATGCGCACTTTCTCGTCCCGGGTCTGGGTCGCATTGAGATAGGCATCCAGGGGGGTTTTAGCATCCACGATCAGCTCCCTGTGGTCCGGCATGCGCACGATCATGTCAGGCCGCATGCGACGGTCCTCGTCCACACTGTTCTGCTGCTCGTAGAAGTCGCAGTGGTTGACCATGCCGGCCAGCTCGGCAATTCTTTTCAGTGTCAGCTCTCCCCATTGTCCTCGCACTTCGGGACGCCGCAACGCCTGGACGAGGTTCTGGGTCTCGACACGCAGGTCTGTCTGGGACTCGTTGATCAGTTTCAGGTGCTGTGTCAGCGAGCCGAACGATTCCTTGCGTTCCTTCTCGATCGCCTGGATCTGGGACTCCGTCTGCTTCAGGATCTCGGTGATGGGCTGCAGCAGGGTTTCGATGGCTTTTTCCTTTTTTTCCAGGCTGGCTTCCGCGTGGATCTGGTGCTGGGCAAGCTTTTCCTTGGCGAGCCTCAGGAAATTCTCGTTGTTCGATTGCAGCGCCTGGTTTGAAAGGTTCTGGAAGGTTTGCTGGAGCTGCCTGCCGGCTTCCTCGATACCCTGCACTTTTTCGGCAAGGCGGGTTTTCTCATGTTCGAGCAGCAGCGACAGCCGCTGGATTTCCGATTCGAGCTTCCATTTCCGCTGGCGGCTCCGGTAGTACACGGCCCATGCCCCGAGCGCCGCGCTGAGCAGGCACAGGCAGGTCACGGTCAAGGCAAGCAGCCAGAGGTTTTGTGATTCAGCCGGTAGCATCCTGCTATTGTTGGTCAGTCTTGTGAAAAAAGCCAATTCTTTAGTTCGAACACGTGTTCGATGACCACATCGGCTCCCCATGTGAGAGGATCCTGGCCTTCCTGGATGTAGCCATACGCGGCCACAGCGGTATTCATGCCGGCAGCCTTTCCGGCCTCCACGTCACGCGGGTCATCCCCCACATACACGCAGTCTGTGCGGTCTGCACCGAGCAGTTCAGCACCCCGCAGGAGAGGCATCGGACTCGGTTTTCTTTCAGGGAGCGAATCACCGCTGATGGTACAACCCGTCCGGGCGGCAAGGCCGAGCTTCTGTACCAGCGGTTCAGTAAGATGAGAGGGCTTGTTGGTCACGATTCCCCACGGAAGTCCGGCCTCGTCCAGACAATCCAGCAGGTGCGGCATACCTGGGAAAAGCCGGGTCTTGTCGTGCAGAAGGCCCGCATAGATCTGCAGGAATTCGTCGCGAAGACCCGAAAGCCTGCTTTCATCCATGGGTTCACTGAAACCCAGCCGGATCAGTGCAATGGCGCCCCGGGAAGTGTGCCGGCGTACACGGTCGTAATTTTCCCCGTCCCTGCCATGACGGGCCAGCAACTCGTTCAGCGCATCGGCCATGTCTGGTGCTGTGTGTGCGAGGGTCCCGTCCAGATCCAGCAGAACGGCCCGGACCCGTGTCATTCGGCGCATGCCTTGACAGGTCCGCTCAGGGCCTGGAAGCGAACACGAGGTAGTTCACGCTCGGGTCAGATGACAGGCGGTAAACCTTGGTGATCGGGTTGTATTGCATGCCTGTGATCTCGGCGGTATGCAATCCGGCCTGGCGGATCCAGCGGTCGAGCTCGCCCGGGCGAATCAACTTCTCGTACTGGTGGGTGCCTTTCGGCAACAGCCCGAGGACATATTCCGCCCCCACAATGGCGAACAGCAGTGACTTGGGACTCCGGTTGATGGTGGAAAAGAATGCATGGCCTGCAGGCTTGAGCAGCCGGGTGCAGGCCTTGACGATGGCGGCCGGGTCCGGAACATGTTCCAGCATCTCGAGGCAGGTCACCACGTCGTACGATTCGGGTTCCTGGCCGGCAAGCTCTTCTGCGGAAATCAGCCGGTATTCGATTTCAAGCTGCTGCTCCTTCGCATGTAGCTGTGCAACAGCCAGTGAAGCCCGGCCCAGGTCGATCCCTGTCACCTCGGCGCCCTTGCGTGTCATGGCTTCGGTCAGGATGCCGCCACCGCAGCCGATGTCCAGGACTTTCTTGCCAGCCAGTTCCGCATGGGAGTCGATGAAATCCAGGCGCAGGGCGTTGATGTCATGCAGGGGTTTGAACTCACCCTCCCTGTCCCACCAGCGCTGTGCGAGCGCTTCGAATTTTGCCAGTTCTTCTTTGTCGAGGTTCGGATTCGGCATGTGAAATTGCGTCAGTTGGTCTGGGTTGCAGATCCCGGCACCGGAACAGCCAGTATCCATTCTAACCGCTGAAAGCTCCGGGAACCCTTCCATTCTGTATTTTTTTGCCCCATTCACGTGTGCGTGCGACGATTTCATCCTGATCGAGGGTTTGCAGTTTCCTGTTTTGCAGCAGCAACCTGCCTTCCACCCATACATCGCACACCTGTGAGCGTTGTGTAGCATACACGGTATGCCCGATCGGGTCGTAGACAGGCTGGGCCTCTACCTGTTCGATGTCGAGAACGGTCATGTCGGCAGCCTTGCCGACTTCAAGAGAGCCCGTCTTGTCCGCGATGCCGAGTGCCTCGGCGGCGTGAACCGTAGCGCACCGCAGGGAATCATAAGCGGGCAGCGCCGAGGCATCCCGGGCCACACCCTTTGCCAGCAGTGCAGCGGTGTGCATTTCACCCAGTACGTCCAGGTCGTCGTTGCTCGCACAGCTGTCGGTGCCGAGTGTCACGTTGACTTGCCTGTCGCGAAGCTTCTGAACCGGGCAAAACCCGCTCGCAAGCTTCAAGTTGGACTGGGGGCAGTGAACGATGCTGACGCCGGTCTTGGCCAGCAGGTCCAGCTCCGCGTCCGTCAGTTGCGTCATGTGCACGGCAATCAGGCGGCTGTTGACCAGTCCAAGCTGATCCAGGCGTTGCAGGGGTCGCATTCCGTGCTGTTCCAGGCTCATGGAGATTTCCTGTTCGGTTTCGTGCAGGTGGATGTGAACTGGCAATTCCAGTTCCTCCGAGAGGCAGGCAACACGCTCCAGTGGCTTGTCCGAAACCGTGTAGGGGGCATGCGGAGCGAGCGTGACTCCTACCAGGGGATGCGAACCGTATTCGCTGTGCACGGCCAGTCCTTTTTCAAGATATTCGTCCACGGATCCGGCATAGGGCGTGGAAAAGTCGAACAGGATCATGCCCAGGTGAGCCCGCATGCCGGCGCATGCTGCTTCCCTGGCTGCAATTTCGGGGAAAAAATACATGTCGTTGAAACAGGTGATGCCGCCCCGTATCATCTCGGCCATGGCCAGTTGCGTACCGAGCCTTACGAATTCCTCGTTCATCCATTTCTGTTCTGCCGGCCAAATGTGCCCGTTCAGCCACTCCATCAGGGGCAGGTCATGGGCCAGGCCACGAAACAGGGACATTCCGGCATGCGTGTGGGTGTTGATCAGCCCGGGAAGAATGATGTGATGGTCATAACGGTAGGAGGCGTCACTCGTGTAGCTGCCTGCAGCCCTGGCATCCGGCACGATGTCAATAATTCGGCCGTCCTGCACGGCGATGCTGAAATCTGTCAACGTGCGCGCGCCATTGTCCATGGGGATGATATGCTTGCCATGGATCAGGGTCTCTACGTGTTTCATCGAATAGCTGGTAGTCGGGTGTGCGCTGATGGCGGTGATTGAGACGCATTATGCAATGGCATTTGCCATGCAGGCAATACAGCATGCTTCGCTACGGGGCATCGCGGCTGGGCAGCAATGAGGTCCGGAAGGGTATGAGCTCGTTGGCGGAACAGGCGATTCGCTGGTGCAACGACCAGCTGGTGCTGCTCGATCAGCGCAGGCTGCCAAACGAAATCCATTTTGTGGAATGCACATCGGTGCAGGAGGTCAACGAAGCCATTCGTGACATGGTGGTACGTGGCGCTCCGGCCATTGGAGTGAGCGCGGCATACGGCATCGTGCTCGCTGCAAGGCAGCACCATGCGGCGTCACCGGGCAACTGGCGTGAGACAATTGAGGCGGACCTGCAGGCATTGCTGCAGGCGCGTCCCACTGCGGTCAACCTGAAATGGGCCGTGACACGGATGCGGGATTTGATGGCCGAGACAGGAGATGAGGATCCCGGACCCTATCTGCTGGATGCCGCAAAAAGGATTCACCGGGAGGACGTCAGGGCCAACCGTGCGCTCGGAGAATTTGGTGCAGGCTTGCTGGAGGCCGGAGCGGAGGTACTGACCCACTGCAACGCCGGAGCACTGGCAACCGGGGGTTACGGTACGGCCCTGGGGGTAATCCGCAGCGCCCATGCCCAGGACAAGATCCGGAACATTTTCGTCGATGAGACCCGCCCCTGGTTTCAGGGTGCCCGGCTTACGGCTTGGGAGCTGACGCAGGACCGGATACCCGTTACGCTGATTTGCGACAGTGCCGCGGCAAGCCTGATGCAGCAAAGACGCCTGGCCTGGGTCATCGTGGGGGCCGATCGCATCGCGTGCAACGGCGACGTTGCCAACAAAATCGGCACGTACTCCCTGGCGGTGATGGCCCGGCAGCATGGAGTCGGATTCATGGTGGCCGCACCGACCAGCACCGTTGACATGGAAGCCAGTGAGGGAGCCCGGATCGAGATCGAGGAGCGCTCGAAGCATGAGGTTACCGAATATGAAGGGCATGTCCTGGCGCCGGCTGGGGCCAAGGTCTGGAACCCGGTGTTTGACATCACTCCGGCGAGGCTTGTCACTGCGCTGGTGACAGAAAAAGGAGTCGTGGAGCAGCCCACCCGCAGGAAAATCAGGATCCTGATGGAGAATTGACGGATTTCTGGTAGGCAGCAGGGAAAAACAGGTTCCGGGAAGGGTCGATTTTTGTTTCAGGGCTTTTAACCTGATTGTGAATGCCTTTTTTACCGAGCTACTGTTCGGGAGCCTGTGCTATAATTTAGTGCCTTAAATTGTATCTCAAGGGGATTCCCGAATTATACCCATGGCTGCCATTGCCAAAGAAATCCTGTCAGTAAATCTCGAAGACGAGATGCGCCAGTCGTACCTCGATTATGCCATGAGCGTGATCGTCGGACGTGCCCTGCCGGACGTGCGGGATGGCCTGAAGCCGGTGCATCGCCGTGCCCTGCACGCCATGAATGAACTGGGCAATGACTGGAACAAGCCTTACAAGAAATCTGCCCGTGTGGTGGGGGATGTCATCGGCAAGTACCATCCGCATGGTGAGTCGGCCGTTTACGACACCATCGTGCGAATGGCCCAGCCGTTTTCCATGCGCTACATGCTCATAAACGGTCAAGGCAATTTTGGTTCGGTCGACGGGGATGCGCCGGCCGCGATGCGCTACACGGAGGTGCGCATGGCCCGTATCACGCACGAGATCCTTGCGGACCTGGACAAGGAAACCGTGGATTTTGCACCGAACTACGACAATTCCGAGTCCGAGCCAACCGTGCTTCCGACCCGTGTTCCCAATCTGCTGGTCAACGGCTCATCCGGCATTGCCGTGGGCATGGCGACGAATATCGCCCCGCATAACCTGACGGAAGTGATCAACGCGTGTATCGCACTGATTGAGGCGCCGGACATGGATTGCCAGGCCCTGATGCAGCATTTGCCGGGCCCTGATTTCCCGACCGCCGCCATCATCAATGGCAGGGAGGGTATCGTCGAGGCCTATCTCACGGGTCGCGGGCGCATCCATATGCGTGCCCGCACCCATATCGAACAGGATGCGCAGGGCGGGCGCGAGCGCATCGTTGTCACCGAGTTGCCATACCAGGTTAACAAGGCCAACCTGGTCATGAAGATTGCCGAACTGGTCAAGGAAAAACGTCTGGACGGGATTGCGGCCAACGGGCTTCGCGATGAGTCAGACAAGGAAGGCATGCGCATTGTCATCGAATTGCGCCGGGACGAAGTGAGCGGTGTGATTCTGAACAATCTGTTCAAGCATACAGCCATGCAGAGCGTGTTCAGCATGAACATGGTGGCGCTGGTCGATGGACAGCCGCGGTTGCTGAACCTGAAACAGATCCTGCAGGTCTTTATCCGGCACCGGCGTGACGTAGTCACGCGCCGCACGCTGTTCGAGCTGCGCAAGGCACGGGAACGGGTGCATATCCTGGAAGGCCTTGCCGTCGCTCTCACGAACATCGATGCAATCATTGCACTGATCAAGCAGTCCGCGAGCCCTGCAGTGGCCAAGGACCAGCTGGTCGAAATGCCCTGGCCGCCCGGAATCGTCACGGGGTTGCTGAAGCGCGCAGGGGCCGAGGTCTCGTGCCCGGAAGGCCTGGGGGATCAATTCGGCATGCAGGAGGAAGGGTACCGCCTGTCACCGATGCAGGCACAGGCGATACTGGATTTGCGGCTGCATCGTCTGACCAGCCTTGAGCAGGACAAGATTGTCAACGATTACAGCGAACTGCTTGACAGGATCATCGACCTGCTCGAGATCCTGCAGGATCCGGATCGACTCATGCGCGTCATTCGCAGTGAACTGGAAGCTATCCGGGATCAGTACGGTGACGATCGGAGAACGGAAATTTCCGATGAACAGGTGGCGCTTACCATGGAAGACCTGATCCAGGACGAGGAAGTGGTGGTAACCTTGTCGCATGGCGGCTATGCCAAGTCACAGCCACTGGACACGTACAATTCGCAGCGGCGGGGCGGAAAGGGAAAGGCCGCCACGTCGGTCAAGGCTGAGGATTTTGTTGACCGGCTGTTCGTTGCCAGCATGCATGACACCGTCCTGTGTTTTTCCAGCCGTGGCAAGGTGTACTGGCTCAAGGTCTACGAACTTCCACAAGCCGGTCGCACGGCACGCGGCAAGCCTATCGTCAACCTCCTGCCGTTGCAGGAAGGGGAGCGAATCAATGCCGTGTTGCCTGTCAGGGAATTTCAGGAAGATGCCTACGTCGTTATGGCAACCAGCAGCGGCACCGTCAAGAAAACCCGTCTGACCGCGTTTTCCCGGCCTCGGGCCGGTGGCATCATTGCGGTGGATCTGCGTGACAACGACTATCTTATTGATGTGGTGATGACACATGGAGACACCGAGCTTCTGATGGTCAGCGATGCAGGCAAAGCAATCCGTTTCAGTGAAAAGAGCGTTTCTGCCACGGGGCGCACCAGCCGGGGGGTGCGCGGAATCCGGCTGGACGAGGGACAGCGTGTCATAAGCCTGCTGAGCCTGAAGCCAGGCATGGGCGAGACCGAAATCCTGGTGGCCACTGAAAACGGGTATGGGAAACGCACCGGAATCGAGGAATACCCGGTGCATAATCGTGCCGGCAAGGGCGTGATCACCATCCAGACCGGGCCGCGCAACGGCAAGGTGATCGGTGCCATAGCGGTCTCTTGCGATGATGAAATCATGCTGATCACCAACAGCGGGACCCTGGTACGCACGCCCGTTGGGGGGGTCTCCAGGACGAGACGCAACACCCAGGGTGTGAGACTGATCCGCCTGGCCGAAGAAGAACAGCTCGTGGAGGTCGAGAGGATCGAGAACCTGGCCGATGACACTGACTGAGAAAGCATTTGCCGGTCAGTTCGGGCATGGCCTGCCCGGAATCTGAGATCAGGCATACCGGCCTGCAGTTCCTGTAAGATACCGCTGATACCCATGCAGGACATCTTTTATTTTGGGGCCGGTCCTGCGACGTTGCCTCGCCCGGTGCTGGAGAAAATCAGGCGGGAGTTCTTGAACTGCCGGGGTACCGGGCTGTCCGTAATCGAGCTTCCTCACCGTGGAGAAGTTTTCTCTGGAATCAGGAAGGATGCTGAATCCCTGCTGCGTGAACTGATGCAGATCCCGGAGGATTATGCGGTACTTTTCATGCATGGTGGGGCTACCGGCCAGTTTTCCATGCTGCCGCTTAATTTTCTTGGCTCTGGACGCAGTGCCGATTACGTGTGTACGGGGTACTGGTCTGCGAGAGCTGCCGAGGAGGCAAAAAGGCTGGCGGGGGTCCGGGAGATCCATGCCCTGCATGAAGAGGATGGCCTGTCCATTGCACCCGAACGGGAATGGAGCCTGGATCCGCAGGCTACTTACCTGCATTATTGCGACAACGAGACGGTCGAAGGGATCGCATTTCCGGGAATTCCCGACACGCCACGGGGTTCACTGGTATGCGACATGACCTCATCAGTACTTATGCGTCCCGTAGAGATCAGCAGGTTCGCGGTCCTCTACGCCGGTGCCCAGAAAAACCTCGGGATTGCAGGCCTGTGTGTCGTCATCATCAGGAAAGAATGGGTGGACCTCGTGAACGAGCAGGTCCCGCGGCTGAATGACTACCGGCGCTGTGCGCGGGAGCAATCCATGGTCAACACGCCCCCTGTATTTGCGATCTATGTGTTGCAGGTGCTTCTGGACTGGGTGAAGGGTCAGGGGGGGGTGCAGGTCATGCACGAAAGGAGTCTGCGTCGTGCCGGTATCCTTTACGGGGTGCTTGATTCAAGCCAGCTGTACAGGAACCGGGTCGTCAAAAAATTCCGCTCCAGGATCAATGTACCTTTTGAAATCAGGGGTAAGGGTTTGCAGGAGCTGTTCCTGGCCGAGGCAGGGCAAAACGGGCTGCATGGCCTGCGCGGCCATCGAAGTGCAGGGGGAATCCGTGCCAGCCTGTACAATGCCATGCCGGATGCGGGCGTGGAACGCCTGGCGGAGTTCATGCGCGATTTCGAGATCAGGCACCTGGACCGGCATGTGTCCGGGTGAACGGATTGATACAGCCCGGGCGGACATGTGTATGCACAGGATTCATTCCCGGTGCAGCATGTTGTACCATCACCGGCTTGATTCAGGTATGACGGGCAATCAGGTGACACTGCCCGGGTCTCGGGAGTGAGGTTTTCAGGAACATGCCAACTATAGAACAGGTCCTGGCGGTACTGGCGAAGTCCGTGCCGATCCCGGAAGACATGGAGGCAATGGGTGAGCATGCACCGTTGCTGGGTGCCATTCCGGAGATGGATTCCCTGGCCATCACGAGCATCATCATGGACCTTGAGAAAACCTTTGGCATCGGGTTTGAAGCCGATGAACTGGATGCGCAGGTCTTCAACACGGTGGGGACCTTGCGTGACCTGATCGTCTTGAAAATGGCTGGCCATGCATGATCCGGGTTCTCCCGGCCCCGGCAGCAGTTCAGACCAGGATTTCTGACGGTTCCGGATGGCTCAGGAAATTGAGTGGGCTGGCCGTATAGCCGTACGCACCGGATTGAAACACCACGACCAGGTCACCAATGTCCGCCTTGGGAAGATCCATGTCCTTGGCGAGGATGTCGAGGGATGTGCACAGGGGCCCTACAACCGATACATTTTCTGTGCGCTCCCCGATACGGTTGCCAATGGTTACCGGGTAATTCCTGCGAATGGCCTGTCCGAAGTTCCCGCTGGCGGCAAGATGGTGATGAAGCCCGCCGTCACACACCAGGTAGAGGGTGCCCCTTGAAATCTTCCTGTCCGTGATGCGCATCACGTACAGTCCGGCTTCGCCAACCAGGTAGCGCCCGAGTTCGAGAACGATTTCGGTACGGGCAAACTTCTCATGGTACCGCTCAAGCAGGGTCTTCAGGTTTTCCATGACCGGCCGGACCTCGAGGGGGGTGTCACCGGGGAAGTACGGTATACCGAATCCACCCCCGATATTGAGTCTCCTTACCGGCATGCCGGCATGCACGGAAAGCTGGCCAGCCAGCGCGAAGGTTTTTTCCTGGACCTCGATGATCGTTTCAGCCCGCAGGGTCTGCGACCCGCTGAATATGTGGAACCCCATGAAGTGCATGCCCGATGCCGCGATCTTTTCCAGCAGAGTCGGAGCCGTCTCCGCATCCACTCCAAAAGGCTGCGGGCCCCCTGAAACCTTGATACCCGAGGCCCTGAGTTCGAAATCCGGGTTGATGCGCAGTGCCACGTTTGCAGTTCGGCCGGTGGTGCGGCTGATTTCAGCAATCCTTGCAAATTCTGTATCCGATTCCACATTCAGGGTGATCCCGGCTGCTATGGCATCTGCAAGTTCCTGCTCCGATTTACCGGGTCCTGCAAAACTGATATCAGCCGAAGGCATGCCGCTTCGCAGGGCGGTGCTCAGTTCCCGGCCCGATGCGACATCCAGCCCGTCCACATTCTGTGCAATGAGGTCGACCACCGCCTGCATCGGGTTCGCCTTGACCGCATAATGCAGCCTGACCCCGGTCGGCAGCAGCTTGCGCAGTTCCCGGATGCGATTCCGAATGATGTCCCGGCTGTACAGGTACAGGGGAGTCTTGCCGCATTGCGCGACGATGTCCACCAGCCTTGTGCCACCGATCACCAGGTGCGGGCCGTCGACGGCAAAAGGTCCCTGCAGGCTGTAGTGGCGGAGCTCAGTCGTGTTCATCTTGCGGTTCTGGCAAACACATTGAATGGTAGCGGGCCGACAGTTCCTTGCGGTCGATCTTGCCATGCGTATTACGCGGGATCTCGTTCATGCGGAGGTACCGGACCGGCAGCATGTAAAACGGTAGAACCGTCTTCAGGTACCGTTCCAGTTCCTTTTCCGTTTTTTCCGGATCCTGGTCGGTCGTGTACACCAGGCATACGGCCTGACCGCGGTCAGGATGTGCCACACCGAAGGCCACGGCTTCCCTCACCGAATGGTACATGCCTGCAGGCTCTTCGATCTCACACGGGCTGATACGATACCCTGACGTCTTGATCATGTCATCCTTGCGCCCGACGAAATAGAGGTACCCGTCCTGGTCCTGCCTGACCAGATCTCCAGACCAGACTTCGCAGCCGTTCATGTCCTGACCGTTGCCCGGGCCGCTGTGCAGTGGTCTGAACCGTTCGGCGGTCTTGTCTGGATCATTCCAGTAGCCCTGGGCGACCAGTGGCCCCCTGTGTACCAGTTCTCCCACTTCACCTGGCTGGCACAGCGATCCATCCTCGTGCACGATCCGGATTTCCGCGTGGGGTATGGGCTTTCCGATCGATGCAGGTCGGCGCAGGACCTCATCCGGAGGCAGATAGGTAGACCGGAACGCTTCGGTCAGTCCGTACATCAGGTAAATGTCCGAACCGGGAAGTTTCTTTGCAAGCTTCCGGACGGTGGCCTCGGGCAGGATGTCTCCCGAGCTGGTGATGTAGCGGAGTGTCTTTTGAACCTTTGCGGGCCATTCGAGCCGGACGAGTTGTTGCCAGAGCGACGGCACGGCAGCCAGTCCGGTGATCCGGCCCATTTCCAGAGCTTTCATGACATCTTTTGGCAGCAGATAATCGTGCAGTACCAAGGTTGCGCCGACGCAGAAGGCGGTGGTCAGCTGGCTGAAGCCGTAATCGAAGCTGAAGGGCAGTACGGACAGGATCCGGTCATTTGCAGTGTTCCCGAGGTAGGCTGCCACGCTTTGTGCACCCATGCGCAGGTTCCTGTGGTTCAGTACAACACCCTTCGGTTTTCCCGTGCTTCCGGAAGTGTAGAATATGGCTGCTAGACCGGTTTCAGGGAGGTCGCCGGCAGGCGGACCAGGTTTTGAACAGAACGACTGCCAGCGATCTACCCTCAGGGCAGGTGGCAGGTTTTCAGGGAGTCCCGGCACCGTGTCAGTCAGAACGACATGACGCAGAGAATCACAGTGTTGCAAGGTATCCCGCAAGGCCACCAGTCTGTGTGAAGTGGTGACCAGCAGCTCAATTTCGCAGTCTTTCAGGATATGACTCACCTGGAGGCTTTTAAGCGCCGGGTGCACCGGCACCATGCATCCGCCACAGCCAAGGGTTCCGAAAGATGCGGTAACGGCCTCTACGCATTTTGGGAGGTAAATTCCGACGCGGGTTCCACGGTCCAGGCCAGCTAGGAAATACCCCCCTGCAAAATGCCTGCATGCCGCCTCAAGTGCGCGGTAAGTGGTCACGTCTTCACGGTGCTCGAGTGCCACGTTTTCAGGGTGCCTGCAAGCCTGCTCAGTGATGAATGAGAATACGGAAGATGGCATGGGCACAGTCTATTCCCGAATTCTTGCACAAGACAAGCCACTTGATCAGGATAGGCGGTCAGATCAACAACAGGGATGGTACATTTCCTGAAGGGATGGTCAAAACCTGGAGATTTTCAAACCTGTGAGATGGATTCTTGCTAAGATTCCACCCTGGTTCGACCTTCGTGTTTCGATGAGTATCGGGTTTTGGCACTTGAGAATTCAATTCACAGCTCTTGCACCGCTTGCAGATGAACGAGGAACTTGAGTCATTACGTCAGCAGATCGATGACGTAGACCGCGCGTTGCTGGACCTGATCAATGACCGGGCAAACCTGGCGCTTCGGATAGCACAAGTCAAGGCACGCTCCGGCAAGGGCGGGACGTTTTACAGGCCTGACAGGGAAGCGAACGTGCTCAATAGAGTTCTCAAGCACAACCAGGGACCGTTGTCAGATGAAGAGGTGGCACGCCTGGTACGCGAGGTCATGTCCGCCTGCCTGGCACTGGAACAGGTTCTGAACATTGCGTTTCTCGGGCCTTCCGGCACGTTCACGGAAGAGGCCGCGCACAAGCATTTCGGCCGGTCTATCTGCACGGTAGCCGCGGATTCCATCGACGACGTGTTCCGGGAGGTCGAGTCGGACAATGCTGACTACGGCGTGGTGCCGATCGAAAACTCGACGCAGGGCATCGTCAACAGCACGCTTGACATGTTCATGGAGTCGACGCTCAAGATCGTCGGTGAAGTCGAACTCAGGATACATCAGCATTTGCTGACTCATGCGACCGATTTGTCCGGAATTGAAGTGCTGTACTCGCATCTTCAGTCGATCGCCCAGTGCAAGAGGTGGCTGGGTGACAACCTTCCTGGAGTTGAACGTATTCCGGTTACCAGCAATGCGGATGCCGCAAGGCGGGCCAGTGGCGAACCGCGGGCCGCAGCCATCGCAAGTGAGGATGCAGCCGTGAAATACCAGCTTCCGGTTTTGAAAAAGAACATCCAGGACTCGCCTGGCAATACCACCCGTTTCCTGGTCATTGGCAAGCAGGAAACCGCACCTACCGGGTCCGACAAGACTACGCTGCTGGTGTCCACGCACAACAAGTCGGGAGCCCTGTACAGCTTGCTGCAGCCGCTCGCTCAGAACAATGTCAGCATGACGCGCATCGAGTCCAGGCCCTCACACTGCATCAACTGGGATTATGTTTTTTTCCTGGACCTGGATGGCCATGTCGAGAACCCGACGGTCCGGGCCTCGATCGAGGAACTTCGCGCGGAAGCCGGACTGCTCAAGGTCCTGGGATCCTATCCCAAGGCTGTACTCTGACACGCACGGTAGCGATTCGATGTTCGGCAAGGTTTACCTGATCGGTGTGGGGCTGATTAACGGTTCACTCGCCAGGGACCTGAAAGTCCGGAATCTGGCAGAAGTGGTGGTTGGGGTCGGCAGGAGCAGGCAGCGCCTGGAAGGCGCCCGTACCCTCGGGGTCGTCGATGAGTACTGCCTGTTGCGGGATGCCGATGTATCGGATGCGAATCTCATCGTCATCGGGGTACCGGTTGGGAAAACGGCCGAAGTACTGGCGGCTATCCGGCCCAGTTACCGCTTGGATACCCTCCTGACGGATGTGGGAAGCACCAAGTGCAGCGTGATCCGGGCAGCCTTGGAAGTATTCGGTGAACTGCCCCCGGGGTTTGTGCCCGGGCATCCGATTGCAGGCAGCGAGCTGAGCGGATACGAGCATGCACAGGAAAACCTGTTCCTGGACCGGAAGGTGATTCTCACACCGGCCGGGTCCACGGATGCACAGGCTCTGCTGCGCATCCGCCGGATGTGGCAGGCCACCGGTGCATCGGTCGATGAACTGGATGCCGAACTGCATGACCGGATCCTGTCTGCGACCAGTCACCTGCCGCACATGGTAGCCTATGCGCTGGTGCACTACCTGGGCAGTCGGCAGGATGCGGATCACATCTTCGGCTATGCCGCGTCGGGCTTTTACGATTTCACGCGCATCGCATCCAGCAGCCCCGACATGTGGGAGGATATCTGCATGGCCAACCGGGGCGAACTGCTCGCTTCCCTTGATGGCTTCGCAGGCCTGCTGGAGACGTTGCGTGCCATGATTGCGGAGGGTGATGGACCCCAGTTGCATGATTTTCTGGGACAGGCCAAGCGTTTGCGCGACAGCAATTCCGCAAGATGACAGGCTTCGGATACCATCTCTGACAGATAGTGAATTCCAGCTTTCAATTACAACCGCACGGCCAGTGCGGGGGCGTGCTGTACGTCCCGGGTGACAAGTCCATCTCGCACCGTGCGCTAATGCTGGCCTCGCTGGCACAGGGTACGAGCGAAATCAGAGGATTCCTGCCCTCCGAGGACTGTCAGGCAACCGTTGCGGCATTTCGCCGCATGGGCGTTGGCATGGAGCAGCCGGAGCATGAGCGGATACGGGTCCATGGCGTCGGGCTGCATGGCCTGCAGGCACCAGGCAGTGCGCTGGACATGGGGAATTCGGGCACGGCCATGCGCATCCTGGCAGGCATCCTTTGCGGGCAGAGGTTCAGTGCCACCCTTACCGGGGATGCTTCCCTCAGCCGCCGACCGATGCGGCGCATCGTAGATCCACTGCGTGACATGGGGGCCTCGATCAGCATGAGCACGCAACAGACTGCACCGCTTGATATCCGGCCGGTGCAGGCGCTGCACGGCATTGACTTCCACATGCCGGTGGCAAGCGCCCAGGTCAAGTCCTGCATGCTGTTGGCGGGACTCTACGCATCAGGCACCACCTGCATCCAGAGCAAGCATGGCTGTCGCGACCACACGGAAAGAATGCTTCAGGCCTTCTCCTACCCCGTGGAAGCGCAAGATAACCGGGTGTGTCTTCAGGGCGGGGGCAGGCTGGAAGCCACCGATATCGAGATCCCAGGAGATTTGTCCTCTGCGGCATTCTTCATCGTGGGCGCACTGATATCCGAATCGTCGCAGCTTACAGTGAAGAATGTCGGGATCAACCCGACCCGATGCGGTGTGCTCGAAATACTGCGACGCATGGGCGCCAAGATTGATATCCGGAACGAAAGGCACTATGGTGCGGAACCCGTGGCAGACCTCGTGGTTACCAGCAGCGCATTGCGTGGCATAGAGATTCCGGAGCACCTGATTGCAGACACTATCGACGAGTTTCCAATACTGTTCATTGCCGCAGCATGTGCCGAGGGCACCACGGAACTGGATGGTGCGGAGGAATTGCGTGTGAAGGAATCAGACCGCATCCAAACCATGGCTACGGGACTCAGGAATCTCGGCATCGATGCCAGGGAAAAGCCGGCTGGCCTGACAGTCAGGGGCGGAAGACTTACGGGGGGTGTGGTCGATAGCGGGGGTGATCACAGGGTGGCCATGGCGTTTGCCATCGCCTCGCTGGCCGCAACCGGTGCAGTGAGAGTGCTCGATACGAATCCTGTGGTCACATCCTTTCCTGACTTCGCAGACCGTGCCGCGCAACTGGGACTTCGGTTCGGATAAGCGGCTGTTTCAGATGTCCCGGGAAACCGTTCCAGTAATAACCATTGACGGGCCCGCCGGTTCGGGCAAGGGCACCATTGCAGTGAAGCTGGCCAGTCTGCTCGGGTATCACTACCTGGGAAGCGGCACCCTGTACCGGGTGCTGGCATGGTTCAGCCTGCATCACCAGGTCGAGGCTGATGATCTGGAGAGTGTCCTCGGCATGTGTGAAACCATGCAGATCCGCTTCGAGACTTTCGGGGAAGATGGAGAGGTACGGGTATGGATCGACGGCCAGGACATCTCGGACAGGCTGCGAACGGAGGAATGTGCGCTGGGCGCCTCCAGGCTTGCAATGTGTCAGCCAGTCAGGGAAGCCCTGTTGGAGAAACAGCACGGATTTCGCATGGCACCTGGGCTGGTCGCGGAGGGAAGGGATATGGGTACGGTGGTGTTTCCGGATGCGAGGCTCAAGATCTATCTCACGGCCAGCGCCATGGAACGAGCCCAGAGGCGGCATAAACAGTTGAGGAAACAAGGAATTAGTGCTAGCCTTGACGATCTTTTGGCAGAGATTGAGGCGCGCGATGCCCGCGACAAAGAGCGGGCCATCTCACCGTTGAGACCGGCCGATGATGCGGTGAGGGTGGATTCGACGAATCTGACCATCGCCCAGGTGGTGCAGCATGTCGCGGCACTGGTTAACAATTAGAACCTAGCATGAAAAGGGACGAAGACAAATTATATGGCTGAAAGTTTTGCCCAGCTTCTGGAAGAGAGCGAAGATAATATCAACACGCAACCAGGGATGATCATCAATGGCACGGTCGTGGACATCGGCAAGGATGCCGTAATCGTCAACGCCGGGCTCAAGTCCGAGGGCATGATCCCGATCGAACAGTTCCGGACCGACAACGGCGAACTCGAGGTTGAGATCGGCGATGAGGTTGAGGTGGCCCTGGATGCGCTTGAGGACGGGTACGGCGAGACCAGGCTGTCACGTGAAAAGGCGAGGCGTGCACGCGCATGGACGGAACTGGAGCGTATCCACGAAGCCGGCGAGACAGTGACTGGAATGATCACCGGCAAGGTCAAGGGCGGCTTCACGGTGGAACTGCAGGATCTTCGAGCGTTCCTGCCCAGTTCCCTGGTGGATATCCGTCCGGTCCGGGATACGACCTACCTGGAAGGCAGGGAGCTTGAATTCAAGCTCGTGAAGATCGATACCAAGCGTAACAATATCGTCGTCTCGCGCAGGGCCGTGGTCGAATCGGAATACAGCGTCGAGCGCGAGCAATTGATCAATGCGCTGAAGGAAGGCGCCATTATCAAGGGTATCGTGAAAAACCTGACTGATTACGGGGCGTTTCTGGACCTGGGGGGTATTGACGGGTTGCTGCATATTACGGACATGGCCTGGAAGCGTGTCAAGCATCCGTCCGAGATCGTGTCCATTGGAGACGAAATAGACGTGCGGGTACTGAAGTTTGACAAGGAGAAGACACGTGTCTCGCTCGGTCTGAAACAGCTCAACGATGATCCCTGGAGCGGGATTGACCGCCGCTATCCTGAAGACACGAGAGTGTTCGGCAAGATCACCAACATTGCGGACTACGGCTGCTTCGTGGAGATCGAGGAAGGCATAGAGGGTCTGGTGCATGTCTCCGAGATGGACTGGACCAACAAGAACGTCAGTCCTTACAAGGTGGCCTCGCTGGGAGATGAGGTTGAGGTGATGGTCCTGGATATTGACGAGGAACGCAGAAGGATCTCACTGGGTCTGAAGCAGTGTCAGCCCAATCCCTGGGACAATTTCGCCAGCAAGTACAGTCGAGGAAGCGAGACACAGGGGATCATCAAGTCGATTACCGATTTTGGAATCTTTGTTGGCCTGGAGGGCGGGATAGACGGGCTTGTGCACCTGTCGGACCTGGCCTGGAACATGCCCGGTGAGGAGGCCGTTCGGGCGTACAAGAAAGGTGATGAGCTGCGTGCCATGGTACTTTCGGTGGATGCCGAGCGTGAGCGGATATCGCTGGGTGTCAAGCAGTTGGTACAGAACCCGTTTTCAGCCTGGATTGCAGAAAACCCCAAGGGCAGCATTGTCAAGGGGACCGTGAGTGCCGTGGAGGCCAAGGCCGCTACCATTCGCCTTGCAGACGGTGTTGAGGGGATGCTCAAGGCCTCTGAAATTGCACGCGACCGGGTAGAGGATGCACGCACAGTGCTGAAAGAAGGCCAGGAGGTTGAGGCCAAGTTCGTGGGTGTGGACAAGAAGTCGAGGACGGTCACGCTTTCCATCAAGGCCAAGGAGTCCCAAGAGGAAGCATCAGCTGTTCAGGATTACAGCAGCAGCGAGTCCCCTGCGACCAGCCTCGGTGAAATTCTCAAGGAGTCGATCGAGGAAAACAGGGAAAGCGCCAAGGGTTGACTTGACTACAGGGTTCAACAGGAGAACAGGATGACTGGCGAAGCACATAAGAAGGTGATCACGAAGTCGGAACTGATCGAGAACATTGCTGGTCAGCAAAACCACCTTGCCTACAAGGATATCGAGCTCTCGGTAAAAAGCATCATTGAGCTGATGAGCACTTCGCTGGCAAAGGGCGAGCGTATCGAGGTGCGCGGATTCGGGAGTTTCTCGCTGCATTTCAGGCCTCCCCGAATCGGGCGTAACCCCAAGACCGGCGAAGCCGTGTCCCTGCCCGGGAAACATGTCCCGCATTTCAAGCCAGGAAAGGAGTTGCGGGAGCGTGTGAACCGGTCTCCCGACAGCGGACAGTAGATCCGAAAGAGTGCAGGAGACGCTTCGGCAATCCCTGGAATCTCATGCTTCGTTTCCTGTCTCTTCTGGTGCTGGTGGTCATCGCAGTACTCATATCGATTTTCACGCTTGAAAACCTGGACCCGGTAACCATCCGGTTTCTCACGCTGGACCTGCAGGTGCCGCTGGGAGTCACGTTGCTGCTATGCCTGGGTGCCGGTGCACTGGGAGGCTTGCTGTTCAGTGCCGCAATGGCTTTGCGCAACCGCCGCCGTGCCAAAACCCTGGCCAGGAAAGTCGAAATGCTTGAGCAGGAAATAACGAACCTGAGGCAGTTGCCCATCAAGAGCCCCAGATGATGTTTGAAATGTACTGGTTGCTGCTGCTGATGGCAGGGGCTGCAGGCTGGTATCTTGCATACATTTATTACCGTTCCAGACCGAAACCCAAGATTCCTGGCGAATACCTGAAAGGTCTCAACTACCTGCTCGACGAGCAGCCGGACAAGGCACTGGAAGTGTTCATCGATCTGGTCGACGTGGATACCGAGACCGTCGAGACCTACCTGATCCTGGGGAACATGTTCCGGCGCAGGGGCGAGGTGGACCGTGCAATCCGTATCCACCAGAACCTGATCGCGCGTCCTGCCCTGGGTGCCAACTACCGTTCGACCGCGTTGCTTGAACTAGCGAAAGATTACTTCAAGGCTGGCCTGCTGGACCGTGCTGAATCCCTGTTCGTGGAAGTCGTCAAGCTCGGGCTGCAGGCCGAAGAGGCCTACCCCCTGTTGCTGAGCCTGTATGAACAGGAAAAAGAGTGGGAAATGGCTATCGAGACCGCAACCGAGATGCAGAAAAAAAGCGACAAGAGGATGAACCAGACCATCGCACATTATTACTGTGAGCTGAGTGAGCAGGAGTCTGCCGGGCACGCGGGCGACCTCGCTGCAGCCAGGAAAATGGCCAGGAAGGCCCTGTCCCATGACAAGGGCTGCGCAAGGGCCAACGTGTTGCTCGGGAATTATGCCATGCACGAGAAGAACTGCAGGGTTGCCATCAAGCATTACACCGGCGTGTTCAGGCAGAAACCGGAGTACCTGCCGGAGATTTTCCTGAAGTTGCGCGAGGCGTTCCTGATGCAGGACAATCAGGATGGATTCAGGCAGTTCCTCCTTAAAATCAGGGATTCCAAGTTGAGCGGTATCCTGTTGCCTGCCCTGTTAACGAACCTGACGTTGAATGAGACGGAAAGGAACGAGGTGCTGCAGTTGCTGGAGCATAAACCAGAGCTGTCCCTTCCCGAAATCAGTGCCTTCCTGGAGAACCTCCGGCAGCAGGAGAAGTCCCTGGGAGAGCTGGGTGCGGACAGGATTCAGGCAAGCATCGAAAACTTTATCAGCGGGTGCAATTCACACCAGTGCAGGCAGTGCGGGTTTCAGGGCAAGAGACTCTACTGGCAATGTCCGAGCTGCCATTACTGGGGCACGGTAATTCCGGTGGTGCCTGGACTGGAGTGAGGCACAGCGCAATGACTGGATGGGATACTGCTGATTCCGGACGTCAATGCTACAGGACGCTGGTATAATTCCCTTTTTCTGAAACATTCACCAGGACCAGCATGGCGAGGGTGCGCAAGGCAGTTTTTCCCGTAGCGGGAATGGGTACCCGTTTCCTCCCGGCAACCAAGGCCAGCCCGAAGGAAATGCTGCCCGTTATTGACAAGCCGTTGATCCAGTATGCTGTCGAGGAGGCAGTCTCGGCAGGGATGGATACGCTCGTATTCGTGACCGGCCGTAACAAGCGTTCCATCGAAGACCATTTTGACAAGGCATATGAACTGGAGTCTGAGCTGAAGGCCAAATGCAAGCTTGAGATGCTTGAACTCGTGCAGAACATGATTCCAGGTCATGTCAGTTGCCTCTACATTCGCCAGGCCGAACCGCTGGGGCTGGGTCATGCGGTACTGTGTGCCGAGCCTGTAGTCGGGGATGACCCGTTTGCGGTCATTCTCGCAGACGACCTGTTTTACTACGAGGAGCAGGGATGCCTGTCGCAAATGATGGAAGTATTCGAAGCGAATCGCTGCAGTGTGGTCGGGGTGCAGAAAATGCCACGCAATGAGGTCAGCCGGTATGGGGTGATTTCCGGCAGCAGTCTCCGGGAAGGCTTGTGGGAAGTCGATACGTTCGTAGAAAAGCCTGATCCGGCTGATGCCCCTTCCGATGTAGTCGTGGCCGGCCGCTATATCCTGCAACCGTCCATTTTCGGATTGCTGAACAATACCCGGGCAGGGGCAGGCGGGGAGATCCAGTTGACTGATGCGTTGTCGGATCAGGCCCAAAAGGAAAAAGTACTTGCATACCAGATCCTGGGAAAACGTTACGACTGTGGAAGCAAGCTGGGGTACCTGGAAGCAACAGTTGAACTGGGAGTGGAGCACCCGTCATTTGGTGAGGACTTCAGGGAGTACCTGGTCAGGTTCGTGGACTCACTGCGTGTCAGGCGATAGCCCCGTTTCCGTCAATCATGTATGTATTTTCCTGTGCGTGGAACGGCTGTTTCACATTTACCTGGATGGTCGTGCGTTTCGCTCAGGACGGTCTTGAAATGAAGCATGCTCCGGGCGTGACGTCCGGCACACGTTTCAATTCGAACGCATTCAGCAGGTTTGATACTCGGGGTTTGGACTTGGCGGATTGCCTGTTCAAGCCAGGAAACAGTTGAATTTGAAATTCCTTGAAAATAGTGTAGAAAGTTTGCCATCAGACTTTCATTGACAACGCCTGGTAGCATCATGGATTTCGAGTGGATCGCAATTGCCTTGGGGGATGTCGCCTGGATCTCCATAGCGTTCGTTCTGGGACTTCTGTCCAAGACTTTCAGGCTCCCGCCCCTGGTAGGTTTCCTTGCTGCAGGCTTTGTGCTCAACCTGCATGGAATTGCAAGCGGGGAAATGCTGCACAGACTGTCGGATCTGGGCATCACCCTGCTGCTCTTCATCGTTGGCCTCAAGCTCAATCTTCGAACCTTCGCACGACCTCAGGTTTGGGCCGTCACAGGTCTGCATATGTCGATCACTGTGGTGGTCTTTGGAGTTGCCATCTATGCCCTGGCTTATCTTGGTACTCCCTTTCTTTCAGATCTTGATCTTTCCCGTGCCTTGCTGATCGCTTTTGCATTGAGCTTTTCCAGCACCGTATTCGTAGTGAAGGTACTTGAAGAGAAGGGGGAGATGGCTTCATTGCACGGCAGAATCGCGGTTGGGATTCTCATCGTGCAAGACCTGGCTGCCGTCGTATTCATCGCGATTTCTGCAGAAATGCAGCCGACGTTCTGGGTACTTCTGCTGCTGCTACTCATCCCGTTGCGACCGCTGCTGATCTTTATCCTGCAACGTGTGGGTCATGGCGAACTTCTGGTTCTATACGGCTTCCTGCTTGCACTGGGAGGGGCTGAAGTATTTGAGCTTGTCGGACTGAAAGGTGACCTGGGCGCTCTCCTTCTAGGCGTATTGATTGCCAATCACAAAAAAGCCAGTGAGATGGCAAAGACCATGCTGGGTTTCAAGGATCTTTTCCTGCTGGGCTTTTTCCTGTCCGTCGGAATGTCTGGACATTTGACGATGGAGGCTGTTCTTCTCGGTGCAGCCATAACACCCTTCGTGTTCCTCAAGTCAGCGTTGTTTTTCGGTTTGCTGACTGGATTTAAGCTGCGGGGACGTACCTCGTTACTCGCATCATTAAACCTGACCAACTACAGTGAATTCGGCCTCATCGTCACAGCAGTAGGTGTTGCAAGTGGCTGGATCGACAGCTACTGGCTGATTGTCATTGCAGTAGCGCTGTCCCTGTCCTGCGCCATTTCTGCAGGACTCAACGTTACCGCCCATCAGATTTACACTCGGTACTCAATGTTGTGGAAACGCCTGCAGCGTTCGGAGCGTCTAGCCGATGACCGACCGCTTGATATCGGGGGTGCGGCCATCGCGATTATTGGAATGGGACGCGTTGGTACCGGTGCCTACGATAATATGCATCAACAGTATGGTTGGGCCGTTGTCGGTGTGGACATTGATCCGGTTAAGGTGAGGCACCAGCAGTCAACGGGTCGCAATGTATTACTGGGTGATCCAAGTGATGCGGACTTCTGGGATCGTGTTCAGGAGGCCCATACACTCGAACTGGTGATGCTGGCATTGCCGAACCTGGCCGCCAATCTCGCTGTCCTCGATGAACTGAAAGCTTCTTCGTTTAGCGGTCAAGTTGCCGCGACGGCCCGGTTCGAGGATGAAATCGAGCCGCTCAAACAGGCAGGGGCATCGACCGTGTTCAACGTGTATGCCGAGGCCGGTTCAGGGTTTGCCGCACACGTAGCTTCACAAGCGCCAGCACCTGCCGAACGCAAGCAGCCATCTCAACCGTCCCATTGAACCGATTGCACAAGCTTGACTGAAAAAAGATTTTCGCACGAGGATCCATACGAGGAGGATTCGTGACACTGGAAAGGCGTGATCTTCTTCGAGGGAAGAGGTTACAGAAATCTGGCTTATCCCGATAAGGACCGATGTTGGTCTCAAGGGCCAGAACGTTAATTCTGAAAGGTTTGCGGTCTGGCTCTCATTTCTTGCTGCTTTCAACGGCTGGTCATCAGCATGATGCTCTCAGCTTGTGAGGGCTTTGCATCAGGCACTTGATCGGGTTCAGGGTTAGAGAATTGCAAACTTCACAGCAAATGCCAGGGAGATCACAATTACTGCTGGCGAGGCTTCACTCGCACGCCCGCCAAGGATTTTGATGGCTGTGTAGGTGATGAAACCGAATCCGATGCCCGTAGCGATAGAGAACGTGAAGGGCATGGAAAGGGCTGTCACCACGGCAGGCGCGTACTCGGTGACATCGTTCCAGTCTATGTCCGCTAAGCCTCCGGCCATGAAACACGCTACAAACAGCAAGGCCGGAGCCGTAGCATAGGCCGGGATGGTGGTTGCCAATGGCGACAGTACGATGGCCGCGACGAACAGCAGGGAGACCACTACCGCCGTCAATCCGGTCCGCCCGCCAGCATTCACGCCGGCCGCACTCTCGATATAGCTTGTTGTCGTCGATGTCCCGAGGGTTGCACCGGCAACTGTAGCGACGGAGTCTGCAACCAGTGCCTTGCGAATGCGAGGCAGCTTGCCGTGCTCGTCAAGCAGTCCTGCACGATGCGCAATCCCGATCAAGGTTCCCGCCGAATCAAACAGGTCGACAAACAGGAATGCAAACACGATCGTCACAAGACCAATCTGAAAGGCACCAGCCAGGTCGAGCTGGAGAAAGGTAGGTGTTATCGCAGGCGGGGTTGCGATGACACCATTGAACGGCGAGACATCAAGCACGATTCCCGCTGCTGTTGCAAGGATAACGCCGATGACGATGGCGCCGGGAACCTTTCTGAAGTTCAGGACGATAATGGCGATGAACCCTGCTGCCGCAAGAAGTGCCGGTGCAGCGCCCATGTTGCCAATTGTAAGAAGCGTTTCTGGATGGCTCTGAATGATGCCTGCATTTTTTAGCGCGATGAGCGCGAGGAACATCCCTATGCCAGAAGATACGGCCAGCTTCAGGGATTTGGGAACCGCATTGATGATCCACTCGCGTGCACGGAAGATGCTCAGCAACAGAAATAGTACCCCAGAGATGAATACGCCTCCCAGGGCAACCTGCCAGGTATAGCCCATGTCCAGAACAACCCCATAGGTGAAGTAGGCGTTAAGACCCATCCCTGGTGCAAGCGCGACAGGATAGTTGGCATAGAGGCCCATGATCAGGCTGCCAACTGCAGCGGCTAAACAGGTTGCAATGAATACGGATGATCTGTCCATTCCTGCATCGGCAAGGATCAGAGGGTTGACAAACAGAATGTAGGCCATGGTGAGAAATGTTGTGATGCCGGCTAGAACTTCTATCCGGACCGTCACGCCGTTCTCAGAAAGCTTGAAATATGAATCCAACATCTTGGTTCCGGGTGCTTTGGCTCAATCACCCGTGAGCAGCAGATTACTGTAAGCCAGCGAGTGGGTTCAATGCTTATTATTTCTCCGGGTTATCTGCTTTAGTTTGAACGCGGGGATCAGGGTTGGGCATCAAGGCAAAATCTGTCAGTCAGTTTCATGACTGCCCTCATGCACATATGGCGTGATTCAGGATGACCCTAGCCAGGGTTTGTTGCTGGACGGCCCCGAAGTTGGCGATGCAGCCACTCGACCCGTGCACGATTCACCCCAAGGTCATACAAGCCATATCTCGATGCGGAACTGATGTGGATTACATGCTCTTCTGGACAAAGCTGGCATTTCAGGTCGTCCGGGAACCCGAAAATTCGAGAATAACAGACTGCGTGAATATACTCGTCAGCGGTTTCCAAAATCATGATGCGCGGCCCACGGCGCAACAAATCCCTCAGCCTGTCGAAGGTGGCAGATGGGTTGTTCCCGGTGGGCAATGGGTGAACGTAATGAAACTTCGAAGTTCCGTGTAGGCTGCATACATAGTTCAGTCGGATTGTGCGGTGTACACGCAGCTTTTCAAGGGTCATTGCTTCTTTTCAATACCAATTCTGCAGTCCTGTTTCGTGCCCTGTTGTAGTGCCATGGCCTGAGATTCTATGTTGTGTTAGGAACCAAATCACAAGACAACCGGTTCGTGCAGGACCCGCATTTCGAGGTGCCAGGGCCATTTCGGTGGAACTTCACGTTCAGTTCACAAATCGGCAGTTTCACCATACAATGAAATCTTCTACATTTACGAATGCTTCTTGATAAATGCCACCTTCAAAACCGCTTCATCTGTGTGTTCTTGTCTTCAGTATATTTGTTTTGACGGACGCACGTGCCGACTTCTATGCAGGCGCTGATGTCGGCCTGGGAGATGTACGAACCTTGGGCTCAAGTGTTACCGGGCAAAGTAACCCGACGCGGTGCGATGTGCTTATGTACAGCGATGTGACCCGTCCATCCGGTGCGATCGCCAGGGATCCCGCCTGCGGGGATGTTGACCCGAAGGGAAAATGGAGTTCCCGGTTTGATGCCGGAAGCGGTCTGGCAGCGGGTCTGCAAGCAGGCTATGTTCATGACCGGGTGCGCTTCGAGCTGGAATTCATGCATGTCGAGCCCGGCTCAGCGAGTTACCCCATCATTACTGCCTCGACGCATCCGGGTCTGGCAAGCAAGGACCGCGAGTGGAGCGAGACTGCACCTCCCTATGAATGGATCTCGGGTTTACGCATTCAGCAGTACTTCGCCAACGTATTCTATGATTTTGCACCAGGGTTCAGGTGGACACCGTACGCAGGCCTGGGAGCCGGATGGGCCCGTATTCGGATGCAGTACAAACGCAGGCTCCTGCGCAAGACGGAGGGTGAGGGTTATCTGGGTGTGGCGCCGGACATTCCGGAGATGCAGCGAGGGTACGGCTGGAATGAGGACTCATGGCTTGAGTGGCGGGGAAATGCGGCAGGCACGCTGAGTTCCATGGACACCGAACTGTCTGACACGTTGTTCGGGTTTCAGCTGCTCGCTGGTGTGGACTACGCCTTGACCAGTCAAACCTCTGTCGGCATGAAGGCACGATGGGTACGGTTCGACGATTTTAGAGACCGTGCTCCCTATGCCCAGATCCGAAGCCATGAGCCGGTACATGTTGACGGGGTTACCCCTTTCGTGGATCAGGTTAGAATGGATAACATTGAATACTGGGCGGTAACCGTTGGTTTCAAGCGCCGTTTCTGAAAGTCCAACGGTCGATTTCACAGGGCTCTCAACAACCTGCCGCCCAATGAGCACGCGGTATTGAAGGCCGCTTGACCCGCCAGATTTGCGTTCTGGGTGATGCCAGGAAAGAGTGGCCTCCAATGGGCTCTGAGATGGTAGAGCGATGCGGAAAGGAAAAAGTGGTGGTGTCGTGCCAAAATGGGTGGCCATAATGCATGATGTAACGGATACCGACTGGTTCGAGGGCATACGAGCTTTCGTGGATAATGAGGATGGCAGTTTCCCTGAATTGGCTGATTTGCCTGCTGCGTGGGATGCCACATCCCCGGATTCACGAGATTCGAACTTTCCAGACCATTCAGCGCGTCACGTGTTAATTTTGAGCTACATAAATAGGGCCTTCACTAAACGGTGGGCCTGGGATGGCCTGAACCGGCTATTGGTTGCTCTCGAAGAGCGCCGTGAGCCAGTTCCGGATTACCTAAAGGACTGGGCCTGTAGCGTCGTATCCAGGCGATACTTGGGAAAGCTCAAGATACCCTCCAAGCCAAGAAACCCGCGCAATGCAGCTCAGGATGACAGGGATTTTCGGATTATGCGTGTTTACAATGTGCTCCTCCAAAAAGGATGGTCGGAGAAGAAGGCCAGAGATGAAATCATGATGGCATTGGGTCACACAGACGATGATGCCATTCGCTCGGTCTTTCGGCAGATGGAAAACTTTTATACTTTTCAAGCTGGTAACTAAAAAGAGGAAATAGCTATGGCCGGTAAGGAACTGAAAGCGTTCGGGCGCATCCTCGCCTCGTTGCACGAGGCAGCGCTCTACGATACATGCTGGTCGAGTGCCTCAGCGCTGATCAACGAAGCTCCAGGACTGTGAATTTTTAAAACAGAAAGAGATTGGGTATGACGGGAAAAACAGGAAGCAAGACAGAAACACGGTCCGCTTCAGCCAAGAGGAGTGGATCCTGTGGTGACCTCCAGATGGCCCCCGAACTCATGATGGAGCTTGCATGCAAGGCGGCAGAGCTTGTCGTGGAACGAATCAATAGGCTGCACGGAGAAGATGCCTGGGAGGGAGAGTTCAGGCAGGAACTGGAGGACCGGTTGATGGGGGATCCACCCGAAGCCGGCCGACCGGCAATGGAGGTCCTCGAGCAGGCTGCACGCGAAATCCTTCCGGTTTCCTTGCGGCTGGACCATCCACGTTCGTTCGCATTCATTCCGACTTCACCCACCTGGCCCGGTGTGCTGGCAGACTTCATGACTTCCGGGTTCAACGTGAACGCGTGTACCTGGCTGGTAGCCAGTGGGCCGAGTCAACTGGAACTGGTGGTCATCGACTGGTTTCGGCGCTGGCTGGGATATCCGGAGGGTGCGGGCGGGCTTTTGACTAGCGGGGGTTCGGCAGCCAGCATCAATGCCCTGGTGGCGGCGCGTGAACAGGCAGGCAATCCTGAACAGGCCACCGTGTATATGAGTGACCAGGGTCACAGTGTGAACATCCGCGCTGCAAGGATTATCGGTATTCGCCCCAAGCATATACGCATGGTTCCATGCGATGGGCATTTTCGCCTTGACATGGAGGCCTTGGTGCGCGCCGTGGCGGAGGATCGTGCCCAGGGGTTGAATCCCATCGCAGTGTGCGCCAATGCCGGGACATCCAGCACCGGGGCCGTTGACCCACTTGAAAAGATGGCAGAATTCTGCGAGGCGGAAGGCATCTGGCTGCATGTCGATGCAGCATACGGGGGTTTTGCGATTGTGACCGATCAGGGCAGGAAGCTTTTGCGCGGCATCGAGCATGCCGATTCGGTGGGCTTGGACGCTCACAAGTGGTTCTTCCAGCCGTACGAGGCTGGCGGTCTATTGGTGAAGGACGTGCGCACCCTGGAGCGTGCTTTCGCAGTGCGTCCCGACGTGCTTCAGGATACGATCTGGGGCGCGGATCACCCGAACCTTTCGGACCGCGGCCTGCAATTGAGCCGTTCCTTTCGGGCCCTGAAAATCTGGATGTCCGTACAGACCTTCGGAATGGCCGCGTTCCGCCGTGCCGTATCGAAAGGAATGGAGCTGGCCGCACGGGCCGGGGAGTATGTCAGCGAACACCCGATGCTGGAACTGTTGAGCCCTGTGTCGCTGGGCATCGTGTGCTTCCGGGTCAATCCTGCGGATTCAGGACTTGGCGAAGACACCCTGGAAAACACCAACCGGGCTGTCCTCACCCACATATTCTGGGATAACCGTGCACTGATATCCTCCACAACGCTCGGGGGAAAGTTTTCGCTGCGAATGTGTATCCTCAACCACGCAACGACCTGGGACGACGTGAAGGAGACCCTGGAAGCCATCGCGGGGTTCGGGGAAGAAGCGGTATCAAACTTGGCACATACCTGACTATTTTATAAGTTATTGATGTTATTGGCTCCCCGGGACGGGCTCGAACCGCCGACCTAGTGATTAACAGTCACCCGCTCTACCAACTGAGCTACCGGGGAATTTGAGGACGAGAAATGGTAGCGATCCACTATGCGCAGGTCAATGGATCATGATGCTGCAGATTATACGGTGTTTTGGTTCTGATCGCAGTTCGGAAGGTATGATTACTTGTCAGAGTGTGTTGAAGCGGGTGGCAGCTTCTTCCAAAACCCCCATGCTCGTCGCAAACGAGATGCGCATGTGACCGGGCGATCCAAATGCCTTGCCAGGTACTACGGCCATACCCGCCTCATTCAGCAAATGTTCCACAAAGCCCAAGTCATCTGAAATACCTGCTGTTCTTTCAATCAGGCCTTCGATGTTTGGAAAGCAGTAAAAGGTCCCGTCACTCAACGGGCAGCGGAGTCCTTCAATTTCATTCAGGGCACCCACGATGAAGTCATGGCGCTTCTCAAACTCTTCGCGCATGGTGGCAACAAAGCCCTGGTCACCGGTCAGCGCGGCCTCGGCTGCGGCCTGCGATATGGAGCTTGGATTGGATGTGCTCTGCGACTGAATTTTTGTCATGGACTTGATGAGCGCTTCCGGACCCCCCGCATAGCCGATTCTCCAGCCCGTCATGGAATAGGCCTTGGAGACACCGTTCAGCACCAGGGTTCGGTCAGCCAGTGATGGTGTGGTGTTCAGGATGTTGGAAAACTCCTGTCCACGAAACATGATGTGCTCGTAAATATCGTCACTGATCACGAACACCTGCGGATACCTTTCCAGCACCTCCCCCAGCGCACCGAGTTCATCCCGGGTATAGGCGATTCCAGTCGGGTTTGACGGACTGTTGAGGACCAGCAGCCGGGTCCTGTCCGAGATGCTGCGCTCCAGGTCTTCTGCCGTGATCTTGTTTTGGTTTTCACTACGGCCTGTAACAATCACGGGACGACCGCCTGCCAGGAGCACGATATCCGGGTAGGAAACCCAGTATGGGGCAGGGATGATGACTTCATCCCCATCATTCAGGAGCGCCTGGCACAGGTTGTAGATCACCTGCTTGGCACCACATGAGATCATGACTTCATTCGAGGAGTATTCAAGCCCGTTGTCGTTTCGGAACTTGCTGATAACTGCATCCTTGAGCGAAGGCGTACCGGCCACTGCAGTGTACTTGGTCTTGCCTTCCCGAATCGCAGCGATGGCCGCCTCCTTTACGTGCATGGGTGTGTCAAAATCGGGCTCACCGGCGGCTAGGCTCAGGATGTCTCTGCCTTCTGCCCGGATTTGATTTGCCCGTGCAGTTATGGCTAAAGTTGCAGAAGGTTTGATTCTCGATACTCGGTCTGCAAGTGAATGGTTCAATGCGGTCTCCCTCTGGATTTAGGATAATTGGGTGGATGCACTTTAGCAGCCCTGTTGGGCGGATACGAGTTCTCCCGGCAAAGAAACCCGCAGATTTAATGAAAGTGAAACATGTACGAGCCATTCCGGATTGATTCTGAGTTTGCCCCGGCCGGGGATCAGCCGGAAGCAATCAAGGCCCTGATCGAGGGTCTGAACGATGGGCTGGCCCACCAGACCCTGCTGGGTGTGACCGGTTCTGGCAAGACCTTCACCATTGCCAACGTGATCGAGCAGGTGCAGCGGCCCACTATCATCCTGGCGCCCAACAAGACGCTGGCCGCGCAGCTTTACGGGGAGATGAAGGAATTCTTTCCCGGGCATGCCGTGGAGTACTTCGTTTCGTACTACGACTATTACCAGCCCGAGGCCTATGTACCGTCCAGCGACACCTACATCGAAAAGGATGCCTCCGTCAACGAGCATATCGAGCAGATGCGGCTGTCTGCGACCAAGGCCTTGTTCGAACGTCCGGACACGGTGATCGTCGCGACCGTATCCGCAATCTACGGGCTGGGTGATCCAAAGGCCTACCTGAGCATGGTCATGCACCTCGACCGCGGCGATCGCGTGGACCAGCGCAAGCTCCTTCGCCGCTTGGCCGAGTTGCAGTATTCGCGCAACGATTTCGAACTGCGACGGGGTACGTTCCGGGCTCATGGCGAGATCATCGACGTGCATCCCGCGGAGTCCGAACGTGAGGGAATCCGTATCGAACTCTTCGATGACGAGATAGAAAACCTGAGTTACTTCGATGCCCTCACGGGTGAGGTCATACGCAGGGTTCCCCGGCTTACCGTTTATCCCAAGACCCACTACGTGACACCGAGGGAGATTCTGTTGAATGCCATCGAGCAGATCAAGGATGAACTCGAGGCACATCTGGAAGTGCTGAATCGGGCCAACCGCCTGGTCGAAGCCCAGCGGCTTGAACAGCGCACACGCTTCGATCTGGAGATGATCGAGGAAATCGGGTATTGCATGGGCATCGAGAACTACTCGCGTTACCTGTGCGGTCGTGCACCCGGAGAGCCGCCTCCCTGCCTGCTGGATTACCTCCCGGACAATGCACTGATGGTGATGGATGAAAGCCACGTGTCGGTTCCGCAGTTCGGCGGCATGTACCGGGGCGACCGTTCCCGCAAGGAGACGCTGGTCGAGTACGGCTTCAGACTGCCCTCCGCCCTGGACAACCGCCCTCTCAAGTTCGAGGAATTCGCGGCCCTGGCTCCGCAGATGATTTACGTATCCGCCACACCAGGTCCCTACGAGATGGAAAAGTCGGCCGCAGTGGTGGAGCAGGTGGTCCGCCCGACAGGACTGGTAGATCCCGAAATTGAAGTCCGTCCAGTGCATTCCCAGGTGGATGATGTGCTGTCTGAAATCAACCGGTGTGTGGAGCGCGCAGAACGCGTGCTGATCACGACACTCACAAAGCGCATGGCCGAGGACCTGACCGAGTACCTGGCCGATCATGGTGTGCGGGTGCGTTACCTGCACTCGGATATTGACACGGTCGAGCGGGTCGAGATCATTCGGGGGCTGCGCAATGCAGATTTCGATGTCCTGGTGGGCATCAACCTGCTGCGCGAGGGCCTGGATATCCCGGAAGTCTCGCTGGTGGCCATTCTGGATGCGGACAAGGAAGGGTTCCTTCGCTCCGACCGGTCACTGATCCAGACGGTGGGCCGTGCGGCACGGCATATTCACGGCAAAGCGATCATGTACGCCGATAGGGTGACCGGCTCGATGCAGCGTGCCATCGACGAGACCAACCGGCGCCGCACCAAGCAGATCGCCTTCAACAAGATTCACGGCATCACGCCCAGGGGGATCAGGAAGAAAGTGGCCGATATCATGGAAGGCGCACGCAGGGCGCCCGATGAATTCAGTGCAGGCAAGAAGCGTTACAAGGATCTCTGGGACCGTGACAAGTATTCGGACCTGAGTCCCGAGCATGGAATGAAACTGGTCAAGAAGCTGGAGCAGAAGATGTACCAGCATGCCCGCGACCTGGAATTCGAGGAAGCTGCAAGGATCCGGGACGAGGTCTTTCACCTGAAGGATAGGGTACTGGGGAAACCGCAGAAAATAGCCGGATGAGGCCCGGTTTGTGTATTTCAGTCAAATTTGCAGCACCAAGGTACCGAAATTCCCCGTTCTGTGCTAGGTTTCACACCTTGTACCAGGCGCGTAGCTCAGTTGGTTAGAGCATCACCTTGACATGGTGGGGGTCGTTGGTTCGAATCCAATCGCGCCTACCAGAAATTGAAACAGCACCGAGACTGGCGCCTGCAACACACTTGGTAAACATGTGGCCCCTGGTATAGGTCACCACTGGAGAACGGACATGCCGACCATCACCCTGCCTGACGGCACGCAAAAAACATTCACGCACCCGGTTACCATCCAGCAGGTGGCCGAATCCATCGGCCCCGGGCTGGCCAAGGCGACCATCGCCGGGCGCATCGACGGACAGCTTGCCGATGCCTGTGTCAGCATTTCGGGGGATGCCAGCGTCGAGATCGTTACCAGCAAGGACCCGGATGGCGTCGATATCATCCGCCATTCCTTTGCCCATCTCATGGGACATGCGGTCAAGCAGCTTTATCCGACCGCCAAAATGGCAATCGGGCCGGTGATTGAAAACGGCTTCTACTACGATATCGACTATGAACGGCCGTTCACCCCTGAGGACCTGGAGGCGATCGAACAGCGCATGCAGGAACTGATCATGCAGGATTACGATGTGGTGCGTGAAGTAGTGAGCCGGGTCCGGGCGGTCAACACGTTCCGGGAACGCAACGAGGACTACAAGGTCGAAATTGCATCCGAGATTCCAGACGGGGAGATCATCGCACTCTACCATCACCAAGAATACACCGACATGTGCCGGGGCCCGCATGTGCCCAACACGCGCCATCTGAGAGCTTTCAAGCTGACCCGCCTGGCAGGTTCCTACTGGCGCGGGGATTCCAGCAACAAGATGCTCCAGCGGATATACGGTACCGCGTGGGCGGACAAGAAGCAGCTCAAGAATTACCTGGCGCAACTGGAGGAAGCCCGCAGGCGTGACCACCGCAAGCTCGGCAAGCAGATGGACCTGTTCCATTTCCAGGAAGAGGCCCCGGGCATGGTGTTCTGGCATGATCGCGGGTTCACGCTTTACCGGCTGGTAGAAACCTACATTCGTGACAAGATATGTGCACACGGCTACCAGGAAGTCTCAACCCCCCAGGTGCTGGACCGCAAGCTTTGGGAGAAATCCGGCCACTGGGACAAGTTCGGCAGCATGATTTTCGCCACGCAGTCCGAGAACCGCGAATACGCAATCAAGCCCATGAACTGTCCCGGTCATGTGCAGATTTACAATCAGGGCCTGAAAAGCTACCGTGACCTGCCATTCAAGCTCTCGGAATTCGGCCTGGTGCACCGCAACGAGCCTTCCGGGACCCTGCATGGGTTACTGCGTGGCCGGCGTTTCGTTCAGGATGACGCGCACATCTTCTGCACCCGCCGGCAATTGCAGCAGGAAGTGGAGGAACTGATCCGGCTGACGTTTGAGGTATACCGCGATTTTGGTTTCGAAAACATCGAGCTGGCCCTGTCGACCCGACCGGAACAGCGTGTGGGAGAAGACAGTCTCTGGGATGAAGCCGAACAGGCCCTGCAGCGGGTGCTGGACAATCAGGAACTGGAGTACAGGCTGCAGCCGGGGGAGGGTGCGTTTTACGGACCCAAGATAGAATTCACGCTGCGGGACAGTATTGGCCGGGTCTGGCAGTGTGGTACGATCCAGGTGGATTTCTCCATGCCGGAACGCCTCGATGCGTCCTACGTGGCGGAAGACGGTTCACGACAGGTCCCGGTCATGATACACCGTGCGATACTGGGTTCGCTGGAACGGTTCATCGGGATTCTGATCGAAAATTATGCCGGGGACCTGCCTTTCTGGCTGGCACCAGTACAGGCGGTATTGCTCAATATTACGGATCAGCAGGCGGAATATGTCGGTTCCGTGCAAGAAACGCTTACAAATCAAGGCTTCAGGGTCATATCCGACTTGAGAAATGAAAAGATTGGATTTAAGATTCGTGAGCACACGCTTGCCCACATCCCTTACATGCTGGTGGCCGGCAATCGTGAAGTGAATACAAACCAGCTGGCCGTTCGTACTCGCAGTGGCAAGGACTTGGGATCGATGGATCTCAAGGCCGTCGGGGACATGTTCGCCGGGTTAAATGTGTGTGGACTGCAATAGATTTTTTTGAGGAGGACTGGATATTAGCGTAGGGAAAGCAATCCGCTTGAACGAAGAGATTACCGAAAGTGAGGTACGTCTGATTGGACTGGACGGCAAGAACGTGGGCGTGGTGAACATCAGCGAAGCCCAGCAGATTGCCCAGGAGGCGGAGCTAGACTTGGTAGAAATTGCACCGAATGCGACACCACCCGTATGCAAGGTGATGGATTACGGCAAATTCAGGTTTCAGCAAAGCAAGAAGGCCCAGATAGCAAGAAAAAAGCAAAAGCAGATTCATGTCAAGGAGATAAAGTTCAGGCCTGGTACGGAAGTGAGTGATTACCAGGTCAAGATGAAAAAGATCATTGAGTTTCTCATGCATGGCGACAAGGCAAAAGTAACCGTGCGGTTCAGGGGGCGCGAAATGATGCACCAGGAATTTGGCGGAGCCCTGCTGGACCGCATAGAAAAGGATTTGGACAAGTATGGTGAAGTCGAGCAAAGACCGCGGCTGGAAGGCCGCCAGCTGGTGATGGTATTCAGGCCCTTGCGAAAGAAGTAATACAGGTAGGTAAGTACATGCCAAAGTTGAAAACCAATCGTGGTGCGGCAAAGCGCTTCAAGCGGACTGCAGGTGGCGGTTTCAAGCGCATCCAGTCGCATGCCAGGCACATCCTGACCAAGAAAAGTGCAAAAAGAAAACGGCATCTGCGTGCGGATGCCACCATTGCAGAGCAGGATGTCAAGTCCGTACGGCAGATGCTGCCCTACGCGTAGAGGAACCGATCAGGAAACCGGAGAAAATCGATGCCAAGAGCCAAGCGGTCTGTCGTTGCGCATGCCCGACACAAGAAAATTCTCGACAAGGCCAAGGGGTACTACGGGGCACGCAGGCGCACGTATCGCGTGGCCAAGCAGGCTGTTATCAAGGCCGGCCAGTATGCATACCGTGACCGGCGCCAACGAAAGCGCCAGTTTCGTTCTCTTTGGATTGTCCGCATCAATGCGGCAGCCCGGCAGTTCGGCTTGTCCTACAGCCGGCTGATGGACGGGCTGAACAAGGCCTCCGTGCAGATTGACCGCAAGGTTTTGGCTGACCTCGCGGTACATGATATTGATACGTTCGGCAAGCTCGCGGAAAGGGCGAAGGCAAGCTTGTAGGCTCGTCGCCCCAGGCAATTGTTGCGCGATCAAGCAGTGAAAATTCGGTAAAAAGGGAAAGGCAGCGCCTTTCCCTTTTTTGTTTCATTCATGAACCCGGGCTGTACCCATGACTGATCCAGATTCCCTGCAAGCCGATGCCCTTGCAGAGATCGAGTCTGCCTGCGACGAGAACACCCTGGAAGCGCTGCGGGTGCGGCTGCTGGGCAAGAAGGGAGTATTGACCGGGCAACTGAAGGCGCTTGGCACACTTCCTCCTGACGAGCGACCCGGTGCCGGGCAGAAGATCAACCAGATCAAGTCGCGTATCCAGCAAGCCATCGAGAAGAAAAAAATCCTGCTGCAGCAGTTTGCCCTTGACAGCAGGTTGCGCAGCGAGACCTTGGATGTCACCCTGCCGGGACGCGGACAGAGCCTCGGCAGCCTGCATCCGGTCACCCGTATCCTGACCCAGATCCGGGAGTACTTCATGCAGCACGGGTTTGCCGTGGAGGAAGGGCCCGAAGTCGAGGACGAGTTTCACAATTTCGAGGCCCTGAACATTCCCGCGCACCACCCTGCACGGGCCATGCATGACACCTTCTATTTCCGGGACCGGATGCTACTGCGTACGCATACCTCGTCGGTCCAGATCCGGCTGATGCAGCATCAGGCGCCACCCATACGTGTGATTGCGCCGGGACGTGTGTACCGGTGTGACTCGGACCCGACGCACAGCCCGATGTTTCACCAGGTGGAAGGCCTGCTGGTGGATGAGCAGGTGTCTCTGGCCGACCTGAAAAGTACGCTGGTCCGGTTCCTGCAGACATTTTTTGAAGACGAGAATCTCCCGATTCGCTTCAGGCCGTCTTATTTTCCGTTTACGGAGCCTTCAGCTGAGGTAGACGTGGCCATGGTCGACTCCAAATCGGGAGAAATGAAATGGCTGGAAACCATTGGCTGCGGGATGGTGCACCCCGGGGTGTTCGAGAAGGTCGGGATTGATCCGGGCCGGTATAGCGGTTATGCGTTCGGCATGGGCGTGGAACGTCTCGCCATGCTGCGCTACCGGATTGATGACCTGCGGCTGTTCTTCGAGAACGACTTGCGCTTTCTGCAGCAGTTCACATGAGAAGCCGGCCATGCAGGTAAGTGAACGATGGTTGAGAGAATGGGCCGACCCGGCTGTGAGCACGCAGCAGTTGGCCGATACGCTGACCATGGCGGGCCTGGAGGTCGACAGTACTGAGCCTGCTGCGCCCGTGTTTTCCGGTGTGGTGGCCGCGAAGGTTGTGAGTCTTGCTGAACATCCTGAAGCCACAAAGCTCCAGGTGTGCGGCGTGGATGATGGATCGGGCCAACCGAAGACGGTGGTATGCGGTGCAGCAAACGTGCGCGCCGGAATGACAGGTGCACTGGCCAGGGTCGGGGCCAAGCTGCCAGGTGATGTCCTGGTTGAAATCAGGACGCTGGGTGGGATAGATTCGGCTGGAATGCTGTGTTCTGGTGCCGAACTCGGTCTTGCCGAATCGTCTGCGGGAATCCTGGAATTGCCCGGCACGTGCGAACCCGGTACCGATGTGTATGAAGGTCTGGGACTGGACGATACCGTGATCAGTATCGACCTGACGCCCAACCGTGCTGATTGTCTTAGCATCCAGGGATTGGCCAGGGAAGTATCGGCACTGTTCGGGGTGCCGCTTACAAACCAGGCCCCTGGCATCCGGGAGGCTCATTCGGTCGAGACGATTTTCCCGGTTTCGGTCGAGGCACCCGAAGACTGTCCACGCTATGTCGGCAGGGTGATCAAGGGTGTGGCGGGAAATGCACAGGCACCGTTCTGGATCCGGGAGAAGCTGCGCCGTTGCGGTATCCGTTCCGTCAATGCCATCACGGACATTACGAATTTCGTGATGCTTGAACTCGGTCAGCCCATGCATGCGTTTGATCTTGACAGCCTTCAGTCCGGCATCCGGGTGCGTTTTGCCCGGCCGCTGGAGACCCTGCTGCTGCTGAATGGCCAGGAAGTGAAACTGGCCGAGGATGAACTGGTCATCGCTGATGACCAGCGCCCTGTTGCCTTGGCCGGTATCATGGGAGGACAGCAGACAGCAGTGGAAGGGCACACCCGCTCCGTATTCCTGGAGTGCGCATGGTTCAGGCCGGAAACGATTGCCGGCAGGGCACGCAGGTATGGGCTGCATACCGATTCCTCGCACCGCTTCGAGCGCGGCGTGGACCCGGACCTTGCACGTCGGGCCATGCAAAGGGCCACCCAGTTGATACTTGAAACCGTGGGAGGCGATGCAGGCCCGGTTCTCTGCGAGGAAGATCCCTCTTTCCTGCCGCAGCCGGCCAGGATTGAACTGGAGTCGTCCAGGGTCGAGGCCCTGCTTGGGGTTTCGGTTGAAACAAGCGAAATCAGGTCGCTTCTGGAGCGCCTGTACTGCAGCGTGAGCCACACTGGCCAGGTCCTGCATGTCATCCCGCCGGGATTTCGCACCGACCTGTCCATTGCGGAAGACCTGATCGAGGAAATTGCACGCCTGAAGGGCTATGAAAACATTCCCGCCTCCCGCATGGACACCGTGCATGTCACCAGTGCAGGCGATGCTCCGTCAAGTGCAAGCCCACTCGACCAGATGAAACAGGCCCTGGTGTTGCGAGGTTACAATGAAATCATTTCTTTCAGCTTTATTAACCCTCGTGTCGAGCGACTGTTCAATCCGGATCATGAAGCTAAGGAGCTTGAAAACCCGATTTCAAGGGACCTGTCCGTGATGCGCAGCAGCATCTGGCCGGGCCTGGTGCAGACAGCCCGCTATAATTTCAACCGCCAGCAGATGAGGGCCCGTATGTTCGAACAGGGCCTGCAGTTTCGACAGACACCGCAAGGCCTCATGCAGCTTCCGGTACTGTCCGGCCTGATAACCGGTGACTGTGAACCCCTGCAGTGGGGAATCCGTTCGAGAAAATCCGATTTCTATGACATCAAGGGAGACGTGGAACATCTCCTTGAAATTGCCGCTGTGCCGCGCAACGAGTTGCATTTCGAGGCTCTGGAAGATCCGGGCCTTCATCCCGGCCAGGCAGCGAGGGGAGTGTTTGCCGGTCACACGCTGGTGCGACTGGGTGCCTTGCACCCACGCATCCAGGCAGGACTGGACATCGACCAGGAAGTATTTCTGTTTGAACTGCAATTGAGTGAACTGCCGCAGGAAGCTCCTGACAGGAACTTCAGGCCACTGTCGAGATTTCCTTCGATCCGCAGGGATCTCACGCTCGTGGTGAATGAGGCACTTCAGGCTGCGGAAATCCGCTCAAACATTGAACAGATGCAAATTGCCTGTCTGCAGCATGCTGAAATTTTCAGTGTCTATACCGGGAAAGGTATTCCCGAAGGAAAGAAAAGTGTTTCTTTAGGCTTGATCTTACAAGAGTTTTCACGCACTCTTACGGATAAAGAAATAGAACAAATTGTCACGCAGATTGTTTCTAGACTTGAAAGCAAGCTTGGGGCAGAAATCAGAACCTAATCGCAATGGCGCTTACCAAAGCTGAAATGGCAGAGAACCTGTTCGAGGAGTTGGGCCTCAACAAGCGCGAAGCCAAGGAACTTGTCGAAGTATTTTTTGAGGAAGTACGCATTGCTTTGGAACGCAACTGCGAAGTCAAGCTGTCTGGATTTGGCAATTTCATCCTACGAGACAAAAGTCAACGTCCGGGACGTAACCCGAAGACCGGCGAGGAGATTCCCATTTCCGCCAGGCGCGTGGTGACGTTTCGTCCGGGACAGAAGCTAAAAGCGAGAGTTGAGGCGTATGCTGGAAATCAGCAGCAATAATGAGTTACCAGCTATCCCGGGAAAACGCTATTTTACAATCGGTGAAGTCAGTGAACTATGCAGGGTCAAAACACACGTGTTGCGTTACTGGGAACAGGAGTTCCCATCCCTCAAGCCTGTCAAGCGCCGAGGCAACCGCCGCTACTATCAGCGGCACGATGTAATATTGATTCGCCAGATCCGGAACCTTCTTTATGAACAGGGCTATACCATAGGCGGGGCCAGGCAAAAGCTTTCGGGATCATCTGCCAAGCAGGACACCAGCCAGAGCCAGCAGCTCATTCACCAGATGCGGGTTGAGCTCGAAGACCTGTTGCACGTACTCAAGCGTTAGAGGTCTCCAGTCCGGTCTTCCTGCTGTTTTTCCGGTCAAGTCGGGGTGTAGCGCAGCCTGGTAGCGCACCGCAATGGGGTTGCGGTGGTCGGAGGTTCAAATCCTCTCACCCCGACCATGAATCGTTGGTCCTTACCGGGGGTAACTCTTGGGGCGAAGGAGCGGTCCCGGAGAACTGCGTCCTGAAATCGCATTCGGTGCAGGATACCCAGGTCATTCAGCATGTCACCGGGTCCTGCTGTCCTGTCAGATACCTTGTCTGGAAGTTCACTCCGAAAGCTGTTTTGTGTACCCTATGCGCCGGTGCATACAGTTTCAATGTACGGTGAAGTACGACGTGAGCCTTCAGGCATGAGAGCATCCCTGCGGGATTTCCATTCCTGTGCCATGGGCCATGCAGGATATTCCTGACAAGATCTGCCGGCTTTACACACATTAACAGAGAACTCCTGGGCCTGTCTGAATGGGCATTTGGGACGGAAACAGGAAAAATTCATTTAACAGATGTCGTTGGATATTCACATGGACCTGGAGTTGATTCTTGTAATCGGGACGCTTGTCACAGGCGCGGTATGGCTGCTCGACAAGTTTTTCCTGAGAAAACGCCGTACAGGGGTGACCCAGCAGAGAGCCCGCAAGGGCGAGCCAGGCGAAGAGATCAAGCCTGATGCGAAGGCTGCCAAGGAGCCCTGGCATATCGAAACCTGCAAGTCATTTTTTCCGATCCTGCTGATCGTCCTGATACTTCGTGCATTCGTGGCTGAACCCTTTCGAATTCCTTCGGGTTCCATGATGCCCACCCTGCTGCATGGTGACTTCATCCTGGTGAACAAGTTCACTTACGGCATCAGGTTGCCCGTGCTGCATGCCAAGATCATGGATACCGGAGCACCCCGCAGGGGAGATGTCGCAGTGTTCCGGTTTCCTGTCAATCCTGCGGACGACTACATCAAGCGTATCATTGGTCTTCCCGGTGACCGGATCGAGTACCGGAACAAGACAGTGTTTGTCAACGACCGGCCCATGCAGCAGGCGTCAAATGGCGTATACCGTGGTACGGGTTCCAACAGTGTCATGAACGGTATTCCCGTGTTCAGTGAAGACCTGGAGGTAATCAGGCACGATGTGATGATCACGTATCCGAGATACAACATACCGATCGTCGAGGTCGTTCCGGAAAATCACTATTTTGTCATGGGGGATAACCGCGACCACAGCAGTGACAGTCGAAGCTGGGGATTCGTTCCGGAAGAGAACCTGGTAGGGCGAGCCTTCCTGGTATGGATGAACTGGGATTTTGCCGGGAAAAAATTCGATTTCGGCCGTATTGGAAAGAAAATCATCTAGCGCTCACCCGGCTTGCCTCTGCCGGGCAATGACTCTGGACGGCTGCAGGCCGTGGGTTCCGGATTGGTTTCCTGCTGTGCTTGGTATATGATCTGCAGTCGTGCAGATCATATACGCTTTGCAGCAAAACCAGCCACAGCCATGCAGGGCAATGCCCGTTCGGGCCATAGCCATGTTCAGTATCCTCCAGAAGACTGACAGAAAGTAGATTGAGCTTTGGAGACCTTCTAGACGAGACCTTTCAGGACTCGGAATATTACCGGCAGGCTCTCACCCACCGAAGCGCCGGAGCCGACAACAACGAAAGGCTGGAGTATCTCGGTGATTCACTGCTGGGATTCTTCATCACGGAGTGGCTGTTCCACCGGTATCCTTGGCATTCCGAGGGGGATCTCACACAGCTTCGTGCCTACCTTGTAAGGGGAGAGACGCTGGCAGCGATTGCCCGCGAACTCGACCTTGGGAAGTACCTTTTGCTGGGCGCGGGGGAGCTGAAGACAGGTGGAGCACAGCGTGTCTCAATCTTGGCGGATGCCGTGGAAGCGCTGATCGGTGCAATGTACCTGTCTGCAGGACTGGACCAGGCCAGGAAGCTGGTGATGGGCCTGTACCGGACCAGGCTTGAATCGATTCCGGCACTGGACCAGCTCAGGGATGCCAAGACCAAGCTGCAGGAACTGCTGCAGTCCAAGGGCATGAACCTGCCCCGGTATGTCTTGCAGAAGCAGTCCAGGAAATCTGGCCACGACCTGTTCACGATCGAGTGTGTAGTCGAGGGTTGCAAGGAAAAGTTTATCGTTACGGGCAAGAGCCGTCGCAGTGCCGAACAGGATGCGGCCGAGCTGGCCTATGTGTACATGTCCGGTCTGGACATTTGAGGGCTTGGCATGTCTGACGATCCGAAGTGTGGTTTCGTGAGCATCGTCGGTCGCGCCAATGTGGGCAAGTCGACATTGTTCAACAAGCTGCTGGGCGACCAGTTGTCGGTGGCCACGTACAAGCCACACACCACGCGGCACAACATAAGGGGTATCCTGACACTGGAACGGTGCCAGCTGGTCCTGATAGATACCCCGGGGATACAACTGGGAAACCGCAGGCTGATGAACAGGGTACTGCTCAGCAATGCTTTGTCCTCGTTGCAGGAAGTGGACGTGATCCTGATGCTGGTCGAGCCGGACACCTGGAACCACGAAGATGAATACCTGCTTGGGCATGTCCGCCAGGCACAAAGGCCGGTCGTGCTGATGATCAACAAGGTGGACAGGGTCAGGAACAAGTCTACGCTCCTGCCGTTGATCGACAGGCTGAAGTCACAACACGCCTTCAGCAGTATCGTTCCTTTTTCCGCCCTGTACGACCGGGAGGTGACCGGGCTGGTAGAGGAGTTGTGCGCCTTTTGCCCGGTCTCGGATTTCCTGTTTCCTGCCGATATGAAGTGGGACCGGGATGACCGTTTCGTCATCTCGGAAGTGGTGCGCGCAGCAGCGATGACGCTGCTGCAAAAAGAATTGCCCTATGCCCTGTACACGGAGGTTGAGCAGCTTGAATTCCAGGACAAGCTGGTTACGGCCACGGTCATCCTGTGGGTTGAGAAGGACAGTCAGAAACCTATTGTGATCGGGAGAAGGGGGTCAAAACTGAAGGAGATCGGTGAACATGCACGCCTGAGGCTCGAACGGGTCTTCAACAGGAAAGTCATGTTGCGCACATGGGTCAAGGTGAACAAGAACTGGCAGGACCAGCAGGGAATCGTATCCCAGTTCAGGTGAAGGCAAGCGGGCGGAATCGAGAGTGAAAGTGCTGTTGCAACCAGCCTACTGCATGCACGCGAGGCCTTTTCGCGAATCGAGCCATATTGCCGAAATGCTGACACCCGAATACGGACTGGTATCCTGTGTGCACAGGGGTTCGAGAAGGCGCGCCGGTTCTGCAAAATTGCTGTTCACGCCCATGCTGATTTCCTGGAGTGGGCGCGGTGAGCTGTATACCCTGACACATGCCGAGGCGGATGGCCATTCGCACATTGTCTCGCCGGATGCCTGTATCGTCGGCATGTATCTGAACGAGCTGGTCTTGAGGCTGATTCCTAAATCCAGTCCGAGCAGAGAGATTTTCGACCTGTACAGGAGTGTCGTGACCGCACTCGGCGACAGCATGCAAAGACGTGCTAAGCTGTTGCGCCTTTTTGAGGTCGAGTTGCTCGAACTGACCGGGCACGGGCTTTTCCTGGACAAGGAAGCGGACCATGAGACCGAGATACAGTGTGAAGGACTCTATCAGTATGATGTGGATGCAGGTGCCGTCCGGGTACATCGCGCAAGCAGTGCATGGAATGTGGTCAGTGGGGCGGCACTGATTGCACTGCGGTCTCCCTTGGCCATGGATCCGGCCTGCCTCGACGAGACGAAAAGGTTCATGCGCGGTGTGTTGAGTTGTCACGTGGGAAGCCGGCCCTTGCGGAGCCGGGAAATACTGCAATTCATGCAGGCGCCCTGAGCGGGTGAAATCTGAACAGGCTTGGAGTCTACAATGAATGCTGAATCCGGAATACGACTGGGTGTGAACCTTGATCATGTCCTGACGATCCGCCAGGCGCGGGGTACGGACTATCCTGACTTCGAACAGGCGATAGCAGCAGTTGAACGTGCCGGTGCGGACGGTATCACGATGCACTTGCGCGAAGACCGCCGCCACGTCCAGGATGAAGATGTATATCTTGCAAGGCGCGTGATCCGGACCAGCATGAACCTTGAGATGGCAGCTACCGACGAGATGCGTGACATCGCCCTGGAAGTAAGGCCCCAGAACTGTTGCATCGTGCCTGAAAAGCGGATGGAATTGACCACGGAAGGTGGTCTCGATGTGATTGCGCACCAGGCGAGAATCAGCGATCTTGTCGCTGCACTGAAAGATGCCGGCATCGCCGTGTCTCTCTTTATAGAGCCTGACGAGAAGGTCGTCGATGCCGCGGCCCGCTCCGGTGCCGCGGTGATCGAACTGCATACGGGGGTGTATGCCGAAGCCCGGGGTGAGGCACAGGGAAGGGAGCTTGACAGGATCCGCGCGGCGGCCCGGCATGCGGCTTCGCTGGGCCTGGTCGTGAATGCAGGGCACGGGCTGCACTGTGGTAATGTGCTGTCGATAGCCAGGGTCGAAAACATGCACGAACTGAACATCGGCCACTCGATCGTTGCCGATGGACTGTTCGTGGGTCTGGAGGAAGCGACAAGAAGAATGAAAGCTGCCATGCATGCGGAAATCTGATATGCAGTTGATTGGTGCAGGCGTGGATATCGTGGACAATCGGCGTATACACAGGATCTACAGCCGCTATTCGCGGGCATTTTCGAGTAGAATCCTGCATGTTGACGAACTGGCTGAGTTTTCTGGAAAACGTGACAAGACAAGGTACCTGGCGAGCCGTTTTTCGGTCAAGGAGGCCATTGCCAAGGCATTCGGAACAGGTCTTCGGGGCCAGATGTCTTGGGGAAACATATGCGTTACCTCAGACTCCCTTGGCAGGCCTGTGGCCAGATTTGAAACTCCCTTGCTGGCCCAGGTCGGCATGGATGAACTGGAAGTGGCGGTAAGCATTTCCCATGAGAAACACTATACGATCGCCTATGCGATCGCTTTTGGAAAGCATGTATGAGCATACCCACCATTGAACATTTCGTTGGCAACACGCCGCTGGTACGTCTGCAACGACTGCCCGGTTCCACTTCGAACCTGGTGCTAGGCAAGCTTGAAGGCAACAATCCGGCAGGCTCCGTAAAAGACAGGCCGGCCCTGAGCATGATCGTCGAAGCAGAACGGCGTGGTGAAATCCATCCAGGGGACTGCCTGATAGAGGCCACCAGCGGCAATACCGGGATTGCCCTTGCAATGGTGGCAGCGATGAAGGGATACCGGATGCAGCTGATCATGCCTGAGAACATGAGCCTGGAACGTCGCGCGTCCATGCAGGCCTTCGGGGCCGAACTGATCCTGGTGACAGTGGAAGAAGGCATGGAAGGGGCGCGAGATCTGGCCCTGAAGATGCAGGAGAAAGGAAAGGGCAAGGTGCTCGACCAGTTTGCAAATCCGGACAATCCGCTTTCCCACTACCGCAGCACCGGTCCCGAGATCTGGCGTGACACCGGGGGACGAATTACACACTTCGTGAGTTCCATGGGCACGACCGGAACCATCATGGGTACCTCGAGGTACCTGAAAGAAATGAATCCCGGAATCCAGATCATCGGCGTGGAGCCTTCCGAGGGATCCAAAATCGCCGGGATCCGAAAATGGCCCGAGGCCTATATCCCTGAAATATTCGATGCAAGGGCAGTGAACCGGATGATCGAGGTGACACAGCAGGAGGCGGAGGACATGATGAGGAGGCTGGGCAGGGAAGAAGGCATATTCTGCGGGGTTTCGTCCGGCGGAGCGGTCGCCGCCGCTCTCAGGATTTCCGGGGAAGTGCAGGATGCAGTGATTGTCACGATTGTTTGCGACCGCGGCGACCGCTATCTGTCCACGGGCCTGTTTTCTGCCGAATAGGGAGCATCGTCCTGCATGAATGTATTTGTCTTTGACATCGAGACGGTGCCGGACATTGAGTCCGGCAAGAAAATCCACGATCTTGACGGACTGTCTGACAGGGATGTAATCCGGGCGATGGAACAGCTGCGTGTCCAGCAGACAGGGAATACCTTCATGCCGCATTACCTGCAGCGTATCGTGGCCATTTCGGTGGTACTGGAGCGCGCTGAAACGGTCAAGGTATGGTCCCTTGGCTCTGCAGATTCGGGTGAGAAGGAGTTGCTGGAGCGTTTCTTCGCAGGGCTGGAGCAATTCAACCCGACGCTGGTGTCGTGGAACGGGAGCGGGTTCGATCTGCCTGTCATCCAGTTTCGTGCCCTGCTGCACGGCGTGGATGCCCACCATTACTGGCAGACGGGAGACGAGGATACCAGCTTTCGCTTCAACAACTATCTCAGCCGCTATCACTGGCGTCATGTTGACCTGATGGACGTGCTGGCCGCTTACCAGCCTCGTGCCTTTGCAAAGCTGGACCACATTGCGGTGATGCTCGGATTTCCTGGCAAGTATGGCATGGACGGGAGCAACGTGTGTGAGGCATGGCTCGCCGGCGAACAGGAGTCGATCCGCAACTACTGTGAAACCGATGCACTGAACACCTACCTGGTCTGGCTGTGTTTTGAAAAGATGCGCGGGAAGCTCTCCGAGCGCGGCTACATGAAAAAGGTCGAGCGGGTCAGGAACTGTCTGGAGCAGGCGGGAAAGCCGCACCTTGACGAGTTTCTACGCCAGTGGACTTAGACCAGGAGCTCCTGCAGCACCGCCTCGTAGATCCTTTCCAGCTGTTCGAGCTCCGATATGTCAATGTGCTCGTTCACCTTGTGAATACTTTCATTTACGGGGCCGAGCTCAACGACCTGTGCGCCGGTCGGTGCAATGAACCTCCCGTCCGACGTGCCGCCGCTCGTGGACAGTTCGGGTTTGAGCAGTACGATGTCCTGTACTGCCTTTTCACAGGCCTGGACGAGTCGGCCAGGCCTGCAGTAAAACGGGTTTCCCGAAAGATGCCACTCCACGGCATGGTCCAGCCCGTGGTGGTCAAGAACTTCCCGGACCCGGTCCTGGATGGTTTCGGAACTGGTTTCCGTTGAAAACCGCACGTTGAAATCGACTTTCAGCGTTCCCGGAATCACGTTCGATGCACCGGTTCCTGCATGGATGTTGGAAACCTGGAGGCTCGTCGCGGGAAAATGTTCATTGCCGGCATCCCAGTCGATGGAGACCAGCTCGGCAAGTGCGGGCGCGAAATCATGGATCGGGTTGCGTGCCGCCAGGGGGTAAGCGACGTGGCCCTGTATGCCGGCAATATGCAGCGTAGCGGAAAGCGAGCCGCGCCGGCCGATTTTCAGGGTGTCGCCCGCCGTTTTTGAGCTGGTTGGTTCGCCCACGATACACCAGTCGATGTGCTCGCCCCGGGCCTGCAGCTGTTCGATGACTTTTGCTGTCCCGTCGATAGCAGGGCCTTCCTCATCGCTGGTGAGCAGCAGGGCGATTGAACCTGAATGCTCAGGGTGCGTCCGGACAAAGTTTTCACAGGCGACGGTCATGGCTGCAATGCTGGATTTCATGTCTGCCGCACCTCGCCCGTACAGGCGACCTTCACGTATTGAAGGTTCGAAGGGTGCGGACGACCAGGATGTATCAGGACCCGGTGGTACGACATCGGTATGTCCGGCGAAAACAAGCAGCGGGGCCTGGTCGCCGCGGCGGAGCCAGACGTTGTTCACCTTGCCGGAATTCATGGGTTCCATGCTGAAACCATGTGGCACAAGTCGCTCACTGATCATCGACTGGCACCCGCAGTCTTCGGGAGTCACCGACGGCCGGGCAATCAGCGCTTTTGCCAGTTCAAGAGTTGCGGACATGGCGAGGGGGAATACGTTTCGCACTGCAGGCCATGACAAACGGGTTGCCGGTCATGTGCCGCACTTCAGTCGGCTGCACGCAGCAACTCGTTGATCCCGACCTTGCTGCGTGTTTTCTCATCGACCTGCTTGACGATAACCGCGCAGTACAGGCTGTAGCGTCCATCCTTGGAAGGGAGGTTGCCCGATACAACGACTGAGCCGGCCGGGATACGTCCATAGCCGATCTCGCCGGTTTCACGGTTGTAGATGCGGGTACTCTTGCCAATGTAGACTCCCATCGAGATTACCGAGCCTTTCTCGACGATGACGCCTTCCACTACCTCGGAACGGGCGCCGATGAAGCAGTCATCCTCGATGATCGTCGGTGCGGCCTGCAGGGGCTCGAGCACGCCTCCGATGCCCACTCCACCTGACAGGTGCACGTTCCTGCCGATCTGTGCGCAGGATCCGACCGTGGCCCATGTGTCCACCATGGTTCCGGAATCCACGTAGGCGCCAATATTAACGTAGCTGGGCATGAGCACGACATCTGAAGCGATGTAGGCCCCGTGTCTCGCCATTGCCGGCGGCACGATCCGCACACCCTGCTGGCGGATTGCAGCATCGTCCATCTTCGAGAACTTGCCCGCGACCTTGTCATAGTATTTTGTGAACCCTGCAGGGCTGATCTGGTTTTCCTGGATACGAAACGAAAGCAGTACCGCTTTCTTAAGCCATTCGTGCACAACCCAGCGGTCACCCTGCTTTTCGGCCACCCTGAGTGCTCCGCAGTCGAGTTGTCCAAGCGTGTGCATGACAGCCTCGCGGGTGTCCGTATCCACTGTAGCGGGGGTGATCCCGGAGCAGTTCTCAAAGGCCCGTTCCACGGTTTCCCGGTAGGTGTTGCTCATGTTTTCTCCTTCAGATGCCAGGTTCCTGCAAAAATTCACGAATCCGGGTCGCAGCATGCAGACATTCCGGTCCGGTTGCAACCAGTGCCAGCCGTACACGTTGATGGCCAGGGTTGAATCCGGCCACCGTGCGTGCCAGATAGCTGCCTGGCAGCGTCATGACATTCTTTCTGGCATACAAAAGTCTGGCAAATTCCTGGTCGTCCATGGGCAGTTTTGGCCACAGGTAGAATCCTGCATCCGGTCGCTTGCACGACAGAATATCGCCCAGGACTTCCAGTACTGTTTCAAACTTTTCCTGGTACAGCCTGCGGTTTTGTTCGACGTGGCCCTCGTCCGACCATGCAGTGATGCTGGCCGCCTGTACCGGCATGGGCATGGTGCAGCCGTGATAGGTCCTGTAACGGAGGAACTGGCTGATCAGGTACGAGTTGCCTGCCACGAAACCTGAACGCATGCCCGGCACGTTGGAGCGCTTGGAAAGGCTATAGAATGCAAGGCAGTTCTGGAGCGTGTCGTCCCCGGACCGGAGACAGCTGTGCAGCAACCCCATCGGGGGCCGGCCGGCCGGCGGGTAGATTTCCGAATAGCACTCGTCGGAGGCGATCACAAAGCTGTACTTTTTCGAGAACTCGATCAGCTTTTGCAAGGTGGCGTGCGGTGCGATTTCGCCGGTCGGGTTTCCGGGTGTACAGAGATAAACCAGCTGGCAGCGTCTCCAGGTCTCCTGGTCAAGTTCCCATAGCGCCGGGATATCACCGTCCACCACCTCGCAGTTGTAGTAGACCGGCCGGGCTCCCGCCAGCAAGGCTGCACCCTCATAGATCTGGTAGAAGGGGTTGGGTATCAGCACTACCGGGTCCAGGGCCGGGTCGACGATGCATTGTGCGCAGGCGAACAGGGCTTCGCGCGTGCCGTTTACCGGCAGTATGTTGACATGCTCATGAATGACCTGTCCGGGCAGTTCAAACCGTTTGCGCAGCCAGTCCGCACAGCTCTTGCGCAACGCCTCGGACCCGTGCGTGGTCGGGTAACGATCGAGTTGTGCAAGATTCCGGGAGTATGCATCCAGGATGTTTCCGGGCGTGGCGTGCCTGGGTTCACCGACTGCCATGGAAACAGGCTGCAGTGAGCCCTGGTAGGGCTGTGCAACCAGCTCTCTCAGCTTCTCGAAAGGATATGCTTGCAGTTTTTGCAGGTCAGGATTCATTTCTGTTCAGGGATCGCGGGTCACTGCAGGGCATCGAGGACCGCCTGGGTGAGGGCCTGCTGTTGCTGCGAATCCAGGGGCAGGTTGTCCAGCGTGCTGAGCTGGAAGATGTTGTGCACACGTTCTCCTAGCGTGGAGATCCGTGCATTGTGAATGGAGACGCTGCAATCCATGAAGGCCTTTCCCAGGCTTGCCAGCAAACCGGAAAAATCCGGGGCTCTCAGCTCCATGGTGGTGTAGGCGTGCTGCATGTCGTGCTCAAAATTCACCTGGACCGGCACCCGCAGTTCACGAATTTTCCTGGGCAGTTTATTGTTGAACGAGATGGAAATCCTGTGGGGGTTCCGCAGGGTTTCGGCGAGCTTGCTTTCCACGATCGTACACTGGTGCTTGTCGCTGATAGGCCCCTGATCCTCGCCGAGCACCAGGAATGTGTCCAGCGCATGCCCTTTTCTGGAAGTGATGATTCTTGCGTGCACCACGGTCAGACCGAGCCTGGACAGTGTGGAAACGATGTGTGCGAACAGGTAGTTGCGGTCATTGCAGTAGATGAATATTTCTGTCGCACCCCTTGCGCTGTACTGGTGGATGCTGACCACGACATCTTCTTCTGATGCACGGCCGAATATCGCGCTCACTTGGCGCACGACTTCGTCGTCTGAGTGGCGCAGGAAATAATCCTCCTCGAGTTCCTGCCAGAAGCCGAGGCACTTTTCACGGCGGTAGCCTAGCTTGGCCAGTGACCTGAGTGCCGATTCCTTTACTTCCTGGATCAGCTCCCTGGGTTCAACCGGCGAATCCAGCCCATGGTGCAGGTACATGGAAGTGTTCTGGTAAAGGTCGGACAGCAGGGTACTGCGCCAGCTGTTCCAGAGTTTGGGGTTGGTGCCCTGGATGTCGGCGATGGTGAGCAGGTACAGGTAGTGCAGGCGTGTCAGGTTACCCACGTTTTCAGCAAATTTTTTCAGCACTTGCGGATCGCTGGCGTCGTGGTGCTGCGCAGTCATGGACATCACCAGGTGGTTCTCGACCAGCCAGCTTACGAGATTTGCATCGAATGAACTGAGGTTGTGATGCAGGCAAAAGCTCCTGGCTTCGGCCGCTCCAAGCTCGGAATGGTCGCCTTCGCGGCCCTTTGCAATGTCATGGAATAATGCGGCCAGGTACAGGATCAGGGCTTTCGGGGTTTGCGTGAACACGTCGTGATAGGCGGCGGACTCGTTTGTGGATGCGGGCCGGCTGAACTGGCAGGCGTTTTCAAACACGCGCAGGGTGTGCTCCTCGACGGTATAGATATGGTACAGGTCAAACTGCATCCTTCCCGTTACTGCGTCGAAGCTCGGCCAGTATCTTCCGAGCACTCCCAGCTGGGCCATGCGGCGGATTTCACGAACATTGGTGACCGGGTGATTGAGTATGGAAATAAACATTTCCCGGTTGCACGTATCATTCCTGAATGTCTCGTCAATCCGGTCCAGGTGGTCGAGCAGCAGGCGGATCAGCGCATCACTCGGGCCGGTCAACTGGTCGTGTTCCTGCAGCAGCCAGAACAGCTCCAGGATGGCAGGGGGGTTCTGTTCGAATATCCCGGAATGTCTTGCCTCCAGCTGATTGCCGCGAATCTGGAAACGTGCGTTGACAGGCCTTGCCCTGCGCCGCAACAGCGAAGGAAAGATGCTCGACTGCAGGCGTTTGATAATGACCTCCACCAGGGTCGAGGCCTGGTTGGTGGCTCGGTAGAAGCACTGCATGAACGCCTCGACACGCTGGTTGCGGTCGGCCTCTGTAAAGCCCAGCAGCGTTGCCACATCGTGCTGGTAGTCGAACAGCAGGCGGTCTTCGCCGCGTCCGGTGTGCAGGTGCAGTGCGAAGCGGATTCTGGCGAGTGTCGTGTAGGTCTCACGCAGTGCCAGGGTTTCCCTGTCTGTCAGGAAGTTGCTGGGAACCAGTTCCTCGAAACAACGGGTATGGAAATGGCGGTGGGTCAGCCACTGCAGGGTATGCAGGTCACGCAGGCTTCCGGGGTTTTCCTTGACGTTGGGTTCAAGGTGATTGGCGGTATCCCCGAACTTGTGGTGACGGTTCACCAGTTCTTCGGATTTTTCCTTGAAGTATTTCTTGCTGGGCCAGAGCTTGCTGCTGCGAATCAGCGCAGTCAGTCTGTCATAGAGTTCCCGGTTCCCACTCAGATAGTGATGCTCCATCAGGCTGGTCATGACGGTGACGTCGTTTTTGGCCTCGCCCAGGCAGTCCTTCAGGGTTCTTACCGACTGGGCCACCGGGAATTTGATATCCCAGAGCAAGGTAAGGAATGCCTCGACTTTCTGTTTCGTCGTGTCGTCACAGGCCTCGTCCAGCAGGATCATCAGGTCAATGTCGGACCCGGGAAATAACTCCCGGCGCCCGTACCCGCCCACTGCAACCAGTGCGGCAGCCCGGTCAGGCATCTGGCTTTGTTGCCAGAGGTTTTTCAGCAGCTCGTCGGCAATGTGTGTGTTCAGGGCGAGCAGTTTGTAGATGTTCTCCTGTGGCCCGAAGCACTGCTGCGGGATCGAAAACTGCTCCCTGGAAAATTCCCTGTACTGCATGACAGACAAGGGCCGGTGCGCCTGGATGTCCGGAAAGCTCATGGGGAGCCGGCTGTGTTCGGGATGTTCGGACAGGTTTTCTGGTTGCATGGGATCAGGGCGCAAGGGCAAGTTTGGCTGGGACCGGCGGGCTACAGGTCTTCATCATCACGCAGGGTCAGCACCTCGTAGCCCCCGTCGGTGACCAGGATCGTGTGTTCCCACTGGGCAGACAGGCTGTGGTCCTTGGTGACCACCGTCCAGCCGTCGGGCAGCAACCGTACGTTTCTCTTGCCGGCGTTCACCATGGGTTCGATCGTGAAAGTCATCCCTGGCTGAAGTTCGACGCCGGTGTTGGGCTTCCCGTAATGCAGGACTTGGGGTTCTTCATGAAACATGCGCCCGATTCCGTGTCCGCAGTACTCGCGCACCACCGTGCAGCGGTTGTTCTCGACAAAACTCTGGATGGCATGTCCGACATCTCCCAGTTTCGCACCAGGGCGGACCTGGTGTACGCCTGTCCTCAGTGCCTCGTAGGTGATTCCGACGAGCCGCTTGGCGAGCACGGTGGGCTTGCCCAGGTAGAACATCTTGCTCGTGTCTCCGTGAAAGCCGTCCTTGATCACGGTGACGTCAATATTCAGGATATCCCCGTTTTTCAGAACGCGTTCACTCGGGATACCGTGGCAGACCTGGTGGTTCACCGAGGTGCAAATGGATTTCGGGAAACCACGGTAATTCAGGGGTGCCGGAATGGCGTTTTGCACGTTCACGATGTATTCATGGCAGATGCGGTTCAGTTCCGACGTGCTGACGCCCACCACTACATGGGGGCCGATCATTTCCAGTACTTCGGAAGCCAGCTTGCCGGCTACCCGCATCTTCTCGATCTCGTCCGGGGATTTGATGTATGTGTCCATCTTCTTGCAGGGTTAAGGATTTATCGCATAGCGTACCCGGGTCATTGTCCCATACAGGCAGTCATGCTATAAAGGGCTCGCATTTTGTACTGACGGATTAACAAATTCTCACACGTGCCGTCACATGTGGCCGGGTGCCCGCTGTCGGGTTGCCACATGGGGTGCGTGGAGGCTCAACCCAAAGGAGCATTGCATAACATGGCAAATGTCACAATGCGCCAGATGTTGGAAGCTGGCGTGCATTTTGGTCATCAGACCCGTTACTGGAATCCGAAGATGAGTCCGTACATCTTCGGCGTGCGTAACAAGATACACATCATCAATCTTGAGAAGACATTGCCCATGTTTCTCGATGCGGCGACATTCCTTGGCAAAATGGCTGCGAACAAGGGCACGATCCTGTTTGTCGGTACGAAACGTTCGGCGCGTGATGCAATTTGCGAGGAGGCGACACGCTGCGGCATGCCTTATGTCAATCACCGGTGGCTTGGGGGTATGCTCACGAACTTTAACACCGTCAACAAGTCGATTCAACGGCTGCAGGACCTGGAGCAGGTTGCGGGGGGTGAAGGCATCAAGGGAATGAGCAAGAAGGAAGTGCTGATGCTGAAACGCGAGATTTTCAAGCTGGACCGCAGTCTCGGAGGAATCAAGCACATGACGGGTCTGCCGGATGCGCTGTTCGTGATTGATGTGGGTTATGAGGCCATTGCCGTGAGCGAGGCCAACAAGCTGGGCATTCCCGTCGCCGCCGTTGTGGACAGCAACAACAGGACGGATGGCGTGGATTACGTGATCCCCGGGAATGACGATGCGATTCGTGCAATCAGGTTGTTTGCCGCCCATATCGCCGATGCCATCGTGGAAGGCAAGGAAAGTGCACGAGTAATGACCGGTGATGAAGATGATTTTGTCGAAGTTGATGACACTGGCAAGGTAGCGGAAGCTGACGAAAAGGAGAAAGCAGACAGCAAGCAAAAGATTACTGTCAAGAAAAAGGCGGGCATCCGGGCCGCCAGCAAGGATCAGGCAAAAGTGAAGGACGGCGCGGCACCAGTACAGGGCACAGGAGAGACTGACAGTGATCAGGGCACAGAGGGCAAATCCGAACCGGAATCAGGTGAGGAAACAGACCAGGCCGGCGAATGACCTCGGGCAGCGTGGTCCGGGAATTTAACCAGATATTACCAGGAATGACGATGCAGATAACGGCAACTATGGTGAAGGAGCTGCGTGAAAGAACAGGCGCAGGCATGATGGAGTGCAAGAAAGCACTGGTGGAGAGTAGCGGTGACATACAGGCAGCCATCGAACAGATGCGCAAGATGGGCCAGGCCAAGGCCGAAAAAAAAGCAGGACGAATCGCAGCAGATGGAGTGATTCTCCTGGCCACTTCGCCGGATGGGAAACGGGCTTCTGTGGTCGAGGTAAACTGCGAGACGGATTTCGTGGCCAAGGATCACCAGTTCCTGGCTTTCTCGGAACAGCTCGCCCGGCTTATTCTGGGCAGCAATATCCGGACCATCGAGGAATTGAATGCTGCCACTCTCGAATCCGGACTCAGTGTCGAACAAGCTCGACAGGAACTGGTGACCAAGATCGGTGAGAACATTCAGGTGAGGCGGTTGGAGAACCTGGGGACGGAACATACCCTCACGGGCTATCAGCACGGTACCCGAATCGGTGTGCTGGTCGACCACCGTGGCGGAGATGCGGACCTGGGCAAGGACATTGCCATGCATATCGCAGCAAGCAGTCCGGTCTGCGTCTCCGAGACAGATGTAGGCGAGGACGTGCTGGCCAAGGAACGGGAGATCTTCATGGCCCAGGCGGAATCCAGCGGCAAGCCGCCGGAAATTGTCGAAAAAATTGTGCAGGGCAGGCTGAAGAAGTATCTGAAGGAGATCACCCTGCTGGGGCAGCCGTTCATCAAGGATCCGGACCAGCCGGTAGGCCGGCTGCTGGAAGATGCGAAGGCCCAGGTGCTCGGGTTCGTCCGCTATGAAGTGGGAGAAGGCATCGAAAAAAGATCCGAAAACTTTGCAGATGAAGTCATGGACCAGGTGAAGCGCAGCCAGGATGGCCAGTAGGCGGGAAGCACGGGGTAACAGGAGGATTTCCATTGATTGATGAAATCCAGCAGGACGCAGAACAGCGCATGCGCAAGAGCGTTGACTCACTGGCCCATGAACTGTCGAAGGTGCGTACCGGGCGGGCGAGCACACAGCTGCTTGACCATGTAATGGTCGAGTACTATGGCAGCGAGGTGCCGATCAATCAGGCCGCCACGGTCAACGTCGAGGATGTGCGCACGATTGCGATCACTCCCTGGGAAAAGTCTCTCGTGCAAGCCATTGAAAAGGCCATCATGAAATCGGACCTGGGAGTGAACCCTACGACTGCCGGGGCGGTTATCCGGGTCGTCATGCCTCCCCTGACCGAGGAAAGGCGCAGGGACCTGATACGCATCGTGGAAAGCGAGGCTGAAAAATTCCGCGTCGCAATCCGGAACATCCGCCGTGACGCCAACTCAGATTTCAAAGACCTGCACAAGGAAAAGGAGATCTCAGAGGATGAAATGCATCATGCTCAGGGTGAGATTCAGAAACTTACAGACCAGTTTATAAAAGAGATTGATCTGGTTCTGGAACAGAAAGAAAAAGATCTGATGACAGTCTAGCGCCTCTCTTTTCCCAGTTAATGTCAAGCAAGCCCTCTCTTCTCCATGTAGCCATCATAATGGATGGTAACGGAAGATGGGCCAGGCAGCGCAGCCTGCCGCGCACTGCGGGTCACAAGCAAGGCATCCGGGTTACCCGGGAGGTCGTTACGGCCTGCGGCGAGGCTGGAATCAAGTACCTGACCCTGTTTGCCTTCAGCAGTGAAAACTGGAAAAGGCCCAAGGCAGAGATCTCGGCCCTGATGAACCTGTTCGCACAGTCACTCCAGAGCGAAATCCAGCGCCTGGACGAGAAAGGGGTATGCGTGCGGTTCCTGGGACAGAGGAACGCATTTTCCGAGAAGCTCTGTGAGCAGATCCGGCTGGCAGAGGAACTCACCTGCAAGAATGACGCTTTGTTTTTGAGTATCGCTGCGGGCTACGGCGGCAGGTGGGACATTCTTCAGGCCGTGAAAGATACCGTCGGGGATGCACTGCGTGATGAGCTGGTACCGGAAGATATCAGCGAGGAATATTTTACCAGCAGGCTGGTCACAGGAGACATGCCTGCACCAGACCTGTTTATTCGTACTGGAGGCGAACAGCGCCTCAGCAACTTCCTGCTGTGGCAGTTGGCTTACACCGAGCTTTACTTTTGTGACACCCTCTGGCCGGATTTCAGCCGGGATGAACTGTACCGGGCCTTCGAAAGTTACCGGGCAAGACAGAGAAGATTTGGTCTTACGCAAGAACAGCTTGCATGACATGGACATGCTGAGGCAACGCATCATTACTGCGCTGTTCCTTGGAATTGGCATTCTCGCAGCCATCCTGTTCCTGCCGAATGCCTGGCTGGCATTCGTGTTCGCCCTGGTGACGCTGGTGGCTGCCTGGGAGTGGGCGGGCCTGCTATCCCTGCCCGGGAGGGTCTGGAAAGTCATGTATGTCGGGCTGGTGGCCGTCTCGCTCGTGGCGGCATGGATGTGGATCCGGCCTGGCCATGCACATGTGCTGTTCCTGGTTGCAGTGTTGTGGTGGGCGGGTGCCGTCGTCATGCTTGCCGCCTATGACCCCAGGTGGCTGGACACCGTGTGGCTGCAGTGGCTGATGGGACTCTCGGGATTCGTTGTCCTGGTACCCGCCTGGCTGAGCCTGGCTCTTCTGCATCAACGCCATCCGGCCATGCTGGTGTTCCTGCTGCTGCTGGTTTGCGTTTCTGATATCTCCGCATACTTTGCAGGCAAGCGGTTCGGGAAAAGCAAGCTTGCACCCAGTCTCAGCCCGGGAAAGTCCCGTGAAGGCCTGTGGAGTGCCCTGGTTGCCTCGCTGGTACTTGCGGTTCCGGGCATGATTGCAATCGGTCTGGACCTGGCCCTGTGGTTCTACTTCCTGTGCCTGTGCCTGATCACGGTACTGGTGGCAACAGTTGGAGACTTGTTTGAAAGCCTGTTGAAGCGAAGGGCCGGGGTCAAGGACAGCAGCAGGATCTTGCCAGGACACGGGGGAGTGCTCGACCGGGTCGACAGCCTGACTGCCGCGGCTCCGGGTTTTGTCTTTGGGGTATACTGGGTCTATGGTTACACTGCAAGCTAGCGACAGTTCGGAATTGAATGGTGTGGCCCATGTTTCCATACTGGGTGCTACCGGCTCGGTGGGCGTCAACACACTCAAGGTAATTGAGGCGCATGCCGAGAAGTTTGCCGTTTTTGCACTGACTGCCCATCAGAACATTGAGCTGCTGCACGAGCAGTGCCTGAGATACCGGCCCGAAGTTGCGGTGGTGGCAGATGAACAACTGGTGGATGCGTTCAGCACAAGATTTTCCGGCGGGGACTACAAGCCTGACATCTATGCAGGTAACCAGGGCCTCGAACTTGCCGCAAGCCTGGGTGAGGTCGATTTTGTGATGGCCGCGATTGTTGGTGCGGCAGGACTGCCTGCAACCCTTGCGGCGGCTCGTGCAGGCAAGCGCATACTGCTTGCGAACAAAGAGGCCCTGATCATGTCGGGCAGCCTGCTGATGGACATGGCTAGCCGGCATGCTGCAGTGCTGCTGCCGATCGATAGCGAGCACAATGCCGTGTTCCAGTGCATGTCGGGCGGCAGTGAACAGGAAGTCGAGAAAATCGTCCTGACTGCCTCCGGAGGGCCTTTTTTAAAACTCCCCATGGATGAATTTGCGGAAGTCACGCCGGAACAGGCCTGCGCGCACCCCAACTGGAAAATGGGCAGAAAAATTTCCGTTGATTCCGCGACCATGATGAATAAGGGTCTGGAAGTCATCGAGGCTTGCATGCTGTTCAAGAAGGACCCAAAGGACATTGAGGTGGTGATACATCCGCAGTCGATCATCCACTCACTGGTCGGGTACGTGGATGGGTCCATGCTGGCACACTTGGCGTACCCGGATATGCGGGTACCCATCGCGCATGCCCTTGCCTGGCCGCAGCGCATTGGATCCGGTGTGCGCGGAATAGACCTGGCCAGTCTGGGCCCGCTGGATTTCTCCGAGCCTGATCTGAACCGGTTTCCATGTCTGCGACTGGCCTATGAAGCACTTGAACTTTCAGGGAGTTCGGCAGTCATTCTGAATGCGGCCAATGAAGTGGCTGTCAAAAGTTTCCTCACGTCCGAAATTCGGTTTACCGAAATTCCTGCCGTGATTGATGCTGCGTTGCAGCATGTCGAGCATGAAAACATACAGGACCTGGAGATGATCCTGACCAAGGACCGGCAGACCCGCACGCATGCCAGAAAATTCATTGAACAGGCGGTAAGGGGACATTGATGATGCAGATGCTGGGTTATGTACTCGCCTTTGTGATCGCGGTGGGCATCATCATAACCGTCCACGAATTCGGCCATTACTGGGTTGCCAGAAGGCTTGGGGTGAAAGTCCTGCGGTTCTCGGTGGGCCTGGGCAAACCTGTTTTTGCCCGGCAGGTTGGTGAAACCGAGTACGTCCTTGCGAGGATTCCGCTGGGTGGTTACGTGAAGATGCTCGACGGGAGGGAAGGTGAGGTGCTTGAGGAAGAAGCGCACCGCGCTTTCAATCTCCAGCCGGTCTGGAAGCGGTTCACGATCGTCGCGGCCGGCCCGATGTTCAACTTTATTTTTGCCGTGCTGGCATACTGGCTGACGTTCGTGATAGGCGTTGAGGGAGCCAGGCCCACGGTCGGTGAGGTGGCACCGCAGAGCATCGCCTGGCAGTCCGATATCAGGCCCGATGACACATTTGTGGCAGTCGGAGGCACCCCGGTCAAGACTTGGCAGCAGACATCGATTCAGCTCCTGGGTGACGCGCTCAGGACCGGGCAGGTCACGGCGATGCTGCAAGGCGAAGCAACCGGGAGGAAGGTGGTGACGCTGGACCTGAGCGACACCAGGCAACTGCTGTCGGAAGGAAATCTGCTGGAAAAGCTTGGTATCACACCCTGGAGCTACACGTATGAGCCGGTTTTCGGGAAGATTACACAAGGCGTCGCAATGGATGCAGGGGTCCGGGAGGGTGACCGGGTGGTCAGCGTGGATGGGCAAGTGATTCAGAGCTGGTCTGACCTGGTCCGGTATATCCAGGATCGGGCCGGGATTCCCATTCAAATGATGGTGGACAGGGATGGTCAGCGCCTTGAATTCGAATTGACCCCCGCACCTGACCAGAGAGACGGAAAAACAGTGGGCCGTGTAGGTGCCTATCCGTACGTGGACCAGGCCCGGGTTCAGCAGCAGAAGGTCGTTGTGCGGTATGGCCCGTTCGAGTCTTTCTCCAGGAGCCTGGTGAAAACGCGGGATGTGACGGTCCTGACCCTGAAACTCCTGTGGAGACTGGTAAAGGGAGAGGCCTCTTTGAAGAACATCAGCGGACCGGTCACCATCGCTGAATATGCCGGTGTATCTGCGGCCATCGGGATTTCTGCGTTCGTGGGGGCGCTGGCTCTGATCAGTATCAGCATAGGTATTCTGAACTTGCTGCCGATTCCAATGCTGGACGGGGGTCACCTGTTTTATTATCTCATCGAGATCATAAAGGGAAGTGCAGTGTCTGAAAGGATCGAAGCCTTCGGTCAGCGTTTAGGTATAATGCTGCTTGTCGGGCTGATGTGTCTGGCCTTTTACAACGACATATATCGTTTGCTGCACTAGAATAACAATACAGTACATGAGTTTCTTTAGGCGAGGTTTCCTCCTGTTCCTGTTCGGCTGTGCGAGCCTCCCGGTTCAGGCCGAAACCTTTCGAGTTCAGGATATCCATATTGAGGGCCTGGAACGTATCGAGGCGGGTACCGTGTTTACCTATTTGCCGGTGAAGGTAGGGGACATGGTGGACGTGGACCAGACTGCTCCGATCGTCAGGGAGCTGTACAAGACCGGCCTGTTCAAGGATATCGCGCTGCGTCGTGAAGGAGACATACTGGTCGTCGTGGTGCAGGAAAGGCCCGGGATCGCGAGCATCACCTTTGACGGCAACAAGATCATGAATGACGAGCAGTTGACCGAGGTGCTGGTGGACATCGGTATTGCAAGTGGTCACGTTTTCAACCGTTCAGTCCTTGAACGGCTGGAAAATGAGTTGCTGCAGCAGTATTTTGCGTTTGGCAAATACAACGTGGAGATCGATACCCAGGTAGTCGAACTGCCCCGTAACCGGGTGGGTATCAGCATCCAGATCGTGGAAGGTGAGGTGGCAAGGATCAAGCAGGTAAAGATCGTGGGCAACGCGAGCTTCGATCAAGAGGCACTGACTGAAGACTTCGAGTCTGGACTCAAGTCATGGTATCAGTTTTTTGGCACGCGCGACCGCTATGCGAAGGCAAAGCTGCAGGGGGACTTGGAGAGATTGCGGGCACACTACCTGAACCATGGTTACCTGAAGTTCAACATCAAGTCTACACAGGTGTCACTCAGTCCGGACAAGGAAGACATTTTCATTACCGTCAACGTGGAGGAAGGAGACCAGTACACGTTGAAAGAAATTGAGCTGGCCGGAGACATGGTCTTGCCGGAAGAAGAGCTCAAGGAATTGATCCGTTTCACGCCTGGTGAGACCTTTTCACGTGCAAGGGTATCCCGGTTGACCGAGGCAATCCTCAGGAAGCTGGGTGACCGCGGCTACGCGTTTCCCAACGCCAATCCGGTGCCCGAGATCAACGATGACGACCAGTCTGTAAAAATCACCATTTTCGTGGACCCGGGCAAGCGCGCGTATGTCCGCAGGATCAATTTCCGTGGCCACAAGATCACCCAGGATGAAGTATACCGGCGGGAACTCAGGCAGATGGAAGGAGGGTGGTACTCACAGTCCAATATCGAAGCTTCAAGGCTCAGGCTGCAGAGGCTGTCATTCGTGGAATCGGTAGAGTTCCAGACCCTCCGGGTTCCCGGGGTGGATGACCTGGTCGATCTGGACATAGAAATCAAGGAGAGGCTGTCTGGCAGCTTCAACGTCGGTGCGGGTTATTCAGACAGCCAGGGTGCCGTGTTGTCCACGAGCGTAAGCCAGGAAAATTTTCTCGGGACCGGTAAAACCGTTTCGTTTTCGATCAACACGAGCAAGGTCAATACCGTGTATGCCTTGAATTACGTGAATCCGTATCACACGATTGACGGCGTGAGCAGGGGCTTTGGATTCAACTACGTGTCGACTGAAGCGGACGAGGCCGACATTTCGGATTTTGACACCGACCAGTTTGGTGTGAACATCAGCTACGGCATGCCGTTGACCGAAAATAACCGCATCAATGCCTTAGCGCAGCTGGCCCGTACTGAAATCACAACAGGCTCCAACACGCCGCGGGAAATTTTCGATTTTATCGAGGACAACGATGATGAATACCTGAACCTTACCCTGTCCTCCAATTTTATCCACGATACGCGAGACCGAAGATTGTTTCCCAATGTGGGGAACCGTCAGCGTGCGGGGGTGGAATTTACGCTGCCCGGAAGCGATCTGGAATTCTACAAGCTGAATTACAGCAATACTTTCTATTTTCCGCTCGGCGAGACATTCATATTGTCGCTGGGAAGCGAGTTCGGGTATGGTGACGCCTATGGGAGCAGTGAGGATTTGCCGTTCTTTGAAAAGTTCAGAGCGGGTGGTGTCAGGACCGTGCGCGGGTATGAAAGCAACAGCCTGGGCCCGAGGGACTCGCTGGGAGAGCCGTATGGAGGGAATCTCTTGACGACGTTCCGAAGCGAGCTGCTGTTTCCCCCGCCACCGCTGCCATTGATCTCTCCAGGCAGTGCCCGCATGAGCCTGTTTGTCGATGCGGGGAATGTTTTCGAGGAGGTGGATGACTTTGAGACCGGCGAACTGCGTGGTGCAGTTGGATTGGGTGTAAACTTGATTACAGGCTTTGGCGGGATCAGCGTGGTATTCGCGACACCCTTTAATGACCAGTCAGGAGATGAGAAGGAGTCCTTCCAGTTTAATCTGGGGACAAGTTTTTAGTATTTTGGGAGAATCAGGAATAATGGAATTTAAATTACTCAGGCATGCTTTCTACGCGGTAGCCTTGCTGCTGCCGGTTGTAGCAGCGGCAGAGACCAAGATTGGATACGTGAACTTGGGCGAGATCCTTGAGAAATCGCCACAGGCCGACGCGGCACGTAAGACCCTTGAAAAGGAATTTTCATACCGCAATGAGAAGCTGACAGCTGTACGGGACGAAATCCTGAAGTTCGAGGAAACGCTGCAGAAGGATGGTGCCGTAATGACGGAGACCCGGCGCAGTGAGCTTGAGAAAGAAATTCTCAACAAGAAAAGGGAATACAGCCGGCAGCAGGAAGAACTCAAGGAAGACTTCAACATCAGGCGAAACCAGGAGATCGGTGACCTGCAGAAAAGTGTGAATGAGGTGGTCACCAGTCTGGCCAAGAGTCAAAACTACGACCTGGTTGTCACCCAGCCGGTGCTGTTCGCGAGCGAGCGAATTGATATGACAAATCAGGTTCTAGAGGAGCTGCGGAAAGTTAAACAGTGATAGTGCATAGTGTCGTTTACTCTTGCAAAATTGTCCGAGTTTGCCGCGGCAAAGACAGCAGGTGACCCGGACTGTAGAATCGATCACGTAGGCAGTCTCCAGCATGCGGGTGCTGGTGCCATCACGTTTTTTGCCAACCCAAGGCTCAAGCGGCAACTTCAGAAGACCCGGGCATCGGCAGTCATTCTGCAGGAAGAGTACCTCCAGGACTGCCCGACACATGCCCTGGTCACGGATAACCCGTACCTGGTGTTTGCCAGGATAGCAGGCTTGCTCAATCCCCCGCCTGCACACGAGCCAGGCATCCATCCAACAGCGGTGGTTTCGGCAACTACGAAGCTTGGCGAGGGCTGTGCCATAGGACCCTGTGCAGTCATTGATGAGGATTGTGTGATCGGGAATAATACGTACGTTGGCCCGAACTGCAGTATTCAGAAGGCATGTGTGATCGGTGATGGATGCCGTATACTCGACCGGGTCACCTTGTGCGGGAAGACAGTTCTTGGTTCACGTGTCACCGTCCATCCCGGTGCAGTCATCGGGAGTGACGGGTTTGGTCTTGCCAACGAAGGCTCCAAATGGTTCAAGATCCCGCAGCTGGGAGGGGTCCAGATTGGCAACGATGTCGAAATCGGTGCCAACACCACAATTGACCGCGGCACGTTGGGTGATACGATCCTGGAGGACGGGGTAAAGCTTGACAATCTGATCCAAGTCGCACATAACGTGAAAATCGGCTCCCATACAGCCATCGCTGCGTGTACTGGAATTTCCGGCAGTACTGTCATCGGTAAGCACTGTAGTATTGGGGGGGGTGTCGGGATTGGTGGGCATATCGAGATAGCCGACCACGTTAAGCTCGGGGGCATGACGCGGTTGACGCGGTCAATCAGGGAAGCAGGCGTCTATGGTTCCGGAACACCAGCCTTGCCATACCGGAAATGGCTGCGCAATTCAGCGTTGTTCAGCAAACTTGAGGAACTCGCAAGCCGGATTAAAAAACTTGAGGAACAGGGCATTCAGGCTGGCCAGGATCGCGATGAACATTCATGAAATCTTAAAGTATCTGCCGCACAGGTATCCCTTTTTGCTGGTTGACCGGGTGTTGGAGTGCCAGACGGGCGAGTCCATTCTGGCGTTGAAGAATGTCAGCTACAATGAGCCTTTTTTCCAGGGGCATTTCCCCGGGGTACCGGTCATGCCGGGCGTACTGATCCTGGAGGCGCTTGCCCAGACAGCTGGCCTGCTGGCACTGAGCAACCCGGAATGGCGGCCTGATGACGACAGCCTGTACCTGTTTGTGGGAATCGACAAGGCACGTTTCAAGCGCCAGGTGGGGCCGGGAGACCAGCTTATCCTGGATGTGAGGCTGATCAGGCACAAGCGTGACTATGGAGTATTTGATGTCAAGGCCTCTGTCGGCAAGGAGGTCGCTGCCACAGCCGAGTTGATGTGCGTTTTCAAGAGTGTGGTAACCAAGTGAGTTAGATCATGTCTTCGGCAAGGGTTAGAAGCTGCCAGGTTCATGCAACGGCGATCGTTGACCCAAATGCCCGTCTGGATACCGGTGTATCAGTAGGTCCCTATTCGATAATCGGCCCACAGGTCCGGATCGGGAAAAACACCTTGGTAGGACCGCACGTGGTGATTACGGGCGCCACGACCATCGGTTCCGCAAACCGTATTTTTCAGTTTTCGTCCATCGGAGAGGTTCCGCAGGACAAGAAATACCATGGTGAGCCCAGCGAACTGATCATTGGGGACAACAATACGATCCGGGAATATGTGACCATCAATACCGGTACCGAGCATGGTCAGGGGTACACCCGTGTGGGGGATCGCAACTGGATCATGGCCTATGTCCATATCGCCCATGACTGCACGGTGAGTGATGACACGGTATTTGCCAACGGTGCGACCCTGGCAGGACATGTGGTGGTGGATGAATTTGCGACGTTGGGTGGATTCACGCTGGTGCACCAGTTCTGCCGTATAGGCGCACATTCATTCTGCGCCATGGGAACCGCCCTCAACAAGGACCTGCCGCCCTATGTCATGGCATCTGGAAATTTTGCTACCCCGCATGGTCTCAACAAGGAAGGGCTGCAGCGCAGGGGATTTTCGGATGCATGTATCAAGGCCCTGCATCAGTCCTACAAGCTCCTAATCCGAAACAAGGGATCCAGAAAAGAAAGCATCCTGCAGGTGGAAAGCCTGGCCGAGGAGCATCCCGAGGTGCGAAAATTTTTGGACTTCATTCTGGCCAGCAAAAGGGGGGTTGTGCAGTAGGCGCCGAATTCACCCGGACTCGATCAGTTGCAAGGCAAGCCTCGCGGTCTCCACCGAACCGTTTTTCTCACCCAAAATCTTTCGGATTTCACCCATCTCGCGTTTCATCCTGTCCGTGTAGGCCGGGTCTGAAAGCAGCCTTTCCAGTTCCCCTGCAATGTTTTCGGGGCTTGCTTCATGCTGGATGAATTCCCGGCAAATCTCCCGGTCGGCGATAACGTTTGCGATTCCGGCGTAGCTGAAGTTCACCAGTCTTTTCAGGATCAGGTAGGTGAGCGGTGAAACCCTGTACAGGATCACCATCGGTGTCTGCATGAGTGTCACCTGAAGGGTTACCGTACCCGAGGTTGCAGCGACGGCATCGCAGGCATCAATGACATCGTATATGTCGGAGTTTGTGGCAGTGATGTCTGCAGGTGTGTGCTGAATGTACCTTTCCACCATATGTGCTGGCAAGGTAGGGGCCACAGGCACCACGAACTGAAGGTTCCCGAGTCTTTTCGAGAGTGCAAGGGCGGACTGAACCAGGACAGGTAGATTGTGTTCAATTTCACTTTCCCGGCTCCCGGGGAAGATGCCGACGATCCTTTTTTCTGCGTCCAGCCCCATGGAGCGGATCAGTGCGGCCCTGTTGGCCGTGGCATGGGCATCTTCAACCAGGGGGTGCCCGACATACGCTACCGGTACCCCTGCATCCCTGTAGAAGCTTTCTTCAAAGGGAAATACCGTAGCCATCATGTCTACACAATGCTTGATGACCCGTATACGGGATGAGCGCCATGCCCAGATCTGCGGACTGATGTAATAGAGCACCTTGATACCCAGTTTCCTGGCAGCCTTGGCCAGGGGCAGGTTGAAGTCCGGCGAGTCGATGAGCACCAGCACCTCTGGCCTGTTGAGTTGCAGTTCCTCTTTCATCCTGTTCAGGATTTTGCGCAGTCGGCGGTAGTGCTTCACTGCTTCGGTCAGACCGATGACGGACAGTTCCGATACGTCGACGAGGCTATGGAATCCGGCCTGGCGCATCCGTTCGCCTCCGATACCGTAGCAATCCATGTCCGGGTGCAGTTTTTTCAGTGCGTGCAGCAGCTTGGCCCCGTGCAAATCGCCCGAAGCTTCACCAGCGACGATCATTACGCGCCGGGACAGGCGCTCAGCCGGCATGGACCTGCTTGATGGTATCGGCAACGGTCTCGATCTGGGAGTGGGATATTTCCGGGAATATCGGCAGGGATATACATCGCCTGCACACCCGGTCCGTATTCGACAGGTCGAGTGACCTTGAAATGCTGGAAAAGGCTTTCTGCCGGGGCAGGGGTATCGGGTAGTAAACGGCATGCCCGATCTGGTGTTTCTGCAGTGCATCGATGATGCCTGTTCGTTCCTGGCTGAGTATCGTGTACTGGTGGTATACATGTGACAGATCATCCGTTTGCCGCGGAATCTGTACCGGCAATGGACCCAGCAGGCTGGCATAGTGACTGGCAGCAAGGACCCTTTGCCGGTTGAACTGGTCTATGTGTTTCAGTTTTATCCTCAGGATCACGGCCTGCAACTCGTCGAGACGGCTGTTCCACCCGACTGCATGGTGCCGGTTACGGGTCTCGCATCCATGGTTCTTCAGCAATGAGAACTGCGCCGCCAGCTCGTCAGAGTTCGTGGCAAACAGGCCTCCGTCGCCGCAGCCTCCCAGGTTTTTGCTGGGATAGAAGCTGAAACAGCTTGCATCGCCAAACGTACCCGTATGCTGTTTGGCCAGACGGGAACCGAAGGACTGTGCACAGTCCTCAATTACCTGAAGGCCATACCGCCGGGCCAGGGCGCAGATCCCGGGCATGTCGGCTGCCTGTCCGAAAATGTGGACAGGCAGGATGGCCCGGGTCTTGGGGCTGATTGCCGGTTCGATGGATTCCGCAGTGATGCAGAGTGTAACCGGGTCAATGTCGACATATACGGCTGTAGCCCCCACATGGGCAACGGCCTCGGCCGTTGCGGCGAAACTGAAAGGGGTCGTGATGACCTCGTCATCCTGCCCGATTCCGCATGCACGCATTGCCAGGTGCAGGGCATCGCTTCCGGAATTGCAGGATATGGCATGCTTGACCTGCAGGTATTTCGCCACTTCGTTTTCAAAACGCCTGACATTCGGCCCCTGAACATACTGCGTACCTGAAAGTACTTCGGCCACGGCAGAGTCGATTTCTTTTTGCAGCATCCTGTACTGCAATTTCAGGTCCAGCATGGGAATCATAATGCGCGAATAAGAAGTACGTTCGGAATATTCAGGCCAGTTGCTTGCTGATTGAAATTGCCGTTTCCAGGGCGCGTTTGCCATCCTGCCCGCTGACCTTGGGCTGGGTGCCGTATCTGATGCAGTGCAGAAAGCTTTCGATTTCAACAAGCAGCGCATCATATTCGGCACAACTGGTTTTTTGCACCACGATGTTGGGTACGCCGGGGTACAGTTCATGCTGTCCTTTGCGATAGACGGCCAATTCGCTGTTCTGGAAATCCACAGAAAGGTAGGCGTCGTGCTGGAAGATGCGCATTTTGCGGTCTGTAGCCATGCTCACCCGGCTGGCTGTAACGTTTGCGACGCACCCGTTTTCAAAGGTTATCCTTGCATTGGCGATGTCGATGTCATTGGACAGTACCGGTATGCCCCGGGCATCAATCTTGTTCACATCGGAATTCACGATATCCAGGATGATGTCGATATCGTGAATCATCAGGTCGAGGATCACGTTGACTTCCGTGCCGCGTATCCTGTAGGGAGCCAGGCGATGGGATTCGATGAACAGTGCCTCTTTCAGTTCTCTTTCCAGTTCCACGATCGCAGGGTTGAAACGCTCCAGGTGTCCGACCTGCAACACCCTGTTGCACTCCTTGGCCAGCGAGATCAGTTCATCGGCCTGCTCGAGGGTCGCGGTGATTGGTTTTTCTACCAGGACATGCGACCGGTTACGCAGAAAATCCCTTACCACGTCAAAGTGCAGGTCTGTAGGCACTGCAATGCTGACTGCCTCCACCTGTCCCAGGAGTTCATGGTAGTCAGTAACGGGCCTGCAGGAGGTTTCGGCTGCAACTTCCTGCGCCTTTCCAGGATCCGTATCGCAAACGGCTACCAGCTTGCAGTTTTTCAGCTGATGGAATTTCAGTGCATGGAACCTGCCCAGGTGGCCTGTTCCGATTACTGCCGTTTGTATCTCTTGCATGCTATTTCCAGTATTCTTCCGATGAGTGTGCAGTATACTATGTGTGCAGAGTATTGACCCTTGTATTTGGCAGGTCGGCGGACCTGGTTATCTTTGTTGACAGACAGAAAATTTCACCCGCAGGAGCCAGTGGCCGGAATTGATGAAGCGGGTCGTGGCTCGCTGGCTGGACCGGTACTTGCTGCGATAGTGGTCTTGCATCCGGAACGCCCTGTCGAAGGCCTGAGGGATTCCAAAAAGCTTGCCCCGGGCCGGCGCAAGCAGCTTTTCGAGGAAATCCGGTCCAAGGCTACATTTTGCGCGATTGGACAGGCCACGGCAGCCGAAATTGACGAGTTGAACATCCATCATGCAACATTGCTTGCCATGCGGCGGGCCTGGTCTGAAGTGCCTTTTGAGGTGGGGCATGTGCTGGTGGACGGCCTGCACTGCCCGGAACTTGCCGCGCCATGCACGGCCATTGTCAGGGGGGACCTGTCTGTCCCGGTGATCAGCGCCGCGTCCATACTGGCCAAGGTAGCCCGGGATGAAGCCATGCTGGCGTACCATGGACAGTGCTCGCATTACGGGTTTGACCGGAATAAGGGCTACCCGACTGCCCAGCATATAGCCGCCCTGCATGAGCATGGGCCTTCGGACCTGCATCGCAGAAGTTTCCGGCCTGTCCGGGAGGTCATGCGGGGCCAGGCTGGTGTATAGAATCCCGGGCAGAATTCCATGAGCCAGTTTGTACATTTGCACTTGCACACCGAGTACTCGCTCGTGGACAGCATCGTCCGGGTACCTGAGCTGATGGAGTCTGTGAGCAGTCAGGGAATGGCATCTGTGGCGCTGACGGACGTGGATAACCTGTTTGCTCTGGTGAAGTTCTACCGGGCTGCACTGCTGAACGGTGTCAAGCCTATCATCGGTCTGGAGGCCCGGGTGTCAGGTCTGTCGGAAGGGGAGCCGGATTCCAGGGTCATATTCCTGTGCGGGAATGAGACCGGTTACAAAACGCTCACCAAGTGGCTTACCAGGGCGTACCTGGAGAGCCAGGACGTCAACGGGCCGGTGTTGCAGCGTGACTGGCTGGCCGGTTCGGGTGAGGGGCTGATCGTGTTGTCTGGAGCAAGGAATGGGGATGTCGGCAGGGCGATTCTTGCCGGCTCCGAAACCCAGGCTCACGCATGCGTGGAGTTCTGGCGCTCGCATTTTCCGGACCGTTACTACATTGAGCTTCAGCGTACCGGGCGAGAGGATGAAGAAAGATATATCAGCACTGCACTGGAGCTGGCTGCAACTTTTTCCCTGCCTGTCGTTGCCAGCAACGATGTGCGGTTTTTGCGCGGTCATGATTATGAGGCACACGAGGCACGCGTGTGCATCCAGTCGGGTTGCGTGCTGGATGATCCCCGCAGGCTGCATGCCTACTCCAATCAGCAGTACCTGCGCAACGGGGAAGAAATGGCAGAGCTGTTCTCGGACATACCCGAAGCGGTCACTAACAGCATCGAGATTGCAAAGCGATGCAATGTCACCCTGACTTTGGGCGAGAGCGTGCTGCCCAAATTTCCGATTCCGGGGTCGCTCACGCCCCAGGAATACATCCTTGATGAAGCACAGGAGGGCCTGTCCAAACGTCTGGAGAAAAAAGACAGGGAGCCAGCCCGGCTTGCGGAACAGGATTATCAGTCACGGCTGCAAAATGAGCTGGAAGTCATCAATTCCATGGGGTATGCGGGGTACTTTCTGATCGTGGCCGACTTTATCAGGTGGGCGAAGGAAAATTCGATACCTGTAGGGCCGGGCAGGGGTTCGGGTGCCGGCTCCCTGGTTTCCTATGCGCTCGGCATTACCGACATCGACCCCATGGAGTATGACCTGCTGTTTGAGCGCTTCTTGAACCCTGACCGCATTTCAATGCCTGACTTCGACATAGATTTCTGCATGACCAATCGTGACCGTGTGATCGAGTACGTGGCCGGACGCTATGGGCAGGCACGCGTCAGCCAGATCATCACTTACGGCAGCATGGCCGCACGGGCCGTGGTACGTGACGTAGGCCGCGTGCTCGGGTATCCGTACGGTTTTGTCGATCGCATTGCAAAACTGATTCCGTTTGAGGTCGGCATGACTCTGGACAAGGCGCTGGAGCGTGAACCGGCACTGCAGGAGCAGTACCGGAGCGAGGAGGACGTGCGCGCGGTTGTGGACATGGCCCGGCGCCTGGAAGGGCTCGTGCGCAATGCAGGCAAGCATGCCGGGGGGGTTGTCATCGCGCCTTCGGACTTGACGGAGTTTACTCCCCTGTACTGTGAAGCCGGAGGCGCAAACGTGGTCACGCAGCTTGACAAGGACGATGTGGAAACCATTGGCCTGGTCAAGTTCGACTTCCTGGGCCTGCGCACTCTCACCATCATTGACCATACCGTCCGTATGGCAAACGAGAAGCTTTCCAGGCAAGGCCTGGAAGGGGTATCGGTCGACACGATACCGCTTGATGACGGGGCGACCTACGAAACGCTCCGGTCCCAGCAGACCACAGCCGTATTTCAGCTGGAATCCAGTGGTATCAGGGATATCATCAAGCGGCTCAAGCCGGACAATTTCAACGATATCGTCGCCTTGGTGGCATTGTACCGGCCTGGTCCATTGCAGTCGGGCATGGTAGAGGATTTCATCCAGCGCAAGCACGGCGCACGTGTAAATTATTTTCACCCGGACCTGGAGCCTGTTCTCAGGCATACCTATGGTGTCATCCTGTACCAGGAACAGGTGATGCAGATTGCACAGATCCTCGCCGGGTACACCCTGGGCGGCGCAGATATCCTGCGGCGTGCAATGGGCAAGAAAAAACCGGAAGAAATGGCCCAGCAGCGCGAAATCTTTGTCTCGGGAGCCGTGGAGCGCGGGGTGCGGGAAATCACTGCAAGCCACATATTTGACCTGATGGAAAAGTTTGCAGGATACGGTTTCAACAAGTCCCACTCTGTGGCCTATGCCTTGCTTGCATACCAGACGATCTGGCTGAAAACACACTTTCCTGCCGAATTCATGTCTTCTGTCATGTCGTCCGATATCGACAATACCGACAAGGTAGTCAATCTCATCGACGAATGCCGCCGGCTGGGTCTCGGGGTGCTGCCGCCGGACATCAACAGTTCCCATCATGACTTCACCGTGCCGGATGACATGAATATCCTGTACGGACTGGGTGCCATCAAGGGCGTGGGCCGTGCAGCGGCTCAGCAGATCGTGGACGTGCGCAACGAGCATGGAGAGTTCAGGACCCTGGATGAGTTCTGCATGCGCCTGGACACGCAAAAGGTCAACAGGCGCTGTACCGAGGCCTTGATCCGGGCCGGTGCGATGGACTGTTTTGGACATACCCGTGCGGCATTGTTTGAACATCTCGACAAGGCACTGCGCAACGCCGACCAGCGCTTACGTGACAGCCATGCGGGACAGAACGACATGTTTACCGAGTTTGATGCAGGCTCTCATGACGAGGCGATCCGGGTCATCGAGGAATGGAACGACGAAATGAAGCTGTCCGGGGAGCGCCAGACACTCGGACTGTACCTGACAGGCCATCCGGTAGAGCGGTATCAGGAAGAGCTCCAGAGGATTACCCGCAACACGCTGGGGCAGTTGCTGAACAACGGTGCGAGCGGGTCACCGCAGCCACGGCAGTCTCGAGAGGAGGCTGGCAAACAGGTATTCGTAGCAGGGCTGCTGGACCAGATCAGGCTGCGCAACAGTGCCAAGGGACGCATTGCATTCCTTACGCTGGACGACAACACCGGGCGCATTGATGTGGCGGTGTTTGCGAGTGACTATGCCCGGTATAATCCCTTGCTGGTCAAGGACGCCATCCTGATCGTCAAGGGAACCCTCGGCTGGGATGAGTTTGCCGAGCAGGTACGCGTTCGTGCCGACAGGATCTGGAGCTTTGGCGAATACCTGAAAAATTACGGTGGTCTGCTGAATATCCGGGTGAGGGCGGGCGGGTCTTCTCCTTCCTGGGTAGGAGAACTGCAACGGCAGCTGATGCCCTTCAGGGATGGAGACTGTTCTGTCCGCCTCGAATACGAAAGCCGTTCGGTCACGGCACAGCTCGAGTTCTCGAAAGACTGGAATGTATCTCTCGATCCCAGGCTGTTGCAGGAACTCAGAGAGATTTCCGAGGTGCTGGGAATAAATGTGGTATACAAGAAGCCGGAAATTAATGCATGATTGCAGCCATGTACGTAATAAAATCATGTACATGACACAAAGTTTTACAGTTGATTACCCGGATGAATCCTGACTATCTTGATTTTGAACAGCCTATTGCAGAGCTTGAGGCCAAAATCGAAGAATTGAGATTGGTCGAAGATACCAATGAATTCGATCTCAACGAGGAGATCTCGCGCTTGCAGTCCAAGTCGAGGAGCCTGGTCGAGTCGATCTTTCGCAACCTCACTCCGTGGCAGGTCGCGCAACTTGCCCGACACCCCAAGCGACCCTACACGCTGGATTACGTCAAGCGTTTGTTCAAGGGTTTTACCGAGCTGCATGGTGACAGGATGTATGCAGACGATGCCGCGATCGTTGCAGGCATCGCCAGGTTTGAAAAACAGTCCGTGGCAATCATAGGTCACCAGAAAGGGCACAACACGAACGAGAACATTCGACGGAATTTTGGCATGCCGCGGCCCGAAGGGTACCGCAAGGCACTGAGAATCATGGAACTCGCTGAACGTTTTGGAATGCCGGTTCTGACTTTCGTGGACACGCCCGGGGCTTACCCGGGTATCGGTGCAGAGGAGCGGGGACAGAGTCAGGCCATTGCACAGAATCTGCAGCGCATGGCTGAATTGCGAACCCCGATCTTGAGTACGGTCATCGGGGAAGGGGGCTCTGGCGGTGCACTGGCGATTGGTGTGTGTGATCATTTGTCCATGCTGAGCTACAGCACCTACTCGGTGATTTCTCCTGAAGGCTGTGCATCGATACTATGGAAAGATGCAGGCAGGGCCGAGGATGCAGCCGTTGCACTCGGAATTACCGCCACACGGCTGAAAGAGCTGAACCTGATCGACCAGATCATCGAGGAGCCTCTGGGCGGAGCCCACCGGGATATCGACCTGACTTGTGAAAACGTGCGCAAGGCAATTTCCGGCAAACTGAGAGAACTGAAGGCCATGGCCGTCGATGACCTGCTGGAAGCCCGTTTTGAGCGGCTGACGCGATACGGGGAATTCAAGCTGTAGTCATGACTGAAACTTGCCTGTAAGCAGGCGGCCTGTTCATGCAACCGATCGATTCCCATCTGCGGTCATTTTTTGAGCCATTCAATTCCGTTTCCCGGTACGTCGTAGCCTTCAGTGGCGGCATGGACTCCACTGTCCTGCTGCACGCAATGATGCGCCAGGAGCTGCCCCTGCATGCCATTCATGTCAATCACCGCATGCACCCGGAAAGCGAGCGTTGGCAGGAGCATTGCCATGCGATTTGCAGCCAATGGGGTATCACCGTCACGCTGATGCATGCGGATGTGGAAAAATTTCCGCAGCAGAGTCTCGAGGAAATTGCACGCCAGGCGCGTTACCGGCTGATGTCCGGTCGGCTTGGGCCGCATGAAGCGCTCGTCACGGCCCATCATCAGGATGACCAGGCTGAAACCATGTTGCTGCAACTGCTGCGCGGTGCAGGACCTGCCGGGCTCTCAGCCATGGGCAGCCGTCAGAGTCTCGGCCAGGGTCTGCATCTGCGTCCGCTACTCGGGTTTCCCAGAGAAAAATTGAAGGCCTACGCGCAGCATCATTCACTGGTATGGATCGAGGACCCTACCAATGAATCCACGCAGTTCGACCGCAATTTCCTGCGCCGCGAGATCATGCCGGAACTCGTGCGGCGGTGGCCGGGTGCCGTTCAGACATTGTCCCGTGCGGCGGGTTTGCAGAACGAGGCGATGCAGTGTCTTCATGAGTTGGCTGGGCAGGATCTGAAGGCAGCCGTGACGGACCGGCCCCATGTACTGGATATCCGAATGCTGCGGGATCTTTCAGTTCCCAGGCTGAAAAACGCACTGCGGAGCTGGGTCCGGTCACAGGGCATGCGGGTGCCTGACAAAAAATCCCTGGATGCGAAGGTGGAAGAACTGGTTTACAGGCAGGATCTGAACTCGGCTCCGGTACTGGCCTGGAAAGACGGGGAAATGCGCCGGTACCGGGAACGCCTGTTCCTCCTCAAGCCTTTGACGGAACATGATCCCGGCCAGTCATTCCAGTGGCGCCTGGACAGGCCCCTGGTCATCGACAGTCTCAACCTGGTTCTCCGCCATTCGGAGCTGACGCAGTACGGTGTTGTCGTACCGAAAGGCGTGAAAGAGCTTACGGTACGATTTCGAAGGGGAGGGGAACAGCTCAGACCATCTGGAGAAGTACATCACAGGTCATTGAAAAACCTGTTCCAGGAAGGAAATATCCCGCCCTGGGAAAGGGACAGGATTCCCCTCGTCTATCACGGGGACAAGCTGATTTGCGTCTTCGGCTATTGGTATGCCGACACGGAAAATCATTCCTGAGTCATGCAAATTGAAGTCCGCATGCACTGGAAAAAGTCTTGCAGCTTTGCTAGGCTCTAGAGCCGTCTTGAATACATTTTTCTCCAGCATAACTTCCGCTTCTCTGACAGCGGCACGCGGGAAGGCCCCATGACCCGGTATATATTCATTACGGGCGGTGTGGTCTCTTCCCTGGGCAAGGGCATCGCTTCATCTTCTTTGGGCGCGATCCTGGAAGCCCGCGGACTCAGGGTAAGCCTGATGAAGCTGGATCCGTACATTAACGTTGACCCGGGTACGATGAGTCCTTTCCAGCACGGTGAGGTATTCGTTACGGCAGACGGTGCCGAGACAGATCTGGATCTGGGCCATTACGAACGTTTCGTGAATTTCCGGCCCGGCAAGAACAATAATTTCACCACGGGGCAGATTTATGAAAACGTGATTCGCAAGGAACGAAGGGGTGATTATCTTGGGGGCACGGTACAGGTAATCCCGCACATTACCAACGAAATCATCCAGTGCGTGCAGCAATGCTCAAAAGAGGCCGATATCGTGCTGGTGGAGATCGGGGGGACGGTGGGCGACATCGAGTCACTTCCCTTCCTGGAGGCGATTCGCCAGATGGGTGTTGAAATGGGCCGCAGCAACACCCTGTATATTCACCTGACCCTGGTGCCGTATATCCAGGCCTCGGGGGAGATGAAAACAAAACCCACCCAGCACTCGGTCAAGGAACTCAGGTCTATCGGCATTCAGCCGGACATCCTGTTATGCCGCTCGGACCGACCCCTTGCAGAGGACCATCGCAAGAAAATCGCACTGTTTACGAACGTAGAGGAAAAGGCCGTCATTTCCACAGTGGATGTGAGCACGATCTACAGGCTGCCGCTCTGGCTGCATGCACAGGGTCTGGATACGATCGTCACTGAAAAATTCCAGCTGGACCTGCCCGCCGCCCAGTTGAAAGACTGGCAAGAGGTGGTGCACGCGATCGAGTTTCCCGAGTCGGAAGTCACGGTAGGGATGGTTGGCAAGTACGTGGGCCTTACCGAGTCTTACAAATCCCTGAACGAGGCGCTGACTCATGCAGGGATCCAGACCAGGACCAAGGTGAGCATCGAGTATATTGATTCAGAAGGCATCGAAACAAACGGAATCTCTGTGCTGGAGGGACTGGATGCCATCCTCATACCGGGGGGATTCGGCAAGCGGGGCATCGAGGGGAAGATTGCCGCGGCATGCTTTGCAAGGGAACATGAGGTGCCCTACCTGGGCATCTGCTTGGGCATGCAGGTGGCCCTGATTGAATTTGCGCGTCATGTCGCGGGGCTGGAGGATGCGCACAGCACCGAGTTCAAACCGGATACCCTTCACCCGGTCATCGCCCTGATCACCGAATGGCAGGACCGTGCAGGGCGTATTGAGCGCCGCAGCAAGGTTTCTGACCTGGGCGGTTCGATGCGCCTAGGTGAACAGGCTTGCAAGCTGCGCGCAGGTTCCCTGGTGCACAAGTTGTACGGCAAAGACTGTATCGCGGAACGGCATCGGCACAGGTATGAATTCAACAACACGTTCATGGCGGACCTGCGTGAAGCCGGGCTGTCATTTACAGGCATCTCCGAAGATAACGCGCTGGTTGAAGTCATCGAGATCAGCAGCCATCCCTGGTACGTGGGCTGCCAGTTTCATCCGGAATTCACTTCCACGCCCCGTGCCGGACATCCATTGTTCACCGGTTTCATACGCGCTGCCCATGCCCTGCACAACCTGCATATCGCGGCAGGAAAAAACGAATCCGTCCCAAAGCAGTTCGAGGCGGACCGTCCTGTGCAGTCGGGCCAGGCATAATCCATCAGACAGCCATGAAGCTGTGTGGTGCTGAAGTGGGTCTGGACCGTCCCTTCTTCCTGATTGCAGGGCCGTGTGTCGTGGAGAGCCTGGAACTTGCACGGGATACTGCAGGCAGGCTGAAGGAAATCACCTCGGCGCTGGACATCCCCTTCATCTACAAGTCTTCTTTCGACAAGGCAAACCGCACTTCCGCTGACAGTTTCAGGGGCCTGGGGATAGAAAAGGGGCTGCAGATTCTTGCACAGGTCAAGGCAGAACTTGGCGTACCTGTCTTGACGGATGTGCATGAAGATACTCCCCTGCAGGAAGTCGTGGAAGTCGTCGATGTCTTGCAGACCCCCGCATTTTTATGTCGCCAGACGAATTTCATCCAGCGCGTTGCAGCATGCGGATGTCCGGTCAACATCAAAAAGGGCCAGTTCCTGTCTCCGGGAGAAATGCGCCATGTGGTGGACAAGGCGAGGGCACAGGGAAACCGGGAGATCCTGGTGTGCGAGCGCGGCGTATCCTTCGGGTACAACAACCTGGTTTCGGACATGCGTTCCCTTGCAATCCTGAGAGAAACCGGCTGTCCTGTAGTATTTGACGCCACGCATTCTGTACAATTGCCCGGCGCTGGCGCCGACAGTTCCGGTGGCCAGCGGGAGTTTGTACCGCTGCTGGCACGTGCCGCTGTGGCTTGCGGCATCTCGGGCCTGTTCATGGAGACCCATCCGGATCCGGAAATTGCAAAAAGTGACGGACCCAATTCCTGGCCCCTGGGGAAAATGAAATCCCTGTTGCGCGGGCTTCAGGAGATAGACCAGGCCGTGAAGCGGGGCGACCTGATCGACGAACCGGCAGCATGACAGGTAACGGAAGGCAAGGAGGTATGTGACCCGATGTCCGAGATACAGTCCATCCAGGCAAGGGAGGTGATTGACTCCCGGGGGAATCCGACCGTCGAGTCCGACGTGCTGCTTTCTTCGGGTGTGATGGGTCGTGCCGCCGTACCGTCCGGTGCCTCGACCGGTACACTCGAGGCCGTCGAACTCCGGGACGGGGACCCGGGCCGGTTTGCAGGAAAAGGAGTCCGGCAGGCTGTCAGGCATGTCAATACCGAGATCAGGCAGGCACTGGTCGGCATGTCCTGTTTCTCGCAGGAGGAAATTGATCGGCGGATGATCGAACTGGATGGCACGGGCAACAAGGCGCGGCTCGGGGCCAACGCACTGCTGTCCGTTTCACTGGCTGTAGCCAAGGCCGCAGCGCAGGCCAGGCGGGTGCCCTTGTACCGCTATCTGCACCGTGGAAAAGGGGCTTTCAGGATGCCGGTGCCCATGATGAACATCCTCAACGGCGGCGAGCATGCGGATAACAGCGTGGACATGCAGGAATTCATGATTGTTCCGACAGGCGCAGGCTCGACGCGCGAGGCCATTCGAATGGGTGCGGAAATCTTCCATGCGCTGAAAAGTGCATTGCATGCCCGGGGAATGGGAACGACCGTAGGGGATGAAGGGGGTTTTGCGCCAGACCTCAGGTCCAACCGCGAGGCCGTGGAGGTCATTCTGAAGGCGATTGAGGAGACGGGTTTTCGTACCGGGAGAGACGTTTATCTCGGACTGGACGTGGCCAGCACGGAGTTCTACAGGGAGGGGAGGTATGAACTGCAATCCGAAGGCAGGTCCTTTGATTCGGAACAGTTCGTGGACTACCTGGTTGACTGGGTCGATCAGTATCCGATCCTCACCATTGAGGACGGCGTGGCTGAAGACGACTGGGATGGCTGGAAGCTCCTCACGGATAAAGCCGGGAACAAGGTGCAACTGGTAGGTGACGATTTGTTTGTCACGAACACGGAGTTGCTGGAAAAAGGTATTCAATCCAGGGTTGCCAACTCGATCCTGGTCAAGTTCAACCAGATCGGCACCTTGAGCGAGACGCTCGCTGCAATCGACATGGCGCATGCCGCGAACTACACGGCAGTGATCTCGCACCGGTCCGGCGAGACCGAGGATGTCACGATTGCGGACCTGGCCGTGGCAACCTGTACCGGTCAAATCAAGACGGGGTCCCTGTCCAGATCGGACCGCACTGCAAAGTACAACCAGCTCATACGCATCGAGGAGGAACTCGGGTCGGAGTCCCGGTATCCGGGTATCGGTGCCTACCGTTTCCTTCCTCCCTAGGCCATTGAGGACACTCGTAATTTTCATGGCCCTGTTGCTGCTGCTGATGCAGTACAAGCTCTGGTTCGGTGAAGGAAGTTTCCGCGAGGGGCTGGAGTTGAGCCGCACGGTTGCCGAGCAGGAACTCAAGAACGACCTGGCCAGCCAACGCAACGATGTCCTCGCTGCAGAAGTAGAGGAACTGAAAACCGGACTTGAATCCGTAGAGGAACGTGCAAGAAGCGAGCTGGGGATGGTCAAGAAAAACGAGACTTTCATCCAGATTCTGGAGAGCCGACCTGAAGATAACGACAGAGAATGATCGCTGCCAGCAAAACTGCTGGGCCATCGTTTGTGCCGCAGGGTCGGGTCTGCGGATGGGAATGGATGTCCCCAAGCAATACCTCCCGCTGGGCGATGCCACTGTGCTGGAAGCAAGCCTCTCCTGTTTTCTGCATCACCCGCGGGTCACGGCTGTGGTGGTAGCCTTGCCGGCTTGTGATGAAAGGTGGTCTGGACTGAAGGTTTCATCCGACCGGTGCATCCATGTCGCAGAAGGCGGGCCAAGCCGGGCGCAATCCGTTCTCAACGCGCTGGAGACGGTGCAGGGCATGGCTGGCGCAGACGATTACGTGCTGATTCATGATGCAGCACGACCTTGCCTTGACTACTCGGACCTGGACCGCCTCATCCGTGAAGGGATTGCCGATGAGACCGGTGCAATCTTGGCCACACCCGTTTGCGACACGATCAAGCGGGTGCGATCGACCGGTGATTTCCGGGAAGTGGTCCAAACCGTAGACCGTTCCCGCCTGTGGAAGGCCCTGACCCCGCAGATGTTTCGGGTCCGTGTACTCGATGAAGCCTTGCGTTCCTGCCTCCGGGGCAGCCTGGCCGTGACCGATGATGCCTCGGCAGTCGAGGCGATCGGACATCGTGTAAAGATCGTCGAGGGGCGAAGTGACAATATCAAAATAACCCGGCAGGAAGATATCCGGCTGGCGGAATCGATAATGCGGCATATCAGGAACCGGCCCGGGTGAGAAGGGTTTCGGTCGGGACTTCGCGGTTTCCGGGATATGCCATGATCATGGGGGCATGATGACTGTGAGAGTGGGTTTTGGCTATGACACGCATGGCTTTTGCGAGGGTGATCATATTGTGATAGGCGGGGAAAGAATCCAGTTCTCCCATGGCATCGACGCACATTCGGATGGAGATGTACTGCTGCATGCGATTTGCGATGCCGTGCTGGGTGCTGCGGGACTGGGTGATATCGGCCAGCATTTCCCGGACAGCCAAAGCAGGTACCGGGACGTGGAGAGTACGCGCCTGCTTGAGGATGTGATGCAAAAGATAGAAGACAGGTATTGGGTCGGGAATGTAGACTGTACCGTCGTGCTGGAACGGCCCAAGCTGGCAAGATATATCGATGCCATGAAATCGAACATCGGCAGGATTTTGAAAATTTCGGCAAGTCAGGTCAATCTCAAGGCCACGACCAGTGAGGGCATGGGTTTCATCGGCCGAGGCGAAGGCGTGGCCGCATTCGCGGTGGTGCTGCTGCAACAGCATTCGCCGGCCGGTTCCTGAACCCTGAAGGAATGTTGCCCAGCGAAAAGATTTTCAGCCCGGGCGGCTTGCTGTCTGAACGCCTGGCGCATTTCCGTTACCGGCCACAGCAGGAGAGGATGAGCGTGTCCGTCGAAGCTGCACTGAGACAGCGTGGGCGACTCATCATTGAGGCAGGCACCGGTGTCGGGAAGACCTTTGCCTACCTGGTCCCCGCACTCCTGTCCGGACAGAAAGTGGTCGTCTCCACCGGTACCCGGCATTTGCAGGACCAGCTGTATTTCAAGGATCTTCCAGCCGTTCTGGACATAGTCGAGACGCCCGTGTCCACGGCATTGCTGAAGGGCCGGGCGAATTACCTTTGCGTATACCGCCTGGAGCACCATGCGCCTCGCGCCCTGGCCCATGTGCGCCGGGGCGCGAGGAATTACCAGTCCATCCTGGACTGGTCCCGGGTGACCCGCACAGGAGAGATAGCCGAGGTGAATTCGGTCGGCGAGGAAGACCCCGTATGGCCAAGTGTCACCTCGACTGTCGAAAACTGCCTCGGCAGCGAATGCCCGAGTTACCAGAAGTGTCACGTGGTTAAGGCCAGGAGGAAGGCCCTGCAGGCCGATGTCGTCGTGATCAATCATCACCTGTTCTTTTCCGACCTGACCCTGAAGCAGGAAGGGTTTGGCGATCTGCTGCCGGAAGCCGATGCGTTCATCCTGGATGAGGCGCACCAGTTGCCGGAACTTGCCAGCACTTTTCTGGCGACGACCACCAGCGGCCGACAGCTCAGGCATCTGTGTGAGGACGTGACCGCGGCACAGCTTGAAGAGGCGCCCGATTCCGTGGACGTTCGTGAAACGGTGGATTCCGTTCAGAAATCGGCAGCTGATTTCCAGCTTGCACTGGCAGGTGGCAAGGAACGAAGGCTGTGGCAAGAAGCGGTCGGGGCGGGAGACGTCGAGGACGGTTTTGGCCGGCTTTGCTCGGCACTGTGCCAGCTGTCAGGGAAACTGGCCGGGCTGAGTGATCGGGGCAGTGCGCTGGCTCGTTGCGCACAACGTTGTGAAAGACACGTGCAGCATTTTGAGGGCATCCTGGAAGAGGAGGAAGGAACGGTACGCTGGCTCGAATGCCAGCAGAAGGATTTCAAGCTTCACAGCACTCCGCTCGATACGGCCAACCTGTTCCAGGACCTGATTGCGCGCTATGAGAGCAGCTGGATTTTCACATCCGCAACCCTGGCTGTGAATTCTGGATTTGACCATTTCCAGCAGCAACTCGGATTTCTCGATGCAGAAACCATCCTGCTGGACAGTCCGTATGACTATGAGGCCAATACACGCCTGTTCCTGCCGGCCATTTCTGTAGACCCGGGTCATGACGAGTATACCGCTTGCGTGGTGAATGCCGTGTTGCCAATCCTGGAAGTCAACAAGGGACGCGCATTCCTGCTGTTCAGCAGCCATCGCGCACTGCGTACGGCGGCAGCGATCCTGCAGGGCAACAACCGTTTCAACCTGCTGGTACAGGGTGAGTCTCCACGAAGGGAGTTACTTGAACGGTTCGTGAGGACGGAGCATGCAGTACTCCTGGGGACCAGCAGTTTTTGGGAAGGGGTGGATATCCGTGGGAGTGCCCTGAGCTGCGTCGTTATCGACAAGCTGCCCTTTGCAGCCCCGGATGACCCGGTTCTGGCTGGCCGCCTGCAGGCGCTGCGGCGGCAGGGAGAAAACCCGTTCATGCATTACCAGTTGCCGCAGGCCGTTCTTGCACTGAAACAGGGCGTAGGCAGGCTCATCCGCGACGAGGCCGATTACGGTGTAGTGACCCTATGCGATCCTAGGCTGACTGCCAGGCCGTATGGAAAATCGTTTGTCGAAAGCCTGCCGAACATGCCCCGTACTTCAAGTCTGGACGAGGTCATGCAATTCCTGCAGCAACGGGATTCCGCGGATGAAGCACCTTTGCATTGAAACCTCTACGGAGTGCTGTTCCGTGGCACTGTGCATGGACGGCGAGATCATCAGTGAAAGCGAAGTGGCACCGAACCGGCACAACGAGATTGTATTGCCGATGTGTGAACGCATTCTGGCGAAGGCCCAGGCGAGCCTGGACCAGCTGGATGCCATCGCTTTCGGTCGGGGCCCAGGTGCGTTTACAGGAGTACGTCTCGCCGCCAGCGTGGCCCAGGGTATTGCCATGGCAAGGGACCTGCCTGTGGTTCCGGTCTCATCGCTGGCGGCTCTGGCACAAGCTGCCTACACCCGGCAAAAGGCATCACAGGTTCTGGCCTGTATTGATGCCCGCATGCAGGAAGTCTATTTTGCCCTGTACCAGCTGGATGAAAATAAAATCATGCAGTTGACTGGCCGGGAACAGGTCGGCAAGCCCGAATTGATCGATGTGGAAGTCGACAAGCATTGCATCGGGTACGGATCAGGGTGGAAAGTGTATGCCAGGGCCTTGCTGGACCGTTGTAGAACGGACCTGGCATTCGATGCGAACGTGACTCCCCAGGCCGAGCACGTTGCATGTCTGGCGGAACATTACTTTAACCAGGGGCTTGCTGTTTCCGCGACAGAGGCGATTCCAGTCTACGTGCGCGATAACGTGGCGAGCAAGCCGAAAAAAAAGAAGATAGGCTGACTGCCCGCATTCTGCGACGTGCACACCGGCGCCTCGTCACTGCGGTTTTGCTACAATGCGCGAATGGTACGCGTGTACAGCGAACCCAGCCCGGTGTTCATTTATCATCTCAGGGACCTCCTTGAGGGGAAGGGCATTGCCGTGATCATCAGGAATGAGCTGCTGGCAGGCGGTGTCGGAGAACTTCCACCTACCGAGGTCTGGCCCGAGCTCTGGGTGGTGGAAAAAGAAGACAGCCAGGTTGCGGAAAAAATTGTGCGTGATTTTATCGCTTCCACCAAAACCCGTACCCAAGACTGGGTTTGCTCAAGGTGCGGGGAGCGCATCGAAGGGCAGTTTGCTGCATGCTGGAACTGTGGATCAGGAAGGAACACCTCCTAGAGGACGCATTGGGATCCCCGATATCCTGCAGCAGGTCCTCAGCCCTGTCTGAGCCGGGTATTCCGTCCCATCGGCGATGAGCGGTTTTCGGCAGGTCTTTTACCGGTGCATGCTAGCATTGCTGGCCTGTGCATGGATGCCACCGGCCTTCGCATCCGGGTGGAGCGTTACCGAACTGCACGTACAGTATGGAAACCTGGATGTGCCGAAGTTTGAGGGGGGAGGTCATGCCTACCACCTGATTTACACGCTGCAGCGTGCCAACGGGTGGAAATACGGCGACAATTTTTTCTTCATCGATGTACTCGATTCCAGGAGCTCGGGGTTTCAGGATTTCGACCTGTACGCAGAGTGGTACTCAAATCTGAGTCTTGGCAGGATCACGGGCAGGGAACTGACTGCCGGGGTCATTTCGGATTTCGGGTTCATTCTGGGCCTTAACTGGGCCCGCGATGCAAAAGTCCGGAAATTCCTTCCGGGCATTCGGCTGGCTTTGGACATCAAGGGATTTTCATTCGCGAACCTGGATATCATGGCCTATATCGATGACAGCCGGGGAGTCTCTTCCGGAGGCGCGCCAAAAGAGCATGACGCCTTCATCGTAGATTTCAATTTCGCGCGGCCTTTCAGGGTCGGGGGCTCCAGTTTCAGTATTGAAGGACACGTGGAGTACGTGGGGGAGCGCAAGAACGAGTTCGGTGACAGGGTCGCGGAATGGGTGCTGGCCCAACCGCAGTTCCGCTGGAATCCCAGCGACCGGCTTTCCCTGGGGATTGAATACCAGTACTGGATGAACAAGCTGGGTGACCGGGATACGGATGAGAACACCGTGCAGGCACTGCTTGTCTGGAAATTCTAGCCTGCAAGGCATGACCGGCAAGCCCCATCGGGCAGTGCGTGCTGCTCGCCGGGTGAACTGGTGTGCAGCATGCCGGGGTGGCAAGGTGCGGTACGCACGGAGGTTCAGGCAAGGGCACCTTCCCGCTTCCGGTTCCGGCTGAAATGTTCAGGCGTTCTGGATTTTCGTCAGCTGTTCTTCCAGCTGGTGCAGCGCGGCGTGCATGGAAGAAAGTCGGGTGACCTCCTGGTCGACGACCGCCTGGGGTGCCTTGGTCTTGAAATCGGGGTTGTCCAGCCTGGTCCGTGTTTTTTTCAGGTTCAGTTTCAGTTTGCTGATTTCCTTTTCCAGCCGCGCGCACTCCGCCGCCTTGTCCACCAAGCCCGCGAGCGGGATGAGAATCTTCATCCGGCCAGCCAGTGCGGTTGCCGATTCGGGCGCTGCATCATCTTCCATCCACTTGACATGCTCCAGTGTGGCCAGTTCATGGATGTAACGGGTGCTGCCTGCAAAGTATTCCCGGTCCTGCGAAGACCAGTTCTGAACCAGTACGGGCAATGGTTTGCCCGGGGAAATATTCATGTCGGAACGGATCTTTCGCACGGCGTTGATGAATGCCTTCGACCATTCCATTCTGAGCAGGCTGTTCTCGTCGACGAGGCCCGGGTCGCTTAGCGGGAAGGGCTGCAGGGAGATGCTGTCTTGCGTAATGTGCAGCCGTTTCGCGATGAGCTGCCAGATTTCCTCGGTAATGAAGGGGATGATGGGGTGCAGCAGCCGCAGGGACGTATCCATGACTTCCAGCAGGGCACGACGGGTATTCTGCTTGATGCCCGGGTCCGTGTCGTCCCCGAACAGCACCGGCTTGCAGAGCTCGATGTACCAGTCGCAAAGTTCGTGCCAGACGTAGCCATAGAGTGCCTGCGCGCACAGGTCGAACCGGTAGTTTTTCAGATGCCTGTGCGTGTGTTCAATGATCTCCTGCTGCTTGCTCAGGATCCACTGGTCCGCTAGGGTAAGCCGGGCAGTTTCCAGATCCGGTGCGACCGGCTTGCCGTCTGTGATCATGAGCACAAAGCGGGCTGCATTCCACAGCTTGTTGCAGAAGTTGCGGTAACCCTCGATCCGGTTCAGGTCGAACTTTATGTCACGTCCGAACGTGGCCTGGGCGGCAAAGGAAAATCGCAGGGCATCCGTGCCGTAGGCCTTGATCCCTTCCGGGAATTCCTTGCGGGTGGCCTTTTCTATCCTGGGTGCCATATCCGGCTGCATGAGCCCGGAGGTGCGTTTGTGTATCAGCCTGTCGAGATCGATTCCGTCAATGATATCGATCGGGTCCAGGACATTTCCCTTGGATTTCGACATTTTCTGGCCGCTGGCGTCCCGCACCAGGCCATGTATGTACACCTTGCGGAAGGGGACATCGTCCATGAACTTGAGGCCCATCATGATCATGCGCGCAACCCAGAAAAAGATGATGTCGAACCCCGTAATCAGCACGGAGGTCGGGTAAAACGTTTCCAGCGCATCGGTCTGTTCGGGCCAGCCGAGGGTTGAAAAAGGCCACAGCGCAGAGGAAAACCATGTATCCAGCACATCCTCGTCCTGGACAAGCTCCACGTGGGGTCCCAGCCTGTATTTTTCCCGCGCCTCCGCTTCATCCCGGGCCACGAAAATGTTTCCATCCGGGTCATACCATGCAGGGATGCGGTGTCCCCACCACAGCTGGCGGCTGATGCACCAGTCCTGGATATTGCGCATCCATTCGAAATAGGTCCGGGACCAGTTTTCCGGGACAAACTGCACATCGCCGCGTTCAACAGCCTCGATCGCAGGCTCTGCAAGGGGCTGGATCTTCACGTACCATTGACGGGTAAGGTAAGGTTCCACTATGGCTCCCGAACGGTCGCCGCGCGGCACGACCAGCCTGTGTTTCCGGGTCGATTCGAGCAGTCCCTGGGCCTGCAGGTCGTCGACGACCTGCCTGCGCGCCTGGAAGCGGTCCAGCCCCCGGTAGGCAGCCGGGGCCTTGTCATTGATGCTTGCGTCACGGGTGAAGATGTTGATCTGTTCCAGGCCGTGCCGAAGGCCGACTTCATGGTCATTGAAATCGTGTGCGGGGGTGATTTTCACGCACCCGGAGCCGAACTCTGGATCGACGTATTCATCCGCGATTACCGGAATTTCCCGGCCTGTCAAGGGCAAGCTTACCGATTTTCCAACAATGTCCCTGTAGCGTTCATCTTGTGGGTGAACGGCCACGGCAGCATCTCCCAGCAGGGTTTCCGGCCGCGTAGTCGCGACGACCACATGGCCCGAGTCCCATGTGTGGGGATAACGGATATGCCACATGAAACCGTCCTCCTCTTCGGAGACGACTTCCAGGTCGGAAACGGCAGTGTGCAGTTCCGGGTCCCAGTTAACCAGGCGTTTCCCGCGGTAGATCAGGCCTTCGTCGTACAGGCTCACGAACACCCGCTTCACGGCTTCGGACAGGCTTTCGTCCATGGTAAACCGCTCGCGCGTCCAGTCGACAGAGGAGCCGATACGTTCCAGCTGGCGGCAGATGTTTTCCCCCGAATGCTCTTTCCACTCCCAGACCTTCCTTATGAATTTCTCCCTGCCCAGTTCATGGCGGGTTTTCCCCTGCGCCAGGAGCTGCCGTTCCACCACCATCTGGGTTGCGATCCCGGCATGGTCGGTACCCGGCTGCCAGAGCGTATTGAAACCTGCCATGCGGTGGTAGCGGGTCAGGCAATCCATCAGGGTATTGTTGAATGCATGTCCCATGTGCAGGGTGCCGGTGACGTTGGGCGGAGGGATCATGATGCAGTACGGGTCTCCTGTACCGCCCGGCGCGAAATAGTTTCCGGCTTTCCAGTGCTGGTACCACTTTCGTTCAATGCTGGCAGGCTGGTAGGTTTTTTCCATGAAAGCGTGCAGGTTTCGAGTGATGTGAGGGGGTGTTATGGGCGCGTATGATGCAGTGATCCGGCAGATTCATGCAAGTCCTTGACCGCTGTGCCGGTCCGGCCTGGATGATCCGGCATGGGGCTTCAGCACGGATGCCGGGTCCTGGCCGGTGCGACCGGCCGGACCTCAGTGCCTGCGCCGGGTGGCCTGTTGCAGCAAAAACTCTGTCAGCAGGGGGACCGGCCGGCCGGTTGCACCCTTCCTCTTGCCCTGGCTGTGCCAGGCTACCCCGGCAATGTCCAGGTGCGCCCAGCGGAAGGCTTCGGTGAACCGGGAAAGGAAACATGCGGCAGTGATTGTGCCGGCCCAGCGCCCCCCGATATTGGCCATGTCGGCAAAATTGCTGTCAAGCTGGGACTGGTAATCGTCCCAAAGCGGCAGTCTCCATGCACGGTCCCCGCTGTGTTCCCCGGCCTCGAGCAGGCTGCTGACCAAGGGCTCGTCATTGCTCATCAGTCCCGCCGGAACATGGCCCAGTGCCACCACGCAAGCCCCGGTCAGAGTGGCGATGTCAATCACCAGCTCGGGCTTGAACCTTTTGGCGTAAGTCAGCGCATCGCAGAGCACCAGGCGGCCTTCCGCATCGGTGTTCAGGATCTCCACAGTCTGCCCGGACATCGTATTGACGACGTCCCCGGGGCGTGAGGCCTTGCCACCCGGCATGTTTTCCGCGCAGGCCAGGATGCCGACAACATTCATGGGCAAATCCAGCATGCAGCATGCCTTGATGGTTCCCAGCACGCTGCCGGCCCCGCACATGTCGAACTTCATTTCATCCATGGCACTGCCTGGCTTCAATGAAATTCCGCCTGTATCGAAGGTGATGCCCTTGCCTATCAGCACGACCGGTCGTTGACCAGGCCTGGCACCACGGTATTCCATGCAGACCAGCTTCGCGGGTTGTGCGCTTCCGTGCGTGACGGAAAGAAAGGCTCCCATGCCCAGTTTTTTCATTTGGACCTCACCCAGGACCGTGACCCGGAGATTCGGATGATCCCTTTTCAGGCTCCTGGCCTGCCTGGCCAGGTAGGAAGGGGTACAGATGTTTCCCGGAAGGTTGCCCAGGTCTTTCGTCAGTTTCATCCCGCCCGCGATGGCTTCACCTGAAGCGATGCCCTGCCGGATCCGGCGGGTTTCAGTCGCCCGGCTGGCCAGGAATTTCATTGTTTTCGGGGAAGCCTTGCCCGAGGAGGCCCCGGATTTGGTCCGGGTATAGGTGTAGAGGGTATCCTGCGTGGCCACGATGCTTGCCTGTACCCGGCTTTTGGTGTCTGCATTGGGCACAGGCATTTCGACCAGGCCGTTGATCACGCTGCTGGCGCCGCGCGCTTTCGCTTCGGACACGGCTGCTGACAGGGCTCGCTGAAGGGTATGGATCGTGAATCGGTCCTGTTTTCCACAGCCGGCCACGATGATGCATGCATGCCGGGTGCGGCTTGAATCCTGGAGGGTCGTGACCTGTCCGGGTGTGGTACGAAGGGTGCCCCGGCCGAAGGAATCTGACAGCAGGTCCTGATAGAGTGTATCCAGCTTTTTTCCGGCAGGACTGAATTCTCCGGACTCGAACATTCCCACGATGACGCAGTCCGCGGTTTCTTTTTCGATCGGTGCGGTTTTGGCGATGAATTTCATGGATCTCCTCTATACTTGGGTACTGGTATTTCCATTATTGCTAAAATCATGCTGTTTGTAACCTGCTGGCCGGAGTTCCTGGAATCCGGGTAAACGATGCTTTCGATACTCAACCGTTATTTCTCGCGTGAGCTGGCCCTGAACTTTTTGGCCGTGAGTGCGGTCTTGCTTGCGGTCATTGTCAGCAAGTCGTTCGGCACCCTGCTTACAAAAGTGATGGATGGCAAGCTTCCCGCAGACGTGGTGCTGTCGATGCTGGGCCTGGGAATCCTGGATTCTTCGGTGCTGCTTGCCCCTTTTGCACTGCTGGTAACCGTCCTGCTCGTCCTGGGCCGTTTCTATCGGGACAGCGAGATATATGCCATGGGTTCGGGCGGTATGGGGTTTTTCAGGATGCTGGGCCATGCGTCCCTGTTCGTACTGCCGGTCATTGCCGTATTGAGCTATGCCTCACTGCACTCGGTTCCCGAAATTGCGTGGCAGATGGAGAAAGTCAAGCTCCAGGCAAAGGAGCGGACCAGCCTGCTCGGTCTGGTACCGGGCCGGTTCGTGGAGGCAAGGCGTGGCGACTGGGTGGTATTCGTGGAAGATACGGACCGGGAATCGGCCAGTGCCAGGAATATTTTCATCTATGACCGGCGCAAGGAAGGCGCTGTGGTCGAGACCGCCCGTTCGGTACACCAGGCTGGTCTGGCCGAGCTGGGCGGCGAGTCCCTGGTTCTGAATGAGGGCAGGCGCTATGAAGGGTTCGAAGGACAGGAAGAGTTCAGGGTCATCACGTTCGAGCAGCATGCGGTACGCATCCCTGAGCTGGGTATCTCGGCAAACCGGCTTGAGCCCGAGTTCATGTCCATCATGGAACTGGTTCGTTCCGGCAGGACGGAGGATCATGCGGAGTTGCAGTGGCGCCTGTCCATACCGCTGGCAGCAGCTCTGCTGGTGGTGCTTGCATTCCCGCTGAGTGTTGTCAAGCCGCGTCAGGGGAGGTTTGCCAAGCTTGGCCTGGCGATTGTGATTTATCTCATCTATTCGAATTTGCTGATTCTGGCCGAAATATGGGTGGCGGACGGCAAGCTGCCCGTCTTCCCCGGCATGCTTGCGGTTCACGCACTCATGGCCGTACTCATTGCAGGCTTCTTGCTGAAGCAAAGGATGACGGCGTAAACCATGGACTTGATCAGGTCGTACGACTGGTACCTGGCGAGAAATATGCTGGCCGGGACCCTGCTTGCCTTTGTGGCACTGTTTTCAATCGATTCGGTGATCGACCTGATCAATGACCTGGAACTGCTCGACAAGCGCGGTTTTACGGTGCAGCATGTCGTACTGAAGCTGTTCCTGGGCATGCCTCAGCGTCTGTACGACCTGATGCCTACTTCCCTGCTGCTGGGCACCCTGATCGGGCTCGGCAACCTGGCCGCACGAGGGGAGCTGGAGGCCATGCGCTCTGTGGGCATCAGCAGGATGCGCATCCTCTGGTCCGTGCTGGCTGTCGGCACGGTGCTGGTAGTCATCAGCATGGGGGTGGGAGAGACCGTCGCGCCCACTACGGAGGGATACTTGCGCAGTCTTCACAAGAGCAGCGACATGCACAAGATCTCGATCCGGTCCCGTCACGGGCAGTGGGTGCGTGACGGGAACCGCTTCATCAATATCAAGCAGATGTTTACCGACCGGCGGATGGCAGATATCTGGGTTTACGAAATGGATGCGGACTACGCCCTCAGGCGGGTCAGCTTTGCCAGGGATGCAGTGTATGAAGACGGGGTCTGGAAACTGTCCCAGGTCCGCCACGACAGGATTTTGCAGGACGGCGTGGAGACTTCCGAGATGGATGAGGAAACCTGGCAGCGCCTGGTTAGCCCCGAACTGTTCAAGGTCGTTAGCGTAAAGCCCGAGCATATGGCGGCCGGATCGCTGAAGACCTATATCGAGTACCTGGACGCGAACGGGCTGGATTCAAGGCGGTATCAGCTGGCCTATTTCAACCGTTTCGCCGTACCCCTGTCCGGACTCGCCATGCTGCTGCTCGCGGTGCCGTTCGTGTTTCTTCCGTTGCGCACCGGGGGACTTGGTCAGCGTCTGGTGCTAGGGATCGGCATTGCCGTGGTCTTCGACCTGCTGAGCCGGGTGCTGGGAAATGGCAGTGTAGTGTACGGCATGCCGCCGCTGGTCGGCGCATTCTCTCCCGTCCTGCTTGTGTCCGTCGTTGCGACGGTCGTGTACCGGAAACTTGCCTGGATCTAGGTGCGGGTCAAACGAGTCCCGGATGCCCGGTCGTGCCAGGTGCGGTTTTCCGGATCAAACACTGCCCAGATATAGCCCAGGCCACACGGGACCCAGGAGACTACGGCAACCACGAAACGCACGAAGGCGGATTTCCAGCTGATTCCGGAGCCATCCAGGCAGGTCACCCTGAATTTCCATGCTTTCATGCCGAGCGTTTGTCCGCCGTGGGTCCAGGACCATGCAAAGAACAGGAAAGAAAGCGTGAACAGGTAGCCCTGGTAGGCGATAAACAGGTGATGCTCGGGGTGAAGCTTGAGTGGGATGACCACGACAAAGGATGCGAAAAACAGGAGTGTGGCCAGCAGCAGGGCGTCATACAGTATCGCGGCAAGACGACGCGGCAAGGAAACGCTGCGGTTGCTGGATGGATGGCCCCTGTTCATATACGGACAGAGTATAGGGCAGCGTGTCCGTCCAGCGTGAGGTTTTCAAGGAAATCCGGGGCATTGCATCTCCGGCATCATTGATTTTGCCCGGCCAAATTCATACACTGCTCGGGATGCTTCGGATCAGGATTTAAAAATCAAAACTACGGGAATACTGCTGCTCATGACGTCTGAAACCGGGTAACACCGAGTTCTGCAAATGATTTCGCGCCATTTTACTGTCGTTGATATTCCTGCGTTACCCTCTCCTGTCTCGCGCCATCCGGCCTCTCACAGTTCGCTTCCATTCAGACAAGCAGGCCTTGAACCGTGAAGGACTCGGCAGCCGTGCTGGCATCAGACGAGTCTGTCATCGAGGCGTTTCTGGACAGCATGTGGGTGGAGCACGGGCTGAGCGAAAACACCCTCGCTGCCTATCGCAATGACCTGCTCGGGCTGTCACGCTGGCTGTCCCACACCGCCACGTGCCTGGCCGATGCGCATCAGGACCACGTGCTGGACTATCTGTCCTATCGTGTGCAGCATGGCAGCAAGCCACGGACTTCGGCAAGACTGCTGTCCAGCATTCGCCGTTTCTATCGATACCTGCTGAGGCAGGGAGTCGTGCAGAAAGACCCGTCTGAAAGGATTGAATTCCCCAAGCTGGGCCGTCCGCTTCCGGAAACCCTGACAGAGGAGGAAGTGGAAAAGCTGCTGGATGCGCCCGATGTGCGAAAGCCCCACGGGATACGGGACCGGGCGATGCTGGAAGTTCTTTATGCATGCGGGCTTCGCGTCAGCGAACTGGTAGCGTTGACCTTGTACCAGGTCAACCTGAACCAGGGGGTCATCCGTGTTATGGGAAAGGGCAGCAAGGAACGTCTGGTACCGTATGGCGAACAGGCCTCAGAGTGGATTTCGGAATTCATCCGCCATGCCAGGCAGGATTTGCTCAAGCCCGGACAGCAGTGTAATGCCCTGTTCGTGACAAACCGGGGAGCCGCCATGACGAGGCAGGCATTCTGGTACCTGGTGAGAAAGCATGCGTTACGGGTAGGAATCGACAAGCACCTTTCCCCGCACACCCTGCGGCATGCCTTTGCCACACATCTTCTGAATCATGGCGCGGATTTGCGTGTCGTGCAGATGCTGCTCGGGCACAGTGACCTATCAACCACCCAGATCTATACTCACGTAGCACAGGTGCGGCTCCAGGAGCTGCACCGCAGACACCATCCCCGAGGGTAATGCAGCCCGCTTGCCTCGAAATTTATTTTCCCGGGTGCGGTCATACGTATAGTACCATTCCGGGCTTCGGGAAAAATTAACAAGGAGTCAACATGCACCATCGCACAATGTTCGCGCTGTTTCTGCTTTGCTGTACCGCCCTGGCCTGGGCTGGCGAGGCCGAGGACATAGAAAATATCAGGCAGCGACTGGAACAGCTGGTTCCCGAAGAGCCATCGTCGATCCGGCCTTCTGCCATGCCGGGACTCTACGAAGTGCTATTCGGAGCCGAGGTGCTGTATCTCTCCGGTGATGGCCGCTACGGCTTGCAGGGTGACCTGATGGACCTGGAAGCGGGCGAGAACCTGAGCGAGGTAGCTCGAACAGGTGCTCGCAGACAGGTGCTGGGCAAGCTTGATGAGTCTGAGATGATTGTCTTTTCGCCTGCCAGCCCGCGTCACACGGTCACTGTATTTACGGACGTGGATTGCGGGTACTGCCGCAAGATGCATGCGGAGATGGACCAGCTGAACGGCTATGGGATCGCCGTAAGGTACCTGATGTTTCCGCGTGACGGGATTGGTTCGGCTTCGTACAAGAAATCCGTGAGCGTATGGTGCGCACCAGACCCGAAAGCAGCCATTACCCTGGCCAAGGCAGGAGAAGAAGTGGCCGAGGCGAGTTGCGAAAACCCGGTCCAGTCGCAGTGGCTTCTGGGACAGCAGATGGGTGTAACGGGCACGCCTGCCCTGTTTACGGAAGAGGGTGTCCTGATAAGGGGCTACCGTCCTGCAAAGAACCTTGCTGCCATGCTCGATCAAATGGCAGAAAAAAGTCCGGCTCCTTGAGGCTCCAGTCCGCTCATGCTGCCTGACCGGGCTGCCATCAGACAGAAAACCGCAGTCCGGCTCGCGCAGGGTTGGGGGATAACCGTGAATACGGGCCTGCTGGCCAGTTGCATTCCACGAGGCGGCCTGCGGTGACATCGCGTGTACCGGCCTGCAGGGGCTGGATGCCACGGCAGTCCCGAAAGGATTTCATGCTGCCCGCATCGCCGGAATTTACCCGCGGAACAGGCTCATGAAAGCGGCGTACGACGCGTCCGGAATCGAGGTATTGAGCGGACTGGATCCTGTGCGCAAGCATCCGGGGATGTACACGGATATCACCCGGCCCAACCATCTTGCCCATGAACTGATTGACAACAGCGTGGACGAGGCCATTTCCGGCTACGCGAAGAACATAGACATTACGCTGCATGAGGACGGATCCCTCGAAGTTGATGACGATGGGCGGGGCATGCCGGTAGACATCCACCCGGAGCTCGGGCTGCCGGGGGTTGAAGTGGTGCTCTGCACCCTGCATGCCGGGGGAAAGTTTTCAGAGAAAAACTACAGTTACTCCGGCGGCCTGCACGGAGTCGGCGTATCGGTGGTCAATGCCCTGTCCGAGCATCTTGAGGTCTGGGTACGCAGGGAGGGCAAGGAATACAACATGGCCTTCAAGGGCGGCAGGAAGATTTCAGACCTGGAGATCATCGGGACGGTCGCCAGGAAGAATTCCGGTACTACCATACGGTTTTGGCCTGACGCGGCATATTTCGAAAGCAGCAGTTTTTCAATCCCGAAGCTGCTGCATGTGCTGAAGGCCAAGGCTGTACTCTTTCCCGGCCTGAATGTCAGGTTCGATGATCGGCAGTGCGGCAGGAAACATGAATGGTGTTACACGGGCGGGCTTCTGGATTACCTGCTGGATCGCGTGAGAGGGTACGAATGCCTTCCGGCTGACGGGTTTTGCGGGAGTTTCGAGGGCGAAAGGCAGGCTGCCGAGTGGGCACTGGCATGGATGCCGGGGGACAGCGAGTGTCTGCAGGAGAGCTATGCCAACCTGGTTCCCACCCCCCAGGGCGGGACACACGTGATGGGTCTTCGCGCCGGGCTGACCGAGGCCCTGCGTGAATTTTGCGAGTTCAGAAAGCTTGCGCCCAGGGGTGTCAGGCTTGCACCGGATGATGTCTGGGAGAGGCTCAGCTACGTCCTTTCGGTTCGAATCCGGGATCCCCAGTTCGCAGGGCAGACGAAGGAGCGCCTGGGTTCGAAGGAAACCACCCAGTTCGTTTCCGGAGTCGCCAAGGATTCATTCAGCCAGTGGCTCAACCTGAACTCGGCGGCCGGAGAGCAGATTGCACGCCTGGTGATCAGTCGTGCTGAACTGCGGCTGAAGCGGAACAAGAAAATCGTGCGCAAGAAGGCAGTCGCCGGTCCCACCCTCCCCGGGAAGCTGATCGACTGCAGCTCCGAGGACCTGTCCTGTACCGAGCTGTTTCTGGTCGAAGGTGATTCGGCAGGAGGCTCTGCCAAGCAGGCCAGAGACCGCATCTTCCAGGCCGTCATGCCACTGCGGGGGAAAATTCTGAATACCTGGGAAATCGCTTCCGAGCAGGTCCTTGCATCACAGGAGATCCACGATATTTCGGTTGCGATCGGAGTTGAGCCTTCAAGCCAGGATCTCAGTGGCTTGCGCTACGGGAAAATCTGTGTGCTGGCGGATGCCGATCCGGATGGCATGCACATCGCAACCCTGCTGTGTGCGCTGTTCCTGCAGCACTTCCGCAAGCTTGTCGAGGCCGGCCATGTCTACATAGCCATGCCGCCGTTGTACCGCATCGATGCCGGCAAGGAAGTGTTCTATGCTCTCGACCACGAGGAACGCCAGGGTGTTCTGGACCGACTTGAGGCGGAAAAGAAAACAGGCAAGATCATGATCACCCGTTTCAAGGGCTTGGGCGAGATGAGTCCCATGCAGTTGCGTGAATCCACCATGGCAGAGGACAGCCGGCGCCTGGTGCAGCTTTCATGCCCCAGTCAGGGCAGGACGTTCCAGATCATGGACATGCTGCTGGCGAAGAAACGCGCTGCGGACCGCCGGGAGTGGCTGGAGAGGAAAGGCAACCTGGCCGGTGACCGGGACGCGCTGGACTTGCCCGGACCGGCTTGACAGGTACCCGGAAGACGTGAATTCGAACCTGGAAATGGACTTTGGGGCGGAAACGAAGCTCCCCATACAGCAGTTTGCCGAAAAAGCCTATCTGGAATACTCCATGTACGCCATCCTGGACCGCGCATTGCCGGGTATCGGGGACGGACTGAAGCCTGTTCAACGCCGCATCGTCTACGCAATGTCCGAGCTTGGACTTTCAGCGGCTTCCAAGCCCAAAAAATCGGCACGCACGGTGGGCGATGTGATCGGCAAGTATCATCCGCACGGCGACAGTGCCTGTTACGAAGCCATGGTGCTGATGGCGCAAGATTTCACCTACCGGTACCCCCTGATTGACGGGCAGGGCAACTGGGGCTCAACGGATGACCCGAAATCCTTTGCGGCCATGCGCTATACCGAATCCAGGCTGACCCGGTATGCCAAGGCCCTGTTGCAGGAACTGGATCAGGGTACGGCAGCGTGGCAGTCGAATTTTGACGGCACGCTGTCTGAGCCGGTCATCCTTCCTGCACGTTTGCCCAATCTGCTGCTGAATGGTTCAACCGGTATCGCGGTGGGAATGTCGACGGATATCCCCGCACATAATCTGAATGAAGTCGTCAATGCCTGCGTTCATCTGCTGGAACACCCCAGGGCCACCGTGGAGGACCTTTGCAGGCACATACAGGGGCCGGACTATCCGACGGACGCGGAAATCACTTCTTCGCGCGAAGAGCTGCTGGACATGTACGAGAAGGGTTCGGGCTCATTTCGAATGCGCGCACGGTACGAAAAAGAGGAAGGCAGCCTGATCATCATTGCGCTGCCGTACCAGGTCTCGGGTGCCAAGGTTCTGGAACAGATTGCCCAGCAGATGCAGGCCAGGAAACTTCCCATGGTCCAGAACTTGCGCGACGAGTCAGATTATGAGAATCCCGTGAGAATCGTGATTACCCCGCGCAGCCGCGGCACGGATACCGAGGCGCTGATGTCCCACCTGTTTGCAACCACTGATCTCGAACGCAATTACCGGGTGAACCTGAACGTGATCGGAACAGACGGGCGGCCACAGGTCAAGAACCTTGTCATGATGCTGAAAGAGTGGCTTGCATTCAGGAAGGAAACCGTCAAGCGCAGGCTGCAGTGGCGGCTGGACAAGGTCACCGGCCGGCTGCACATTCTGGAAGGGCTGCTGCTCGCGTATCTGAACCTTGACGAGGTCATCAGGATCGTTCGTGAAGAGGAGGATCCCAAGGCAAGCCTGATCCGCACCTTCAGCCTGAGCGATGAACAGGCAGAGGCCATTCTGAATACGCGCCTGCGCAATCTGGCCAAACTCGAGGAAGCCAGGATCCGGGACGAGCAGCAGGAGCTTGCTTCCGAGCGGGCGGAGCTTCAGCGAATCCTGAAATCCGTCGCGCGACTCAAAACGCTCGTCAAGAAGGAATTGATGCAGGATGCAGGCGAGTTTGGAGATTCGCGACGCTGTCAGCTGATTGAGCGGGGCGCATCGATTGCCATGGATGAATCTGAACTGGTGCCTGCCGAGTCCATTACGGTGGTCCTGTCTGAAAGGGGCTGGGTACGTGCTGGCAAGGGCGCTGATATCGATGCGCGCGCCCTGAATTACAAGCTGGGAGATGCCTACCTGACACACGTGACAGGTAAATCCAATCAGCCGGTATTGTTCCTGGATTCACGAGGGAGGTGCTATTCCCTGCCCGCGTACAGCCTGCCTTCTGCAAGGGGTCAGGGTGAACCGCTGAGCGGGCACCTGAAGACGGCTGACGGCATGCGGTTCACCGGCATGATGATGGGTGAGCCCGACGATTGCTTCCTGCTTGCAAGCAGTGCCGGTTACGGGTTCGTCTGCAGGCTGGAGGACATGTTGACACGGAACCGCTCCGGGAAGACCATACTTTCGGTACCGGAAGGCTCGGTGTCCCTGGCGCCTGTCAGGCTTCGTGACCCGGACAAGGACTGGATCGTCGCGGTGGGGTCTGCGGGACATATGCTGGTGATATCGGCCGGGGAATTGCCGAGACTTTCCCGGGGCAAGGGGAACAGGATCATCAGTATACCCGGCAGGAAAGCGGCGAGCGGCAATGAATCCATGTCTGTTGTCTCGGCGGTGCAGGAGGGAGAGTCCATTGTCCTGCACGCAGGAAAACGTACCAAGAAGATGGGTGCGAAAGAGATCCGGACCTACCGGAGCGAGCGTGCCAGGCGTGGCACGCTGCTTTCCAGGGGGTACCGCAGCGTGGATGCGATCGAAGTACATCATGCAAAGTGAGGCAGCAGGCTGAACCCTGCAGGCGGAAAGGCTGTCGAAGAGGGTACACGGCAAAACCGCTGCGGTTCGGACGGCTGCTGAATAGGCGAGGAATTCAAGATGGGTATGCGCATTATTTTGTTTTTGATCACGAATTTTTCAATCGTCCTGGTCCTGAGTGTCAGCGCCAGGGTACTTGGCCTGGACCACTGGCTGGCACAGCAGGGATTGGCTGGACAGCTGAATGGCCTGCTGCTCATGTCGCTGGCCTTCGGGTTCGGGGGCGCATTCATTTCCCTGGCTATTTCAAAATGGATGGCCAAGCGCAGCATGGGCGTCAAGGTGATTGAACAGCCCGCCAACCGTTCCGAGCAATGGCTGCTGGAAACCGTCAGGAGACAGGCCGAGCAGGCCGGCATCGGAATGCCCGAGGTAGGGATTTTCGACTCCCCCCAGCCCAATGCTTTCGCGACCGGAATGAACCGGAATCGTGCACTGGTTGCAGTCAGCACGGGCCTGCTTGGCGTGATGAGCCAGGACGAGGTGGAAGCGGTGCTGGGTCACGAGGTCAGCCATGTTGCCAACGGCGACATGGTCACCATGGGACTGCTGCAGGGCATACTGAACACCTTCGTGATTTTCCTGTCACGTGTTGTGGGACTGCTCGTTGACAAGGTCATTTTCAAGGTGCAGCGGGGTATCGGGCCCGGGTATTTCATCGCGAGCATCATCGCCGAGATAATCCTGGGCATTCTGGCGGCCATCATCGCCAGCTGGTTTTCAAGACGGAGGGAATTCCGTGCAGATGCAGGGGGTGCCCGGCTTGCGGGCCGTGAGAAGATGATCGCGGCACTGCAGAGGCTGCAGGCGCAGTCCGAACCCGAAGAACTTCCCGGGCAGCTGGCTGCATTTGGCATCTCCGGCCGTGTCAAGGGTGGATTGCAGAAGCTGCTGATGTCCCACCCGCCTCTCAGTGAACGGATTGCTTCCCTGAAACAGGACCGGTGAAGGCCGGGCCGGCTGCAACGGTCACCGCAAGCCCAGGGGTGTTTTGCATGGATGGCCGGGCTGCTCCTTGACGAGCCTCGGAACCAGGTAGCCCGGCAGTCGTGCCGACAGCTCATCCATGATCTTGCGGGCCTGGTCTTCGCGCACTTCAAAATGCATGGTGTTCTGCACCTTGTCCGGCAGGTGCAGGTAATAGGGCAGCACGCCCGAATCGAACAGTTTTTCGCTGAGCTTGGCCAGGGTATCCGGATGGTCATTTACGTTTCGGAGCAGGACGCTCTGGTTCAGCAGGTGACATCGGGCATGGGACAGCTCGGTGAGCTTTTCCTGCAGCTCGGAGTCGATCTCCCGGGGATGGTTAACGTGCACCACCAGCACGGTTTTCAGCCTGGACCGGTTTACCCATTCAATCAGTCGTGAATTGATGCGCGCCGGGATGACCACGGGAAGGCGTGTGTGGATCCTCAGGCGCATGACATGAGGTATGGATTCAAGCTGGCGGACAAGTTCAGCGAGTTCCCCGTCATCCAGCACCAGCGGGTCGCCGCCGCTCAGTATGACTTCACGGATGGTGCTGTCCTGTGCAATTTTCCGCAGTGCGCCCAGCCAGGCGTCCCTGCGGGGATTCTGCGATGAATAGGGGAAATGTCTCCGGAAGCAGAAGCGGCAGTGTACCGCGCAACGGCTGGTTGCCAGCAGCAGGACGCGTCCATTGTATTTTTTCAGCAGGCCGGGTGCCAGGACGCTTTTCAGGTCACCCACGGCATCCATGCGGAAATCCTCGGATTCATTTTCCTCCTGCGCGTGGGGCAGGACCTGCAGGAGCAGCGGGTCATTCGGGTCAGACCGCTGTATGCGCCGCACGTAGTTCCATGGCACCCGCAACGGGAATTGCCGGTCGGCGGCGGTGCTGACCGGAAGCTCGGCCGGGTCCAGGTGCAGGGCACTGCAAAGTGTTTCCAGGCAGGTTATGGAGTCCCTGTACTGCTGCTGCCAATTTGTTTCCGGGCCTGACTGGACTCGTGCTAGACTCTGCGCGGTGGTGGGTTTCATGGTTTCACCGGTAGTTGTTGATGGCTGTTTATCATACCAACGAATTTCGAGCTGGCCTCAAGCTCATTCTGGATGGCACCCCGTATGCCATCGTCGAGAACGAGTTCGTGAAACCCGGCAAGGGGCAGGCCTTCAACCGCGTCAAGCTGCGTAATCTGAAAACGGGACGGGTAATCGACCGTACTTTCAAATCAGGGGAATCGGTCGAGGGTGCGGATGTCGTCGACCAGGACATGCAGTATCTCTACAACGATGGAGAGCAATGGCATTTCATGGAACCGGATTCGTTTGAGCAGTATGCCGCGCCGAAGTCCGTAGTGGCTGAGGCCGCCCAGTGGCTGAAAGGGCAGGAAATCTGCTGTGTGACCCTGCTGGATGGCGTGCCGCTCGGCGTGACGCCGCCCAATTTTGTCGAGCTGAAGATTACCCGCACTGAGCCTGGTGTCCGGGGAGATACTGCAACCGGCGGTGTCAAGCCGGCAACGGTTGAAACCGGTGCGGTTGTCAAGGTTCCGCTGTTTGTCGAAGAAGGTGAGGTGCTGCGGATTGACACGCGCAACGCAGAGTACGTCTCACGCGTCAAGGAGTGATTCGGAGCCGCCGCCCGAAACCAGGCCAGGCTGGATGCAGGACTTCCCGTTGCATTGAAATCTCCGGACCACCATGGGATCCCCAGCCGCGAGGCTCTTCAGGCGCGTGCCAAATTGTATGCCCGGGTGCGGGATTTTTTTGCGGCACGTGACGTGCTGGAAGTCGAAACGCCGATCCTCAATCCCCACACGGTGACCGATCCGCATATTGAAAGTATCGGGGTCAGCCACGATGACCGCGGGCAGTACCTGCATACCTCGCCCGAACATGCAATGAAAAGGCTGCTCGTCTCCCTCAGGTGCGATATCTACCAGCTCTGCAAGGTGTTCCGTGCCGGAGAGACCGGCAGGTTTCATCACCCCGAGTTCACCATGCTGGAGTGGTACCGGGTGGGCTGGAACTACCAGGAGTTGATGAGGGAAGTGGAGCAGCTGGTGATGCACTTGCTGCCAGGGCATGTACGCCTGCTTGAGTCCGGGGCCATGGGGTACCGGGAGGCATTCCTGCGGTATTGCGGGCTGGATCCCTGGACGGCGCGGACAGAGGATTACAGGATCGCATGCAGGGATGTGGGGCTTGCCCCGTCCACGCAATATTCCTGCGACGACTACCAGGCGCTGCTGCTTGACCAGGTCATCGCACAGCGACTGCCGGCTGACCGGCTGACATTCATTTACGACTTCCCTGTGCAGCTTGCAAGCCTGGCGAGAATCGACAGCGAGGGCCGGGCACAACGCTTCGAGCTTTATGTCGGGAACCTGGAACTTGCGAACGGCTACCAGGAACTCACCGATGCCGGGGAACTGGCGGCGCGGTTTGAACAGGACAATAAAGAGCGCAGCCGGGCCGGCAAGCGCCCGATGGAACCCGATCCATGCCTGGTGGAGGCACTCCGCGAGGGGTTACCCGATTGTGCCGGAGTGGCACTGGGTATTGACCGGTTGCTGATGCTCATCACCGGTGCAGACCGGATCAGCGATGTGCTTGCGCCTCGGGGCTGACGGCCTGCGTGAACCTGCCGAGTGACTGCCCCATTCTGACGGCGTGGCCTGGCCCGAGGTCTGGCTGCCATGCGATGGATTCCGATTCAAAGGCGACAATCACGGTGGAACCCATGTTGAACACGCCCAGTTCCTCGCCCTTTTTCAGTTCCGTACCCGAATATGTTCTTCTGTGAAGGGTTTTACCACGGGGCGGCGTGACCAGTCCGTGCCAGGAAGTTTCAATCGCCGCGACATTCACTGCGCCGACCATCACGACTGCCATGTATCCTGAACCGGTCCTGAAGATAGAGACCACCCGCTCGTTGCGGGCATACAGGCTGTCCAGGGTTTCTGCCGCGTAGGGCGCCACACTGAACAGGCGTCCGGGTATATGGACCATTTCCAGCAACTCTCCATCGACAGGCATGTGCACGCGATGGTAGCTTCCTGGAGACAGGTAGATCGTTGCGAACTTGCCGCGTTCACACAGGCCAGGGTATTCCCGGCCCCCGCCCAGCAGCCGGGGCATCGAGAATAACCGGCCCTTGGCCTGGATTGCATGCTGCCCGGTATAGGACGACAGCTGGCTGATGTACCCGTCGGCCGGGCACATGATTTCATTCTCTGCAGGTGCGATGGGCCGGGCTCCAGGAATCAGCCTGCGGGTGAAAAATTCATTGAAAGTCGCGTAACTTCCGGATTCCGGAAGGCAGGCCCCATGCATGTCAACATTGAACGCCCGGATAAAGACACGTATGGCAGGGTTTGCCAGGGGGGTTCGCAGGCGCGTGATCCGGTACATGATCCTTGATACGAGGTGGTGGGGAAACAGGTGAAACAGGAATCCCCTGCAGTGCTTCCAGAAGGCATTCATCAGCTGCCCTGCAGTGTTCCGTAATGTTCGTTCAGTGCCAGCAAGTCATCGATGAGGTGCCCGCTCTCGTGGGGGGTTCCAGACAGGGCGACCGGGAATAGGCATGAGCTGTGATCAACCCGGTACTCGGCATTTCCTGGATTTGCAGGCACGGAACAGGCCACACCCGGTGCACGGCCCAGGCTGTCGGGTTCGGTTCCGGTGCCAGCCAGGCCGGACTGCGGGAATGTGCGCGGGTGTGCATGCAGCGAAGTGCCGCTTTTGGGCAAGGAAGGTTCCACGTGCCGGGGTGCCTTCAGCCAGTAAAAAAACATCATGCATACCGTGAAGCCTGCAACGGCCAGAAGCAGCAGTATGTCGCGGCGCACGGTCTGTCTTGTTCTGGATGTATCCGGGTCAGAAGGCATGACAGGATTATCGCATAATTGATTCCGGCAGGTAGTTCGGGGCAGGCAGTTATCGTGCGGGAAGTGCTACAATCCCGGGATGCCAGGGAATACGCTAGGAAAACTGTTTACGGTCACTTCATTTGGTGAAAGTCATGGAACTGCAATAGGCTGCATTGTCGACGGGTGCCCTCCAGGCCTGGAGCTGGACAGCTCGGACCTGCAGGCCGACCTGGAGCGACGCCGTCCAGGCAGGTCGCGCCACACCTCGCAGCGCCGCGAGCCGGACCAGGTCGAGATCCTGTCTGGCACGCATTCAGGCTGCACCACGGGCACACCCATCGGGCTGATCATCTACAATCAGGATGCCCGGTCAAAGGACTATGAAAGCATAAGGGACAAGTTTCGTCCCGGCCACGCAGACTACACCTACCTGAAAAAATACGGCTTGCGGGATCATCGCGGCGGCGGGCGCTCGTCGGCGCGCGAGACCGCGATGCGTGTGGCGGCAGGGGCCATTGCCAGGAAGTACCTCAGGGTGAAGTCGGGCATTCTCATACGCGGCTACCTGTCACAGCTGGGCTCGCTGGAAATCACGCACAGGGACTGGGACGCCGTGGAGTCCAATCCCTTTTTTTGCCCGGACGCCAAACTGGTGACGCAACTGGAAAGCCTGGTGGACGACCTGCGGAAACAGGGTGATTCAACCGGTGCCCGCGTGACGGCCGTGGCGTGCGGCATGCCGGCAGGCCTTGGGGAGCCGGTATTCGATCGACTGGATGCCGATATTGCCCATGCGATGATGAGCATCAATGCGGTCAAGGGGGTCGAGATCGGGGCGGGCTTTCGCAGTGTTGCCCAGACCGGCAGCCAGCATCGTGACGAAATGACTCCGGAAGGATTCCTGAGCAATCATGCCGGTGGGGTATTGGGCGGGATCTCTACCGGCCAGGATCTGCTGGTCCATGTCGGGTTCAAGCCGACTTCAAGCATTCGTGTTCCCGGCAGGACGGTGGATGTGCAGGGCAATCCCTGCGAAATTGTGACGACCGGCCGACATGATCCTTGCGTGGGGATACGCGGCGTGCCGATCGTTGAAGCCATGCTCGCGATTGTTGTCATGGACCATCTGCTTCGCCACCGTGCACAAAACCCGGACGTGAAGGATGCGGCTCCGCACATTCCGCCCTCCGTTTCGTGACGGATTTGTGACGGTCAAGCCTGTGAAAGCAGTTTCCTGAAGCAGCATGTGGGGCATGCAGAAGCCGTTTGCCGGGTACGGCAGGCTTTCATCGATCTATTTTTTCTACTTTGCCTGCCTGGGCGCGCTGCTGCCGTACTGGAGCCTGTATCTGAAGCATCTCGGGTTTACCGCCGGGCAGATCGGGGAGCTGTCTGCCGTGCTGCTTGCGACCAAGATCGTCGCCCCCGGTATCTGGGGGTGGATCGCGGACCATACCAGCCAGCAGATTCGGCTGATCCGTATTGCCATGCTTGCCGGGATGGGCACCTTTGCGATGGTACTGCTTGCGCATGACTACTGGGCAATGCTGATTGTGCTGGCAGGCTTCGGATTTTTCTGGAATGCCGCGCTGCCCCAGTTCGAGGCGGCGACCATGAACCATCTCGGTGAAGACAAGTACGGGTACGGCCGTGTGCGGTTATGGGGTTCGGTGGGTTTTATTGTCTCGGTATCTGCCCTGGCGCCCCTGTTGCAGAGCCACGGGATCGGGTTGCTGCCGTGGGCGATCCTGGTGCTCCTGTCATGCATCTTCGCAAGCAGCCTGCTGGTGCAGGACAAGCCGGGCTTGGCCGCGCATGACGGAAATACCTCGTTGCTGAAAACATGTCTTGAGCCTTCTGTACTGGCCCTGCTGCTTGCAGCCTTTTTGATCCAGATGAGCCACGGGCCTTACTACACCTTTTTCAGTATCTACCTGGAGGAATTCGGCTATTCCCACAACGCGATAGGGCAACTCTGGTCACTCGGTGTCATTTCCGAGGTGCTGCTGTTCTTCATGGCCTACAGGCTACTGCCGAAATTCGGTGCCAACCGGATGCTGGTCCTGGCCATGCTGCTTACGGCCCTGAGGTGGTGGCTGATTGCCTCGTTCGCGGACACCCTGCCCGTGTTGCTGCTTGCCCAGATCCTGCACGCCGCATCGTACGGATTGTTTCATGCGTCGGCCATATACCTGATCGACCGGAAATTTTCGGGCAATATCCAGGGACGGGGTATGGGAATCTATTCCTGCATCAGTTTTGGCCTGGGAGCCTCGCTTGGCAGTCTGGTGAGCGGGTATACTTGGAATGCGATCGGATCTTCCGGGGTATACATGCTTGCGACGGCCATCGCCGCCCTCGCGTGCTTTCAATACGTATGGCTGGCCAAACCAGCCTGGAGACTTGGGCGACACGACGGTACGGTATAGGAAATGGGTACGAACACGTTATATGACAAGGTGTGGGCAAGTCATGTCGTGCATGAGCGCGATGATGGCATGGTGTTGCTGTACATAGACAGGCATCTGGTACATGAAGTGACATCGCCGCAGGCATTCGAAGGGTTGCGGCTCACCAACCGGGTTCCGTGGCGGAGGGATTCCATCCTTGCCACGGCTGACCATAACGTGCCGACCACGGACCGCAGCGCAGGAATCGAGGACCCTATTTCCAGGCTGCAGGTCGACACGCTCGACGAAAACTGCAGGCACTTTGCACTGACACAGTTTCCCATGCTGGACGTGCGGCAGGGCATCGTGCACGTGATTGGCCCGGAGCAGGGGGTGTCTCTGCCCGGGATGACCATCGTGTGCGGGGATTCACACACCTCCACTCACGGCGCACTGGGAGCCCTGGCATTCGGGATCGGCACCTCGGAGGTGGAACACGTGCTGGCCACGCAGTGCCTGTTGATGAAAAAGTCGCAAAACATGCTGGTCGAGGTGGAAGGCTGCCTGCTGCCGGGGGTGACGTCCAAGGATATCATTCTTGCCATCATCGGCAGGCTTGGCACCTCGGGAGCCACCGGGTATACCGTGGAGTATGCCGGATCTGCGATCCGCTCGCTTTCAGTGGAAGCACGCATGACGATGTGCAACATGTCGATCGAGGCCGGTGCACGGGCAGGGATGGTTGCCGTGGATGACACAACCCTGGAGTACATCGCCAACCGCCCCTATGCCCCTCAAGGTGCGTTATGGGATCAGGCCGTGGCGAACTGGCGCACGCTGCACAGTGACGAGGATGCCAGGTTTGATGCAGTGGTGAGGCTTGATGTCGGCACCCTCAAGCCCCAGGTAACCTGGGGGACCTCCCCCGAAATGGTCGTGGACGTGGATGAGGTGGTCCCGGAGGATGGCAATCCGGACTACCACCACGCCTTGCAGTACATGGACCTGCAGCCCGGGACGCCGATCGAGGCTATCCGGGTGGACAAGGTATTCATCGGGTCATGCACCAACTCCCGAATCGAGGACCTGCGGGCGGCTGCAAGCCTGATCCGCGACCGTACGGTCGCGGAGAACATCAAGCTGGCAATGGTTGTGCCAGGCTCCGGTCTGGTCAAGCAGCAGGCGGAACAGGAAGGTCTGGACCGGATCTTTAAGGCTGCCGGGTTTGAATGGCGTGAGCCGGGTTGTTCCATGTGCCTGGGCATGAATGCCGATCAGCTGGAGCCTGGAGAACGCTGTGCCTCGACTTCCAACCGGAATTTCGAGGGCCGCCAGGGCAAGGGCGGTCGCACGCACCTGGTCAGCCCGGTCATGGCCGTGGCAGCTGCCCTGCACGGGCACTTCGTAGACGTGAGGAAGTACATGCAGTGAAGTCGTTTGCAAGCATCAAGTCCACCCTGTTGCCGCTGGACCGCAGCAATGTGGATACGGACGCCATCATTCCCCAGCAGTACCTCAAGTCGGTCAAGCGAACCGGCTTTGGCGTGTACCTGTTCGATAACTGGCGCTACCTGGACCCCGGGGTACTTGGACAGGACCCGGGCGAGCGGCGCATCGACCCGGAATTTGTATTGAATCGGGAAACATACCGGGAAGCGAAGATATTGCTCGCACGCGACAATTTCGGCTGCGGGTCTTCGCGTGAGCACGCTGTCTGGTCGATCCTGGACTACGGGTTCGAAGTGGTGATCGCCTCCAGCTTTGCCGACATTTTTTGCAGTAACAGTTACAAGAACGGGCTGTTGCCGGTTACACTGGATGCTGCAGAAGTGGATTGCCTGTTTGGAGAGGTCATGCTGGATCCGTCGTTCGCCTGTGTTGTGGACCTGGAAGCACAGGTGGTGCTCGATGCGCAGGGCAGGGAATTTTCATTCGAGATCGGCGAGTTTCACAAGTACTGCCTGTTGAATGGCTATGATGAAATAGACCTCACGCTGCAGCATGCAGACAAGATCAAGTCCTATGAGGCCAGGGCCAGGCGGTCCGCTCCCTGGCTGTTCACCTGATCCCTGCCAGCTCGCTCCCGCATGTACAAGGTCCTGCTATTACCGGGCGATGGAATCGGGCCGGAAGTGGTTGCACAGGCCAGGAAGGTACTGGTCAGCCTGGGCAAGGAGCATGCGCTGGCCGTCGAGCTGGAAGAGGCACAGGTCGGCGGAAGCGCTTATGCCCGGCACCGTGATCCATTGCCGGCACAAACCCTGGAAATCGCCCGGGCGGCCGATGCAATCCTGCTGGGAGCCGTGGGAGGGCCCCAGTTTGATCATCTGGAAAGGGATCTGCGCCCCGAAAAAGGCCTGCTTCGATTGCGCTCAGAGCTTGATCTGTTCGCAAACCTGCGCCCGGCCATCTCATACCCTTCGCTGGCTTCGGCATCTTCACTCAAGCCCGAGCAAGTGACCGGGCTGGACCTCCTGATCGTGCGCGAGTTGACAGGTGGTATATACTTCGGCCAGCCAAGAGGGATGCGCGTCCTGGAAGGCAGGACCCGGCAGGGGTTCAACACGCTCGTGTATGACGAGCATGAGATCGCGCGCATTGCGCACGTTGCATTCCGGATTGCACAAAAACGGGGAAGCCGGCTGTGTTCGGTGGACAAGGCCAACGTGCTGGAAGTCTCCGAGCTCTGGCGTGACGTAGTCAATGCCGTGCACCGGGACTATGCGAAGGTGGCCCTGAGTCACATGTATGTCGACAATGCGGCCATGCAGCTGGTCAGGGAACCGGGCCAGTTTGACGTGGTGCTGACAGACAACATGTTTGGCGACATCCTTTCGGACATTGCGGCCATGTTGACGGGTTCCATTGGCATGCTGCCCTCGGCCTCGCTGAATGAAAGGGACCGGGGGATGTATGAACCCGTGCATGGTTCGGCTCCGGATATTGCGGGAAAAGGTATTGCCAACCCGCTGGCCATGATCCTCTCGGTGGCCATGATGTTGCGATACAGCCTGAACGAACCCCTTCTGGCGGACCTGGTAGAACAGGCCGTACACCAGGTGGTGGAAGCGGGATACCGGACTGTGGACATTGCCCGTGCCGGGCAGCAGCCGGTCGGGACGGACGAGATGGGTGATGAAGTGATCCGTGCGATGCTTCAGCTTTCCAGCAAGAACTAGGTTTACAATTGAAAAATGGAAAAAGTTAATGTTGCGGTAGTGGGTGTTACAGGTGCCGTGGGTGAGAAGATGCTTGCCATCCTGGAACAGAGGAACTTCCCGGCAGACCGGGTCGATGCCGTGGCGAGCGCACGTTCGGCCGGCAGGAAAGTCCGGTTCAGGGAACACGAACTCGAAGTGCAGGATTTGGCCGGGTTTGATTTTTCAGATACGCAGATCGGCCTGTTCTCACCGGGTGCGAGCGTGTCGAAACAATATGCGCCGATTGCCGCAAGCCAGGGATGTGTGGTCGTGGATAACACCTCGCAGTTTCGTTATGACGATGACATTCCCCTTGTGGTTCCGGAAGTCAATGCCCACCAGGTATCCGGCTACACGACCCGTGGAATCATTGCCAACCCGAATTGTTCAACCATCCAGATGGTGGTGGCCCTGAAGCCTATCCATGATGCGGTCGGAATTTCGCGTGTAAATGTGGCCACGTACCAGGCGGTATCCGGTACCGGGAAAGAAGCGATCGAGGAACTGGACCTGCAGACCAGGAAGATTTCAGGTGGAGAGCCGGTTTCATGCGAGGTGTATCCGAAGCAGATTGCTTTCAATGCCTTGCCGCACATCGACGTGTTTCTGGATAACGGCTACACCAAGGAAGAAATGAAAATGGTCTGGGAAACCAGGAAAATCATGGAGGATGAGACCCTGCCGGTGAATCCCACTACCGTGCGTATCCCGGTCGTGAACGGGCATTCCGAGGCGGTTCACCTGGAGTTGAAGGAGCCGTTGTCAGCCAGCCGGGCGAGACAGTTGCTGGCCAATGCGCCGGGCATCTGCGTGCTGGACCGCCATGAGGATGGAGGATATCCCACTGCAGTGACTGAAGGGGACGGGAGCGACGCGGTGTACGTGGGGCGTATCCGGGAAGATATTTCGCATCCGCGGGGTCTCAACATGTGGGTGGTGAGTGACAACCTGAGGAAAGGAGCGGCCCTGAACAGCATCCAGATTGCGGAAATTCTCGTCAGGGAATACCTCTGAGCATGACCGCCTGTTCTGCGGGGAAGTCCGGATCCGGCAGGCTGCATGCCGGGTTTTCAAGCTGCCCGAGGTGCTGAGCGGGGCAGGCTGCAGGAGCAGGAATGACCGGTCGAAGTGTACTGATCACTGGCTGTTCGAGCGGGATTGGCCGTCGTGCCGCGCAGATGCTGGCCCGCCGCGGTTACCGGGTGCTGGCCACGGCCCGCAAGGCCAGGGACCTGGAACAGCTGGAGGCTGAGGGGTTTGAAGCCCTGGCCCTGGATCTCGCCGATCCCGGAAGCGTGGAGGCCCTGGCGGGTGAGGTGCTGTCGCGCACGCAAGGAAAGATTTTCGCACTGTTCAACAATGGAGCCTACGGCCAGCCGGGTGCGGTGGAAGACCTGACGCGTGACGTGTTGAGGGCCCAGCTGGAGACCAACCTGCTGGGCTGGCATGATCTGACATGCCGCCTCTTGCCGTCCATGCGCGCCAATCATGCCGGGCGCATCATACAAAACAGCTCGTTGCTGGGCCTGATGGCACTGCACTTCCGGGGCGCCTACACCGCCAGCAAGTATGCCATCGAGGGCTTGAGCGATACGTTGAGGCTGGAATTGCAGGGCACGGGCATATTTGTCTCCCTGATCGAGCCCGGGCCCGTGAGCAGCCGTTTCAGGGAAAATGCCTACCTGGCGTACAAGGCCAACATCGATCCCGACCGCAGTCCGCATCGCGAGGTCTACAGGAAAGTTGAACGGCGTCTCATGACGGAAGACATATCGGTTCCCTTCACCCTGCCGGCGGACGCGGTGGTGAAAAAGGTGATCCATGCCCTGGAGGCGTCTCGGCCCAGGGCCAGGTATTACGTAACGGTGCCGACCTATGTGCTGGCTTACCTGAAGCGGGTACTCCCGACTCGCCAGTTCGACCGGGTGACACGTGCGGTGTCCCGGGCAGAAATGGAAAACTGATGAACGGTTCGGGGGTACTCCCTGCATGTCATGTGCCGCTGCCGGAAGCGGTCATTTCCGCAGGCTGACCGAGCAGCTTTCGCAGGTCCTCCTGTACGGCCATCAGTGCCGGGATGACACTCAGTACCAGCACGGCCGCGCAACCCAGGCCGAACACGATGGTTACCGCCATGGGAATCAGGAACTGTGCCTGCAGGCTTTTCTCGAAGAGCAGGGGTGTCAAGCCGCCGATAGTGGTGGCAGAAGTGAGAATGACGGGCCGAAGCCTGTCACAGGTGCCGTTCACGATCGCGTCAGCGAGCGGTTCCGACTCTGCGCGCCGTTCCATCGTGTTTACCAGGATGATGGAGTTGTTGACGACGATGCCGGACAGTCCGATCAGGGCAGTCAGTGAGAGCATGCTGAAATTGTATCCGAGCAGCAGGTGACCCAGGACGGCGCCAACCAGGCCCATCGGAATGATCGCCATGACCACCACCGGCCGGACGTAGCTGGCAAAGGTCCAGGCCAGGATGATGTAGATGCTGGCCAGCCCGATCAGTACGCCGATCTTCATGTCTTCGAAGGTTTCGACCCGTTCCTCGGATTTGCCCTTGTAGGACACGTCAAGACTGTATCGATCTAAAATGTCCTGCAGGCCGTCCCGTTGAATGGCGCCGAGGATTTCTTCCGTGTTCATGAGCGCGGTATTGAGACTTGCCGTGACAGCAACCTGGCGACGGCCATTCTCGCTGCTGATTCTGGAAAAACTCTGGTTGGAACGCCTCGTGACCACCTCGGCCAGCGGCACCTCCATGCCGGCCGGGCTGCGAAGATACAGCCTTTCCAGCAGGTCGGTGTCCAGTTCGTGATCGGGGAGCTTGACACGGACGGTCACCTCTTCTTCACCTCGCGGGAAGCGCTTGGCAATGGCTCCCTCTATCGAATTCCTGACCTGTTGACCGACGTTGTCCGTGGTGAAACCAAGGGCTTTTCCCTGTTGCGACACTTCCAGGATCGTCTCCAGCCTGCCGTAGGGCAGGTTGTCTTCGATCGCACTCACCCCCGGGTACCGGGCCAGCAGGAGTTTCAGCTCGTTCGCGGCTTTCTTCAGCGAGTGGACATCGTTTCCGATCAGCCTTACATCCACATCCTTGCCCGGTGGCCCGCCGCGTTCCTCCCGGATAGTAAGGTTGTCCAGCCCGGCCACCGGCCGGATTTCGGCATTCCAGGCCCCGATGAGAGCCTGGACACGAACCTTGCGCCGGTCCGCCGTAAGAAGTTCGGCGATCAGCCCCCCGATGTTGTTGGCAGGTGCGTCATTTGCAGCTGCGGCAGGATCCTGTCCTACAAACGTTCCGATCTTCCCCACGGACGTCTGCACGAGGCTGCCCGGTGAGGATTCAAGTTTCCGGGCGGCAGCATGAAGCGCGCGGTCCAGTTCGGCAAGCATTTCGCGGGTTTCCGCACGCGAAGTGCCCGGGACCATCTGGATGTTCGCAAAAATCTTGTCAGGCTCGGGTGACGGGAAAAAGGTAAACCCGACCCGTCCGCCGGCAACCATGCCCAAAACCAGCAGGAACAGTCCTGCAGCGACGGCAAGCGTGGCGTAGCGCCAGTCGACACATGCCCTGACAAAGCTGCGAAACGGGCCATCCCTGAAAGTGGCGAAGTGTCCGTCAAACCAGGACCGGTAACGGGCACCCAGGCTCCTGGCGGAAGGCCGGGAATGCGCAAGCGCGCCCCGCAGATGACCGGGCAGTACCAGAAAACATTCGATCAGGCTGGCAATGAGTACGGCAATCACGACCATCGGGATTGCCGCGATGATCTGGCCAATGACATCCGAGATAACAAACAGCGGCAGGAATGCACTGATTGTGGTCAGTGCCGATGCAATGACGGGCACGGCCATGCGCCGTGCTCCTTCTATGGATGCCTGCAGGGGGGGTGCGAATCGGCTGCGTGTGTCCACGTGCTCCCCTACTACCACGGCATCATCAACGATAATGCCTATGGCCATGATCAGCCCGAAGAGGCTGACCATGTTCAGCGTCTGGCCCGTGGCCAGCATGACTCCGAAGGTCGCCATGAGGGAGGCAGGAATGCCGGCCATTACCCAGAAGGCGATGCGCACCTTGAGGAATGTGATGAGGATCAGGGTAACGAGGACCAGGCCACCCGCTCCGTTCTTGATCAGCAAGTTGATCCTGTCCTTGAGCAGGTTGGTGGTTGCATCGTATCGTTCCATGACGAGGTTCGCAGGCAGGGTCGGCTCGACCTCGTCCAGGTACGATTCGACGGCCCTGGCCTGCAGGAGCGCATCGGAACTCACTGCACGCTGAATGCGCAGTTCGACTGCCTGCCGGGTATTCCGGTACACGGTAACGCCCTGTTCATCGTGCGCTTCGCGCACCTGTGCGATGTCCCGAAGGTATACCTTCCTTCCGTCCTCGTAGGCCTTTATTTCAACCTCTCCCAGTGCCCGGGCAGTCGTCAGCAGCCCCAAGCTCCGGACCTGACGCTGTCCGTCGCCCAGATCGCCCGAGGGAAGGTCCTGTGAGGCATTGCCGATCCTTGCTGCAATGCTGGACAGGGTAAGGTCGAGCCTGCGCAGTGCCGCAGAAGGCACTTCGACATGGATTTCTTCATCCGGTGCGCCAACCAGGGTGACCTTGTCGACACCCCGGTCCAGCAGTCCGTCACGCAGCTGCTTGGCAAATTTCCTCAGGGAGGTGTCTGGATAGGGGCCGGAAAGAATGACCTGCATGAGCGTTTCATGACGGACCACACGGCTGATCTCCGGAGTTTTCGAGTCTTCAGGAAGGGTCCGGATTCTGGAGATTGCAGCTTCGACGCTGGACAGGGCCGCCTGCATGTCGTTCCCGGGCTCGAATTCGATGTTCACCCGCGCCAGCCCTTCGTAAGCCAGGGCCTTGACGCGCTTGACGTTGTCAAGGAACCGTACTTCCGGCTCTATCGCTTGCGAGATGTTGCTGTACACGTCGTCGGCCGTCGCGCCAGGCCATTCGACCGCCACGGTGACGCGGTCGATCCCGAATTCCGGCAGAAACTGGGAATTCAGTTTCAGAAGGCCATAGATGCCCGACACGACCATGAGCGCCAGGAGCAGGTTGCATGCATTCCTGTGCCCTGCAAACAGGGCGATCAGGCCTGTCATGGGCGGTGCCTGCCTGCCTGCACCGCAGTCCGGCGCAGCGCTTCGTGCGCAGCATTCATCGCGCTTTCACCTTGAGTCCGGGCCCGATCTCCGGGAACTGCGTCACGACGACTTTGGTACCGGGAGGGAACCCTGCGTGGACCAGCACATCCTTGGCAACCTTGCGCAACACCTGTACCGGATGGGCTGTCAGACGGTCTTCATTGACGGCATACACCGTACTGTCATCGTGAATTGCCGCTTCGGGCAGCCTGAAGACGTTTCGGTAGAGTTTGCCCGGCACGCCAACCTCGATGAAGGCGCCGGGTCGTAACGGGCTCTGCAGGCCGGGTTCGAGGATGCGTGCATGAATGCTGACGCCCCCGCTGCCGGCGTCGATCTCGGCGCCAAGCCGCTCGATCACGGCATCGTAACGAAAGGACTGCTGTCCGATGCGCCAGGTGACCGAGACCGGGCTGCCCACGAGAGGTTGTCCTCCCTGCGGTTGCGTGCTGCCGGCCAGGCGGCCAAAGTCCCTCCGGCTGAGCTGGAATAGCACTTCGAGCCGGTGTGCCACGATCAGCCGTGCCAGGCGGTCGTTGCCTCCGACCCGCTGTCCTACCGCCGCCACGACATCCGCGAGGTAACCGTCCTCGGGAGCCGCCAGACGCGTATCACCGAGATGGCGCCGGGCCAGCTTCAGGGCTGCCCGGTGGCGTGCCAGGGACGCATTCATCTGTTCTGTCCTGGCAACAAGCCGGTCACAGGTTTGCTGATGTCCTTCTGCGGCTTGCCTGGCTTCATTGTAGGCAATCTGTGCATCGTCCTGCACCTTGCGTGAAACCGTGTCCCCGGTCCTCAGCTTGCGCTTTCGTTCGAGGTCGGTCCTGCGAAGCTCCACCTGTTCCAGTGCAATCTCCAGCAATTGCCGCTGGGCACGCAAGTCAGAGCGGATTTCCTTGAGTTGGGCCATCGAGGAGGCTACGGCAGCTTCCTTGTCGGCCACCTCGATTTCGTAGTCGAAAGGGTCTACGACGACCAGTGTCTCGCCACGCCTTACGGTAGCCCCCTCGACGAAGTTTTTTCCAAGCTGGACGATACGTCCGGCCACCAGCGGTCTGAGTTCCACCACGCTGCCGGCAACGACGGTACCGAACTCCTGGATAACGGGCCGTTCATCGGTCATGCGGGCCTCGAACACGGAAACGGGCCACGCCTTTTCCGAAACCGGGTTCGGCGTGGCCAGGGGGCGAGTAGCCTGCAGGTAGACAAAAGCGGATACCGCAACGGCGATAACCAGAACCGGCACAATGACTCGGGCGAATTTCTTCACGTTCCTGCTACCTTTCCCTAGCATGCGGTCTTCCGGTACTCCACATGAATACCGGAAATGTGTCGAATAGTACACCAGTGTAGCCATTCAGGCCTACTGTTCCGGATGGTTGCGTCATACCGCGCCATGCTGAAGTTTTCGGGTCTCCAGGTTTCCTGCAACGCTCCTGCAGCGCCCTGGCATGCAAGTCGTTTGAAGAGGTGTCTCTCCCGCGTGTATCAGCTGAACCGGTCGTGGAGGATTCCGGCTCCGGTCTGGAGCGTGTGCTGTTTTTCCGGTGCAGGCCCGCAAGCGGGAGAGGAAGCTTGTGCATCTGGCATCACGGCCGGGACACGTGTTACATTTCCCTGCATGCAGGACAGCTAGTTCCATGTATCCCCTGTGGCATGGCCTTGTCATGTATTATTGCCCACATGTTACCTGATTCATTCTTTCGTCAAAGTATGGTGTTTTGTCATGCGGATTGCTCTCGGTGTTGAATACGACGGCAGCAAGTTCTATGGCTGGCAGCGGCAGAAACTCGCGGAATCTGTTCAGGAGACCCTGGAGGAGGCGGTGTCGGAAATTGCGAACCGGTCTGTGGAGGTCTATGCGGCAGGCCGCACGGACTCCGGAGTCCATGCAACCGAACAGGTGGTTCATTTCGATACCCACGCGGTACGCGATTCCAGGTCATGGATCATGGGAATCAATGTGAATCTGCCGCATTCCATATCCGTACTGTGGGCCAGGGAAATGCGTGAAGATTTCCATGCCCGCCATTCTGCGATGTCCAGATGTTACCGCTATGTCATTCTGGACCGACCGACGCGACCTTCCATACTGAGCAAGAAGGTCGCCTGGACGCGTGATCCGCTGGATCATGTCAGGATGCAGGACGCAGCATCGTTTCTGAAGGGAACGCATGACTTTTCGGCTTACAGGGCCAGTTCCTGCCAGTCGAAAAGCCCGGTCCGGACGATACACCGTCTGACAGTGCACCGGCTGGGCGAGTTTGTATACGTCGACATTGTCGCCAATGGTTTTTTGCACCACATGGTGAGAAACATAGCTGGCGTGCTCATGACGATCGGCAAGGGTGAACAGGAAGCCACCTGGGCACGAACCATACTGGAGAGCCGTGATCGCGAAGCAGGCGGGGTTACGGGTCCTGCTCCGGGCCTGTATCTCGTGAAGGTACGGTATGATCACACCCACGGGTTCAGCCCTGCTGTAAGATGGCCCGCAATCGGTATGGGCCTTCCACTGGATGCCGGGTAATCGGGGCATGCCGGTCCGAATCAAGTTTTGCGGGATGACTCGTGCTGAAGATGTGCAGTGCGCGGTCGACCTGGGCGTGGATGCCCTGGGGTTCGTGTTCGTGGAAGAAAGTCATCGCTGCGTCACGGCCGAGACAGCGCGAAGTCTGATGGAGAGGGTGCCGCCCTTCGTCACGTGCGTGGGCCTTTTCATGAATGCGGAACCGGGAGAAGTGGAAACCGTGATGCGACAGACGGGTTTGGGCCTGCTGCAGTTTCACGGAAGCGAGGATGAGGATCATTGCAGGCAGTTCGGAATTCCCTATCTGAAGGCCGTGCCTGTCCGCAGCACTCCATCGGTTACGGAATTTTGTGCGGACTTTTCGTCGGCTGCGGGGTTCGTGATGGACAGCCATGCGGTCAATCAGATGGGAGGGTCCGGAAGAACCTTTGCATGGGACAGGATCCCGGATTCGCTTGGCAAGCCGGTCGTGCTTGCCGGCGGACTCAAGCCGGAGAATGTGTCGCTGGCAGTACGCCAGGTGAGGCCCTATGCCGTGGACGTGAGCAGCGGTATTGAAACTTCCCCGGGTATGAAGGATGCTGGAAAGATGAAAAAGTTTATCGAGGAAGCCAGGCATGGACCGGAACGAGCCTGATCCGATGGCACGGGAGAAGCCTGTACAGTTGCCGGACGCAAGGGGGATGTTCGGTGAATTCGGTGGCCGGTATGTGGCGGAGACGCTGATCGAACCGCTGGTCCAGCTGGAGCAGGCATACCGGCAGTACAAGGATGACCCCGGTTTTCTGGAAGAATTCAAGGCTGATCTGGAGCATTATGTCGGACGGCCCAGTCCGCTGTATTTTGCCGAGCGGCTGAGCCGCAAGCATGCAGGCGCCCGGCTCTACCTGAAACGCGAGGACCTGAACCACACGGGTGCACACAAGATCAACAACACCGTGGGCCAGGCCTTGCTGGCCAAGCGCATGGGCAAGACCCGGATCATCGCCGAGACCGGTGCGGGACAGCACGGGGTCGCCAGTGCCACGGTCGCGGCCCGTCTTGGCCTGGAGTGTGTCGTATACATGGGCGAGGAGGACATGCGCCGGCAGGCGCCCAATGTGTACCGCATGCGGCTTCTGGGTGCAGAGGTCGAGCCGGTACGATCCGGTTCGAAAACACTGAAGGATGCACTGAACGAAGCCTTGCGCGATTGGGTCACGCACGTGGATTCAACGTTTTACATTATCGGTACCGTAGCCGGGCCCCATCCCTACCCGGAACTGGTGCGTGACTTTCAAACCGTCATCGGCCATGAAGCGAAAAGCCAGCTGCATCAAATGGCGGGCGCCCTGCCCGATGCCCTGGTGGCGTGCGTGGGCGGAGGCTCCAATGCCATCGGTCTTTTTTATCCTTTCCTGGAGGATTCGCAGGTCCGGATGTTCGGAGTCGAGGCTGCGGGACTGGGACTGGACACGCAAAGGCATTCCGCCCCGCTGAACACCGGCAAACCGGGAGTCCTGCATGGCAATCGCACCTACCTGATGGAAGACGAGAACGGCCAGATCATTGAGACCCATTCGATCTCGGCCGGGCTGGACTATCCGGGGGTAGGCCCCGAGCATGCATGGCTGAAGGACACGGGCCGGGTTTGCTATGAATCGGTAACCGACTCGCAGGCTCTGGCCGCCTTTCATGAACTCACGCGAGTCGAGGGAATCATCCCCGCGCTGGAAAGCAGCCATGCCATCGCGTATGCGCTGCAGCTGGCCGAGGGCATGACGCCGGAGCAGAAGATCATTGTCAATCTCTCGGGACGTGGCGACAAGGACATTGACACCGTGGCCGGAATCGGAGGCATCGAGCTGTGAGCCGCATCCGACAGCGATTTGCAGAACTGGCACGGGAAGGCCGCAGGGCTCTTGTTCCGTATATTACAGCCGGTGACCCCCATCCCGGGCAGACCGTGAGTCTCATGCATGCACTGGTGGAAGCGGGTGCAGATCTCATAGAGCTGGGCGTGCCTTTTTCAGATCCCATGGCGGACGGGCCGGTCATTCAGGCTGCCTGCGAGCGTGCCCTCGCACACGGCACCAGCCTGCAGGATGTGCTGGAAATGGTGCGCGATTTCAGGCAGCGGGACCCGGAAACACCCGTGGTGCTGATGGGATATCAGAACCCGATCGAAGTCGTGGGAGCCCGCGAGTTTGCCCGCCGGGCAAATCAGTGCCAGGTCGATGGGGTACTGACGGTTGACCTGCCTTTTGAACAGGCTGAGGAAACGCTGGAAATTTACCGGCAGCATTCCCTGGACACAATTTTTCTGATAGCCCCCACGACCAGCCCGTCACGCATAGAAAAAATCTGTGAGAACTCTTCCGGACTCATATACTATGTTTCACTTCGGGGCGTGACCGGTGCGGGCCATCTGGACATCGTGGAGGTCGAGAAAAAGGTAAACGAGATCAGGCAGTACACTTCCCTTCCCGTAGGAGTGGGGTTTGGAGTTCAGGATGCCGAGAGCGCGAGAGACATTGCCATGATTGCGGATGCGGTTATTGTCGGCAGTGCCCTGATACGCCTGATAGAATACTCTGCCACCGATTATGAAGCCATTAAGAAAAACCTGTCTGCCCTGCTGGCCGGCATGCGCGAAGCGATGGATGTCTGCACACGCGGACAGGAACCCGCACGCGCGCAGCCCTGAGTTTATCCCGGTCCGATGAGCTGGCTAGAAAAACTGATGCCTTCCCGCATACGCACAGAAGGTACAAGCCGGCGCAAGGTCCCCGAAGGGCTCTGGGACAAGTGTTCCAATTGTGGCGCCGTACTGTACAGCTCAGACCTTGAACGCAATCTCTGGGTTTGCTCGAAGTGCAACCATCACATGCGTATCAGTGCCCGCAAGCGCTTGCATTCATTCCTGGATGAAAGCCCCCTTGAAGAAGTTGGCACGAATATCGAGCCCAGGGATTTTCTCAAGTTCAGGGACAGCAAACGATACAAGGATCGCCTGGGTGCTGCACAAAAAGCCACGGGTGAAAAGGAAGCGCTGATTGTCATGAAAGGCCGGCTGAAACGTCTTCCGGTCGTCGCGGCAGCCTTTGAGTTCAATTTCATCGGGGGGTCCATGGGCTCGGTCGTGGGGGAACGTTTCCTGCAGGCGGCGAGACTGGCCCTGGGTGACGAGATCCCCCTGGTCTGTTTTTCCACCAGCGGCGGGGCACGCATGCAGGAGGCGCTCATGTCCTTGTTTCAGATGGCCAAGACGAGTGCAGTGCTGGCACGCATGCGTGCCCGGCATATTCCTTTTGTCTCGGTGCTGACAGACCCCACCATGGGCGGAGTTTCTGCCAGCCTGGCCATGCTGGGGGATATCAACATTGCCGAGCCCAGGGCACTGATCGGGTTTGCCGGACCAAGGGTCATTGAGCAGACTGTGCGCGAGACTCTCCCTGAAGGTTTCCAGCGCAGCGAATTCCTGCTTGAGCACGGTGCCCTGGACATGATCGTAGAGCGGAAACAGATGCGGGATCAGGTGCATCACCTGCTCTGCATCCTGTTGCATAAGCCTGCTTCAGATTGAAGGTGGTGGCAGTGCACGTGAACCGTCCTCTGCACAGGATCTTCAGGTAGCCGGCCGCTTTTCAGGAAGTACTGGCCAGAACATCACTTTTTCAGATTTACCGTATTGCGTTTCAGAAGGCTCCAAGACTGGCTTGCATGGCAGCAGACTCTGCATTCTCAAAAAATTGAACTGGGATTGGGTCGAATTGCGAAAGTTGCCGATGAGCTGGGTGTGATGAATCCCGGGTATCAGGTCATTACCGTGGCCGGTACCAATGGCAAGGGTTCCATTGCAGCAATACTCGAGTCGGTGTACCACCAGGCTGGCTACAGGGTGGCCTGCTATACCTCGCCACATCTGCTTCATTACAACGAGCGCATCAGGATTGGAAAGGAAAATGTCCAGGATTCCTTGCTATGCGAAGCCTTCGATCTTATCGACCAGGCGCGTGGTGAAACCAGCCTGAGCTATTTCGAGTTTGCCACGCTGGCCGCCATGCTGATATTCAGAAACCTGAAACCGGATATCGCCATATTCGAGGTGGGCCTGGGCGGACGCCTTGACGCCGTGAACATCTATGATGCCGATGTCGCCATTGTCTCCAACATCGGTATCGATCATGTGCAGTGGCTGGGTTCCACGCGTGAATCCATAGGCATGGAGAAAGCCGGAATTTTCCGTGCCGGCAGACCTGCGGTTTGCGGGGACCGGGAGCCGCCCCAAAGCCTGCTTGAACATGCCGGGACCCTGGGGTCCGAACTGTTTGTGATTGACAGGGACTTCTCATACCGGCAGAACCGGGAGGCGACCTGGTCATTCCGTTCGGCCAGCCAGGTCCTGGAGGATCTTCCCATGCCGAACCTGTACGGGGATACCCAGCTGGCGAATGCTGCGGTCGCCCTGATGGTCGTTCAGTGTGTGAACAGGACCCTGCCGGTCGGGCCGGACAGTACTGGTTCAGGATTGAAGAGCATCTCTCTGGCAGGCCGGTTTCAGCGGGTTTCGGGAAAGTGCGAGATCATCTTCGATGTGGCACATAATCTGGACAGTGCGGAAGTGCTGAGGAAGAATTTGCTGGAACTGGAACCCGCAACGAGAACCTGCGCAGTGTTTGCCGTGCAGCAGGACAAGGATGTGGAAGGGATCATAGGTTCGATGTGCGAGCACATCGATGAATGGTACATTTCAGAACTGGACTCGGAGCGGTCTATCGACTGCAAGGCCCTGCAGGAATGCATCGAAAAACTTGACCGGGACAGTCCTGTCAGGGCCTATCCATCCGTTTCGCAAGCCTGGCATGCTGTAAACCGGGACGTGGATCATACTGCCCGAATCGTGGTGTTCGGATCGTTTCTGACGGTGGCAGAAGTACTCGGCTTGCAAGTATAATGCTGCAGTTCGGATCCTGTTCTGCCTGACCGGCATGTGTGAGGTCTCTGGTAACTTATGGAAACAGTCCTGAAACAACGCCTGGTAGGTGCGGTGGTTCTGGTCGCTCTTGCTGTAATATTCGTGCCTATGATCCTGGACGGGTTTGGCCGCAAGGACCAGTCGGCCCTGGAAATTGAAATTCCTGTTGCACCAAAGTTCAGCTTTGAAAGCAGTTTGCCGGATCCCGGGTCACTGGATACGCTTCCTGAAAGCGAGAAAAGCAAGAACCCGGGGGCCAGTCAAGAGCCATCCGAGGCGAGCCCTGAAGAGGTTCAGGTATCGAAGGCTGAAACACCGGTTCCCGAGGTCGTCGAGTCTGCTGCGGATCACATAGAACCCAGCCCGTCACTGAGCGCCTGGGTGGTGCAGGTTGCGGCATTTTCGGAGCAAGGCAAGGCGCTTGCCTTGCAGGGAAAACTGTCTGCCGGGGATTACCCGGTATTCACCGAAAAGTTCGAGAAGGAAGGCAAGGTGCTGTACCGGGTCAAGGCCGGCCCTGAACTCAAGCGGGAGAATGCCGACAAGTTGCGCACCAGGATAGAGAAGGACCATGGGATAAAAGGTGCCTTCGTGGTTCAGCATCCCTGATTCTGGAATCACGGGTTGTCCATGGGGTTTTGCGGAGCAAGGCGGTTCCAACAGTTGATGGAGACCCGGTAACCACATGGAATTCACATGGATAGATTTTGGAATCGTTGCCATTTTGCTTGTCTCCACATTGATTGCAGTATTTCGGGGCTTTGTGAAAGAGGTCGTCTCGCTGTTCAGTCTGGTTGCCGCCATCTGGCTGGCCGTTGCATTTTTCGATCAGGTGGCCCATATCCTGCCTGCCGGCATAGATGAAACGACCTTCGGTTTGGGGGACAATGAATTCAAGATGAGTAAATTGCGTGCAGTGATCGCATTCGCTTCGATCGCAATCGGCGTGCTGATCACGGGAGCTGTTCTGAACCATGTACTTGGAAAGGTCACACGGTTGCCGGTTTTGAGCGGCATCGACAGGGCACTGGGTGCACTGTTCGGTTTTGCCAGGGGTGGAGCCGTTGTCGTGCTGGTGATTCTGGTCGCAGCCCTGTCAAGTTTCCCGCGCTCCGAAATCTGGGAATCATCCCGGCTGTTACCCGTGTTCGAGGTCGGGGCACAGGCGGTAATTGATTTCATGCCTCCGGAGTATTCGAGGTATTTCCTGCTCGACGGCGCCGAGTCCCATATCACCTCGTATTCGCTTTGACGCTGATCGGAAAATATTGGCCATGTGTGGAATTGCCGGAATTGTAGCCAATCGACAAGTCAATCAGGCCTTGTACAACTCCCTGCTGGTATTGCAGCACCGGGGTCAGGACGCGGCAGGCATTGTCACGTATGACCATGACCGGTTCTACCAGCGCAAGGCAAATGGCCTGGTGCGCGATGTCTTTCACAGCCGCCACATGGAGCGCCTGAAAGGCACCATGGGCATTGCACATGTACGCTACCCGACTGCCGGATCCTCGTCTTCGGCCGAAGCCCAGCCTCTTTACGTGAATTCGCCATTTGGCATTTCGCTGGGCCACAATGGGAACCTTGTAAATTCCGAGCAGTTGAAGAAGGAACTGTTTCGCGAGGATCGCCGTCATCTGAACACCGAGTCCGACTCGGAGATACTGCTGAACGTGCTGGCGCACGAACTGGCCAACCAGCAGACAATGCAGCCCAGGCCGGAGGACATCTTCGCTGCCGTTCGAGGCGTGCACAGACGTTGTCGAGGTGCGTATGCAGTGGTGGCGATGATTGCTGACAGCGGAATCGTCGCCTTCCGTGATACCTACGGGATCCGTCCACTCGTGTATGGCGTGAGGGAATCACGGCACGGGATGGAGTTCATGGTGGCCTCGGAAAGTGCCGCGCTGGATGCACTGGATTTCAGTCTGTTACGTGACGTTTATCCTGGTGAAGCGGTATTCATCGACATGGGAGGCAAGATTTACACGCAGCAATGCTCGCAGGACAGTCTGCATTCACCCTGCATATTCGAATACGTCTACTTTGCCCGTCCCGACTCGGCAATCGAGGATATATTCGTGCAAAAGGCGCGCATGCGCATGGGCCAGAGACTTGCCCGGAAAATCGCCCGGGAGTGGCCGGATCATGATATCGACGTGGTGATGCCGATACCGGATACGAGCCGTACAGCAGCCATTGAGATCGCACATCTTCTGGATATCAAATACCGTGAAGGGTTCATCAAGAACCGCTACATCGGCCGCACGTTCATCATGCCGGGCAATACCCTGCGGAAAAAGTCGGTACGGCAGAAGCTCAATCCCATCCGGCTGGAGTTCAACCGCAAGAATGTCCTGCTGATCGACGATTCCATCGTGCGGGGCACCACGTCACGTGAAATCGTGCAGATGGCACGCGATGCCGGCGCAAGAAAAGTGTATTTTGCATCCGCATCTCCGCCGATACGCCATCAGAATATCTATGGCATAGACATGCCGGTCAGGAATGAACTGATTGCCTTCAACAAGGATGTCGGGGAAATTGAACAGGAAATCAGTGCCGACCGCCTGTTCTACCAGGATCTGGATGATCTGGTCGAGGCTGTGCGCAAAGGGAACTCGGCACTGAAGAAATTTGACACCTCCATGTTTGACGGGGATTACATCACAGGTGTTGAAGAAGGTTATTTTGAAAGCCTGGAGACGTTGCGTAACGACCGGTCCAGGCAGGAGCGTGAAAAGGAATACACCAGCATCGACCTGCATGACAGTGGTTAGCGGGGGCTGCTGACCCATGCAAGTCCAGAAAGCGACCGGGCGAGCGTTCGAACTCTATGCCCGTGCCTGCCAGCAATACCCGCAGCATGCAGGATATCCCGCAGCGGTGGTATGCATGGATCATCAGGTGCTGTACGTCTTCTCACAGGGGGCGTGTGCCGGAAGCTATCCTGTTTCCACCTCCAGGCATGGTGCAGGGGAGAGGGAAAATTCATACAAGACGCCTCGCGGGGTGCATTGCATAGCGGAAAAAATCGGTGCGGAGGCCTGCTTCGGAGAAATCCTCGAAGCAAGAAAGCGAACGAACGTCATCGCTGAAATCGAGCCTGGAAAAACCAGCACCCGGAAAGACTGGATCACGTCAAGGGTGCTCTGGCTGTCAGGCCTCGAGGAGGGTGTCAACCGGGGTGAGGGCGTCGACAGCCATGCGCGTTATATCTATATACACGGCACCCACGAGGAAGGCCTGATCGGGCAGCCTGCCTCGGCAGGGTGCATCCGGATGCGGAACCGGGACGTGATGGATCTCTTCGATTGTCTTCAGGTTTCGTCGCTGGTTGTCATCAGCGAATAGTCTGTGGCCGTACGGATCCCGTCTCCCGGTACCTCGGTCTTTCAGGCTGCCTACGCATGTCTCGGGTGCCCCAGCCCGGAGGAAAAGTGCGACGCGGTGTTCCGTCTTGCCGAGGAGATGGATCGGGGCCGGCTCGGGTTTGTTCCGACTCCCGTCGTAAGGAGGGTGGAATCCCCCGGCTGTCCTCCAAGGCCCCGGCTGGTGCTCCCGAAATACCTGCCACGCAGGAGCCTGGTGACGGAACACGGGCGGGCAGCCTTTGTGCATGCCATTGCGCATATCGAATTCAATGCCATCAATCTGGCGCTGGATGCCCTGTACAGGTTCCAGGACATGCCCAGAAGCTACTATCTGGACTGGGTATCCGTTGCGGCGGAGGAAGCGCGGCATTTCCTGATGGTGCGTGAGCGCCTGCAGCAGTTTGGCTACGACTACGGCGATTTTGATGCCCACAATGGCCTGTGGGAGATGGCCGTCAGGACCGGTGACAGCGTGATTGCGCGCATGGCCCTTGTGCCCCGGGTGCTCGAGGCGCGGGGCCTGGATGTGACTCCGGCCATGATTCGCAAACTGCGTTTTCATGGAGACACGAAAACTGCGGACATCCTTGCAGTCATCCTTGACGAGGAAATCGGGCATGTGGCCATAGGGTCCCGCTGGTACAGGCATGCCTGCACCCGGCAGAACCTGCAGCCGGACAGGATTTTTCCCTCTCTCGTGGCGAAGTACTACTCCGGCAGGCTGCAAAAACCGTTTCACCTGGAAGCCCGGCGCAGGGCAGGCTTTTCGGAATCCGAACTGCGGGCGCTCGAGGACGTCTAGATACGCAGGGTTTCCAGGGACCTGCCGCCTGGTGTGCATTTCAGCACGCTGCCATGCTCATACCAGTCACCCAGTACGATGCGCTGGCATGCCTCGCCATGGATTGTGAAATCGTGAACCGCCGGACGATGGGTATGCCCATGGATCAGGATCTTCACTCCGTGTTTCAGCATTGCCTGCCGCACGGCCTGCTGGTTGACGTCCATGATTTCGGGCGGCTTGCCTTGTACGGCCTGCATACTCTTGTCCCGCAAACCTTGTGCAATTCTCAAGCGCTGCCTGAGGCTCAGCATCCGTACCGCCTTCTTGACCCATTTGCTGCGCACTCTGGAGCGGTACTTTTGATAGGCGATGTCATCGGTGCACAGCGTGTCGCCATGCATGATCAGTGCGGGCTGCCCGTACAGGTCAACGACGGTTTCTTCCTGCAGGATCTCGCAGCGGGTCTTGCGTTCGAAAACCTCGCCGACGAGAAAATCCCTGTTTCCGTGGATAAAGTAAACCGGAACGCCGGCAAGACTCAGTTGCCGGATCGATTCGGTGACGGGCCTGAGTCCCGTGGCCGGGTCATCGTCACCGACCCAGTACTCGAACAGGTCTCCGAGTATGTACAGCGCGTCGGTGCCCTCAAGCCCTTCGAGAAAACGGCAAAAAGCTGAAATGATGTGAGGTCTTGCTGCGTCCAGGTGCAGGTCAGAAACAAACAGGGTCTGCGCCATGCCTTGACGATCAATCGATAACCGATACCTTTTCGATGACCACGGATTCGACCGGCACGTCGTCATAGGGTCCCCGGGAAGCCGTGGACACGCCCTTGATGGCATTTACGACGTCCATGCCTTCCGTAACCCGGCCGAACACGGCATAGCCCCAGCCTTGCGCGTTCTTGCCGGAAAAGTTCAGGAACTTGTTGTCCTTGACGTTGATGAAAAACTGCGCGGTGGCCGAGTGCGGGTCGCTGGTACGTGCCATGGCAATCGTGCCCGTGTCGTTGCTCAGCCCGTTATCCGCCTCGTTTTGAACAGGAGCCTGGGTCGGTTTCTGTTTCATGTCTTCTGTGAAGCCGCCGCCCTGGATCATGAAGTTCGAGATCACCCGGTGGAAAATGGTACCGTCATAAAACCCTTCCCTGGCATAGGCAAGGAAATTGGAAACGGTTGCGGGGGCTTTCCCGGCATCCAGTTCGAGAACAATGGAGCCCATGCTGGTTTCCATTTTTACGCTGGTGGTTTCGGCTTGTACGCTAGAAGCAGTCATGATAATTGTCATGAATACAAACAGGAATAACTTCTTGTAGCTTGCATCCATACTTGTCTCCACGATTTTTGATGGTGAATGAAGGGTTTCGGCAGTCTCCGTATCAGGCTGTGTCAGTTATTCCGGTTGTCTGTTGGGGAATGCGGGCAGCACCGTGGTATGGACCAGCCCGGGCTGCTGGGCGACGGACTGTCTGCATGTTGGCACGATCATACTGCATTAAGGGATTGCATACCAGTTGCGAGTGGCGCAGGTTGCAACCGGGAAGATCCGGGTCCCTGGTTCCCGCTGGCCGGACGGCCCATCACGTTCAGGGAGTGGTTCACGGGGCCGAAAGGTTCAGAGGAGCCTCTTGAGCATGGCCGCAATGGACAGGTCGCCCTCGACTTTGATCTTGCCGGATGCAATCGCCATGAACGGCTTGATTTCCCTGCGCCGCAGTTTCAGAAAGGTCTCCGTCGACATGCGCACGGAACAGTCTGCCTCGACGCTCTCACCTGATACGAGTGACACGACGTTCTTTTCGCCGGTTCCGTCTATCAGCATGCTTTCATCGTCAAAGTGGAAGACCAGTGTCTTTCCAAGGGGTTCCAGGGTGCAGGTCTTCTGCGACATTTCGTCTCGAATGTCTTCAATGGTCATGAGGGGCTCTGTCCATATTGATGGACCCGAGTCTAAAGGGCGGAGTTGAGGCAATCAACAATTTGCACGGACGGTCATGGTGCACAGGCATGGGAAGCCTGTGATCAAAAACAGGAGGGCATGATCGAACGGTACATTTGTTCCATGTAGAAAGGTACAATACTGCAGTCTGGACTTGTAAACCAAGAAGGAGAGCAGAGTGGCAACGATAGCCCTGACCAAGGATAACTTCAATGAAACGATAGAAAACAATGACACGGTGATCATCGACTTCTGGGCATCCTGGTGCGGGCCGTGCAAGTCGTTTGCCCCCACTTTTGACACCGCTTCGGACAATCACAGTGAAATCGTGTTCGGCAAGGTCGATACCGAGTCACAACAGGAACTGGCCCAGGCCTGCAACATCCGGTCGATCCCTACACTGATGATCTTTCGCGAGAAAATCCTGCTGTACTCGCAGGCAGGCGCATTGTCTCCTTCGCAACTGGAAGACATCATCGGCAAGGCCAAGGATCTGGACATGGACCAGGTACGCGAGGAGATCAGGAAGAAGGAATCAGAATCCAAGCCACAGTGAGGGTTGCGGGCATGGCAGCATCGGGGGAGTGGCCCGGTTCCGGCAGCTGGGGGCCGTGTAGCAGTTTAACTTGACGGACAGGCTTGTCAGCGTGCAAAACGGCTTGATCATTCCAGGACTGCGTGGCATGGAAAGGTTCCATTCCATCCTGGCGGTCCTGGTGCTCGCCTGTTTTCCGGTCCTGACTGCCGGCACGGGACTGCACAACAGTTCCAGGACGTTTACCCCGCCTGCGGAGATGCAAAGAGCCGACTGGAATGATCCGGCCGAGATGGAGAGGGTATGGCAGGCAGCACTGGTCAGGCTTCCGATGCCGGATGGGGAGATCCTCTCGACCACGGTCAGGGAACTGCGCACTCTGGAACTGGACAGTCATCTGGTGCTTCCGACCGTGGTCTATCTGCACGGTTGTTCGGGCATCTGGGCAGGGACCTACAGGAGAATGGATTTCCTTGCTGCCAATGGCTACGCGGTCATCGCACCACCCAGCCTGGCAAGGAAGAAATACCCCCAGTCCTGTGAGCCGGAAAAATTTGTCGGCGGTTTATACCGGGGCACGCTGAAGATCCGTCAGTTCGATGCGGGATATGCCATCAGGCAGGCAAAGCTGGTGCCCTGGGTGGACGCGGACCGCATGTACCTGATGGGCCTGAGTGAAGGTGGAATTACCGCTGCAACATTTCGTGATGATTCCGGAGATACCTCCGTGCGGGCACGCATCGTGGAGGGCTGGACCTGCAATGCCGGCTGGAGAGAATACCGGGGCATCCATGCGCCTGAAGGGGAGGCGGTGCTTACCCTGCTGGGCGCCAACGATCCCTGGTTTCAAAACCCCTATACGAAAGGCAAATGCACCCGCTTCGTGAACCGGCGCAATGACGGAAGCAAGTCGGTGGTCTATACAGAGGGGGACCTGAGAGACAGGCACGAGCTGCTGGAGGACAAGGCCGTGCAGGCCGAGGTACTGGAATTCCTGGATGCACACCGGTGACCTGCCGGCGACAGGGCGCCGACACGCTGGAGCGGCGGGCGTGACGAGTGCCGTGCGGTCGGGTGTTCGAAAGCGCCGTCAGGCGCCCTGCAGTTTCTGAAAGGCCGCGGCAGCCAGCGCGATGGTCTTTTCGATCTCCCCGAGACCGTGGGCACCCGAGATGAAGCCCGCTTCATACGGTGAGGGGGCAAGATACACCCCCAGTTCGAGCATCGTGTGAAAGAACTGGTTGAAATGCTGCATGTTGCAGGACGCTGCCTGGGAAAATGTCGAGATGGACTGCTCTTCAGTAAAGAACAGTCCGAACATGCCGCATACATGATTCGTGGCAAGAGGAATGTGGCTGCTTTTTGCCGCATTTGCAATCCCGTCCACGAGCAGGAAGGTATGCTCGCCGAGCCGGTCGTGAAAGCCCGGCTGTGAAATCAGGTCCAGGGTGGCCAGTCCGGCCGTCATGGCAACCGGGTTCCCGGACAGCGTGCCCGCCTGGTATACCGGACCATCAGGAGCGAGCCGGTCCATGAATGTCCTCTTTCCGCCCAGCGCGCCCACGGGCATTCCGCCGCCCAGGATTTTTCCGAGCGTGGTCAGGTCCGGCTCCACCCCATAGAGCTGTTGCGCCCCCCCGGGGGCCACGCGGAAACCCGTCATGACTTCATCGAATATCAGGAGTGCCCCGTATTCGGAGCAAAGCCGGCGAAGGCCCTGCAAAAAACCGTCTACTGGCAGGATACAGTTCATGTTTCCCGCAACCGGTTCAACGATCACGCATGCGATGTCCTCACCCGCTTCTGCAAAGGCCTGCTCCACTTCCTCGAGCCTGTTGTAACCGAGGACGACAGTGTGCCCGGCGAGTTCGGGCACGACTCCCGAAGAACTGGGCACGCCCAGTGTCAATGCGCCGGAGCCGGCCTTTACCAGCAATGAGTCACTGTGGCCGTGATAGCAGCCTTCAAACTTGACGATCCTGTCCCGGCCCGTGTACCCGCGTGCCAGGCGGATTGCGGTCATGGTCGCTTCGGTCCCGGAGTTGACCATACGCACCCGCTCCACGGACCCGACCATCTCGCACACCTTTCTGGCCAGTTCGGTTTCTATTTCAGTCGGTGCACCAAAGCTCAGCCCTTGTTTGACAACCCGTTGGACGGCTTCGATCACCTCCGGGTGGGAATGGCCCAGGATCATGGGGCCCCAGGACCCGACGTAGTCGATGTATTTCCGGTTCAGGATGTCATAGACATGGGCTCCGCCCGCCCGCTTGACAAACACCGGCAAGCCCCCGACGGACCCGAATGCGCGCACAGGGGAGTTCACGCCACCGGGTATGTATTTGCGGGCCTCGTCAAAGGCCTGTTTCATGGTCGTCATGGCAGTTGGGAACCTATGCCCGGGGATCGTAACCTGTTTCAGGTGTCCGTACAAAAGGGCTGCAACCGTGCCAGGAAATTTTGCACGGACTGGGCCGGTGAAGGCGTGCCGAAAATTCCGCTGATCACGGCGACCATGTCGACGCCGGCATGAAGAAGCGGCATGACGTTGTCGTGCGTGATCCCGCCGATCGCGCAGACAGGGACGCTGGTTTCCCTTTTTGCACGGGTAATCAGGCCGATGTCGGCAAGCGGGGCGGACGGTTTGGTAGGGGAGGGATTGAAGCTTCCGAATGCGATGTACGTGGCACCCTCCGAGATGGCCCGGGTGGCGCAGGCGTATTCGTTGTTGCAGGACGCGCCGATGATTTTCCCCTTGTCCAGGTACGCGCGGGCTTCAGGGATCCCGCAGTCACTTTTCCCAAGGTGTACACCGTCCGCCTGGACGGTCCGGCTGAGCTCGATGTCGTCATTGATGATCAACAGGCTCCGGTACTTGCCCGTCAGTGACCTCAGCTCGTGGCCTGTGGCCGTGCGGGTTTTGCGGTCATTGACTTTGTCCCGGTACTGGATGATTCTTGCACCCGCGGACAATACCGTTTCGACGCTGTCCAGAAAATCCGGTGCATGGGTGCATTGCGTGTCCGCAATCACATATAGGCCCTTTAACATGTGCGCCCCGCATAATTTTTGAGGATTCTACGCCCAGGGACCTGCAAGTAAAACATTGGACCGTCATTCGTTGCCTGGAGCAAGAGGCCTCAGCCGGAATTCCGGCTGCCGGGCATGCCGGTTCACGGGCATTCCAAGCATCTCCATTGAGGCTTAACATGTACAGGTGCGTGTTCCACGAGAGATAGCTTTGAGACGAACCGGGTACAGCGATTGAGCAGACTTGCTTCCAGAACTTCCCCGTTGCCGGACCGGTTTGTCCGTGTTGTCCTGCATCACCGGTGGCTGGTTGTCATCCTGGCAATGCTGCTCGTGTTTCTCGCGGCAGGGGGTATCCGCCTGGTCGTGATCACGAGCGACTACCGAATGATGTTTGGCGAGAATAACCCGCAGCTTGCCGCATTTGATGCGCTTGAACGGGATTACGCGGCTTCCTACCGGGCATTGATTGCGGTTGCACCCGCAGAGGGGTCGGTATTTACCCGCAGGGCACTGGGTGCAATGGAGGAATTGACGGAAGCGGCCTGGCATACGCCTTATTCCACCCGAGTGGATTCGCTGACCAATTATTCCCACAGCGAGGCGCACGGAGACGAACTCGTCGTGGCGCCGCTTGTTGACGAGGCGCCCTCCATGGAGGAGGCCGATCTGGCACGGGCCAGGAAAATTGCGCTGGAATCGATCGATCTTGCAGGACGCTTGGTTTCCCGTGACGGGAAGGTGGGCGCGGTCGTCATCAGTTTTGCATTGCCCAAGGAAGCTGACATGGCCGTTCAGGAAGTTACCGATCACCTGGATGTCCTCATCGAGCAGGCCCGTGCAGGTCATCCCGACATGGCCTATTACCTGATCGGCAATCCTTCCCTGGACCGCGCTTTTGCGGATGCGACCCGGGACGACTTCAAAAACCTCACGCCGTTCATGTTCCTCGTGATTGTGGCGGTCATCATCGCATTCCTGCGTTCATTCTCCGGCACCGTGGCGGTGGTGATCCTTGCCCTGTGCGTGGTCGGTATCACGATGGGGGTTGCGGGCTGGCTGGGCACCCTGTTCAGCCCTGTCAATGCCGGGGTGCCGATTATTGTCATGGCAATCAGCATTGCGCATTCGATTCACATCGTCACCAGTGCACTGCAGGGCCTGCGGGGCGGGCTGGACAAGCACGCGGCCATTACGGAGTCCTTTCGTATCAATGTCGTACCCATATTTCTCACTTCACTGACGACCATGATCGGATTTCTCAGCCTGAATGCCTCGGATTCGCCGCCGTTTCACGTCCTGGGGAATTTCGTGGCGCTCGGCGTGTTCAGTGCATTCGTTTATTCCCTGACCCTGTTTCCGGCGCTGCTTTCGATCCTGCCATTGCGGGCACCGCAGGTTAAGTCCGGTGGAAGTGACGTTTTCGATCGCTTTGCCGGTTTCGTCGTGGCCCGTTCGAGGCTGCTTCTTTGGCTTGTCACCCTGCTGGTACTGGTGCTGGCAGCCGGGATTCCCAGGATCGAGCTGACCGACAAGTGGGCGCATTATTTTGATGACCGGTACGAGTTCCGGCGCAGTGCGGACTTTATCTCCAAAAACCTGGCGGGTCTCGACATACTGGAATATTCCCTGGATTCCGGACTGAAGAGCGGCATCACCGATCCCGCTTATCTTCAGTCCATCGAAACGTTTGCCGGCTGGTATCGTCAGCAGCCTGAGGTGTCCCATGTGCGGGTCTTTTCAGACGTCATGAAGCGCCTGAACAGGAACATGCATGGCGATGACCCCGGGTATTACAGGCTGCCGGACGATCCGGAACTCGCCGCACAATACCTGCTCCTGTACGAGCTTTCGTTGCCGGAGGGCATGGACCTGAATGACCTGATCAATTTTGACCGGTCGGCTACACGCATGACCGTGACGGCCCGTGGCGTATCAACACGGGAACTGCAGGACCTGGATGCGCGGGCACAGGAATGGCTCGAGCTCAACCTGCCGGGCTTCGTTGGCGAGGCATCAGGCCTGAGCATGCTCTTTGCCAAGCTTTCCCGGCGCAATATCGAAAGCATGCTCGGCAGCACGTTCATTGCCATGTGCCTGATTTCGCTGATCCTGATTCTGGTGTTCAGGAGTGTGAAAATCGGGCTGCTCAGCCTGGTGCCCAATTTTGTACCGGTGGTGATGTGCTTCGGCCTGTGGGGCTACCTGTACGGGGAAGTGGGCCTGGCCGCCTCGGCGGTTACCGTCATCGCGTTTGGCATCATCGTGGACGATACGATCCATTTTCTCTACCGCTACGTGAAGTCCAGGCGTGAAGGCGGTCAGGCTCCCGGTGCCGTGCACACCGCATTCAACACCGTGGGCAAGGCGCTGAGTACCACGACGACCGTCCTGTCAGCAGGCTTCCTTGTACTTGCCATGTCCGGATTTTCAGGCAGCACGGCACTGGGGCTTCTCGTCACGATCATCATTCTTTTTGCACTCGCGACCGACTTCCTGCTTCTCCCGGCGCTGCTGGTCACCATTGACCGGAAACGCCCATGACCGTCCTCGCCGCATGCCGGGACGGTGTTACCTGGCCCAGTGGAAGCGGTTCGGAATTTTCTGGCCCATGCCGAGCTGGTGGGCGGCATGCAGGCTTTTCCAGGTGAATTCTTGGGCCTGGTACACGGCAGACACGACTTCATGGCCGTGCCCGATCAGCGCAGCGATCGCGGCGGCCAGTGTGCAACCGGAACCATGGTACTGTTCCGGCAGGCGCGGCCACGCATGCGAGTTGAGGTTTCTGTGGTTCCCGAACAGGATGTTCTGCACTTCCCGGGAGTTTTCCTGGCCGTCGGTCAACAGCACGTAATGTGCGCCCTGCTCGAGCACTGCCATCGCACAGGCTTCCAGCGTATCGCCTTCCGGGGCGAGCATTCTCACTTCCCTGCAGTTGGGTGTCACGACGCTTGAAAGCGGCACCAAAAGAGCGCTGATGGCCTGCACCACGTTGTCCTCCGCGAGCACTTTGCCTCCGCCTGCCAGGAATACGGGGTCCAGGACTACAGGAATGTCCGGGTAGTCGACAAGCAGCGTGTGGATTGCGCGTGCAGCCTCCTCGCTGCCGACAAGCCCTATTTTTATGGCAGCAATGCTCATGTCTTCGAGTATAATCCGCGCCTGTTCTATGATCAGGTCTTCATCGACAGGTGACGCTTCCAGTACATTGATGGTATTTTGCACAGTCACTGAGGTGATGACCGGTGCGGTGTGGCAGCCCAGGCTGGAAATCGTTTCAATGTCAGCCTGTATGCCTGCCCCTCCAGTCGGGTCCGACCCCGAGATCGCCATGACCACTGGAACGGGTGAGGTAGTAGAACTCATGAATTGCAAACAAGGAAATTCCTGAACATGCAGTATAAAACATATATGTGTGTCATATGCGGATGGATCTACAACGAGGCCGAAGGTGCGCCTGAAGAGGGTATTGCACCCGGAACACGATGGGAAGACATCCCGCTGAACTGGCAGTGTCCCGAGTGTGGAGCGGTGAAGGATGACTTCGAAATGGTCGCGCTCACCTAGCTGCCGGACTGGCCTGCTTTCTGAGGCATGAAATTTTTGCGGAATGTTCAAGCGAGCAGGTCCACTTGTACGCAAGGTCCAGCGTTTTTCCGCAGGCGTAGACGCCGTGCCCCCGCGTGACGGTAATACGGTGCCGGCTCAGGGCCCGGGCGACGAGCCCAGGCGATTTTTCTGAATAATCCGTAAAAGGAATGGTGTGCACCGGTACGACCGGGAAATACAGCCTGCCCTCGAAATCTTCCGGGACAAAGTCCCTGCCATCCATGGTCATGGCGATGGTGTAGGGCCCGTGGCTGTGCAGCACGGCCTGCATCTCCGGGTTGCGCCTGTACACTTCGACATGCAGCCTTGCATCGAACGAGGCGTTTGCCCCGGCAACCCCCTTCAGGTCGCAGGCAACGAGATCGCTTGCCTGCAGGGTATCCGCACAAGCCCCGGACGGAGTGATCCAGACCGTATCCCGGTCACGGAACGAGGCATTTCCGCTATGGGAATCGTTGTAGCCGAATTTTCGCAGCCAGGAATAATATTCAACCAGTTTCTCTTTCGTACACATGCGCACAGGTATGGATTGGGTTCATGGCCGGCCGTCTCCGGCACGGTTCCAGCAGAACGGGTTTTCTGATACATTCGACAGAGTGCCCATGAAACAAACTGTAAAAGGATTTTACCGGTGTCAGCCCTGATCTGCGGGTCTCTTGCCTACGATACCATCATGGTATTCCCGGGTCGATTCAAAGACCACATCCTGCCGGAGAAAGTGCATATCCTCAGCGTGTCCTTCATGGTGCCACAGATTCGCCGCGAATTTGGCGGCTGTGCAGGCAATATTGCATACAACCTGAACCTGCTGGGCGGCGAGGGCTTTATCATGGCTACTGCCGGCCAGGATTTTGACCAGTATTCGGACTGGATTGACCGGTGCGGGCTGAGCCAGAGATACATCAAGAAAATCGACGGTGAATTTACCGCGCAGGCATTTGTCACGACGGACCTGGACGACAACCAGATTACCGCCTTTCATCCCGGGGCGATGAACTGTGCACATGAAATTGATGTGCCGGCCCGGGACGGCATCAGCCTTGCCATCATTTCTCCCGATGGCAAGGAAGGGATGATGCAGCATGCCAGGCAGTGCAGTGAGGCGGGGATTCCCTTCGTGTTTGACCCGGGCCAGGGCTTGCCCATGTTCAACGGCGAGGAACTGGCTTCGTTCGTCGAGCAGGCCAGCTACGTGTGTGTGAACGATTACGAGTCACAGCTTCTGCAGGAGCGTACCGGATTGAACACCAGGCAGATTACCGAACGCGTCCAGGCGATGGTCGTGACCCGGGGCAGCGAGGGTTCAGTCATCCATACGCGAGACAGGAGCCTCGACATTCCGGCGGTCTGGTCCGGTTCCGTGCTGGACCCGACAGGATGCGGGGATGCCTATCGCGGGGGCCTGATCTTCGGATTGATGCATGGAATGGACTGGGAAGTCAGCGGGCGCATCGCGGCACTCATCAGCGCCATGAAAGTGGAACACCATGGCACGCAAAACCATGCGTTTACCCTGGAGGAATTCAAATCCCGGTTCAGGCAGGAGTTCGGTTATTCGTACTAGGCGCCTTGGGCCGGTTCAGGCTCATTTCAGGCTCAGGCGTTTCCAGCCTTTCCTGATGGCATGTTCGGTAAGCTTCTCGTCAGCATCCACGGCGACCGGGTTGTCCACGGTCTCAAGGAGGGGCAGGTCAGTAAAGGAATCGGAGTAAAAGTAGCTGCCTTCCAGCGAGTGTGACCTGGATTCGGCCCATTGCCTGGCATGCGTGATCTTGCCTTTGCCAAAACAGGGTATACCCTGGATTTCGCCCGTGAACTCCCCCCGAATCCGGGCAGGTTCCGTCGCGATCAGTGTTTCAACCTGCAACAGGTCTTTTATGGGTTCCGTGATGAACCGGTTCGTGGAAGTGATGATCGCCGGGTGATGGCCGGCGTTACGATGCTGCCGGATGAGGCCGGGGGCCTGGGTCTTGATCATGGGCCGGATTCGGGTATCAATGAATGTTTCACGCCACTGGCACAGTTTTGAATACGGGTTTTCGGCGAGCGGTCGCAAGGCGAACCTGAGGTATTCCTGAATGTCCAGATTTCCGGCCAGGTACTCCCTGTAAAACCGCTCGTTCTCGGTTTCATAGGTCGTCACGTCCACCTTGCTGATCGAGACAAGGTACGCCCCCCATTCGAAGTCACTGTCTCCGTCCAGCAGGGTTTGGTCCAGATCAAAGAATGCGATGGCCATGGCAAGATTCGGATATGGGCAAGAGTATACGGGACTTCAGACTTTCAGTACTGGAAGTGAACCTGTATCAGAACGGTTTGACGACCACAAGTATAACGATTGCAACCAGTGCCAGGACAGGCGCCTCATTGAACCAGCGGTACCACACATGGGAACGGGAGTTCCTGCCCGCCCGGAAATCCAGGATGATTCGCCCGCACCAGGCGTGGTAGAGGACCAGCAGTCCGACCAGTACCAGCTTGCCTATCATCCAGTTCGAGAACAGGTAGCCAGGCAGCAGGTACAGCGCCCAGATTCCGGACAGGACAGCCAGTACCGCGCTGGGCGTCATGATTCCAAGGAAAAGCTTCCGTTCCATGACCTGGAACCGTTCGATGCCTTCACGGTCCTCTGCCATGGCATGGTAGACAAACAGGCGAGGCAGGTAGAACAGGCCGGCAAACCAGGTCGTGACAAAGATGATGTGAAAGGCCTTTATCCAGGGCATGGTCGGACTTCTCCTGCGGGCGCGGTCATACGGAATACAGGTTCTTGAAATGCTGGCGGGTCAGGACTCCGTAAATCCTTGTCGAGCCGGGTGCGGTGATGCCCCGGATGCACAATGCCTCCACGTTTTCCTGCTGAAACTGTTCGCGTGCCGAGTCGACGGCTGCGCGCAAGTCTATGAAGCCCACCTGCAGGCGCTTGGCGGGAATTTCCACAAGGTCAATGGTGGATGATTCGGGGCTTTCGTTTTTCGCCATGAAGTTTGCCAGGTCTGTGACAGGCAGTATGACAGCGGGTGTGCTTTCCTCGATGACGATCCATTCTGTCCCGGGTTCAGTGAGACTGGCAGCCTGTTCGGAGGTAACCACCTGGGTGCTGCATTTCACGTTGCGGTTCATGATATTTGCCACGCCCACCCGCCTGAGCGCCTGAACCATGGGGTTGTACCGGTAGTCCATCCCCCGCAGCCGCATCAGTGTCCGGTATATGGAGCGCTGGCCGAGCAACTGCCTGGTCGTCAGTTCGGCGGTGACGATGGCCAGCATTCCGGGGAGAATCACGTTCGGGTTGCTGGTCAGTTCGAACACGGCCGTCAGGGCTGCGAGCGGTGCCTGCAGGGTCGCACCCATCATGGCACCCATGCCGATCAGGGCATACATGCCCGGGGAGGAGGACAGCTCGGGGAATACCGGCTGTGCGAGCATCCCCATGATGCCGCCGAAGCATGCGCCAATGAAAAACGTCGGACCGATCAGCCCTGCAGGCATGCCGAGACCGACACTGCAGGCTGTGGCCACCAGCTTGGCTCCAAAGATCATCAGCAACAGGGTCAACCCGATATTGCTGTTCAGGACATTGCTGGAGGTGTCGTAGCCGAGGCCCATGATCTGTGGGGCAAACACCGCCAGGATGCCCGTGATGGACCCGGCAAGCAGGAGCCTCGTCCAGAACGGCATGTGTTGCCCCGCGCTGGCGGAAATCCTCGCCAGGTTGATAAAGGCAAATGCAACAAAACCGGTGGCCACCCCCAGCAGCATGACATAGGGCAGCTCCAGCAGCGTGGTGAGTGGAAAGCTCGGCACGGAAAATACGGCCCCGCCGCCGAACACCATGCGGGAAACCGCAGTGGCACTTACTGCAGCCAGGGTGACAGGCAGGAAGCTTGCCAGCGTATATTCCATCATCACCACTTCAAGCGCAAAGATCACCCCGGCCAGCGGGGTGTTGAAGGAAGCGCCGATGCCTGCTGCCGTGCCGCATGCGACCAGGGTGCGGACCGTATTGTTGGGCAGGCCCAGGCGTTGTCCCAGCAAGCTGCCGGTGGCTGCGCCCAGATGGATGGAGGGTCCTTCCCGCCCGTGTGACTGTCCCGAAAGAATGGCCAGGGCGGCGCCTGCATACTGCATGATCAGGCCGCGCAGGGGCAGGTGGCCCTGTTTGTAGGTCAGCCGTTCCATCACGTGCAGCACGCCCACCGTATGTTCGCCCTTGGCCCAGATCCTGAATACGAGTGCGATCAGCAGGGCGCCGGCTACTGGCAATGCGATCCGCACGCTTACCGGCAGTCCCTCGTAGTTCCCGGGCAAACCGTCCGGGAGAGCCAGTCCCTGCACGGTTTCAATGAGAAGCCTGAATGAAACGATGACTAGGCCCGTCAGGAGCCCGGCAATCACGCTCAGGACCGCCAGCAGGGACAACGCATCCGGTCGTGAAGTTCGCAGGCGCAGGTCTTCGAGCGCACGCTGGATAAGGGCCTTGATCGGGGAATGCGGCTTCATAAACCGGATTATGCCAGAGCCGCCAGCAACTTATGCGTTTGGCTTGCACCATTAATCTAGTATCATGCCTACAATTTATTCACGGGGTCAAAGCGATGATTTCAGTAGGGATTGTGGGCGGGACAGGGTATACCGGTGCAGAGCTCCTGCGCATTCTCGTAGACCATCCCGAGGTCAGGATTCAGGCGGTCACTTCCCGCGGCGAAGCGGGAAAACCGGTCTCGGCCCTGTTTCCTAACCTGTCGCCCCGTCTGGGGCTGGATTTTATCCAGCCTGATCCGGCCGGACTCAAGAACTGCGAGTGCGTGTTTTTCGCTGCGCCGAATGGAACGGCCATGCACATGGTTCCCGAGCTGATTGAGGCAGGTGTCAAGGTGGTTGATCTCGCAGCAGACTTCCGGATCAGGGATGCGGCTGTCTGGGAATCCTGGTACAGGCAGGCGCATGCCTGCCCGGACCTGCTGCAGGCCGCGGTGTATGGATTGCCGGAATTGAACCGTGAACAGATTCACAGCGCCAGGCTGGTCGCGAATCCGGGCTGTTACCCGACTGCGGTGGTACTGGGAGTGTTGCCGCTGCTTGAGTCCGGGCTGCCTGAGCACGCGCACGTGATTGCGGATGCGAAGTCCGGAGTAAGCGGAGCCGGGCGAAATCCCAATGTGCATGCATTGTTCAGCGAGGCCGGGGAAAATTTCAGGGCATACAATGTCGGGGCACACCGCCACTGGCCCGAAATCAAACAGGTATTGCAGGGTGTTTGTGCGGCCGATGTGAACCTGACGTTCACGCCGCACCTCACGCCGATGGTGCGGGGGATCTTTGCCACGCTGTACGTCACCGGAACAGACCGTTCACTGGACCTGCAGGCCGTCTATCAGGAGCGGTTCGCCGGCGAGCCGTTCGTGGAGGTCTTGAATCATGGTGCGATGCCTGAAACCAAGCATGTGAGAGGGTCAAATTTCTGCAGGCTGTCCGTGCAGCGCCCCTATGAGGGGGACACGGTCGTGATTTTGTCGGTGATCGACAACCTGGTGAAGGGAGCGGCCGGCCAGGCGGTGCAAAACATGAACATCATGTTCGGTCTCGACGAAGCCGTCGGGCTGATGCAGTCTGGCCTGTTTCCCTAGTGCGGCACTGCCCGGGGTTTGCAGGACATGAAAAGCAAGATCCGCATCAGATGGCCCGTCATGCGGCTCGTCTCCTCCGGCCCGGCGGTTTTCATTCTGCTGGTCGCGGTGGGCGTTTCCTTCTGGCTGGGGATGAACAGCCATTGGCTGCCGTTTGTGGGCGGGAGCGGGACTTCGGATGTTTCTGACAGCCAGGACAGGATCAGGCTACTGGAGAAACTGAACGGTGAACTGAAAAGCGAGGCCGCGTCGGCGCGGCGCACGGCCGAACTCCAGTCGATTGCCGTGGACAAGATGAAAGCGTCGCTGCGTGAGAAGGAAGCGGCGGTGCAGGGACTGGCCCGGGAACTTCATTTTTACCGCACGCTGTATACTCCTGACGACCGCCGGCTGGTAAAGGTCAGGACCTTCAATCTCCAGAAAGGCGGGGCCGCGGACGAGTTTGCCTATATACTGGTCTTGACGGGGATGCCGAAAAAGCAGCAGAAAACATCCGGCATGGTGAGCATGGCAGTCGGAGGGACCCGCCACGGGGTGGAGACCAGGCTCGATTTCGGTCAAATCAGTGCAGCCAGCAGCCCGGGCCCGCTGAAGTTTTCCCTGAAGTACTTCCAGGAAATTTCGGGAAACATTGCATTGCCTGAGGATTTCGAGCCGGACAGCGTACACATCACGCTGACCCTGGATGACAGCAGTGAGAACCCTGTCTCGGTGCGCTACGACTGGAACGAGGTCTACAGAGAATCCTGATTCCGCCGGATCGGGCGAAAGGAGTGAATATGATGTTTAGCAAAAAGATCAAGGCCGTCCAGATAGACACGCTGATAGGTTCCACTTCGAAAGTGGTCGGCGACCTGTACTACGGCGGAGGGTTGCAGATAGAAGGGACCGTCGAGGGGAACCTCATGGCGAGATGTGAAGACGGGTGTGTCCTGGTCATCAGTGAGTCGGGCACGGTGGAAGGTGAGATTCGTGGCCCGTACGTGGTCATCAACGGTACCGTCCATGGCGATGTGCATGTCAGTTCAAGTATCGAGCTGAAAAAGGGTGCCAAGGTGACCGGCGATATTTACTACCACTCGCTGGAGATGGAGGCGGGAGCCGAGATCAATGGAAAACTCGTGCACCGGCAGTCTCCGGGCATCGAAGATGCGCATAACAGGGATATTGACTAACTATTTGATGTCTAGTATTTACTGGACTTACGTTTTCCGACAGGAGTGGATTTATGTCAGCAACTGAGACTGCGCCGCCCGCACCACTGATATTCACCGATGCGGCCGCAAACAAGGTAAAGCAGCTTATTCAGGAAGAGGATAACGACAACCTGAAACTCCGCGTATTCGTCAGCGGCGGCGGATGCTCTGGATTCCAGTACGGGTTTACATTCGATGAGAACTTGCAGGATGGGGACACCTCTGTTGAGAACGGGGGCATCATGCTGCTGGTGGATCCCATGAGCTTTCAGTACCTGATGGGCGCAGAAATTGATTACACGGAAGGGCTTGAAGGAGCCCAGTTCGTCATCCGCAATCCCAACGCACAGACGACCTGCGGTTGTGGTTCCTCATTCTCGCCGGGCTGAGCGCGAAGCCCCGACCTGCTCGTAACCAAAGCACCCGGGCGCCCTGGGCATTCATGGTGCGTGCAGTCAGGCCCGGTCCGGTGGGTACAGCTTGCCCAACACCACTTTCTGCCTGGCCCCGGTTACACTGGGGATGTTGCCGGGTATTCCTTCCAGATGCTGCTTGGCAAGCCAGGCAAATGCCATGGCTTCCATCCATTTCTCAGGGACCCCGTAGGCCCCGGTGCATGCGACGGGCACGTCCCGCATGGCTTTCCTGATGCGCGAGACAAGATAAGCGTTAAAACAGCCTCCTCCGCACAACAGGACGCGTGATGTCCGGGGCGCATGGGATTCGACTGCCCGTGCGACGGACCGTGCGGTAAGTTCTACCAGTGTCGATTGGATGTCCACGTTCCGGACCGGCTTTCCGTACTGGTCGAGTTTTTGCCGCAGCCAGGACAGGTTGAACCTTTCGCGACCGGTGGATTTCGGGGGCTGCCGCTTGAAATAGGGGTCTTCTAGCATCCGGTGCAGCAGGTCCTGGTCGATCGTGCCGGCCCGTGCCCATTTTCCATCGTCGTCAAAGTCACGTTCAAGATGCTTGCGGGCCCAGGCATCGGAAAGCGTGTTGGCCGGGCCCGTATCAAATCCCGTGATATCCGAGGCCGGATCGGCAGGCAGGCAGGTGATGTTGGCGATTCCACCCAGGTTGACGACCGTCCGGTCTTCCTCCCTGGTCCGGAACAGGGCCTCATGGTAGGCGCAGGCCAGTGGCGCACCCTGGCCCCCGGCATCGATATCCGCCTGGCGGAATTCTCCCACGGTCTGGATGCCCGTGATGCGCGCGATCTGTCCGGGACTGCCAATCTGGACCGAGACGGCCGGAGTTCCCGAAGGATCATGAAAAACAGTCTGTCCGTGACTGCCGATGGCCGTGATGCGGTCGGCCTGAATGGAGGCCTCCTGCAGCAGGCGGTGAACGGATGCCGAGCAGGCCCTGGCAAACTCGCGGTCTGCGTCTTCTACGTCCTGTGGCCAGGCCCGCTTCAGGATCACACGGTGGATTTCTTTTTTCAGTTCCTTGTGCAGGGCCTGGCTGGAACGGGTGATGACACGCGAGGCAGGCCCGGATAAATCCATGAGTACGGAATCGATGGCGTCCACACTGGTGCCGGACATAAGTCCGATGAAGAACTCAGGCATGATTTCAGAATATCATGCCTGACGGTCCAGGTGCTCAATGTGAGTAGGTGCCTTCCTGGTTTTCCTGCATGGCAAGTCTGTGCGGTGTGTTTTCGTCGAGCTGGGCAACCAGGGGCTGAATGTCCATCCTGAAATGCTCCAGTTCCGAGTCCGGCAGTGACCTGGTTCCCGGCAGCCTTACCTTCAGGGGATCGTGGTGTACTCCATTGATGCGAAATTCGTAGTGGAGATGGGGCCCGGTAGCCAGTCCTGTACGTCCGACATAGCCAATGGTCTGGCCCTGTTTCACCCGGCTGCCCACGCCCGTGCCCCGTGCATACCTGGACATGTGCGCATACAGTGTTGTGTACAGGTCACCGTGTTTGAGAATGATCGTTTTCCCGTATTGGCCCCTGGTCCCACGGAAAATGACCCGGCCTGTTCCGGAAGCCATAATCGGAGTGCCCGTTGCTGCGGCATAATCCACCCCCTTGTGGGCACGGAATACGTTCAGGATCGGGTGCCTTCTTCTCAGGCTGAAATGGGAGCTTATATGCGCCAGGCTGACCGGGGCACGCAGAAACGATTTACGCATGCTTTTGCCGTCAGGCGAGTAGTAGTCCGTTTGGCGGGACAGGTCGGTGTAACGGTATGCCCTGTAAGTCTTCCCGGCGTTTACGAATTCTGCGGCAATGATATCGCCTGTACCAACCTCTTCTTCATCCAGGTAGAGCTTTTCATACACGACGGTGAAGCTGTCGCCTTCCTGTATATGACGGGTAAAGTCTATATCCCACCCGAAGATGCGTACCAGGCTCATGATCATTGCATCGGACAGCCCTGCACTGCGCCCTGCGCGGTACAGGGAACTGCTGATGATGCCAGCCGCTGCATGCAGGTATCTGGCCGGTTTCCGGTTGAGTTTCTCGGCGGTGAATGAACTTTCAGTCCTGTACAGCCTGAGCGAGCGGGTTTTGCTGGATTCGAAGTCCAGGTAGGTGATCCTGTCCCCGTCCAGGGCCAGGTGCAGTTTCTGTCCCGGGTAGATGGTTTCAAGTTCCCTGACCTCTTCGCCGAGTTCGAGGATCCGGTTGAGTTCGGGATACAGGCCCAGCCTGTTGAAAATTCCGGACAGCGTGTCACCTTTCTTTACGACGATGGTCGTGTCGGTTTCATGCTGCAAGGGTTGGCCGGCAACAACCGGCCCGGCCGGTTTTTCAAGCAATGCTTCGGGTCGCGGGGGTTCGGGCGGGATAGCCGGTACCACCTCGTCCTGAAAGGGCATCACCGGGGATTCGGGTGGAGGTGGAAACGGCACTTCAGCTTCGGGTGACCGGTTATCGTTCAGCAGGGTTCGGCTGGAAAGGGTATTGAATACGCTGCCAGTGATGAGTGCCACGGCCAACAGGGCAGCGATGGCGTACACGAAAGGGATGCCTTGTCTGGGTGTTTTGCCTGAAACCCTCACGGATTTGAGTTCCTGCAAAGACCCGGAGAAGTTGAAGGCACGAGAATCATCTTAAAATTTGGCATAATGGTGACATCCCTGTTTCTTATGATCAGCAGAATTTAGCAAAACTGATTCGCCATTTAAAGCCTGAAAGGCAGGTTTGCCTGGTGTTCCCGTACGAGTGCAAAAAATGACAGAAAATGCATCCTATGACGAGCTGGTCCGCGGGGCGGAGGAGGTCTTGCTGGCTGAAGAACTGAAGGCCAGGCTGGAAAGGGGCACGCCGTTGCGTGTGAAGGCCGGTTTCGACCCCACGGCACCGGACCTGCACCTCGGGCATACCGTGCTGATCAACAAACTGCGGCAGTTCCAGCTTGCCGGGCATGAAATCATTTTCCTGATAGGCGATTTCACGGGCATGATCGGTGACCCGACAGGCAGGAACGTCATGCGAAAGCCCCTTTCCCGTGATGTCGTCGAGCAAAATGCCGAAACCTACAAGGAACAGATTTACAGGATTCTCGATCCGGAAAAAACCGTGATTGCATTCAATTCAGCCTGGATGGGAGAGAAAAGTGCTGCAGACATCATTCGCCTTGCGTCGAAATGTACGGTGGCACGTATGCTGGAACGCAAGGATTTCGGCATGCGTTACCAGTCCGGGCAGGGCATTGCCATCCATGAGTTCCTGTATCCCCTGATCCAGGGCTATGATTCGGTCGCGCTGAATGCAGATGTGGAACTCGGTGGAACGGACCAGAAGTTCAACCTGCTTGTGGGCCGTGAAATTCAAAAGGAGTACGGACAGGCTCCCCAGGTGGTCATGACCATGCCCATCCTTGAAGGCATCACGCAGGGCCCGGAAAAAATGTCCAAGTCCCTGGACAACTACGTCGGCATCACGGAAGCGGCCAATGAAATGTTCGGCAAGATCATGAGCGTCGATGACGAAAAGATGTGGCGCTATTTTGAGCTGTTGAGTTTTCGTCCTGCCAGCGAGATCAGGTCCTTCCGAGAGGAGGTGCAGAAGGGTGCCAATCCGAGGGACATCAAGTTCAGGCTGGCGCATGAAATCACTGAACGCTTCCATGATGCAGAAGCTGCGCGCGAAGCGAAGGCGGATTTCATTCGCCGGTTTCAGAAAAGCGCCATCCCCGATGACTTGCCCGAAATGACCATTCGGTGCCAGGGCGGGAAGATACCGATCGGGAATCTTCTGAAAGATGCCGGGCTGGTGGCCAGCACTTCCGAAGCCATCCGCATGATCCGGCAGGGTGCCGTGAAAATTGACGGGACCAGGGTCGAGGATACCAAGCTGGTGCTGAAGGCCGGAACCTCAGGTGTGGTTCAGGTGGGCAAACGCAAGTTTGCAAAAATTGGGCTGGACTGATTCCCGGGCAGTACGCCTGCCCCGTCATGTCACCGCGAAGAGCTCCGACAGGTCCTTGATTTCATGGTCCGCCTTGTAGGGCAGCTGTTCAGGGGTTCGGCCGTACCGGTTGACCCAGACCGTGTGAAAACCGCATGCAACAGCCCCGGCAATATCCCATGAATTGGAAGATACAAAGCAAATCTTGTTGCGCGGAAGGCCCAGCTGTTCGCCTACAAACTCGTATACTGCCGGAGAAGGCTTGTAGCAATGCACCTGTTCGGTTGAGTACACGCCGTCCAGGTATTCACTGATGCCGGCATGCTTCAGGGTCGAGTTCAGTCTTTGCGGCGAGCCGTTCGACAGCACGGCCATTTGCATGCCTTCTTTTTTCAGCATGCGCAGGACTTCTTCGACATCGGGGTAGCAAACCAGCCTGGAATGCGCCTTCAGGATCTTCTGCTTGATTTCCTCGCTTTCTACACCGTACACAGTACATGCAAAATCAAGAGCATACGTCCGAATCTTGTCGTAACTTGTGAACTGGTTCATCAGGCTGAGCTGGGAAGAGTACTGCAGGCGTTTGGCGCGCCAGAGCTTGTAGATCACCAGCGCGTTCTCTCCCAGTTCGTCACGGTATTTCTCGAACGGGAGATAGGTATCCAGCAATGCTCCATAGGCATTGAAAACATATGATTTGATTTTGTTCATCGTAGTATGTGAGGAATGCCGTGTAGCCGTCCGGATATCCCTTGGCAATCAGTGGACTGCGCTCGGGCCATGCGAGAGGATGCTACCTGAGAATGGACCGGAATCCGGCTGGCCGGCCATCAGGTAATGGTATGCGTCCCGTGCAGAGGTGGTTTCCCGGTTGAGCCGCCTCCTGTTCGGCGGGTTGCTGGCTGTAGCAGACTCCCTTGATCCTCCCTGTAGAGCTTGTGATGAGATACCTCTCATCGGTTTGGATAACTGGAATGGTTTTCGAGTAGGGAAGTATGTGCCAGCCCGCTGGCTACCCCCTTGTCAGTGCCGCATTATAATCAGTTCCCGGGTGTGCTTCCAACCGGTTTCGAAACGCTGCTCAAGGGGCACGGCCTTGCATCATGTATCGAAAGGCAGGCCGGCGAATGTCAGGGAACGCATCTCCACCGGCAACCGGCTTGTCTGCCACGCGGACGTTCGGGGTACCGGCTTGACGTGAATGAAAACCCGCCTATAATGCATCCCCGCAACTCCTGAGTCGATCAAGCCTGTACGGTCGGTCAGTGCTTGAGTTCTAGTTTTGACAGAACCAGCCATATAGGCATACACTTGAGTGTGCTCTCGGCTTCATGTCGGGATCGTTATTTGAAAACGTGGAAATCGAGATGACTTGTGTGGGCGCTCTGTAGGCGCCTTACCTTGAAGTAAGGGTGATAACCATTCAGATAGGATGGGCTGACGGGACAGGCGACTGGACCGGATGCCTGTCGAGAGAGTCGCGGCGCAAGCCGCAAATTCATTTAACTGAAGAGTTTGATCCTGGCTCAGATTGAACGCTGGCGGCATGCTTAACACAT
>WTFY01000021.1 GCA_011523795.1 Gammaproteobacteria bacterium
AAAGACTATCAAAACCGCAATATCTTGTATAGATGAGCAGCAAACCCACAAGCGATAGCGAAAGCCAGTCAAAGCGGTTCAAGGACAAGGCCCGTGAACTGGGTTGTGATGAATCCAAGGATCGGTTCAACGACACGCTGAAACAGGTAGCGAAGCACAGAAGGCTGTAAAGAAGCCCTGAGACGCTTACCTAGTCTTCACGGGGTCCGCAGTGGCACACTCAATTTCAGGATCGCAACATACAATCCTGAACTCCTGCCTGAATATCTCACCCTCTTGAGGTTCAAGCTCCCGGACGTCCGTGAGGCCCAGTTCGCAGTCCTCTGCCCACGGCCAGATCGGTGCAAGTGCAATGGTTCCGGTCATGGCAAGCATGATGATAACGGGTATTGTCCACTTCATGGTTCGGCTGCATTCAACGCCCTACTGTTTATCACAGTGTACGCCAGCAGCACCTATCGAGGAGTGTGAATTGCGGGTCATACCCGGCACCACTGACGTACACGGGAAGGGTAGTAGCCTAGTGCTGGTTTGTCAAATATAATAACGCCATAAAAAAGGAATTATATCTCTAACTAGACAATCTAACCGTAAGGAGGTTAGATTGAATAAGCAAGAAATTGTGGCTTTAGTAGACAAAGAAATAAACTACCCTGTTGATTTCAAAATTGAAACAGGCGGCAAGAACTTTACGGTCAAAGCAATTAGCCCAGATGGCGAGGAGTTTATAAAAACTTATGGCGATCTGTACAAGGAAAAGGGGTTTGTGGTGGATGATGGCCGCATGGAGCTTCACTATCAAAATGGGTTCCGAGAAAGGTTCACAGTTCCAAATTTCATTTGGGAGTTGTGCGACCATGAATTGGCAGCTTCATTCTCTTTCTAGTACAGTCCCATGTACGCCAAGGACAAGGGACGCATAAAGGTCAGAGACCTGCAAACCCTTGTTGGCATCTGCAAGGGGATGGTTGCAGATGGAGTAGTAAACCAGCAGGAGGGCGAATACTTGCTTAACTGGCTCAGGATCAACGATGTAGACAGCCTCGAAGACCCTAGAGTCAGCAGTCTGTTCGACACGCTAGAAATCATGTTCGAGGATGATGTCCTGAACAGCTCCGAATCACGAGAACTGTTCCAGGAGTTGCTTGCCTTTTCCGGTGAAATTTCCATAGACGGTGAACCCATGAAACCGGCGGTGGTGTTTGATGAACCACCACCAAGAATTTCATTTCAGGGCAGCTGCTTTGAATTCATCGGAGACTTTCTCCCTAAAGACACCAAATGCAACGAGTACAGGGAAGTTGTGCTTAATAGGGGCGGTGTTCTGAAGGGTGTTTCAATGAAGCTGGATTATCTGGTCATAGCGCAAACCGCATCCGATCAATGGAAGTATGGCAGCTATGGAACCAAGATCGAGAAGGCTATCAAGTACCGAGCAAAGAAGGGTAAACCCGCCATTATCAGCGAGGCACATTTTATCCAAGCACTAAAGGAGGGAGCATAAGTAAAGCACCCGACAAGGCATTCCGGGCGGGTATCTCTCTCATTGAACTGATGAGGATATTCCCGACCGAGGAATCGGCCATTGAGTGGTTCGAAGCCATTTACTGGCCCGAAGAGCGATGCTGCGGCCATTGCGGCAGCACTCGCACAACGAAGGTAAAGAGCGGCAAGCCGATGCCCTACCATTGCAGCGATTGCCACAAGTACTTCAGTGTAAAGACAGGTACGGCGATGGCCGATTCCAAGATATCGCTTCGCTGGGCCATTGGAATTTACCTTTGCCTGACCAGCCTCAAGAGCGTATCCAGCATGAAACTGCACCGAGACCTGAAAATCGGGCAAAAGGCCGCATAGTTCATGTTGCATCGCTTGCGCGAGGCATGGGCCGAGCAAGGCGGCGAGCCGCCACTGTTCGGGCCGGTGGAAGTGGACGAAACCTATGTAGGTGAAGCGTGCAAACATGAGCCTTGCCAAACGTGCGGAGCAATCCGGGCGAGGGCCGCACAACATGGCCGCTATAGTGGGAATGAAAGACAGGGACAGTAACCAAATGCGGGCCGAGATGGTAGACCGCACCGATGCCGAGACCTTGCAGGAATTTATCGTGCGCAATGCCGATGTTTTCGCCGAGGTTTACACGGATGATGCAATGGCTTACCAGAGCCTGCCTTTTCGGTACAAGAGCATAAAGCACAGCATCTGTGAGTACGTCAGGGAGGCAGAACACACCAATGGCGTGGAAAGCTTCTGGAGCATGTTCAAGAGAGCACACAAGGGCACATTCCACAAGATGAGTCCAAAGCACCTGAACCGCTACGTTCAGGAGTTCGTAGGCCGTCACAATCTGTGCGAAGTGGATACGCTAGCACAGATGGCCTCATTGGCTCTTGGCCTGTCTGGAAAGCGGCTCAAGTATCGGGAGTTAATTGCGGACAATGGCTATGAATCGGGGGCGCGATCATGAAGGGCAACGGGCAGTTGCCAGCAGACCCGCGCTTCAAGGGAGCAACCCCTGAAAAGCTGGCTTTGGCTCTCAAAAAGAAAAAAAAAGAAATCCGTAAGAAAATCAAAAGAGTAACTAAACAATGTCTAGCAATAAATATAATTCCCTGTTTCATAGAGAATAATCTTTCAGTCTGATACTTTGGAGTGATCTGTTGATTCCGGGTATTTTGGGCCGTATTCTCTGCCTCTGTCATGTACTGTTGTAATTGTTGTTGCCGGTTCTTCACTCAGTTGGGCCATATAACACGAGAACTTTTCCAAGTATTGTTTATTCAACAAAATGTGGCGCAGGCACATGGAGGGGTTTGCATACAAACCAGGCGGAGTTCTCTGAAACTTTCTCCAGATCAACGCTGAATTTATGTGGGTTCAACCAGTTGTCACACATGATTACTATCTCTCTCTCCCACGCGTTGATATTGGTAGTTGTGGCAGAGCCTTGTAATTCTATGCGATAAATATTTTTACCAAGCTTTTCAATGCTTCTCACAGTGGCAGCAGATGGTGGGGGCGTGAGCCAAGTTAATTGTTGACATCCAGACAAGGCGAGAGCAATCAATACTAGGATTATTTTCTTCATGTCTTCCCTCTATTTATCCAATGAAGTTGTAGAAGGCTCGGTCCAGCGAGTCAGTTTTTACGAATGAACCTCATGCAAAAGTGATCTGTGGAGTTGCTGGGGGTGCACGTGAATCAGCCCATAGAAATCCAGCTTGAGTTGTATCCGGGTGCCTGAGAATCTTTTGATATCTACCTCCAGTCAAATTTCCCTTTGCACGAGAGGCTGATGTGGTACACAGCCGCTGCCCGTTCGCGCAAACGGGTGATTAAGAACCGGGAAGCCAGCGTTCGTGCTCTGGCTTCCCAGATTATCTTACCTTGTCGAGCCTGCTTATTTCAAACGTATACACTACCAGCAGATCGGTAGTGTCTCAGTTTGACAGCTTGGGATATTAAGCTACACTTCCTCGGTTCACCATAATCCTAACAGGTATAGCCATGTCGCATTTCGATTGCACACTCCAGCACACCCCATTGCTAGACCGGCTGGATTACTCCGGGATGCATGGTTCCTGTTGCATGACGACACGACTTATTCCTGAATCTGTTTGGCTGCGGTGCCATATCTTGTATTGGGCAGTCCGTTATTTGATGCTGATCGGTGGGCTGCTGATTCTCGTGACGGGTTGCGGCGGAGGTGGTGAGGCCGGGCTCGACCCAGCACAAGTAGTCCCTGATCCCGTCATACAGGAAGCGGCATTGCGACAGGAATATGCTGCACATCCCGAGTTTCGTAACCAGTATGCACTGTATCAGGTCAAGGCGCACTATGCCTATGCACGTGGTGCAACTGGTGAGGGTATCACACTCGGCATTGTTGACAGCGGAGTTGATCCAAGTCATCCCAAGTTTAAGGGAAAGCTGGAGTCTGCCAATATCGAGGGATATGACCCCGACTTCAGCACCTGCGGGCATCGTGCATCTGATGGTACCTGTCTAAGTACACTTGGACATGGCACCTTTGTGGGGGGCATCATGGCGGCGAACAGACGTACTGATCCCGATGACGGCCCCGTAAATGAGTCTGCCGTTCACGGTGTCGCCTTCGATGCGAAGGTCATCTCGGTGGGCTTTCCCAGTGTCGATGAGATCATTGAGGACATTCTTCCCGAAAACCCTACGCCTGAGCAGATCCTGAATCTTCCCGCGTTGATCCAAGGCATTGAGTCTGTGCTTGAGGGGCAGTTTGCAACGGCCTTCAACCGCTTGAACTCCAAAGTCATGGCTATCAATGCCAGTTTTGGCCTTTCCGGCAACATCGAGGACTTTGGAGCTGAGGAGATGCGGGAGCGTTTCCCCAACGCGATCGAGGCCATCGCCCAGAGAGATACGCCTGCAGGTCAGCGCACCGTTTATGTATGGGCGGCCGGCAATGCTCGTGGGGAGATCAAGCCGGATGGCTCGATTGAGTCTGGCTCCTCGGTTGAGATCGTAGCCGGGCTTCCGGTGCGCATTCCGGAGTTGCGCGGTCATTCCCTGGCGGTGGTGGCAACGGATCAGCAAGGGGCGATTGCGGAGTTTTCCAATCGCTGCGGAATTGCGAAAGCATTTTGCTTGGCCGCACCGGGTGTTGACATTATCGGACCCGTACCAGGCTTTTATTGCCCGAACGGTACCGAGGAGTGCTATCTCAGACTCCAGGAATCTGGAACCTCTTCTGCCGCACCGTTTGTGACGGGAGGGATCGGCCTGCTCGCACAGCACTACCGCAATCAGCTCGGCAACGACGAGATCGTGAAACGCATCCTGACAACAGCTGACAAAACAGGTATCTATGCGGACTCGGATGTGTACGGCCAGGGCTTTCTCGATCTGGATGCTGCAACAAGGCCCGTGGGCGAAATGCGGATGCTGGCCGGAGTCTCACTTTCCGGCCCCTCGGCCCCGAGTACAAACAGCATGATTAACCTTGGTGAAGCTTTTGGCGACTCGTTGGTGCAGGGGTTAGTATCTGAGGAGGTAGCGAGCTTCGATGCATTGAATGCCCCATTTTTCCGTCCGCTGCGCGATCACCTTCGTCCCCATGCTGCCCCTACGCTTGAGGAGCGTCTCAGGACACTGGGATACGATTCGGGCGGTACCGCTTGGGAGGTAGCGGGCACCATGGCGTTTCGGTTGCGCCTGGATGCAGTCTCAACCTCAGGAGGCATTGGTGACGAGTACGGTTCGGGTTTACGGACTGGCAACCATATTTCGGGCACCTCGGATGCCTCGTATCCCGGCTCGCTCGGTTCCCTGATGCTGGCGCATCCTTTGGGGGGCGGGCAGCTGCAGTTCGGGGTTCGCAGTCACCCGGGCTGGTCATTCGGGTTGTATGCAAACGATGGTAAGGCAGAAGACGGTAACAGGTTAATCAGGCCGGGTACCTTTACTGACGACAGCGCTTTCACCAATCCGTTTCTGAGCTTTACACGTAACGGTGCTCGCATCGGCTATGCAACCAGTATCGGACCGGGTGCATTGCGCATTGCCGCCTTCCAGGGTACGGCACAGTACGGCAAACGGCGTGATACCGAGGCCAGCAAAGCCACAGGTTTTCTGACGGAGTACCAGTTCGGCAGCTCCAATGGGGGATACCTTGCGCTGCAGGCAGGATGGCTGGGCGAAGCCCGGGGGCTGGTCGGCAGCCGGGCAAGGGGGGCCTTCGGTGCAATCAGCGCAGACACTGGCATTGTGGGGCTGTCCGTACATCATCCTCTGAACGATAGCTGGAGTGTGCTGGCCAGCGCCCATGCAGGCACGAGTGATACAAAAATGTCAAAACCCGGCATGATGCGTGATCCATCGAAGTTGTGGGCCAGTTCCTTTGCACTGGGTTTCATCGGCCAGGATTTCGATCTTGTGGGAGGGCGTTGGGCCTTTCGATTGTCCCAGCCGCTGCGCATTGAGGCAGGCCATGTAAAGCTGCACTGGGTAGCGGGTCGCACCCCCGACGGGCAGGTCAACATCAGGCAAGCCGCCGTGGACCTGGAACCCTCGGGTCGTCAGCTGGACCTGGAGTTGACTTGGTCTCGTCCGTGGGTAGGCGGGCAGGTGCACCTGGCCGGAATCGTCTCGCATGATGCGGGACACGTTCGAGGCGACCATGAGGCCGTACTGCTGGCCCGCTACCACCGTGCGTTCTAGCAATGGTCCATGGTCGAGTACTTTTGTGTGATATATTGGCTGGACAATAGACTTCCCCACTTCCACGGTGACGTACACGATCAGACCACTGCTTCTTGCAGCCCTTCTTGTAATATCCTCTGGTGTCACGGCAGCGGATACCGGCAGCTTCGACATGATGACGATATGGGAGAAACACTATCATTCGATGGACTGGCCGGACCAGTCTTTCACCGTTGGAAAACTGGAAGGGAACGGCACGATTCTGGAAAGTAGCGCAAAGTCCTTTGTGGCGGAGGAGTATTACCGGACCAGTTGTCTGGTCTATGCGAAGCGAACAGAAAGCCAGATATGTACTGGAAGCCCATTGTTCCATGCGGGGTGCATCAGGGGACAGCTTTAATCTTCGTGCGATCCGCGATCATGGGAATACCGAGACCAGTGAGAGTTCATGGGTGGCACGGGCAAGTATAAGTATGCTGGCATCCAGGGAGGTTGTGCGTACATGGTGAGGTATCTTGGGCAGGAGCAGGTCGTGAATACCTCCAGTGTCAGTGGAACAGGTAGTCAATCTATTTGTTCACTGAAGGTATTGAGATACCAGTACACTAGCATGCTGGACAGGGTATCCGTTTTGAATGGGCAGGTTCAAAAGCACTGCTTCTTACTCTGCTGAAGTGAATTGACAGCATACCTGTTCGAGGAGAGCATACGCCCGTTGATGTGGAGATCGCCGTTCTCCGGGGGGTCACTTGCTGAGCAAAGAAAAATACAGGCCATGGTGGAGGATTGGGGATGAGCAGACATTTCTTGTATGCAACTTTGATCAGTGTGGCGGTACTGTTCTCGGCAATAATGCCTGTGCAGGCAGGAAAGTTCTATCTCAGCAGTGAACTGGGCATGAACTTCGGAGAGTCCCTGGACATGAGCGGTTCGAATAATGATCGTGCCAGCGTATGTGACGGCTACATCAACCCCAGGTACAATCAGGTCGAGGGGACAGCAGGGTATGTGAGCTATAGCTGCACGGGTTCCAATCGAGGCTCAACCGGGGGCTGGAGGAACGGGTTCAGCGCTGATGAGGGGGTATTGTTCGGTGTAGCCCTCGGGTACCTTCTGAACGATTCTATGTTCCGTATGGAACTGGAGTACTTCTACCGGGATACCGGTTATGATGAGATTTCCGATGTACACGGCGGAGCAGGGGAAAACAGTGACAAGCTGGAGCAGGAAATTGTCAGGGCAATTGACGGCATTGACAGCCTGGTTTCCCACAACCTGTTTGCAAACCTGTATGCAGACTTTACGAACGACAGCAGGTTTACGCCGTATATCGGGATAGGCATCGGGGTGGGGCTGACCGAGGCGGACTACAGTTCCGTGTGGGCCAGAAACTCGGATGCGAGTTGGATTGAGACCGGGGCAGGGCTGCCCAATGCACAGGAAATCCGTACGAATCTGGCGGGCACGGCCAGTGCTGCACAGAAGCAACTGGAAGATACGTTGTTCGGCTACCAGTTAGTCGCAGGGATCGACTATGCACTGACCGACACGTTGATTCTGGGAATCAAGGGGCGCTGGGTGGAGTATGATCGTTGAGTGAGAAGGGTGTTGTCTGGAATCCGTTGCGTGGTCATGCGCCTTACCTGCGAACCTCGGAACAGGCAGACGGGGGCGACAGGGAGTTTGTAAAAGGGAAAGTCAAGCTTGATGATATTGAGATGTTTGCAATCAGCGTGAACCTGAAGTATCGGTTCTGAACAAATCACTTCTTGGGCATGGCCTGTATCGGGAACACTGGCTTGTCAAGTCCCATGCATGTGTCAGTACTTGATGTTATGAATGAATTAAAGTAATAGATTCCAACGCAGAAGGCCGGTAATCCAGTGATAGATGGGCTGGATGTGGTGGTACGGATAAATCCTTTATCTAATTACACACTGTATTTCATTCAGTGAGTAAAGATCTGCATATACAGTGCTTCCCATGTAGCCAATTGAGACTGTAGCAGACAGGAGGTCACTGGAATAGGGATAGAATAAGAGCATGAACAGATATTATATATTTGCAGTCCTGACAGCAGGTTTTGCAGTCTGGATAGCGTTTCCGGTACAGGCTGGTGGCTTCTATGTCAGCAGTGACTTGGGAAGAAATTTTGGTGAATCACTGGATATCGACGGGCGCGATGATGACCGGCCCAGCGTTTGTGATGAGTACATCAATCCAGACTATGCTTTGCTCACGGGTACTGACGGTGAGCCAAATTGCACTGCACCGCGTACCGGTGATGCGATTCAGGGCAATTTTAGTTCTGATGAAGGAGTTTTGCTTGGCATTGCTCTGGGGCAGCGTGTAAGGGAGTCCCGATTTCGAATCGAGCTGGAGTATTTCTATCGTGACACTGGCTATGACGAAGCCTATCACACGCCAGTTGGAGTTGGCGGGACCTATGACAAGTCACGCAATGAACTCCAGACAGCGATGCAGCGCATCGACAGTCTCACCTCGCATAATCTGTTCGCCAACCTGTACCTGGACTTTGCACAAGACAGCAGGTTTGTACCTTACATCGGGTTTGGAATAGGCTTTGGTTTTACCGATCTGGAATACGCTGCCCTATGGGCGCGCAATGTTGATCCGTGTGCCATCCGGACCGGAAGCGATCCTGCTTCCTGTCCTGCGATATCTGACGGTGTTCCTACCGGAATCCAACGCAACCTTGCCGGTACAACAACCACTGAAAGTGAGAAACTTGAGGATACCCTGTTCGGGTATCAGGTACTGGCAGGGGTCGACTATGCGCTCACCGAATCGTTGATGTTGGGGGTCAAGGGGCGCTGGGTTCACTACGACTCCTTCAGGGACCGCGACATGTGGGATCAATTGCGCAGCCATGCGCCCAATCTTCGCAGGGATGGCAGTGAGCCCGTGACCTATCATCTTGCGGTGGACGATATTGAGATGTTCGGGATCAGTCTGAACCTCAAGTATCAATTCTAGAGATACCCTCGTGCAGGGGAAGGTCTCTGCACGAAGCTGCAGTTTCCTGCTGAGCCGTTCATCTGTGCGACGGATCGGCATTTCCCCAACATGCTTTCAGACCCTGTTTGGAGGAAATGGACGGGATTCCCGCGACTGGTTTGTCGGTCACCAGTGTCACACCGGTATCATGGAAGTCCAGACCTGGTGTATTTTCAGGTTTTTTTCCTGTCTTGGCAAACTCGACCACTGCTTCGATCCCGAGGGATATCATCCTGAGAGGATACTGCATGGCAGTGGCACCGAGCGCTCCAGCGGCGACCCTTCTGACCCCCGGGCAGCCTCCGTCAATGGAAACGAGCAGTACCTCCTTCTTCATGCCCAGTGCCCTGAGCGCCGCATGGGCACCGGCTCCCGCAGGCTCATTGATCGCATACACGACATCCATCCCTGGTTTCTGCCGGATCAGTGTTTCCATGGCAGATCGTCCACCTGCTTCCGTACCATGGGTCGTGCCATGACCGATGATGCGGACATCGTCTTCGTCATACATCTTTCTAGGATCAGCTAGGTCGATGCCAAAACCCTTGAGAAATCCCTGGTTGCGCAACACATCCACCGTAGTCTGTGCCTCGGATCCATCCAGTGTCACGATGCTGGCACTGCTGACGGAAGCACCCATTCTTGCCTTGGCCCACATTCCGATCAGTTCACCAGCTCGGAAATTGTCAGTGGCAAAGGTAGCATCTGCAGTATCTGCCGGATCAAAGGGTGTATCCAGGGCAATGACCAGCACGCCTGCTTCACGCGCATCCAAGACTGTATTGGCAAGGACAGCAGGGTCCGAAGGCGTGAGGAGAATGCCTTGTGCGCCTGCGGCGACCAGATGCCTGATCGCCTCGATCTGGGTCTTCGTATCGCCGTCGTATCGACCGGCGAAGGTGTGCAGCTCGATGCCGAACTCAACTGCCTTCTGGCGGGCAGCTTCCTTCATCTTTACAAAGAACGGATTGGTGTCGGTCTTGACGATCAGGCCAATGACCGGTGCATCAGCCATTCCGGGAGAAACGAGCAGCCCGTATATTAATCCCATTGACATGAGCATGTATATTATGGATTTCATTTTGGTCAACAAGCCTGAACCTGTCACTGAGTCAAATTTGCCCGCCAGTTCCAAACAATTTCTCAAATCACCGTTGCCCGGTTTCAGCCGTCTGCATTTCCGGTATGGTTGTATGGGCAGTGTTTGGATCATCGTCAAAAAAATATCTAGCCCTGCTACGATACTTGCCAAAGCTGTTCCAGCAGCCTTGTGTGCCGATTCATTCCACAACACGTTGTTCCGCTTAACACAACACGGAGGGGATAATAGTATGCTTACCCTGCTTTCATGGCAGCTAGGCACCGCTTGCAGGTGGCCCTGAACAGGTTCCTAGTATACTGGGCCGCCGTCCCACCAGCCGCCCGGACATCTTGACAGAATACGCGCTTCCACCACTTGTGGGCTTTCGGTGTGCCGATACCGCAAGCAATCCAGTGGGAGTGCTCTCTTCTGGGCGGGATGTAGTGAACAACCATGCCCTAACCAAACAGCGCAGCAAGGCCCGCAATGGCGAAGCACGTGCCCAGAATACCTACGGCCACTATCAGGAGGATGACTGCGCCGGCCATCAAGAACCGCAGTACCCACTCGGTACGGCTGCGTCTGCGATTGCGGCGCAAGTACTCCTTGCGGGAGATGATGGGCTTGGGTTGTTCATGGGGCTGCAGCCCTATGAAAGCGATTCCTGACAAGGAGATTGGCCCTCATATGTCCAGCCTCTCGGAGGATTTCTGCATGGCAGGCTTTCGCGGTACTGCCTGACTTCACCCTCTCGATACGCAAGCGTACAGTAACCGCACCTGCATTTCTTCAGAGAAAGACTGGATCAGGGTGAAAAATGACATTGCCTGCATCGAGTACAGCTTGCGGGTCTCCTTGGTAATTCGCAGCGAATTTTCCCCTGCAAGGTCTTGGATCAGAGCTTCCCTGCACTGTTCCAACCCACCCTCTACAACCCTGTACTTCGGTTGAATAATGGTTACATCGTCATTGAGGATACCACACCCTGTTAAAACGATCAGGCATGCCATAAAAATCAGTTTGGTTCTCATGATGGTCTAGTCCTCGTTATCATGTTTCTTTGGCTCGAAGCACCTCAATATGCGCTCTGCCTCTTTTGCCAGGAGAATATCGTAGAGATGCTCTGCTATCGATTTGCGGCGAGCATCCTTTAATCCCCATACCCACCTGCATCCGGAACTTCATACCACAGTCAATGGCATAAGATGATTCTGATAGTTTTGTCCAGTTACCTGGATTTTTTACTATTGCAGTCATGCTTATAAATTCTTATCTAGTCAAATCACCATTTGTATAAAAATTTCTGGGTGTTGATAATACGCTTGTTGCAGAACGTGCTTTCGGGCCAGCCGAGATAAAAGATATATCGTTAGCAATGAACGGTTCTCTAACTCCTTTTTTATTTGGCGTTATTATCTTTGAAAAATCATAGCTAGGATAGTATCCTGCCCTTTGTTGTGCGCCGGTGGATCCAGTGGATTGTTTGGTACCACTTCTTATGTTGGTGAAGCTGGCGCACACTTTAACCTTACGGATTTTGCTACATAATTCCCCAAGTTAATAGTTTACTCTGTGTCAACCGCCCAGAAATCCAGTTGCACGGGCGGTATCCACTGATCTTTTTCAGGTTTTTCAAGCAGTGCCTAGTAGGTGAGCCGCTTGCCCGCTGCTCCAATCTGGGCATGAGCGGCACGCTGGGCATCGTCAAAGCCGTTGCCCTCACGGTTGTTGTAAAGGAACTCGTACTCTGCCGAATAGTGGTGCAGGTGCCGCTTGTTACAGTGCTGGTACACGCCTTTCATGCCCCGCTTGAAGATGCTGGAATACCCTTCAATCGTGTTGGTATAGATCGCACTGTCAAAGGCGTTCACGTATTCGCCGGTGCTGTGCTGCACCGTGTCATGCTTGGCAAAGTGCTTGTGCACCTGACTGTAATGTTGGGCCTCATCCGTCATTACGTGCGCCTCATCTGCGATATTCTCCTTGAGGATGGGCAAGAAGAAAGGGTGGAGACCTTGAGATCGTCCACGACAACGCTTTTGGCTTTGCTCGTGTTGCGGTCCACCAGTGAAAGCACCTTGTTGCGTTGGGCATAGCCCCGGTGGTTCTTGGGCTTGGCCTTGAGGGTGCCGATAAAGGTCTCATC
>WTFY01000016.1 GCA_011523795.1 Gammaproteobacteria bacterium
CACGCCTCGAACGCTGTTGGCAACTTTGAGTTTGACCGTAAAATCGAATACAGGTGATCTGTTGAGCATGTTGACAAGTATCATAAGCAGGAGTATATATATGCTACATGGCGAGATCATCAAATACGGTATATGCTCAGCATCTCAACGCGGCATTCGCTCTTCTTGCTCAGGGGCGAAGCCGCGCCGATGCTGCAAGAGAAATGATGCAGTCCCAGGGGCTCTCAAGACAACAGTCCTATCGTTATCTGGCCGCGGCGCAGAAGCTCTCCGCGCCGGTTGCGGTTCCGGACAGCAAGGCAACGCTGACAGTCAGGATTTCCAAACGACTTCTTCAGGCAGTGCGTCAATGGGTTCGCGACGATGGATGTACGCTAAGCGACTTTGTAGGGCGTGCGCTGGAAGGGGAGATCTCAAGACATGGCGAAGGAAGAGACTGAGACGATTTCCTCGGGTCGCGCGGTGGTATTTGAGTCCGTATTTGACCGTATTGCGCACAGGAAGTTGGTTCGGGCATTCGGGACTCTGGTTCCGGAGAATATGCTGTTAACAGGAAGGAGGAGAGCAGATGCAGACAACGGCTGTTTACGCTCGGGTGTCGTCGGACGTACAGAAAAAAGATCAGACGATAGGGAGTCAGACTCAAGCGTTGATGTCTCACGCAGAAAAACTGGGTCTTGTGGTAGCGGATGATCTGGTGTTTGAAGATGAAGGATATAGCGGCGCGACACTTGTGCGCCCTGGTCTTGACCGCGTACGTGATCTTGCGGCCGAAGGCAGGCTGGATGTGCTGCTGGTTTATTCTCCGGACCGTTTAAGCAGGAAATATCCATATCAGGTTTTGCTCATTGAGGAATTTGAACGCAACGGGGTTGATGTGCAGTTCATCAATGCGCCGGCGGAGAAGACTCCCGAGGGAGAGCTTCTGGTACAGTTCCAGGGGATGATAGCGGAGTATGAGCGCGCGCAGATTCGGGAGCGTAGCCGTCGTGGGAAGATGCACAGGGCAAAAGCGGGTTCGGTGAACGTGTTGTCAGGCGCTCCTTACGGCTATCTTTATGTGGGGAAAGACAAATATAGCGAGGCGAGGTACGAGGTTATAGAGGAGCAGGCGGAGATAGTTGTCCAGGTCTTTGAGATGTATACGGAACAAGGAATGACGATCAACGCTATTGCCCGATGGCTCAATGACCATGGAGTGGCAACGCGAAGTGGTAAAGCAAGGTGGTGCCGTTCAACAGTCTGGGCGATGTTGCGCAACCCCGCGTACAAGGGCATGGCCGCTTTCGGAAAGACGCAGGTGGCAAAACGTCAGCGGATAACGCGTCCACTGCGGCAAAAGGGGGGATATTCACCAAGGAGTTCGTCCAACAGGGAGCTTCCTCGGGACCAGTGGATCGGGATACCGGTGCCGGCTATTGTCAGTGAGGATGTGTATGAAGCGGCGGGGGAGCTGCTTGAGAGGAACCGCAGGCAGCATCCTCGAGGGGCAACGGAACCGTCTTTGCTTCAGGGCATGCTGGTCTGCAATCGTTGCGGGTATGCGTGCTATCGCACATCAACGCGGACATCGAAGCGCAAGATTTATTATTACCGTTGTCTCGGGTCAGATGGATATCGGTATGAGGGCGGCGCGCGTTGTGACAACCGCCCGGTTCGTCAGGATGCTCTTGACGACATTGTGTGGAAATCGGTTATTGAGTTGCTGTGCAATCCTCAACTAGTCCGAGAGGAAATTGATCGCCGAATTACCATGGCAGGCAATAGTGGTTCAGATCAGATCCGGGAGGAGAAGTTACGGGGTCAGCGCAAGCGTCTTGAGAAACAGCATAAGCGTTTGCTTGATGCATATCAGGAGGAACTTGTTGACATAGACGAACTGCGCAAGCGAGCGCCTGAGATCGACAGGAAGATCAAGACAGTGGATTCTGAGCTCAAATCCCTGACTTCAGCTGCAGAAGAAAGGCAGCGTTATCTGAAAATAAGTGAGTCTGTAGAGGGATTCATCGGGAAAATCAAGAAATCTGCCGATATCAGTACCACTGAAGAGAAGCGGAAAACCCTGAAATTGGTTGTCAAAGAGGTTCTGGTGGACTACGATATCATTGCTGTCAGGCACTCAATACCGACTGGACACGGAGATAAAATGTCCTTTGCAGGAGACAATCTCGGTTCTTTGGACGAAAGTTGCCAACAGCGTTCGAGGCGTGGTT
>WTFY01000009.1 GCA_011523795.1 Gammaproteobacteria bacterium
AGTGGACGGGACTCGAACCCGCGACCCCCGGCGTGACAGGCCGGTATTCTAACCAGCTGAACTACCACTCCTGACAGTTAGACCCTTGGTGGGTGCTGAGGGATTCGAACCCCCGACATCCGCCTTGTAAGGGCGACGCTCTACCAGCTGAGCTAAGCACCCAAAAAGGCGCGCTAGCTTACAGCATCCCTGAGCGCTTTGCCAGCCTTGAAGGTGGGAACCTTGCTGGCGGCAATCTGTATGGTTTCTCCTGTTCGGGGATTGTGGCCGGTGCGGGCATTGCGCTGTTTGACCTGGAAGGTACCGAATCCGACCAGCGTCACGCTTTCCCCACGGTTCAATGCAGCCGCGATTGAACTCAAGACAGCATCGACTGCACGTGCACCGTCTGCCTTGGAAAGGCTCGCAGCATCCGAGACGACTTCAACAAGTTCGCTTTTATTCATTCTTTTTGACTCCCCTGATTGTTGGCATGCAGCCTGGCAACTGCATAAAAGTTCCTGTGGGGACCGAATGCAGAATGGCCTTTGTTTGCCGTGGATACGGGCAAAGGCTTCGGCTGCGAATCGGCACGCCCTTTAAATTTAGGCTCTATGTGGCTCGTACAAAGATCACCGAATGCCCGTTTTATACCAAGTGACCCGGAAGCAAGTCAACCGAAGACACTGTTCAATGCGCCTGAACCGGACCGGTCTTGGAAACAGCCGGTTCGTGTTCAGCCTCGACGCCACTCACAACCTGAGATTCTCTCTGTGGCTCCGGCATCTTCACCAGGGACACTTGAAGTACTTCATCTATCCACTGTACCGGAATGATTTCAAGCTTTTGCTTGATGTTCTTAGGAATCTCACTCAAATCCTTCTCGTTTTCCTTCGGTATGAGTACCGTCTTAATTCCGCCCCGATGTGCCGCAAGCAGCTTCTCTTTCAGCCCGCCAATCGGCAGGACTTCGCCCCGCAGGGTCATTTCGCCCGTCATGGCCACGTCGGCGCGCACCGGAATCCTTGTCAGGGCGGATACGATCGCGGTCGTCATGGCAGTCCCGGCACTGGGCCCGTCCTTTTTCACTGACCCCTCGGGGACGTGAATGTGGATGTCTGTGTTCTCGTAGAAATCCTGTTTGATCCCGAGTACGTCTGCGCGGCTGCGCACTACGCTGTGTGCCACCTGTATGGATTCCTGCATGACGTCCTCCAGCTGCCCGGTACGGCTCGTCTTCCCCTTGCCGGGTATGACAACCGCCTCGATGGTGAGCAGTTCCCCCCCGGTTTCCGTCCAGGCCAAGCCCGTAACCTGCCCGATCTGGTCGTTGTCTTCGGCCAGACCGTACCGGAACTGCTTGACGCCGAGATACTGGGACAGGCTGCGCGGTGTAATGGAGACCCTTTTCTTATCGCTGCCCAGTACCATGGACTTGACGACCTTGCGGCAAATCTTGGAGATTTCCCGCTCAAGGTTGCGCACCCCGGCTTCCCGGGTGTAATAGCGGATCATGTCGCGTATGGCCGAGTCACTGAACTGGATTTCGTTATCCTTCAGGCCGTTCGCCTTGACCTGCTTGGGTACCAGGTAACGCATGGCAATATTCTTCTTTTCATCCTCGGTATAACCCGGCAGGCGTATCACCTCCATGCGGTCCAGCAGGGGGCTGGGTATGTTCAGCGTGTTGGCTGTCGCAACGAACATGACATCGGACAGGTCAAAATCGACTTCCAGGTAATGGTCGTTGAAGGTGTGATTCTGTTCAGGATCCAGTACTTCCAGCATGGCGGAAGCCGGGTCGCCCCGGAAATCCATGGACATCTTGTCAATCTCGTCCAGCAGGAACAGCGGATTGCGAACCCCGATCTTTGACAGGTTCTGCACGATCTTGCCAGGCAGCGAGCCGATATAGGTTCGCCTGTGACCCCGGATCTCGGCTTCGTCATGCACACCGCCCAGTGACATCCGGGTAAACTTCCGGCGCGTGGCCCGCGCAATGGACTTGCCGATCGAGGTTTTGCCCACACCTGGTGGGCCAACCAGGCACAGGATCGGTCCCTTGTGCTTCTGCACGCGTTGCTGCACGGCCAGGTATTCGATGATGCGCTCCTTGACTTTGTCCAGGCCGTAGTGATCCTCTTCCAGGATGCGTTCTGCGGCAGCCAGGTCCTTGCGCACCTTGGATTTCTTTTTCCAGGGCACCCCTACCAGCCAGTCTATGTAATTGCGTACCACCGTGGCTTCCGCAGACATCGGGGACATCATCTTCAGCTTGTTCAGTTCCGTGCTGGCCTTCTTCTTGGCTTCCTTGGACATCCCGACCTTCTCGATCTTGTCTGCCAGTTCCTCGACCTCGTTCGGCGCTTCCTCAAGTTCCCCGAGTTCTCTCTGGATGGCTTTCATCTGCTCGTTCAGGTAGTACTCACGCTGCGACTTTTCCATTTGCTGCTTGACACGGCCGCGTAGCCGTTTTTCAATCTGCAGCACATCCAGCTCGCCTTCAATCAGCTTAATCAGGTGCTCAAGCCGTGCGCGTACATCACCGATCTCGAGCACGAACTGCTTCTCGTCCAGTTTCAGCGACATGTGTGCAGCGATCGTATCCACCAGGCGGGTCGGATCGTCTATGCCTGCCAGCGAGGTCAGGACCTCCGGGGGAATCTTCTTGTTCAGCTTCACGTACTGCTCGAACATGCCGTTCAGCGAACGTGCCAGTACTTCAAGCTCACGTTCATCAGCAGGCTCGGTGGCCGCCGTCATCAGGGAGATCTGTGCCCTGACAAATTCCCCTTCCTGATGGTATTCCACCACCTGTGAACGCTCGATGCCCTCCACCAGCACCTTGATCGTGCCATCCGGCAGCTTCAGCAGCTGGAGGATGGTTGAAACCGTGCCGATACTGTAAATGTCGTCGATACCCGGATCATCCACTTCCGCATTTTTCTGCGCCACCAGCAGGATTTTCTTGTTGTCGGACATGGCAGCATCCAACGCCTTGATCGACTTCTCCCGGCCTACGAACAGCGGAATCACCATGCTGGGATACACCACTACATCACGCAGCGGCAATACCGGTACGACCGTTCCGTCTAGCTGTACATCTGGTAGCTGCTCTTCACTCATCTCGATATATCCCTGGAAAGATTTCTGAATCCATAAAGGCCCTGTACCGGAAAATCCCGGGTCGTACCTAGCCTGATTATCCTAGATATGGGGTATGCAGGCAAAATTTCAATACCTGCTGGAGGACCGCAGGGCCCTTCTATTCGTCCGAGGCAACTTTCTCGTACTCGGAACTTTCATAGATCAGGTATGGCTTTTCACCATTGATCACGGACTCGTCGACGACCACCTTGCTGATGCTGTCCTGCGACGGCAGGTCATACATCGTGTCCAGCAGGGCATTCTCCAGTATGGTGCGCAGTCCCCTGGCCCCGGTCTTGCGGTCCATCGCCTTGCGGGCCGTGGCATACAGCGCGTTCTCACGAAACTCGATCTCCACGCCTTCCATCTCGAACAGGCGGTGATATTGCTTGGTAATGGCATTTTTCGGTTCTGTGAGGATGCGCACCAGCGCCTCCTCGTCCAGTTCATCCAGGGTAGCCACCACCGGCAGCCTTCCGACGAATTCAGGAATCAGTCCGTACTTGATCAAATCTTCAGGCTCCACGCTGTGCAACACCTCGCCGATCTTGACCGCATTGTCCTTGCTGCGTACATCGGCAGAGAACCCGATCCCGCTTTTTTCCGTGCGGTCCAGGATCACCTTGTCCAGTCCGGCGAATGCACCGCCGCAAATGAACAGGATGTTGCCGGTGTCGACCTGCAGGAATTCCTGCTGGGGATGCTTGCGCCCGCCCTGGGGCGGAACCGATGCGATGGTACCCTCGATCAGCTTCAGCAGGGCCTGCTGTACGCCCTCGCCGGATACATCGCGTGTAATGGACGGATTGTCTGACTTGCGCGAGATCTTGTCGATCTCGTCAATGTACACGATCCCGGTCTGGGCTTTCTCCACATCGTAGTCACACTTCTGCAGCAGTTTCTGGATGATATTCTCTACATCCTCTCCCACATAACCTGCCTCGGTCAGCGTCGTGGCGTCTGCAATGGTAAACGGAACATTCAGCAGGCGAGCCAGGGTTTCTGCAAGCAGGGTCTTGCCCGAACCCGTCGGACCCACGAGCAGTATGTTGCTTTTCGCCAGTTCCACCGTGTTCTTGCCGGCAGTGCGCGTATCGAGGCGCTTGTAATGGTTGTAGACCGCAACCGACAGGATTTTCTTGGCACGCTCCTGCCCGATTACATATTCTTCCAGGATGGAGTTGATCTCCACGGGCTTCGGGAGTCTCGGACTGTCCTCGGAGGAGTGCTCCAGCATTTCCTCGCGAATGATGTCGTTACACAGTTCGACACACTCGTCACAGATGAATACGGAGGGGCCCGCAATGAGCTTGCGGACTTCATGCTGGCTTTTGCCGCAAAAGGAACAATACAGAAGCTTGCCGCCGTCCCGATCCTTGGTTGTATTGCTGTCACTCATCGTACTTATCGGATTGCTGCAGGATGCAGAAAGCACAGTATGCGCTTGAAGCCGCAGGTGAATCAAGACCGAAATTCACCGGAATCCACCCCGCCTGCCAAGCTACTATACGCCTTTTTGAGGGATAATGAAGCGCCTGCAACCGGTGCGATCACCCCGCCTTGCCCTGCCAGACCGCCGTTTCAGGGCTGTTCTGGCTCGGTATCCGAGAGATTTTGCTTGCGTTTGTCGAGCACTTCATCCACCAGGCCGTACTCCCTGGCCTCGATACTGTCCAGAAAATGATCCCGTTCCGTATCCTGTGCAATGCGTTCGATGGGTTGGCCGGTATGTTCCGCGAGGACCCGGTTGAGCTGCTCGCGGACCTTCAGGATCTCCTTGGCATGGATATCGATGTCCGTGGCCTGTCCCTGGAATCCCCCAAGCGGCTGATGGATCATGATGCGCGAATGCCGCAGTGCGTAGCGCTTGCTTTTCGCACCGCCCGCAAGCAGCAGGGCCCCCATGCTGGCGGCCTGGCCCACACACAGCGTACTGATATCGGGGCTGGTGAACTGCATGGTGTCGTAGATCGCCATGCCGGCACTCACCGAGCCGCCCGGTGAATTGATGTAAATCGAAATATCCTTGTCCGGGTTTTCGGACTCCAGGAACAACAGCTGGGCAACCACCAGGTTGGCCATGTGATCCTCGATGGGTCCAACGACAAACACGACCCGTTCCTTCAGCAGGCGCGAATAGATGTCATAGGCCCGCTCGCCACGTGCTGACTGCTCGACCACCATGGGCACGAGATTCAGGGCCTTTGTATTCACGGCCCCGGTTTCAGAATTACTCTCCTTCATCGCGGTATCCCCTGCAAAAGTTTACAACTGGTTGTTGACCATTTCGTCGAACGTGAAGGCCTTGGGCACCTTTTCCGCCCGCTCAAGCACCCATTTGACCACCTGGTCCTCCATGACCTGTGATTCGATGCTTGCCATGGCCTGCATGTTTCCCTGGTAGTATTCTATGACTTCCTCGGGATTCGAATAGCTCGCGGCGATCATCCTCAGCCGCTGGCTGACCTGGTCACGGTCAAGCTGGATCTCGTTCTGACGGATGATCTCCCCGATAATCAGCCCCAGGGCGGTTCTGCGCTTCGCCTCCTTGTCCAGCAAATCCTGTGGAAGCCTTGACTCGTCCTGGATCTGCATGTTCTGCATGAACCGGTCACGCACGGTCTGCTTTTCCTGCTCCAACAGGCTCTGCGGCAGCTCGAACTCGTTGGAGTTGAACAGGCACTCCATCACCTGGTGCTTGTTGTAGGCTCCCACGCGCTGTTCCAGCTCGGATTCCAGGTTGCTTGCCAGCTGCTCCCTGAGGGACTCCAGGCTTCCATCCCCGATCCCGAGTTCACGGGCGAATGTCTCGTCTGCCTCGGGCAACACGCCCCCCTCCACCATCTTCACGTCCACTTCGAAGCTGGCGGTCTTTTCCGCCAGTTCCGGCTCCCGGTATTCCTTCGGGAAGGTAAGCGGGAAAGACTTGGAATCACCCTTGCACATGCCTTCCAGGTGCCGTTCGAATTCCGGCAACAGGCCGCTGTGCCCGAGTACGGCGACGTAACCCTCCTGGCTGCCCCCGGGGAAAGGCTCACCCTCCAGCGTACCCTTGAAATCCAGGGTCACCCGGTCTTCCTGTGCGGCGGCCCGGTCCACCTCTTCCCACTGCATCTTCTGCCTGCGCAGCTTCTCGAGCATTTCATCAACATCCTGGTCCGTGACCTCGGCCTGCGCCACCGAGATCTTGTAGGTCCCGGTATCCGCAAGTTCGATTTCCGGAAAAACCTCGAACGTTGCAACAAACTTCAGGTCTTCACCGGCTTCAAGATTCAGTGGCTCGATATTCGGGGGGCCGGTCGGGCGAAGCTTTTCCTGCTCGATGGCCTCGCGGTAACTCGAGTTCATGGTATCGGCCAGCACTTCCTGTCTTGCTTGCTGGCCAAACCGCTGGCGTACCACCTTGAGCGGTACCTTGCCTGGCCGAAACCCGGGAATCTTGACCTGGCGCACCATTCCCTGCAGCTTCTTCTCGATGGCAGACACGACCTGGTCGCCCGGGACCTCTACCGTCATCCTGCGCCCGAATTTCCCGGTTGTCTCCAAAGATACCTGCATCGGCCAGTCCTGCTGTTCTAACACTTCCTCTTATTCAACCACTCTGCATGCCCCGGTTCGGGTCATGGATATCCGAAGTCGCGCCTTCACGGTCTGCATGGACTTCCAGTCAGCAAAGACAGGCCGGATGCGGGAATATAGTGCATCCCGGCACACCGGGGCAAGGATTTGCCGGCAGGGCCGGGAACTGGTGCGAAAGGAGAGACTCGAACTCTCACGGGTTGCCCCACTGGCACCTAAAGCCAGCGCGTCTACCAATTCCGCCACTTTCGCATGCGTCCATACCCTGTTCATTTACAAGCATTCCCCTGTATTATAGCCCGATCCCTGCACACTACAGTAAACCGGAACACACGGCTCGAAACCGGCCTGGATCCATGTATGCACTGCTCGTATTCGTTCTGCTCCTCGTCTCGGTGCTGATCGCGTCCGCTGCACTCGCCTGGCCCCTGCAAACCCTGCTCACTCTCTGGTTCGAACCTGAATTCGAAAGTGTCATCAGCCGCACCGTGCTCGGGCTCGGCATCCTGGTATTCTTAGCAGTCTTTCGCAAGGCCGGGTTCAGCTCGTGGCGCGACATCGGGTTCAGTCCCGGGTTCAGGCAGTTCTGTGGAGATGCGGCCCGCGGGTTTGCAGCAGGCATCCTGATCATGGCACCGGTCGTTGCCGGATTGCTGCTGGTGCAAAACCGTGTACCGGACCTGAACTGGGACTGGTCGGCGGGCAGCCTGGCTGCCCTGCTCGCAAGTGCCCTGGTCGCAGGCAGCATCGTGGCCCTGATCGAGGAGACCCTGTTTCGCGGTGCCCTGCTCACCGCAGTCCTTCGCAGAAGTTCCGTGCTGCTGGCTGTGGCCTCAACGAGCCTTTTCTATTCACTGGTTCATTTCCTGCAGCCCGAGCAGGAGCTGGACCCTCGCAGCCTGGACTGGGCCAGCGGCTTCGTACTGCTGCTCGATGCCGTCGTGACCCTGCTGAAGCCGTTGCTGTACATGGACACATTCATTGCACTGTTCTTCGCAGGAATGCTGCTTGCCCTCATCAGGATCCGCACCGGCAGCCTGGCCATCTGTATCGGAATCCACGCGGGCTGGGTATTCGCCATCAAGATCTTCAAACGGCTGACCAACTCCAACGACACCTCGCCGTTCGCATTCCTGACAGGGACCTACGACCACGTCACCGGGTACCTGGCCGCCGCATGCCTGCTCGCGGCGATCCTGATCTATATGAAAATCAGCCAGCGGTCACGAACCGAATGTCCCTGAAGCGGCCGAACGGCCCGTGGTCTGACGAAGAATGGATGGGGTGAGCGATGGGGATCGAACCCACGACCACAGGAACCACAATCCTGCGCTCTACCGACTGAGCTACGCTCACCACCGGGAGATGAATACTAACGCAGGATTATGACACAGCTCCACTTGGCAGGGGAGAGCACATCCGGCCGCTACAGCTTCCGTACAGGGAACCCATGCCATTCAATGCCATCCCCTGACCTCCAAGAGCGCTGCAAAATCGGGCTTGTGGACTGCCTGAGCGGTCTCGATCCTGTCGACCTTGCCATTTTCCACGGTAAAGAAATTAAGCTGCTCGTGAATACATCCGGACGGGCAGTCCCCCCAGGCCTTTCGCACAATGACATACCAGGTTCCCTGGTCCTTCACCATTTCAATGTCAGAGCCGTCTCCAAGGAGGATTTCCGGTTCGGCATAACGCACACCGGGTATCTCACGGTATGCCCGGCATGCAGCCTCAATGTTGACCAGCGCGCCATACTCCATCACTGCAATCCCTGCATGACGGAAGAGCCTGATGCCAGTCAGCCCGAGCATCGTGTTCAATTCATCGAACGCCTCAATCCCGGTCTTGGATGAAATATCACTTTCCTCGTCCCGTACCAGGTCCGAAACAGCCATCAGCAGGTCCGCTTCCAGGCCGAGATGAAGCATTCCGGGCACATGCAACGGGCGTGCGGAAATTTCCTCGATGTCAGGGTACTCAGAACGGATGCGCATCAAGACTTCACCTATTTCACGAGTGAGCCGGTCCCTGTGCGCAGCATCCAGTACCAGGCCCAAACTTTCCCTGTGAGCGATTCGGTCCGACAATACAACAGCATCGGTCGCTGCAGTGTTTTCATGCAGGAGTTGATTACTGCCGGCTGGAGTGTCCTCCGCAAGCACGATGACCGTCCCGAACATGCTGATACATGAAAAAGTCAGGACGTTGCCAATTTTCATCATCAACCGGAAAACCCTGCACCTGCTTGTGAGTTTTATCGTCGTCATCACATCTACCTGCAAGAACCAGTGGCAGGAGAATCTAGTCGGCTGGCTCCATGCGCAGCAGCATGCCGTTGGAGTGATCCGTGAGCAGGTAGATCAGACCGTCTGGCCCCTGGCGGACATCACGTATGCGCTTGCCCCAGTCTGCAAGCAGATGTTCCTCCACGACCACTTTGCCCTGTTCGACCTCAAGACGTGCCAGCAGCTGACCGGAAAGTGCTCCGATGAAAAAACTGCCATGCCAGTCCGGAAACTGATCTCCGTCATAGACCATCAGCCCGGAAGGTGAAATGGAGGGCACCCAGTAGTGTACGGGCTGAGCCATGCCCGCCTTGTGCGTCCCCTCGCCGATCTTGAATCCGGCATAGCTCAGCCCATAGGTGATGACCGGCCATCCGTAATTCACTCCGGGCTCAATCCGGTTCAGTTCATCTCCTCCCTTCGGTCCATGCTCGACTGCATAGATCCTCCCGGTGGCAGGTTCAAGCGCCATGCCCTGCGGGTTGCGATTGCCGTACGTGTAAATCTCGGGTCTGGTACCAGGCTGTGCAACAAAAGGATTGTCCCGTGGAATGCGCCCGTCGTCATGCAGCCGAAGAATCGAGCCGGCCGGATCATCCAGTTTTTGCGCACGGTCCGTATCCCCCCGTTCACCCGTTGTGACAAATAAATAGCCTCCCGCAAACAGCAGGCGCGAACCAAAATGGCGATTTCCTCCTGATCGTGGCAACGCGACGTAGAGTTCCTCGACATCCTCGAGACGATTACCGACCAGCCTGCCACGCGCCACGGCCGTCGCGGCACCGCCTTCACCGGGACTTGCATAGGACAGGTATACCAGCCTGTTCTCCATGAAACGGGGATGCAAGGCGACGTCCAGCAGGCCCCCCTGCCCCCTGGCATACAGTGGCGGGACCCCTGTGACCGGCTCTGGATCAAGACGGCCATCAGTGATTATGCGCAGTCGCCCCGGCCGTTCGGTCACAAGAATGGAACCATCCGGCAAAAAAGCCAGACCCCAGGGATGTTCAAGCCCGTCCGTCACCTTGACCAGTTGGAACCGATGCCTTGTCGAATCGTGCGTTTCGAGCCGTTCGGCAGCATCAGTTGAAGCTGCCAGACAGAAGATGGCAATGATTATGCCCTGCACTGCGACAAGTGTGCGTCTGACAGGCGGCTTCACAGAAACATGTTCGAAATCAGACATGACAGATTTCTAAACCCGGTATCAGAAAGTTGTGATCTGTAAAATTCATCCACGATTTCATCAAGTACGAAGTCGGCTAACACTGTATCCATGAGGTGAAGCGTAAGTGGATGAGCAAATCTTGTACGCTCATCGAGTGACCAACCATGTAAATTATAGGTTTCCCGGTTGCAATAACCATAATCTGTTGCCCCATGACTACCACCGAAAAATACATGGGAAACTTGTATGTGATGACGAAAATATCATGCCCTATTCTGCTGGTTAAAATAAGGTTTTACTTGAAAATCCTTAACCATTGCATGCTGGCTATCATGGCACACTACTGAAAAGGAGTTTTAACTTGCCAGGTCTCCTGTCTATTGAAAGAATTACAGCCCCACCGGGATTCAACCGCTGGCGAATCCTGCCGGCAGCCATAGTAATTCACCTCTGCATCGGCTCGATCTATGCCTGGAGCATCTACAACCCGGCCCTGATCCGAACCCTGGGAATTGTAACCAGCGCACCCGATGACTGGACACTGCGCCAGGTCGTATGGGTCTTCACCGCTGCAATCATCACTGCCGGGATTGCAGCCGCCATGACCGGGCGATGGATAGAGGTACTTGGGCCTCGAAAGATCGGCCTGATCGCCGCAGCCTGCTGGGGAGGCGGGTACCTGGTGGGAGGTGCAGGAATTCTCACTCACCAGTTGGGGCTGTTATACCTCGGCTATGGTGTGATTGGCGGGACGGGGCTGGGCCTGGGTTACGTTTCCCCTATCGGCACACTGCTCAAGTGGTTCCCGGACCGCAGGGGTCTGGCCTCGGGCATGGCCATCATGGGCTTCGGGGGTGGAGCCATGATCGGTGCCCCGCTGAAGGATTTCCTGATCCGCATGTTCTACCGGGCACCGGAGTACCTGGGCACGATGGATCAATTGAACCTGATTACTGTGTCCGGCCGGCGCTATGCCATGATTGCCGGTCAGAAAATCGAGGTGGTCGTAGTCAACACGCTCGAAGCGGCACACATGATCCTGCCGGGACCCGAAGGTGCATACGTCCTGGGCTCCGGCTCGGTTGGCGTGGCCCAGACATTTTTCATCATGGGGATAATCTATCTCCTGGTCATGGTCACTGCAGTCCTTTCACTTCGCATCCCTGCACCCGGCTGGTCACCGGACGTCCAGACGGAACCGGGTACCGGAAAAGATCCGCTGGTCACGCGACACCATGTTGATGTCGACCAGGCTCTGAAAACCAGCCAGTTCTACCTGCTTTGGGTTGTCTTCTGTTTGGGTATCACAGGAGGTGTGGGAATACTGGGCATGGCCAGTACCATGATCCAGGACATCTTCGGCAACACCTTGCCCGGCATAGTCGATGCCAGCTTTGCCGGTGCGTACGTGGTCATGATCAGCGTCTTCAACACGCTCGGCAGGTTCTTCTGGTCGTCCTGTTCGGATTACCTTGGGCGCAGGACTACCTACTGGATTTACTTTGTCCTGGGAATATTCCTGTACGGTTCGATTCCTTACTTTGCCCATGCGGCGAGCGTGAACCCCTCCGTGGTCTGGCTGGTATGCTTTTACGCGGCCACAATGCTCATCTTCAGCATCTTCGGCGGAGTGTTTGCAGCCCTTCCGGCCTATATCGCCGACCTGTTCGGTACCCGCCACCTGGCAGGAATTCATGGCCGGCTGCTGACCGCCTGGAGCGCCTCCAGCATCCTTGGACCTTTAGCCATGACATCACTGCGCGAACACGCCGAAAACCAATCCATGGACAAACTGGCCTCGGCGATCGATCCGGAGCTGTTTGCCCGGACATTCGGGGCAGGTACCGAACACCTGGATCAACTTGTTTCCAACCACACGGTCACCCTGGCAAAGCTGGTTGAAATCGCACCGGCCGGCACTGTCGACCCGACACCCTATCTCTACAACAGCACCATGTACCTCATGGCGGCATTGCTGGGCATTGGCCTGATCTGCAATGCACTGATCACGGGCGTGAAGCCAACTCACTACATGCGGGACAACTGACATGCATTCCCTATGCCCGGCCTGAAATTCCTTCATTCGCGCATCGCATTCCTTTCAGGCTCACTGTCATGGCTTCCTGCAGGAATCATGCTTGCAGACCTTGTCCGAAATTCCGGTGTCCATGAGGTATACGCACCATGGCCGATGATAGTTCCAATGCTGATCCTGCAGCTGGCAGTCATTGCACCATGTGGCCTGCCTCTAACCCTGGCCTGCAGGCAGCTGTCCCGCAAGGGATACACGCGTGCAGCCTGGATTGCCATGGGGGTGCTGGCACCTGTAACCATATGGGCTTCCCTGTTTGCAGGACTGCTTGGACCGATCGCGATTGCCCTGTATGCAGGCATTTCTAGCCTGCCCGTCTGGATTGCAGCAATCGTCCTGAGGAGACAGGAGTGAACAGAATTTCCGGAACATATGAGTCCGGACTACCCTGGCTTGATACACTACCCCATCGTACGCGGCAGCCACAGCACGATACCCGGCACTGCTACCAGTACCGCGACCGTCAGGATATCTGCAATGAAGAACGGCCACACCCCGCGAAAGACTCCCTGAAGGGGAATCTCCAGCGACTGGCCCTGTTCATCCACCAGTTCTCGGGAGACTCCCGATACAACAAAGCAGTTGAGTCCGATAGGAGGCGTGATCAGGCAGATTTCGGCCATCTTGACAACGATGATTCCGAACCAGATCGGATCGTAACCCAGGGCAATGACCGCCGGATAGACCACGGGCAGCGTCAGCACCAGCATGCCGATCGCATCCATGAACATGCCTAGCACCACGTATGCCAGCAGGATACAGATGACGATCATCAGCGGCGGCAGGTCCAGCGTGACGATCCAGTCCGCAAAGGCATCCGGAAGTCCTGCATATCCCAGGAACCGCACGAACAGGAAAATGCCCCAGATCAGCGAGAAGATCATTACCGTGAGCCTGGCGGTCTCCATCAGCGCCTCGTGAAGCCTGCTGCCCATCTCCCTGAGGGATTTCTGACGGTACGCGCTGAAGGCATAGATCGCGAACACGATCATGGCACCCAGGGCGCCTGCCTCGGTAGGCGTGGCCAAACCCGTGTACAGCGCACCGAAAATGACCACCACGACCAGCAATACCGGAAGCGTACCCGGCAGGCTTTCAAGCTTCTGCCGCCAGGTGAACCCCTGGATGGAACGCCCCCGTTCGGGGCGCATCACGCACATCAGCACGATCAGCGACGCATAGATGAACACGGACACCAGGCCCGGGAGAAAGCCTGCCAGCAAAAGCTTGCCTACGGACTGCTCGACGAGTATGGCGTAGATGACCAGAATGGCAGAAGGCGGAATAAGCGATGCGAGCGTACCCCCTGCCGCAATGACACCGGCCGTCAAATTCCGGTCGTAGCGGTATTTCACCATGTCGGGGATGGCCATCCGGGAAAACACCGCAGCCGTTGCCGTGGATGCGCCGGAGACCGCGGCAAACCCGGCGCTTGCAAATACCGTGGCCACGGCAAGACCGCCCGGCACCCATCCCACCCAGCGGCGTGCGGCCTCGAACAGGCGCGAAGTCAGCCCGGCATGAAACGCGAGAAACCCGATCAGGATAAACAATGGCAGCACGGACAAGGGGTACGTCACGGACTTGGAATGCGGAATGGTGCCGGCTATCGCCGCACCGACATCCCACCCCTTCAGCGCCACCAGGCCGAGAAAACCCGTAAGGGCCGCAGCGATATACACGCGCACACCGAGCACGACCATCACAACAAGCAGGCATACACCGATGATGCCAATCGAAAAGCTGTCGATTCCGGCAATCACCTGCGCACGCCCCTGCCCGGGTCTTGACGGACAGCCCCTTCACTACTTCGCCCGATCTCTTCTTCAGCCTGTGATGCGATACTCCTGATTACCGGGACCGCAACCGGGACGAGTCCGGGATGCAGAAACAGGCGCCAGTAACCAGCGAGCTGCACGAGAAGCCGAACCAGCAACAGGCCAAGCGCCAACGGCACGACGAGTTTCGCCGGCCAGGTCACGATCTCAATATCGATGGTGCTGTCCCCGAATTCAAAGGCACGCATGAAATGATTCCAGGAATACGGGATCAGCACAGCCACGATGGATACTGCCAGCAAGGTATTGAATGCTTCGGCAAGCCACAGCCACCGGCCTCTCAGTTTCGCGACCAGCACCTCCATGCGCACATGTCCGCCCATGCGCTGCACGAACGCGATCGATAGCACGGCAAACCCGACCATCGAGACCTCGACCAGGTCGATGTAGCCGAATATCGGTGCCCGGAAAACCGTGCGCAGGATAATCTGGGCTACACCCAGAAACATCAGGGCAAATACAAGGATGCCTGCCAGCAGGTTGAGGCCGCCTTCCACCCTCCCCAGTGCCTGGTCGATCCAGGACAGCCTGTCTCCGAACGAATCGGTCATGGGAGAAGGCTTTCTGGAGTAGGTGTCGAACCTGTCATGTCCATGCTCCAGCCGGGAGTTCGTGATGGCTGGAGGCGCCTACCTGTACACCTGTCCAACGGATTCAAAGACAGTCTCTACCAGCCCGCGTGCATCAAACCTGCCCTGGTTGTCCCGGATCCATGCCTCGATCACGGGCCTGCCTGCCTTGGACTGGAATGCAGCCAGCTGTTCCTGTGTATAACGAATTTCCGTGAGGTTCGCCTTCAGCACTGGAAGGTTCACCCGGTCCATGTCGATGTATGCCTGGATCTGGGCCTGGATGACAGATTCCTTGATGTCATCCAGCAGCTGCTTGTACTGTGGCGGCAGTTTCTCGTAAGCGTGAATCGAAAGGGCCAGCGGGCAATCGGAAGTCCCGGGAGAGAGATTCGAGGTAAACCATTCCGATACTTCATGGATCCTGTATGCCACATGGCTGTAGGTGAAAGGTATTGCCGCGGCATTCATCGTGCCCTGCTGCACCCCGATATAGACCTCGCTGGCCGTCGAACTCGTCGGTGTCGCACCCAGCACTTTCATCGCCTGGCCGATCCCTCCTCCTGCCCGCACGGTAAGGCCCTTCCAGTCTGCAAGCTCCAGCGGCAGCCGCCCCTTGCCGATGAACTCGTACTGGGGCAGGTACGAGGAGACGTAGAGCATGGCATTCCATCGTGCCAGTTCCCCCGCGACTGCGGGATCATTGTAAACCGCTTCGCGAACCTTGCGGTTGCCGGCCCAGTCACCCATCGGCAGAAAAGGCATCGTGAGCACCATCAGGGCAGGATTCTTCTTGGGGTGGTAGAAATTGCAGAACATGGCTGCCTCGAATGCCCCGACAGCCAGGCCATCCAGATTCTCACGGGCCTTGGACAGTGCCTCCCCGTAATGCAGCCTGACCTGCCAGTTGCCACCTGTTTTCTCATGCACCAGTGCGGACAGCCTTTCCACACCTTCAGTCATGGCCCGCCTCTTGCCCCACAGCGATACATCCCAGGTTAGCTCAGGGCCCGAAACCCTGTCTGATGCACAGGCCGGTGAAGCAGGCAAGCCATGAACCAGTACGCCGACCAGCACCAGCATCACCATCAGCAACGGGACTTTCACCGGTGCGCTCCTTTCAAATTTTCGTTTGCCATTTGATCCGTTCTCCCGCGACCTGTGCCAGTCATCCACGCATAGCCTGCACAGAAGCGGTGACCGAGATGGGCATGGCGCGCCCGGCAGGACTCGAACCTGCAACCCTCGGCTTAGAAGGCCGATGCTCTATCCGGTTGAGCTACGGGCGCCCTGTGCACGGTGCGCCTAGTGTAGCACCTGTATTCATCCGGGGGCTAAGCCTTTGCCTGGACCACGGCCCCCCTCTGAAGGTGCAGGTAAATGGCCGATGAAATCCCTGAGGATCCGAACAGGACACTCATTATGACTATCTGGTACTTGACTGCAATCAGCGGCGATACCCCGGACAGGATTTGCCCGGTCATCATGCCGGGAAGAGCCACCAGCCCCACTGCAAAGAACGTGTTGATTGACGGGATCAGCGAGGCCGTGAAGGCACTGTTGCGGGCACGAATGTAATCCGGCGAAGCCGCCATGTCGGCCTCGAAACGTTCAGCCCCCAGGCTCACCGTGTTCATGGCATTGGAAAAGATCATCCCTGCCAGCGGGATGACGTATTCCGGCTGGTACCAGTAATCAATCCGGATCACGGCAAAGATCGTCAGGACCAGTATCGAGATGCTGCCGACTGATATCGCAAACAACGCATTGGCAAACAGATTGGCGCTTTTCTGCTTGAGCGGACGCAGTGCAATCCAGCTGGCCACGAGAAGCATCAGGCCCAGTACCAGCAACACGATACCAGGGCTGTCCTGTGCAAAGATGAAAGTCAGTACGTACCCGATTGCGGTCAACTGGATTACCATCCGTACCGATGCATAGATGGCGGTCTTGCTCTTCAATGACCAGATTGCAAGTATGACGACTACCACGACAATGGGTAGCATGGCAATGGCCAGGTTCACCAGCCCGATTTCATATATAGTAAGTTTCATAATTTCATCCACTCTGAATTACAGCCGGTCCATTGATACTAAGGAAATCCCCGCCCAGCCTGCTTCCCGCAAGCCAGCCATGTCATCGCGACACGGTGCTGCCTGAGAGATCCCATGTCTAAATCCCTGCTCAAAACGGTTTCGGTACTGCCCATGTCCTGGCTCTATCGCCTGTCCGGGCCATTCTACCTGCTGCTGTTTTACATTTTGCGTTTCAGGAAAAAAATCGCGAGAGACAATATCCGGCAATCATTCAAGGACATGGGCAAGACATGGCAGTCGAGAGTACTGAAAAAACACTACAGGAATCTTTGCGATGTCACACTCGAAATTGCGAGAAGCCTTGCCATGCCCCCCGCCGAGCTGGAGCGGCGCGTGAGCTTTACCAACCTGGAAGTCATTCGTGAACCCCTGCGCAACAACCAGCCTGTCCTGCTGGCCATGGCCCACCACTGCAACCCGGTGTGGGCGATCCTGGCACTGGGCCAGCACCTGGACAAGCCCGTTGAGGGCATCTATCAGCCCCTGCACGTGGACTGGCTGAACGAGCTGACCCTGGAGTCACTGTCGCGTTTCAACGTCACGCCCCTGCCGGCCAGGACCTGTACTGCGCAGCTGATCCGGCGGGCGACCGACCCGCGGGCCATTGCCATCGTGGCCGACCAGGCACCAAGAGGCCGGGACAAGGCCTACTGGACGAATTTCCTGCACCGGGACACCCCCTTCTACCTGGGTCTTGAAATGATCGCCAAGATGTTCAGGTACCCGGTATATTTCATGGCACTGAAACGCACGAAACGGGGCCGGTACGAGGCAAGCTTCCTGGAACTCGCCTCACCGCCTTACGAAAAGGATTCACACCTGATCTCCGAACACTATGCCCGGGCCGTCGAAACGCAGGTCCTGGAATCCCCGCAGGACTGGCTGTGGACGCACCGGCGGTGGAAAAAGAAAAAATCGCTATACGACTGAGCACCTGCCCTGCAGCAACCTGGCCAGCGACGCGATGCTCGGGTGCTCGACGAGATCCGTAACCTCTATCCTCCCGGGAAACATCTCGTCCAGGGCCGTGTAGATCTCGACCAGGGCCAGTGAACTGGCACCGATCTCCAGCAGGTCGTCATGTGTTGAGAACTTCTTGCCCGGAAGGGCTTCGCGGCAGATCCTGAGAATCGCATCCAGGATTTCATCGCCTGCGTCCTCCTGCATTGGCCCGCTGTCCCGATCAAGCCATTCGGACAATTGCCGCAGGACCTCGTCGAATTCCCCCTCCTGGTACGAGCTGGCCAGCCAGGTGCGCTGGATCTTCCCGCTCGTGGTCTTCGGGACCTTGTTGACCGGTATGACATGCTGCACCTCGATTCCGAAGTTCTCGTTCACGCAGGCCCTGACCCTTGCCCGGACAGGCAGGAATTCCTCCAGGCCACCCTTGTGCAGCACGAACACCAGCACTTCTTCCAGTCCCGTACTGCCGGATGAAACCCCCGCCACCGCAGTCTTGCCAAGATCCAGATCCGGCAAGCCGGCCAGAACATCCTCTATGTCATGGGGATAGAAATTCTGGCCATGTACGAACAGGATTTCCTTGTACCGCCCGGTGATGTACAGCCCTTGCCTGTAGGAAAACCCCAGGTCTCCCGTGTTCACCCAGCCCTCGTCCAGGAACACCGATCCATCGTCGCCGATCACCCGCTCGGTAACGTTTGCCCCGCGAATGAGTACATGTCCGACCCGGCCGTCCGTCAGGGCCTGGCCCTCCAAATCGCCTATCCTGACCTCGCAATGCCTGACCGGCATGCCCACGCACACCAGCGATACCTGCGAGCCCTCCCGGTCCGTACCCAGGACTGCATCGGCACCGACCGAAAGCGAATCTCGCCGGGCATGCACCACCTGCAGGTCGGCTCCAACCGCCGGGAAGCTCACGGCCAGGCTCGCCTCGGCCAGTCCGTACGCCGGAAACATGCTGCATCTGGAAAGGCCGAACTTCGCAAGCACCTCCATGAACTCCCTGCAAAGCGCCGCCGAGATCGGTTCCGCACCGTTGAAAACCAACCGCACCCGTGACAGGTCCGTATCGGGCAGCCCCTTGCGCCGGAACGCTTTCAGGAAGTGCTGGTAACCAAAATTGGGAGAGCCCAGCACGGTCGCCCGGTTTTCACCTGCCGCGATCATCCAGTACAGGGGCCTGCGCACGAACAGGTCGGTACGCATGATGACATGACTGTAGTTGCATGCCACGGGATTCAGATGAAATCCGATCAGTCCCATGTCATGCGTCAGCGGCATCCAGCTGAGGCTGAGGTCTTCAGGCGTGAAGGCCGCACCATCCCGGATCCCCTCGATGTTGGCGATCAGGTTCCGGTGCCTGAGAACGATCCCCTTGGGGTTGCCGGTGGACCCGGAAGAAAACTGGATAAAGGCAACGTCTTCGGGTTCGATATCTGCCGGCACGCCGTCGGGACCAGCGGATACCTGTTCGCTGAGCAGCACTTTGTCCCTTGAACCGAGAAAGGCCCTTGCAGCAGGGAGTGCTGCCGCACTCGACTGCAGACGTGCCAGATTTTTCCGGTCGGTGTACAGGCAGGCATTGCCCAGCCTTTCTGCAACATTGAAGACTTTCTGCCGGTGCTGCTCGCTGATGCCGACTGCCAGGGGCACCGGTATGATACCTCCGAGCAGGCAGGCCCAGAACACATCCACGAACTGTTCATTACTGCTCAGGAAAAGGATCAGGTGGTCACCCTTTTGCATGCCACGGCCCTGCAACCCATGCAGCAGGACCAGGGCTCGCCGATACAACTGCTCGAAACTGATACGCTTCTCCTCACCCTGTCCTTCAATGAAACTGACAAAGCGCTCCTCGCTACGATGCTGCTCCAGTGCTTGTGTGAGGGTCTGTAAGCGTCTCGGTGTCATCCCGGTGTCCATTGCCTTGCGGTATCCATACACCGTGATTATGAAGGATTGTGCACCGTTTGGAAAAAAAGGAATTGCGATAAAGGACCCGCCGGAACGCTCCAGCCCAGGCCGGAAGCCAGGCCCCCGCCTGGCGGCCGTTCAGCCTTTACTGCATCCCGAGAATGATGCTCAACGCGACCTAGACGGTCAGATAACGCTCAAAGATCGACATGGAACGGAATCCCGGCAGGCAAAGGACAGACAGGAAACAAGGACGATGCATTTGAAAAGCTGCGCCGCTATTTACGCAAGGTGGGCTGGAAATAAAGCATGTCGTCCGCATTCTCGTCAAGCAAGTCAGTAAAACCAACCCGTTGTTACAGCGGGTTACTGATTCTCGCAGATCTGCATGGTGCAGGTTCGAATTCATCAAAATGCGGTTCGGTCCATCCATGCAAAACATGTCCCCGATACGAACCCTGATGTCAATGGTCGGGGCAGAGGGATTTGAACCCCCGACCCTCTGCTCCCAAAGCAGATGCGCTACCAGACTGCGCTATGCCCCGGTACCGGGTATGCACTTTATGCAAGTTGCGGAATTATAACCGACGGCGGATCATACGTCCCGGCACCAACCCGGGTCAACCTGTCCGGAAATCCGGTCCCTGGACAGCCGGGCCTGCACGTTGTTCAAGCATTGATACCAGCCGGTCAGACAGGCCTTCAAAACTTCCATTGCTGAGAACCAGGATGCTGTCACCCCCATGGGCCTCATGCATCAGAATGTCCAGGATCGCATCCACCGAAGTGCACACGTGGGCTGCAGGAATCATGCGCTCTGCGAGGTCACGAACCGACCACTCAAGACCGTCCGGTTCCAGCATCATCACCCTGTCAGCTTCGCCAAATGCGTGGACGAGCGTATCCGCGTGGACCCCGAGTCGCATGGTATTGGACCGGGGCTCGAAGACGGCCACGATCCTGGCTTGCGGCTGCTGTGCCCTGAAGGCCGAGAGCGTTGCGGTAATCTCGGTGGGATGATGTGCAAAGTCATCGTAGACCCTGATTCCGCCAAACGTTCCCTTGTGCTCCAGCCTCCGCTTGACACCTGAAAAGGATTCCAGGGCGCGGCATGCGTCTTCCACGCCCACCCCGGCATGTACTGCCGCAGCCACGGCAGCGGTTGCGTTCGCGATGTTATGCCGCCCGAACACCCCTGGCGCACACGTGCCGCATGGCTGCCCTTGCCTTTGCAGGGAAAACCGCGATGCGCCCGGGTCCGCCGAGTCCGCAAACCAGGTCGCAGAGGCATCCATCGCTGAAAAGGACTCCACTCCGGTCCAGCATCCCATCTCCAGGACATCCCGGATATCGCGGTCATCATGATTGAAGATGATCCTCCCCCCACCCGGCACGATTCGCACCAGGTGATGGAACTGCCGCTTGATATCCCCGATTCCGTCAAAAATATCCGCATGGTCGAATTCCAGGTTGTTAAGGACCAGGGTGTGCGGGCAGTAATGGAGAAACTTCGAGCGTTTGTCAAAAAAAGCGGTATCGTATTCATCGGCCTCGATCACGAAGTGCCGTGACTTAGAAAACTTGGACGGATACCCGAAATTTTCAGGCACACCACCAATCAGGAAACCCGGCTCCAGCCCGGCAGATTCGAGTATCCAGGCCAGCATGCTGGTCACAGTGGTCTTGCCGTGTGTGCCTGCCACGGCCAGCACCTGGCGGGTCCGCAGGACATGTTCGTGCAGCCAGGCGGGGCCGGACGTAAAAGGCAATCGCTGATCAAGCAGGTATTCGAGCGCCTCATTGCCGCGAGTCATGACATTGCCCACGATGACCTGATCGGGCACCGGCATCAGGTGTTCTGCTGAATAGCCCTCCTTGATCTCGATGCCTGCCATGTCCAGTTGCGTGCTCATGGGCGGGTAGACATTGGTATCCGAACCTGAAACCTCGTACCCGAGCTGCCGGGCAATGATTGCCAGGCTGCCCATGAAGGTGCCGCAAATGCCCAGGATATGGATGTGCATCAACCCGGCATGTTCCCGGTAATGAACAGCTCGAGCACCACGATCTGCAGCAGGGCATAGCCCACGCTGAGGGCGATGCCGTAACTCATCGCGGAGGACAGTGCCTTGCTGAATATAAATCCGTACACGATCACAACCCATACGAAAAGGGCCAGTCCTGTCACACCGAAAAACAGTTCTGCCGTTCCCCCAAGCTCCATGTACCTGATCGAATAGCTGCTGGGAATGGATACGATATTGATCAGGGTTACGGTTCCCAGCATGGCACAGAAGGTCTGAAGGAATCGCTCCGGTTTTTTAAACAGCAGGATTCTTGCAAAAGCGAAAGACAGGAACAGGCCGGCTATACTGGATAACACGGCCGCCTTCGCAGTGTAGACCATCGAGCCAATCAGTATGGAGACTGCGAAACTGATGACAAGCAGCGTACCCAGCAGCATGTGCGAATGCGGCAACATCTCCGGACCCTCCCGCAGCAGGCAGATGTTGCAGATTGTCTTCACGCTTCCCGTCATGAGTCAGATACCACGAGAACAGCAGATGCCCGGATCAGGCATGGGCTCACAGAAACCCGTATATGCCACGCCTGGACGGTGCCAGCATCCAGTCACGAAGCAGTTCAACTTCCGGTGTGCCGTGCAGGTTTTCGGCAGGCTCACCTGCCTTGAGTTGCCGATAGGCCTGCTCCAGGCGAGCATAACGTTCACCCCTGATGCCTGCACGGCGCAGGCCAATAGAGTTCAGGCGGTAGTGCCGGACCGGCTCCCCGCCGAGCAGGCAGTACGGTATCACGTCCTTGCGTACCGGTGTGTAGCCCGCCACCATGGACAAGCTTCCAATGCGTATGTGCTGATGCGTGCCGACATGCCCGCCCAGATTGGCTCCATCGCCAATTTCGATATGCCCGCTCAGGCCCACATACGCTGTGAGCATCACGTCATCCCCAAGCTGGCAGTCGTGTGCCACGTGCGAATAGCACATCAGGTAACACCTGTGTCCGATACGGGTGGGAAGGTCCGGATTGGTTGACCGGTGTACGGTGCAGTTTTCACGGAAAATATTTTCATCACCGATCTCGATCCAGGTTTCACCTCCTGCAAAAGACGTGTCCTGAGGCAGTCCCCCGAGAACCACCTGTGCGTGCAGGCGGTTGCCGGGTCCCAGCCTGACAAACGGGTGAATCACGCAATGTGGACCGATTTGTGTACCCGGCCCGATGACTACCGAATCTTCCACTACGCTGTACGGGCCGATGGTCACGTCAGGGGCAATCTGGGCACCTGGTGAAATCACGGCAGTAGGATGTATGTTAGGCAAGCCTGAAAACTGAATCTGTTGCTAATCTGGTCTTGTAAACCCGAAAAACGGCACCCGGGCAACTGTGTATCGGACACCCGGCTGAATCCTGTACCATTTTAGCAGAATCCCGTCCTGCCGCCGCGTCTAAATTGCCTGGCAGGCAACGCCTGCGCGTCTGTCAAACGGGCAGAAGCTGGTTCATTCATCCTGCAATATCTCAAGCAAATCCTGCTCAGTCAGTACCTGAACACCCAGCGAACGGGCCTTGTCGACCTTGGAACCCGGATTCTCCCCCGCGATTACCGCATGGGTTTCCCCGGACACGCTGCCGGTTACCTTCGCACCCAGCGCCTTCAACTGCGAGGCTGCCTGAGCCCGGGTGAACTGTTCCAGACGGCCCGTGAGGACATAGGTCTTTCCGGCGATGGACGATCGGGCTGTTCGGGAACCGGTCATTACCTCCCATGTGATTCCGGCTTCTCTCAGCCCGGCAATCACTTCCTGGTTATGCGGCTGCCTGAAAAATACGTGGATGTTCCGTGCAATCACGGGACCCACATCGGGGATGTCCTGCAACTGTTCAAGATCGGCCTGCTCCAGGTGGTCCAGGTCCCCGAAATGATCGGCCAGTGTGGCAGCCGTAGCCTCCCCCACACCGCGAATTCCCAGGGCATATATGAAACGGGCGAGCGTGGTATGCCTGCTTTTCCCTATTGCATCCAGCAGGTTTGCCGCGGACAGCTCGCCCATTCGCTCCATGCCGGCAACCTGCTCACTCTTGAGGTGATATATATCCTTGACACTGGAGACCAGCTTCTCCTCCACCAACTGGTCAACCAGCTTGTGCCCGAGGCCTTCGATGTCCATTGCCGTCCTTGATGCGAAATGCTTTATTGCGCCCTTGCGCTGGGCCGGGCAAAACAGCCCTCCACTGCAGCGGATGACCGCCTCATCTTCAACCTGTACGACCTCCGCACCGCATTCCGGGCAACCGGCGGGCATCTCGATGGCCCCACCCCGTACGGCATCCGGTTTCAAGGCGGTCTTCACGACCTCCGGTATCACGTCCCCTGCCCTGCGGATGATGACATCGTCTCCCACCCTGACATCCTTGCGCCTCACTTCATTCATATTGTGCAGGGTGGCGTTGCTCACGGTCGCCCCGCCAACGAAGACAGGGTCCAAGCTGGCAACCGGCGTCAGTGCACCCGTGCGGCCAACCTGGAACCGGATGCCGGTGACGCGGGTCATTGCTTCCTGGGCAGGAAACTTGTGAGCGACTGCCCACCGGGGTGCCCTCGAAACCATGCCCAGTGCTTCCTGCAGGTTCAGGTCATTGACCTTGTACACGACTCCGTCCATCTCGTAGTCCAGCAATGATTTCCTGCCAAGAATCTCCTCGTAATACTCCAGGCATTCCCTGAATCCTGATAACTGCCGAACCTCGTCACACACTTTCAGGCCCAGATCCTTCAGGTACTGCAACGCCTCGTACTGGGTCCGTACGGGAGTGAGTCGTTCAATATGGCTGGCACTGTAGAAAAAGACATCGAGCGGGTATCTCGATGTCTCGCCGGGATCAAGCCGGCGAAGGGCTCCTGCCGCGGCATTCCGGGGATTCACGAGGGTTTTCCCGCCCTCGTGCCTGGCCTGGGCATTGTACCTTTCGAACCCGGACCTGGACATGAAGACTTCCCCGCGCACCTCCAGTCTTTCCGGCCAGGCCTCGATGCCTTGCAGGCGCAGTGGAACAGAACGGATCGTACGGATGTTTTCCGTGATGTCTTCACCTGTAAACCCGTCCCCCCGTGTAGCACCGCGCACCAGCCTGCCGCTTTCATACAATAGGCTCACTGCCAGGCCGTCGATCTTGGGCTCAGCGGTATATTCGATCTCGCGGCTCTCTCCCAGGCGATCCCTGATGCGTGTCTCGAAAGCCTCCAGCTCGTCAGCATCAAAGACATTTCCCAGCGAGAGCATTGGCACCTGGTGTTCTGCCGGAGCAAATGCATCAAGCGGCTTTTCACCGACCCGCTGAGTCGGCGAGTCCGGCGTGATCAGTTGAGGGTGGTCTTCCTCAAGTTTCTGGAGTGTCCGAAACAACGCATCGTACTCGGCATCCGGTATGACCGGATCATCCAGTACGTGATACGCATAACTGTATCGCTCCAAGTCCTCACGAAGCTTGTTGATCCGGTGCTCGACCGAGCGGGTCATGGCAGCATTTCTCTGCCGGGCCTACGGCATGCGAAAGCCGGGTCATTCAATGCTTGTAACCTTGCAGGGCCTGGAGCGGCGTCCGGAAAACATTTTCCTGCGGTATACAATGCCTGGGATTACTGGGTGTGGTTGGGATGTTTCAAGATGAAAAGCTGCACGTCTTCCTTCAGACGCGTTATTGCCTGCGGGTTGAGGCGGTTACGTGATTCATCCAGCAAGTCCCCTCGCAGCCGCTCGGCCGTCTTTTTCGCAGCCTCCACCATGATGTTGAAAGCCTTCAGGCCTTTTTCCGGGCCAGGAAGACTCATCACGAAACTGATTCCAGGTGTTTCAAACTTGTCCATCCTGTCCAGGTCGAAGGTGCCCGGCTTGACGGCATTGACGATGCTGTACATGGCTCTCTTGCCACCGCGCCGCTTGACCTTTTTGTGAAATACGTTCATCTGGTCATACTCAAGCCCGAACTCCCTGGCAATACCGACAATGTCGGAACCGTTGAACGTGCGCGGGCGTTTTGCCATGACATGCAAGATCACCAGCTTGCTTACCGTGGGTTGTTTTTCGGCCTCCTGGCCTAGCAGGCTCGGCTGGTAGCCGGGACCTTCCTCTTCCTCGTGCACTTCCTCCACTTCCAGTTCGGGAACATCCTCCTCGTCTTCTGGCCCGGCTTCCAGGGGGTCCACGACAGGAACAGGTCCGGAATCCGGCGGTGTGGGCAGGGGGTCCGTATCAAAATCAAAGTTCTCGAATTTGCGCTTGCGCGACTTGCGGCTTTTGGACCATCCCCACAGGTATACGGCAACCAGCAACAGCAGCCCAGCCACCAGTAAGGCCATTCGCAGTTCAGTTTCCATATGTACTGTCAGGTAAAATTCTTGAACAGCTGGTGATGGTCACGAGGCAGCATGCATTTCAGCCGCCTCGTCAATATCTACCGATACGACTCTTGAAACTCCTGGCTCGTTCATGGTGATACCCAGCAACTGGCTTGCATACTCCATGGTACTCTTGTTGTGGGTAATGGAAATGAACTGTACCTGTTCGCTCATGTCTTTCAGCAATTCACAGTAGCGGGTGACATTCGCCTCGTCCAAGGGGGCATCCACCTCGTCCAGCAGGCAGAACGGGGCAGGATTCAGTTCAAACAGGGAAAAGATCAAGGCCACGGCAGTCAGTGCCTTTTCACCACCTGACAAGAGGTGTATGGAAGTAAGACGTTTGCCGGGAGGACGTGCCATGACGGAAATTCCGGTGGTGAGCAAGTCATCCCCGGTCATTTCCAGGAATGCTTTCCCTCCACCGAAAAGACGCGGATACATATCCTGCAGGTGCTGGTTGACCCGATCAAAAATATCCTTGAAGCGGTCCTGGGTTTCCTTGTCGATCTTGCGGATCGCGCGCTCGAGTGTCTCCAGGGCCTTCTTCAGGTCATCCTGCTGCCTGTCGAGATACTCCTTGCGTTCGCTGTGCTCCTCGAATTCACTGATCGCTGCAAGATTGATGGGGCCTAAACGTGCAATCTTTTGGGCTATGGACTGAACTTTTTCTTCCCATTCCGGCACCTCGGCATCCGCTGGCAACGCCTGAACTATCGATTCTATGGATGTCTCGTGATCCTCCAGCTGCTCCTCGATGGTTTTGCTGCGGACATTTGCTTCCTGCCAGGCAAGCTGCGCATTTCCCAGTTCCTCCTTCAGGGTTTCCTGCCTGCCCTGAATGACCATAAGGGTTTCCTGCCTGCCACGAATCGTCTCATCCGTTGCGTGGAGTACGTTACGTGCTTCTGCCAGGTTGTGATTCACCTCGGTACGCTGCTCAACATATTCCTTAAGCTGTGACTCCATCCCCCCAAGCGGAGCATCACTCTCCTCTGTAGCGGCCATCAGGGAAGCCGTGCGTTCCTGCAACTGCACGGTCTGCTCCTGCATTCTTGCCAGCGCCTCGTGCGTCGCCTGCAGGGAACTTCTGCTGGACTGCAGTTCCAGCGCCAATTGATGGGCCGATTCTCGACTCGCAGCCTGCGTACTGCGTGCGCTGTCCAGGCTGGATACGATGGCATCCCGCTGCAATCGCAAGCTGTCGCGTTCTCCTTCCAGTTCTCCGAGGGCGCTCTCGGCCTGTATTCTGGAAGCCTTCGACCTGTCAAGTTCTTCCTGTGCCCGGGATATCTGGTGATCTACCTCTTCTGAATAATCCTGCAGCTGTTGTGCATGCGTGCGCTCCTGTTGCAGTGATGCCAATTCCGCCCTGGCACCTGCATGGGCTTCCCTTGCAGCATCCAGCCTGGCCTGGGCGTCATCCCTTTTCCGCTCGTCCTCACCCAGCTTCTCCCTGCAGGCTTCTAGTTCGGATGTCAAATCGGTGACAAGGCCATCCTGGGATGAAATTTTTCCCTCCAGGAGTTCGATGTCCCGCTTGCGCTGCAGCACATTGCCCTGGTCCGCAGCCACCCGTGCTATGCGTATCCAGTTGCCTCCCATCCAGATTCCTTCCCTGGTGATTACGGACTGGCCCGGACCCAGCCGCTTGCGTCTGGCCAGCGCACCTTGCAGATCCTCGGCAATATGGATGTTTTCCAGAAACTCCGACAGGTCTACCGGCGCCTGAACCTTGGAAACCAGGGTATCGCTTGCCATGGCTGAAGCAGCAGAACTGCCAGACTCCAGCATGAACAGGTGCCCGGTCTCAATCCGGCCGCATGAGGCAGCAACCTGCTCGATATCCTCCACGCAAACGGCCTGCAGGCATTCACTGAGCACGGTCTCTACTGCACGCTCCCAGCCCGGTTCGGTCCTGATCGTCTGCATCAGGCGCGGCGCATCGACCAGGCCCTGGCTTTCGAGCCAGTGACTCACGGCCTGTTCCTCGCCGGACACGACTTTCTGCATGGCTAGCAGGGAGGCATGCCGAACCTGCAAATCCTGCAGATTCCCGCGGGCTTCCTGAACCTGGTCCACGAGCCTCTGGCTTGCAGTACGGCCCTCACTGATCCGCCCTGTCAGCCTGTCAAGCAGCGCAGACAATTCCTGGCACGCCGCACCAGTCTCGCTGACACCTGCCTCCGCAGTGGTTTCATCAGGCTGCAGACGGCTTGCATGCTGCTCCAGGTCAGAGGCCAGCCGTGCTCTGCGTCCTGTGAGTTGTTCAAGCTGGGATTCCAGGTAACGGATACGTGAAGCTTCGATTTCCTGCGCCTGGCCGGGACCGGCCATTTTCGCCATCAGGGCTTCCCAAGCCCGCTGCCACGAAGCCATGTTTGACTCGGCTTCATCCAGGTCCTCCGAATGCGCCTCCAGCATTTCACGGGCAGCTTCCAGTTGCGGTTCTATTTCATCAATCCTGGCCTGCAGCCTGCCTACTTTGGCCTGGTCTTCCTTGAATGCACTCTCAACCCGTGCCTGTGACTCGTGAACCTGGCCAAGCTCCTCTCCATAACGATCACTCATCTCCCTGGCATGGCGAATGGCCTGCTCAACGCGGGAGATCTCGCCACCCAGCCTGTAATATTCTCCCTGTATGCTGGAAATTCTTTCTTCTTCCTCGCCTCGGCGCAGACGAAGCGCTGCCATCTCGGCCTCTATGGCACGAATCTCCGCCACCGCTTTTTCAATTTCCGTCTTTTTATGCGCTACGGACTGCCTGAGGGTTTCAACCCGTTCCTGCTGGGCCTGCCAACGCAATGCCAGGAGTTCATTTCCGGCCTGGCGCTCGTTCTCCCTCAGCATCTTGTAATGCTCGGCAGCCCTCGCCTGGCGTTTCAGGTGCCCAATCCGCTTGCTGATCTCTTCCATCACATCGTTGAGACGTTCCAGGTTTTCACAGGTATGCCGGATCCGGTTCTCGGTTTCCCGACGCCGTTCCTTGTACTTGGAAATTCCTGCCGCCTCTTCGAGGTATACCCGCAACTCATCCGGCTTGGTATCGATGAGCCTTGATATCATCCCTTGCTCGATAATGGCATAGCTGTTCGGGCCAAGGCCGGTACCCAGAAACAGGTCAACGATGTCCCTGCGCCGGCACCTGGTACCGTTCAGATAATATTTGGACTGTCCGTCACGGACCACCTGCCTGCGTACCGATATCTCATTGTAGGAAGAATATTGTCCGCCAAGCTTTCCCTCCCTGTTGTCGAATACCAGTTCGACCGATGCCTGCCCCGAAGGGCTGCGTGCAGAAGAGCCGTTGAAAATCACGTCTTCCATGGTAATTCCGCGCAGATGGCGGCTGCTTTCACCCATCACCCAGCGTACGGCGTCAATGATGTTGGATTTGCCACATCCATTGGGACCCACGATACCCACCATGGAAGTCGGAAAGAAAAATGTAGTAGGGTCCACGAAAGACTTGAACCCGGAGATTTTTACTGAATTAAGTCGCATCTACGCCGCATCGCCTATAATGGGCAACCTAAGTGTAACGGATCTGATCACAAATGCCTGACCACGCCCATTATCTAGATACATTTGAGAACCCGCAACCCGGCCATGACTACACGGTCCGCCTGCAAATACAGGAATTTACCTGCCTGTGCCCGCTGACAGGCCAGCCGGACTTCGCCCGGTTCCTGGTCGAGTATGTACCAGACAGGCTATGCGTGGAACTGAAATCTCTCAAACTGTACATGAGTTCTTTTCGAGACGAAGGCCTGTTCCATGAAGCAATAACAAACCAGATTTTAAGCGATTTTGCGGCATTGCTAAAGCCCCGGTTTTTACGTGTCACTGCGGATTTCAATATACGGGGGGGAATCTGCACGCAGGTAGCAGTGGAACACCGGAAAGAGGGCTGGCAATGCGCCGGGCCGGTGGTCCTTCCAGGAGAGACCTAATCTCCCGGACAAGGCTGTACTGCAGCGGGTTCATGAATCCTTCATCTTGCGCTTTCGGGTCCGTTGCTGCCTGGGTGTCAGGGTGTTTCTCCTTCCGGCATAGGGATTGTCCGGCTGCCTGAACTCCAGCTTGACGGGGGTCCCGGTCAACTGGAGTACCCTGCGGAAATAGTTTTCCAGGTAACGCCTGTAGGCACCAGGAATCCTGCCGACCTGGTTACCGTAAATGGCAAACGTGGGAGGCCTGGTCCCCGTTTGCGTGGCATACTTGAGCCTGATCCTTTTCCCCCTGACAAGTGGCGGCTGAAAAGCCTCCAGGGCTTCCTGCAACAGGCGTGTCACATCCGGTGTACTGATACGAATGCTGGAAGCCGCATGCGCACGAGTCACCGCGCGCATCAGCTTTGAGATCCCTTCTCCGCTCTTCGCAGAAATCAGCAGCTGCTCTGCAAAATCGAGAAAATTCAGCTTGAGATCCAGCCCCTTCCGGATTCCATCGTGATCTTCCTTCGAACAGGCATCTGTTTTGTTGACCGCCACGACCAGTGCCCGGCCACTGTCCAGTACTGTACTGGCCAGCCGGGCATCCTGCTCTGCAAAATCCTGTGTGCCGTCCAGCATGAGAATCACGACATGAGCCGCTTCGATCGCCTGCAGCGTTTTCACGACACTGAACTTTTCAATCATGTCCCGTACGCGGCTGCGCCGCCGCACACCGGCCGTATCGATGAGTTCAAATGTCATGCCTGACCTTTCCACGCGCACTGCAATGCTGTCTCGGGTCGTGCCGGGCAAGTCAGACGTGATGAAACGCTCTTCATGCAGCAGGGCGTTTGCAAGTGTCGACTTGCCTACATTGGGCCTTCCTGCAATGGCTACCCGGATCACGCCTTCATCGCCCTCGTCCTGCCTGGACGGCGGCTGGGGCAAAAGCCTGCCCGCTGCATCAAGAGCCTCTTGCACGCCCTTGCCTGTTTTCGCGGAAACCTCGAAGACATCCTTGGCACCCAGGGCTGAAAATTCGCTTGCCAGGAGGTTTGCCAGTCCCGTGTCAGCCTTGTTGACTATCACGAATACCTTGTGGCCGGAACGCCGCAGCTCGGTATAGATCTCCTGATCCTGCGGCACCAGCCCCTGAATGCCATCTACCAGAAAAAATACCAGGTCCGATTCTTCCACAGCCAGCCAGGCCTGGGAGGCGATGGAATGCCGAAGCCTGTCTTCGTGCTGTAAGCCTGCCGGCTCGATCCCTCCCGTATCAATCACGATGTAGCGGTTATCGAACCTTCGTGTAGTGCCGTGGATACGATCGCGAGTAAGTCCAGGCCGGTCTGCCACCAGCGCATCCTTTGTGAGGGTGAGGAAGTTGAACAATGTCGACTTGCCTACATTGGAACGCCCGACAAGGGCAAGTACGGGTTTCACGGGTCGTTACGAACGGTCACAGCTGACGGGCTCCTATTGTACCGAAAGCGGTCTGCACTTTACATCCTGCAGTCCCGTGACAAGGTGAAACCCCTGCCCTGCCTGGATCCCGGGACAGGCTTCAAGACTTTCGGTGCTGTACGACTTGCGCGAAATGCGGCAGGTCAGGGGGACTGGAGTACTTCAAACGATCCGTCCTGAGCAAACACGTACGCGTACTGTCCTGCAATGAAAGGGGTACACTCTATCGCGTCTCCGGATACCTTGTAACGCCCGGCCAGTTGCCCGTCTTTCTTGGACAGCCAGTGCACGTAACCCTTGAAGTCCCCAACAACGATATGGTCACCCATAGCCACTGGAGCCGTAAGGGATCGGTACAGGAGCTTGTCCTGCCGCCAGAGGGTAGCCCCTGAAGTCCTGTCAAGTGCCCAGATGCTGCTATCCTCGTCCACCACGTACACACGGGATTCATCCACTCCCAGGCCAGCATGGGATGACATATCCCGAGCCCACTTCATCCTGCCGGTCACCATGTCGACTGCTACGGCACGACCATTGAAATTTACGGCATAGACCACGTCATCCAGATAGACAATTTCACCGTCGATGTCCGCGATACGGTCCAGCTCAGACCTCCCGGTAGGCATGGATACCGTGTTTCTCCACACTTCTTCACCGTCCAGCAGACTGAGTGCCACCAGCTTGCCATCGTCATAGCCCACCAGCACGGCACTGCCGGCAATCTTCGGCTGGCTTGCACCGCGCAGCGTAAGCAAAGGTGAGCTGCGGCTCGCTTTCCAGGCCACATCCCCGTTGCCTACATCGAGTGCAAATACAGCGCTGTCGTTGGTGCGGGCAATGATGACACCATGCTTGACACTCGAAAATTTCAGCACTTCGCTGCTCAGCGGGGCACGCCAGACTTCCTCGCCATCGAAACTGTTCAGTGCCATAACCAATCCGCTTTCGGTTCCGACCACCACGATTTCGTCACCCCCATTGACTCCCCCTGAAATCTGTTCCTGTATGGCCACTGACCAAATGCGTTTTCCGTTGGACAGATCCCAGGCCTCGATGCGGTTTTCCGCACCCGCGACATAGACCCGGTCTCCCGATATGAATGGCTGTAAGCTGTGGTAGATGTTTTCAGGACTGCCGATTGAGTTGCTCCAGACCGATTTCACCTTCAGGGACTCCGGGCCAAGATCCACCAGGTCGGCTGGCGCTCTGGGCTCTTTTTCCCGATCCAGCCACTGCTTCGGCTTGTCGAGCAGGCTGGTGCAGGCAAACAGCAGCAAGCTGCAGCCCACAACCCATACCAGGACCAGAATTCGCGAAACATGTCCGGACCTTGCAGATTCGGCCGGCTCCCTGCGTTCAGTTTCCAAGATCATTGCGTTTCATCTGCAGGAATTCAACACCCACCGCCTGTCCAGACTTCATGGCCTCGTCGTACTCGCGGCGGGCCTGCTCGAGCTCGCCTTTGGCAACCAGTATGTCCCCGCGAATTTCATGTGCAAGCGAGACAAATGTCCCGGGAAATTCCCGGTCAATCACTGCATAGGCATCATCCGGCTTGTCATCCGCCAGCAGTACGCGCGCCAGCCTGAGTCTTGCGATATCCCTGACAGGCTTCTGCTCACTATGCCTGATGACCCAGTCCAGACTTTCGGCGGATGCCGGCAAATCTCCCTTGGCGGCATGCATCTTGGCTTCCTGCAGGGCGGTCAGCACGGCATAGGGAGAAGAAGCAAACCTGTCCCGCAACGCCTCCGCCTGCATCTCGAAAGACCGGGCATCTCCTTGCTGCAGCAGTCCATGAACAACTGCATAGGCGTCGGAGGCATCAAAAGCCCGTGATGCCTGATACCAGCTCCAGCCTCGCCACCCTCCCAGTGCGCCAACTGCCAGCACTACGCCGATGATTACCGCCGTGCCATTCTCTTTCCACCATCTTTTGAGGGCTTCGACCTGCTGTTCTTCCGTTTCAAATCGAGTCATGATTTTGGCCCTTCCGTGCAGAGTTGTTTGTCCAGATAAGACACCAGATTTTCCTGGGACACCGTTTCCTGGTCACGCTGTTCCCTCAGAAACTTCACGCTTATCGTACCGCAATTGAGCTCCTCCTCGGCCAGGATGAGGGCAAGTTTAGCCATGGACCTGTCTGCCCGTTTCATCTGTGCTTTCATACTGCCGCCGCCACAGTTTACGATTAAAGACAATGAAGGCAACTGCTTCCGTAACCTGCCCGCGATTCTCATCCCTTCATGGCTTGCCTGGTCACCGGCCAGCACCATGTAGGCATCAATTCCGGTATCGTCAGCCCATGATGCCTCCAGCAGGGACATGAGCCTTTCCAGGCCGATCGCGAAACCTGCAGCAGGATACGGCTTCCCCCCAAGCTGGTCGACCAGTCCATCATACCTGCCCCCGGCGCAGATCGTCGCCTGGGCACCCAGTTCAGGTACCACCCACTCAAAAACTGTCTTGCTGTAGTAATCCAGCCCGCGAACCAGTTGCGGGTTAACGTGATACTGGATACCTGCAGTGTGCAGCAGTGCCTTCAGACCCTCAAAATGTTCAGATGACTCCGGGTCCAGATGCTCTGACAAGCTGGGCGCATTGCGAATTACATCCTGGATATCCGGGTTCTTGCTGTCCAGTATACGCATGGGATTGGTGTGCAGACGCTGTTGTTCCTGTGTGCCCAGCCTGCTTTCATGCTGCTTCAGGTATTCGGTCAGGGTTGCCCGGTAACTCTGCCTGGCCTGCAGGGTACCAAGGCTGTTGATCTCCAGCACAGGCCCGGTCGGCAAGCCGATTCTTTGCCACATTTGCTGACACATGACCATGAGTTCCGCATCGATATCCGGCCCGGCCAGTCCAAATGTTTCCGCTCCGATCTGGTGAAACTGGCGATAGCGCCCTTTTTGCGGGCGTTCATGACGAAAGAATGGACCACCATACCAGAGCCTAACAGGCTGACCATGCAGAATTCCTTGCTGAAGCCCGGCCCGCACGCAGCCAGCCGTACCCTCGGGGCGCAGTGTCAGGCTGTCCCCGTTACGATCCTCAAAGGTATACATTTCCTTTTCTACAACATCGGTCACCTCGCCCAGTGACCTCCTGAACAGCTCAGTCTGCTCCAGAATAGGCAATCTCACTTCCAGGTAACCGTATTGCCGTAACACATCCTGCAGCGAATGCTCAAGGTCCCGCAACATGCGGCTTGATGGCGGCAGTACATCGTGCATTCCTCGAATGGATTGAATCCGGTCGGACATCTTCTTTCCCGTTTCCAGAAAACCGGAACTTATTCGAACAGGCTGTCCGAAAGCCGGAATATTGCCACTTGTTTTCTCCTAACGAACCGGGAATGATCAAACTGCTTCCCATTCACTTCAAGCAATACGCCAGGAGAGTTACCCAAAATTATCTGAAACGGAGCCTTTCCCTGCACTTTCAAGGTACCACCTTCCTGAAACAGGTCTTGCACAAGCAGCCTGAGATCTGCATCCTTTACTTCAACCCAGCATTCTTCCAGAAAAGTAAGCAAAAAAGACTCCTGCCCGGTCTGCAGGGCATCCTCGCTGCCACTGGCCAATGTCTCCGCAGTCAGCTCATTCGCTGGATATTCATCATGCCTTTCTACCGCTGTGCTACCCATGGCTTCCTCTGGATAGAGTGGCTCCAGGGATGACTGGGTCGTATCCTCTGCCATTCCCCCTTCTGCGGCCTGCACAATACCTTGCGCCCCGGCGTCACCCGTTGCGCCATGAAACCCTTCTGCCAAACCCGTTGCAGGATCTGCCTGGTCAACGTGTTCACTTCCATGCGATGGAATGTCATCTGCAACCGGACTTGGCATGCCCTGGGAATCCGGCACTCCGGTGTGGACTGCTGCTGGAGCAGGATCGCCAAAATGTTCAGAAATGTCAGCAGGCAATTCCGATTCTGCCTCGGGAACCTGATTTTCAGCAAGATACACTTCCTGCAATTTCTTGTACCCTTGCCAGGCGGCATACAGTCCTACCAAAAGTACAAGCAATGTCGCAATTTTCCATAGCACACGTGACCTGTGACCAGCCCTCCTGCGCGATCGGGAGTAATACCCGAACTCGTTGCTATACTGCTTGTCAAACATGCGCCTCAGATTCTTGGGCGAGATCTTTACAATCCTGGCATACATGTGCAGGTAATCATGTATATGGGGAGGCTCCGGCAGGCTGCGAAGATCATCGGTTTCCAATGCCCGGATCGTTTCGACCAGGACATTCATCTGTGCTGCGACTTCAGACTGACTGAGTCCGGCACGTTCACGTGCCTCAGTCAACAGACCGCCGACACTGAGCTTTTGATTTCGAGGATCCTGTTCTGTGCCAGTACGAGAACTGCCTTCCTGTGCATCATCACTGGAAGGACCTTGGGATTCAGGTGCGCGAATAGATTTCGTGTTGCGCAAAGAAGAATTTGATTTCGCGTTTGGCATTTTTCAAGGAGTCTGAACCATGCACCGCATTGTTCTTTGTTGAAGTTGCAAATTTTGCACGTATGGTCCCGGGTTCAGCATTACCAAACATCGTTGCTCCCATCACTTTACGGTAACGATTTATAGCATCTTCAGCTTCCAGGACCTGCACGAGTACCGGACCAGACGTCATAAAGGCTACCAAGTCATGGTAGAAGGGCTTGCCTTGGTGAATCACATAAAAACCACGAGCCTGTACACGGCTCATTCTCAACATTTTTGCCGCAACAATCAATAAACCTGCCTCTTCTATCTGGGTATTGATGATTCCTATCAGGTTATTCTGGACTGCATCAGGTTTGATGATGGACAAAGTGCGTTCCATTGCCATTGCGCATTCTCCCGAGTTCGACTATGAAAGAATTTCAGACAAGCAGGATCAGAAGGTATAGGCAGTCAGTCGCGCTCATCGAGCCAGGCCATCTGGATCGCTTCAAGAATACGTTCATTGGACCTTTCAGGATCGTCATCAAATTCATCCAGTTCACAGACCCATTCATGCAAGTCTGTAAAGCGAATATATTGAGGGTCCACGTCCGGATGGGCTTCATCCAGCGCAATAGCAATTTCAAGAGAATCGATCCACTTCAGGCTCATGATGACCTACCACAACTCAAACAGACTTCGAAGAAGGACAGCCTGGTTCTTTTGACAACCAACCTGACCTGCACCCATTTGAAAAAGTGGAATGTACACGGTATTTGACGTGCATTCAAAGGGTATTTGCTGATGCCGGATCAGTGTCTCTCCGAGACCATGTTGATCGTGTATTTCGGGATTTCAATCACAAGGTCTTCGTCGCCAATCACGGCCTGGCAGCTGAGGCGGGAATCCGGTTCCAGACCCCATGCCTTGTCCAGATAGTCTTCCTCGTTCTCTTCGGCTTCACTGAGTGAATCCAGACCTTCTCGCACGTACACATGGCATGTGGTGCAAGCACAGGATTTCTCGCAGGCATGCTCGATTTCAATGCCGTGAGCCAACGCCGTATTGCAGATGCTGACTCCGGGCTCGGCTTCGATGGTCATGCCGTCCGGACAGATTTCATCATGTGGAAGAAATGTGATTTTTGGCATCTTCGCTCTCCCTCACTCAAACTCCTCTACACGGTGGCCACGCATCACCCGGCGTACGCTTTGATTCATGCGTCGGGCCACGAATGTCTCACTGGCCCGTTCCAGGCTGCCTATGGCCTGCTTGATGCGTTCCGGATCATCCGCTTCACTGACAGCTTCGAGCTCGGATTGGGCACGCATGATACTCTCCCGCTCATCACCACTCAGCAATGCCTGGCCATCTTTCTCCAGTGCCGCGCGCAATGCCTCAAGCACCCGCCTCGCCTCGACCTGCCTTTCTGCCAGGTTCTTTGCATGCATGTCCTGTTCTGCGTGTTCGAAAGAATCCCGGAGCATCGTTTCAATTTCCGTGTCCGTGAGCCCATACGACGGCTTGACCTCGACGCTGGCCGATACGCCGCTGGTTTTCTCCTGCGCACGTACGCTCAGCAACCCGTCTGCATCCACCTGGAAGGTAACCTTGATGTGTGCCGCACCGGCCACCATGGGAGGAATTCCCGTCAGGTCAAACGTGGCCAGTGAACGACAATCCTCCACTTTCTCACGTTCACCCTGCAGCACATGAATGCGCATTGCAGTCTGGCCGTCCTTGAACGTTGTAAACTCCTGTGCACGAGAGACAGGAATGGGGGTATTCCTTTCAATGATCCTCGAAACCAGGTTGCCCATCGTCTCGACCCCCAGGGACAAGGGCAGCACATCGAGCAGCAGCACGCTCTCACCTGAAACGTTACCCGCCAGGACATCGGCCTGTTGAGCCGCCCCGATGGCCACTACCTTGTCCGGGTCGATTCCCGACAAGGGAGGTCTGCCAAAAAATTCCTGTACTTCCCTGCGAACATGCGGAATCCGGGTCGAGCCGCCAACAAGGATAATGTGCTCAACCTTCGAGGGTTCAACCTCCGCCTCTCGCAGGGTTTTCCGGCACCATGCAATGGTCTTCCTGACATAGGGTCCGATCAGGTGTTCAAAGCCTTCACGTGTCAGCCTGATTTCCTCCCGGATTTCGGTGCCGTGCTCCAGACGGATCACCGTTTCACTTTCCAGTGACAAGACCTCCTTGGCCTTGCGTGCCTCAGCCAGGATCTTTCGAAGGAGTTGCGGGTCATCCTGTACATCCAGGCCTGTCTGATCGAGCACCCATGCAGCAACCTGGCGATCGAAATCGTCACCGCCAAGTGCCGTGTCACCTCCCGTTGCCAATACCTCAAACACACCCCGGGTCAGCGCGAGGACAGAAACATCAAACGTTCCACCCCCCAGGTCATATACCACCGTCACGCCCTGGGCCTGGTGGTCCAGCCCGTATGCCACGGCTGCAGCAGTCGGCTCGTTGAGCAGCCTGAATACGTTCAGGCCAGCCAGCCTGGCAGCGTCCTTCGTTGCCTGGCGTTGTGCATCATCGAAATACGCAGGTACGGTAATGACCGCACCGGCAAGTTCTCCGCCCAGACAGTCTTCGGCGCGTGCCCGCAGTGTTTTCAGAATCTCTGCCGAAACTTCCATGGAGGTGACAGGCCCGGCTGCAGTCAGGATTTGCGGCACCCCGCTATCCTGGTCCGCAAACCGGTATGGAAGATGGCCCTCCAGGGTGGCAAGATCGCTTGCCGAACGACCCATCATGCGTTTGACAGAAGCCAGCGTGTTCAGCGGATCTTGTGTGGCATACCCCAGTGCCTTGGCCCCCACCATGACTTCTCCATGGTCGGTATAGCGTACGACAGAAGGAAGTATGTCCATGCCCTCTGCATCATCAAGGGTGTCTGCAACGCCGCTGCGTACACTTGCCACCAGTGAATTCGTCGTTCCAAGGTCGATGCCTGCCGCCAGGCGATGTTCATGGGGAGAAGTGGACTGGCCCGGCTCTGAAATCTGTAAAAGTGCCATGTTTCACTACAAAAGCTGATCTTCGAGTTTCTCTTGCTTTTCCTTGAGTTGACCGGTTAGGCGTTCGTAGAACTGCAGCTTCAATGCCAGATCCTTCGCGGCTTCCATGTTCCCTTGAACAAACTCTTCAGAGAACCTGGAAATCAGACCCTGCTGCTGCTGCCTGAACTCAACGGCCAGCTCATCAAGGGTCGCTGCTGGGTCCCCGGCCTCATCGACGGCTGCCACCTGCTCGTGCAGTTCCATCTGCTGCATCAGGAACCCGGTATCCCTGGAAGTCTCCGTATCGGGATCAAAATCCACATCCTGCAGCTTCAGGAGATACAGTGCGCGCTTCAAGTCACTTTTCAGGACGCTGTACGCTTCATTCACAAATGCCGTCTGCTGCAAGGCAATCCGCTGTTCCTGTCCGCTTTTCCCTGAATAGCGGTCCGGGTGCAGGATACTCTGGAATGCCCTGTACCTCGTTACCAGTTCTTTTTGATCCATTGCAAAGCTTTCGGGAAACCCGAACAACTCGAAATAGTTTCGAGTGAGATCAATGTCCATGACTGATCGAAGCGGTAGATGAAATAACTGGGGAAAGAACAGGACCCGGGTCAGACGTTGAAGCTCTCCCCGCACCCGCAACGGTCTTTTTCATTCGGGTTCCTGAACTGGAAGCCTTCAGACAATCCCTCGCGTGCGAAATCCAGCTCGGTCCCTTCAAGGTACACCATGCTTTTTGGATTGATAACTACCCTGACACCCTTGTCTTCGAACACATGGTCTCCTTCGTCTATCTGATCGGCATATTCGATGGTATACGCCATCCCGGAGCAACCTGTAGCTTTCACGCCCAGGCGTACCCCGATCCCCTTGCCACGCCGTTCAAGGTAGGTCTTTACGTGCTTGGCAGCACTGTCTGTCAGGGAAATAGGCACGTGTTTTAACTGCCTTACACAACTTTCTCTCGAACGATGCCTGCAGACTTGGACTTGAAATCATCGATGGCTGCCCGGATTGCATCTTCTGCAAGCACTGAACAGTGGATCTTCACAGGGGGCAAGGCCAGCTCTTCTGCAATGTCCGTGTTCTTGATTTCAGAAGCCTCGTCGAGGGTTTTGCCCTTGACCCACTCGGTCAGCAGGCTGGATGAAGCTATGGCAGAGCCACAACCGTAAGTCTTGAACTTAGCATCCTCGATTACACCGTCATCGCTGATCTTGATTTGCAGCTTCATCACATCGCCGCATGCCGGTGCGCCTACCATGCCTGTACCGACGCTTTGGTCGTCCTTGTCAAACGACCCCACGTTGCGCGGGTTTTCATAGTGGTCCAACACTTTGTCACTGTATGCCATGTTAACGTCTCCTGGTGTCTATCCGTGTGGATTAATACTCTACAATTTCTGCAAGCCGCCAGATCCCTCAATGGGCGGCCCACTCGACGGTCTTGAGGTCGATGCCTTCCTTGTGCATTTCCCACAAGGGAGAAAGGTCGCGCAACTTGACCACTGAGTCCTTGATCAGTTGAATCGCGTAGTCGATTTCCTCCGCAGTAGTAAACCGGCCGATTGTAAACCGAATCGAGCTGTGTGCAAGTTCATCATCACGACCCAGGGCACGCAGCACGTAGCTTGGTTCAAGCGATGCGCTGGTGCATGCCGAACCCGATGACACCGCGATATCCTTGAGGGCCATGATCAGGCTTTCGCCTTCAATGAAGTTGAAACTGACATTGAGATTGCCCGGGATCCGCTGCTCGAGGTCTCCGTTGATGTAGATTTCATCAATCTCCCTCAGGCCATTCAGCAATCTGTTTCGCAGCATGAAAATACGCTCGTTATCCGCAGCCATCTCTTCCCTGGCGATCCGGAATGCCTCACCCATCCCCACGATCTGGTGTGTCGGCAGGGTGCCGGAGCGCATGCCCCGCTCATGGCCGCCACCGTGCATCTGGGCCTCAATCCTGACACGCGGCTTTCTGCGCACATACAGGGCCCCGATACCCTTGGGACCGTACGCCTTGTGAGCCGACAGGCTCATGAGGTCAACCTTCATGGCTTCCACGTCGATCGCCACCTTGCCCGGACTTTGTGCGGCATCCACATGGAATGTGATCTTGTGCTCCCGGGCAATTTCGCCAATTGCCTCGATATCCTGTATGACACCGATCTCATTGTTCACATGCATGATCGAAAACAGGATCGTGTCGTCCCGGATTGCAGCCCTCAGATCATCGAGATCCAGCAGGCCGGTATCGCGCGGTGCAAGGTAGGTCACCTCGAAGCCCTCGCGCTCCAGCTGCCTGCAGGTATCCAGCACAGCCTTGTGCTCGGTCTTGCAGGTGATGATGTGCTTGCCTTTTTTCTGGTAAAAGTGTGCAGCACCTTTTATAGCCAGATTGTCCGATTCAGTAGCTCCACTGGTCCAGACAATCTCCTTCGGGTCTGCGTTGATGAGTGCGGCCACATTTGCCCTGGCAGTCTCCACTGCCTTTTCCGCATCCCAGCCAAAGCTGTGACTGCGCGAAGCCGGGTTTCCGTAATTTCCAGCCAGTGTCAAACATTCCATCATTGATTCTGCAACGCGTGCATCAACGGGTGTCGTCGCACTGTAATCGAGATATATGGGTAATTTAATGCCTGTCATGGTGTGGTTCCTGCAAATGTATTCATCACGTTTCCTATACAATCTCCATCCTGGCGATCCGGTTGTCCTGCCGGTTGGATACCTCCAGCACATGCACATCGCTGACTGCCTGCGCCAGACTGATCCCTGAAAGGTAACTTCGAATCTGGTTGCTCAGGTTTTCCCACAGGTCATGCGTCAGACAACGCTGGTGACCCTGGCAGTCTCCGCTGCCCCCGCACCGGGTGGTGTCCAGACTTTCGTCCACGGCATCAATGACATCAGCGATGGCGATCTTGGCCGAATCCACCGCCAGCGAATAGCCGCCCCCGGGACCGCGTGTACTTTTTACCAGCCCCTGATCACGCAACGATGCAAACAGCTGCTCCAGATAGGACAGGGATATGCCCTGTCTCCGTGCAATTTCGGCCAGCGATACCGGCCCCTTGTCGTGATGCAGCGCAATATCGAACATCGCTGTCACCGCATAACGACCCCGGGTACTGAGTTTCACGATACCATGCCCTCTCTGTTCAAGCGTTCCGACTCTTGCCTGCTCAAGTATAGCAAATAACCTAGTAATCTAGTCAGGTATACTAAGGGATAGGTTCACTCTATCCCCTTTGGCAGGAGAACCCTGCATCCTCCGGGAAGTCATCAGGCGCATCCTGCCTGTTCAGCGTGATGCCGCTTTGCGGGTTGCGCTCAGGATTCCGCGCAGGATGTTGACTTCTACCTGGGTCAGTCGTGCACGGTGGTACAGGCGTCTGAGTCGCCGCATGAGTTGTCTGGGCTGCTTTGGATCAAGAAACTCGATTTCCAGCAGCGCGGCCTGGAGATGTTCGAAAAGCAGTTCCAGTTCACCTGAGGCCGCCAGGACATCCCCGGAGCCCGTACTTCCGGGGAACGAGCCCCTTTGCGGTGCTGCCATGAAGATTTCATAGCAGATCACCTGTACGGCCGCTGCCAGATTCAATGAACTTACCGAAGGGATAGTGGTTGCAGAATGACACAGGTCCATTTCCTCATTGGACAGGCCGCTGCTCTCACGCCCGAATACAATCGCCACCGGACCACGCTCCAGTTCATGCCAGACTTGCCTGCCGAGTTCGCGAGGCGCAATCTGAAGGCAGGGCAGACCACGTGTACGGGCACTGGTGCCCGCAACGAAGGTACACTGTCTGACGGCATCACCCAATGATGTGCATACCAGGGCATGGTCCAGCACATCGGCGGCATCTGCGGCACGCACCGTCGCCTGGCGGTCCGGGAACTGTTTCGGGTTGACCAGTACCAGGTTTTCAATCCCCATGGTCTTGGCTGCCCTTGCCACTGCTCCAATGTTGCCGGGATGGGACGGCTCCACGAGCACGATGCTGATTTCACCCACGAGATTCACAGGATATCCTCCCTTCGAAACTTGTTCCAAAAATCCTAACACTTTTTGATATGCTTTCCCGGCACGGACCTGTTCAGCCTCAACCTCATGCAACCCACCTTACATACTGCAGTCAACGCCGCCCGCAAGGCAGGCAACATTGTATCCAGGAACCTGGCCAGGGTGGATTCCCTGTCCAGGCATGCAAAGCAGCGGAACGACTTCGTCACCGAGATCGACCTTCAGGCCGAACGCGAGATCATAGGAATGATCCGCCGCGTGTATCCGGATCATCGAATCCTTGCCGAAGAAAGCGGGAGCGACACGGTCAGGGATGAGGCCAGTGAATACCAGTGGATTATCGACCCGCTCGACGGGACAACGAATTACCTGCATGGTTTTCCGCATTATTCCGTTTCGATCGCCCTGCGCTACCGAAATACCCTGGAGACAGGCGTCATATACGATCCGTTCAGGGGCGAACTATTCTGTGCCAGCCGGGGCCACGGCGCAACCCTGAATGACAGGAAAATCCGGGTGGCCAGATTGCCGACTCTGGAAGGATCACTGCTTGGCACCGGGTTTCCGTTTCGGGAAAACCAGGATACCGGTACCTACCTGGCAACCCTGGAAGCGTTCATGCTGCGCACCTCGGGCATACGGCGTGCCGGGTCCGCAGCACTTGACCTGGCATATGTTGCGGCAGGACGCCTAGACGGGTTCTGGGAATTCGGCCTGAACATATGGGATATCGCAGCCGGCTGCCTGATCATCCAGGAGGCAGGCGGCCTGGTCGGGGATACTGCTGGTGGCCATACCCACCTGGATTCGGGAGACATCGTGGCAGCCAATGCAAAGCTGTTCAGGCAGATGCTGAATACGATTCACCAGGCTGTAAAAGACCGCTGATCATACCTGGCTGCCATCGTCGCTGCCGGCCTCCTTGGCAACAGGCATCAGATGTTCCTTGCTGACCTTGAGTGCCAGCAGTGAAGTACTCGCGACATAAATGGACGAATACGTTCCGACAATCACCCCGACGATCAATGCTATGGAAAATGCGTGGATCACTTCTCCGCCGAACAGGAATAACGCGACCAGCACCAGCAGTGTGGTAATAGAAGTGATCAAGGTTCTCGAGATGGTCTGGTTTATCGATTCATTGATCACTTGCACAGGAATATCCTTTCGGGTGCGCCTGAAATTCTCGCGTATCCTGTCAAACACCACGATTGTGTCGTTAAGCGAGTAGCCGATCACCGCCAACAGTGCAGCCAGCACGGTCAGGTCGAATTCGACCTGGGTGAGCGAGAAAAAACCCACTACCAATATGACGTCGTGTACCAGGGCGGCGACGGAACCAAGGGAGAAACGCCATTCAAACCGCAACGCAACATAAATCAGGATGCCGACCAGGGCATACAGCATGGCCAGGCCACCCTTGTCCCGCAACTCGCCCCCGACCTGTGGACCTACAAACTCCACACGTTTCACCTCGGGAGAGCCCGTAGGGTCCAGCGCACGAATGATCCGGCTGCTGAGCATGGACTTGTCTCGATCGGTATCCAGGACAGGAAGACGGATCAGCACGTCGCGTGTCGTGCCGAAGTGCTGCACGATCGCGTCATCAAGCCCGCTTGCTGCCAGCGCCTGGCGGACCTTTTCCAGTTCCTTCGATTCAGAATAACCGACCTCGACCAGTGTGCCGCCAGTGAAGTCAATCCCCAGGTTCAGTCCGCGTGCAACCACTGAAATGAGCGAGACCACAATGAGTATGAACGAGATGATCAGGGCCAGCTTTCGCTTTCCCATGAAATCGATGCGCAGCTTGTCTTTCAGAATTTGCATGGCTTACACCGCGAGTTTTGGAGACTTCCTGCTTCCGTAATACAGATTGACCAGTGCCCTGGTCCCCATGATGGCGGTGAACATGGAACATACGATCCCTATGGACAGGGTCACGGCAAACCCCTTGATCGGGCCCGTGCCAAAAATGAACAGGACCACCGCAGCGATCAGGGTGGTCACATTGGCATCGGCGATCGTGGAAAGTGCCTTGCTGTACCCGGCCTGGATGCTGGCCTGGGGAGAATTTCCGTTGCGCAGTTCCTCCCTGACACGTTCGAAGATCAGAACGTTGGCATCCACGGCCATTCCCACCGTAAGGACGATTCCCGCTATGCCGGGGAGGGTCAGGGTGGCTCCCGGGATGAGCGACATGATACCGATAATCAGGACCAGATTTGCGGCCAGGGCCAGGTCTGCAGCGATGCCGAACATGCGATAATACACGACCATGAATACCATCACGAGCAGGAACCCGATGATGATCGACTTCCTGCCCAGGTCGATATTCTGCTGGCCAAGACTGGGGCCCACCGTGCGTTCCTCTACAATCTCCACCGGTGCTGCCAGCGCACCGGCACGCAGCAGCAGTGCGAGCTTGAGTGCCTCGTGGGTGGAATCCAGGCCCTCAATCTGGAACCGCTTGCCCAGCTGTTCCTGTATGCGTGCGACGCTGACGACTTCTTCGCTCTTGACAGTTTTCCGAATCTGCTTGCCGTCCCTGTTGATCAGCACCGTCTTGTTGTCAATGAACACGACTGCCATCAGCTTCTTGATGTTTTCTGCAGTCACCTTGCTGAAACGGGACGCACCCTTGCCATCCAGGGTAATAATCACGGCAGGCAGTCCGTTTTCATCAAAACCGGAATTGGCATTGATGATCGAGTCACCCGTCAGCATCACTTCCCGCTTCAGCAGGATCGGGTTTTTGTTGTCACGTTCGTAATAAAGAATCGAACCGGGCGGGATGCGTCCCGTCTCGTCCGCTTCAAAGGGATCGGACTGCTCATTCACCATGCGGAATTCCACCGTTGCCGTAGCCCCCAGGATTTCCTTGGCCTGGGCCGTATCCTGTACACCGGGAAGCTGCACCACAATCCGTTCGGCTCCCTGCTGCTGAATCACCGGCTCGGCAACACCGAGTTCATTCACCCGGTTGCGGAGTGTCTGTATATTCTGCTGGATGGCCAGGCTCTGGATTTCCCGCAATGTCTCCTCGTTGATTTTTGCAACAAGATAAAACCCGTCCCGGCTTTCCTCCTCGGAAAAATCCAGTTCATTTCCGTATTCCTCCCTGAGCACATCGAGTCCGGCATCCCTGCTTGCGGCATCCCTGAACCTGACTCTGGCCTCGTTTCCGGCATGCGTCGCTGCAAATCTCCGGATCTTGGCTTCCCTCAGGTTCACACGGAACGAGGCTGCGTAATTATTGATCGCTTTCGCACCGGCCGCCTTCATGTCCACCTGCAGCAGAAAATGCACGCCTCCCCGCAGGTCCAGGCCAAGGTTCATGGGCGTGGCACCAATGACCCTCAACCAGCCTGGAACCGATGTCGCCAGATTCAGTGCCACGATATGACGCCCGTCCAGCGCCTCCTTGCTGACCTCAAACGCCTGAAGCTGCTGTTCCGTATTTGCAAATCGCAGCAGTATCCTGTTGTTTTCCTGATCTTCACCCTGAACCCTGATACCCTGCTTCTGCAAGGCCCTCTGCAGGGTCGGCAACGTTGAGGCATCGAGCGTCCCGGATGAGTGCGACACCTGGATGGCGGGAATGTCGGGATACAGGTTGGGCAGGGTATACAGCCCTATTACCGCAATCACCGCGAGGATGAGCAGGTACTTCCACAGCGGGTACCGGTTCAGGGGAGCTACAGCCATGCATCTAGCCCTTGGTGAAGCTTCCGAGCGAGTATGCGGGGACCTGGCAAGGCGCCATCACTCATTCCTCAGGGTGCCTTTCGGCAGCACCGAGGAAATCGAGCTTTTCTGAAGCTTGATGGCAACCCCCTCTGAAATCTCCAGCGTTACGGAGTTGTCCCCGATATTCTGGATTTTGCCCATCATTCCACCCGTGGTGACAATCTCGTCACCCTTCGAAAGTGAACTGATCAGCTTTTGATGATTCTTGCTGCGCTTTTGCTGGGGACGGATGATCATGAAGTACATGATCGCGAAAAAGATCCCGATCATGATGAAGATTTCAATCCCGCCTCCCAGAGGCCCTGCACCATTTTCAGCCATTGCGTCAGAAATCAAAAACATTTTACCCTTCTTTCAGTACGGTACCCGGAAAATTGAAGCGTCGTATTATGCCACAGACTCCGTATCCAGGGGTTGCATGCGACAAAAGTCTCTGGAAAATTGTGCAAATTGACCATCCGTGATGGCCTGGCGGATATCGCGCATGAAATCCTGAAAGTAATGCAGGTTATGGATGGTATTCAGGCGTGCACCGAGTATTTCTCCGCATTTGTCAAGGTGACGCAGGTAGGCGCGTGAAAAATTCCGGCAGGTATAGCAGGTACAGCTTTCGTCTACCGGCCGCGTATCGTTTCGATACCGGCTGTTGCGGATACGCAGCAGTCCGGAACGGGTATACAGGAAACCGGTACGGGCATTGCGGGTTGGCAATACGCAGTCGAACATGTCCACACCGGAGTGGACCGCCCGCAGAATGTCATGTGGCTTGCCAGCGCCCATCATGTAGCGGGGCTTGTCCTGGGGCAGCTCCTCCACCATGGCATCGAGCAATGCCTCCCGCTCGGAGAATTCTTCCCCCACACACAGGCCGCCCAGCGCATAGCCGCTGAACCCCATATCAACCAGTTCTGCGGCACACTGCCTGCGCAGATCGGCATACCTGCCCCCCTGCACAATCCCGAACAAGGCGCTGTCATGCTCACCGTGTGCAGCCTTGCAACGCCCTGCCCACTTCAGGGACAGCTGCATCGACTCCAGCGCCTCGGTCCAGCTTGCTGCATGGGCCGTGCATTCGTCGAGTACCATGATCACATCCGCATCCAGTTGCTGCTGGATCTCGACGGCAAGCTCGGGACTGAGAGACACCTGTGCACCGTCCACGGGTGACTTGAACACAACCCCCTGCTCGCTGATCTTGCTCATCCGGGCCAGGCTGAAGGTCTGGTATCCACCGGAGTCCGTCAGGATCGGTCCTTGCCATTGCATGAAATTGTGCAGACCCTTGTGCAGTCGGATGATTTCTACCCCGGGCCGTAGCATCAGGTGGAAGGTATTGCCAAGAATGATCTGCGTCCCGGACGCAACCAGTTCTTCAGGGGTCATCGCCTTGACCGTCCCGTGGGTACCAACCGGCATGAAGGCAGGCGTGTCCACCTTGCCGCGGACAAATTCCAGCCTCCCGCAACGGGCACTTTCATCCCTCGCATGTACGCTGAAGCGCATAAATGCCTCTATGTCTTCTGTCCTGTGCGCAAGACGAACATCGCATCTCCGTAACTGTAAAACCGGTAACCCCCAGCTACCGCATGCCGATAGGCAGCCATGGTGCTCTCATGGCCGGCAAAGGAACACACCAGCATCAGAAGCGTTGATCTCGGCAGATGAAAGTTGGTCACCAGGCCATCCACAACCTTAAATTGAAACCCCGGATAAATAAACAGCCTGGTTTCACCCTTGTAAGGATGCAGACCCTTGTCCAGGGATGCAGACTCCAGTGCACGGACTACTGTCGTACCCACGGCAATGACTCTCCCGCCCTGTCGCTTGCACTCACCAATCTTCCGGCAGACCCGCTGTGTCACCTCCACCTGCTCGGCATGGAGAACATGCGCCTTAATATCCTGCTGACGCACGGGCTGGAACGTGCCGGCGCCCACGTGCAGGGTAATGCAGACCGAGTCCACGCCCAGTCTCTTCAGCTGCTTGATCAGGGGATCATCAAAATGCAGGCCCGCGGTTGGTGCGGCAACGGCACCTTCATGGCGTGCATAGACCGTCTGGTAGCGTTCGGCATCCCCCTCTTCAGGATTTCTCCTGATATAGGGAGGCAATGGAATCTGGCCGGACTGCTCCAGTAACTCTTCCAGTTGGGCACGGCTCTTGAATCGAAGAACAAAAAATTCTCCCTGCCGGCCTTCCACTGTAGCGGTTGCCTGATCAGCAAAGATCAGGCGGCATCCCCTGGGAGGAGACTTGCTGGATTTGAGTTGTACTACCGCCCTGCCTCCATCAAGCATCCGTTCAAGCAACAGCTCTACCTTCCCTCCCGTAGCTTTTTTGCCGTGCAGGCGGGCAGGAATGACCCGGGTGTCGTTCAACACCAGCAGGTCTCCCTTTCTCAACAATTTCTTCAGGTCCGTGAAAACCAGATCCTCAAACCTGTTGCCATTGTTCACGAAATGAAGCAGTCTGCTTGCAGTGCGCTCCGGCAGCGGATATTGGGCAATCAGGGATTCGGGAAGCCTGTAGTCAAACTGAACTAAGTCCAAAACGTATGATATATTTTTGATATTAACGGCACATCAGCAACCTGACTCGTTGCTTACTCGCTAATGTACCCTAAACTCCCTGAGAAAGCGCCGGGATGGCGGAATTGGTAGACGCGCCGGACTCAAAATCCGGTTCTGGCAACAGAGTGAGAGTTCGAGTCTCTCTCCCGGCACCAATAATTCAGCTGTGGTCTACTGTAGTTCAGGCTGGATATCTTCGCATCACAGGGAGGCAGGGTAACATGCTATGTGAAACTAGAAATGGTTCACGTCATAATGAGTTCAGGCCGCTGCCCCGATAGCTCAGCTGGATAGAGCGTCCCCCTCCTAAGGGGAAGGTCGCAGGTTCGAATCCTGCTCGGGGCGCCATTTGAACCATCCGATAAAATTTTATAAAGTTCTTAAATTATTTTAATAACAGTACCTTACACTAGTATAACTGTTTTATGACGTCCGGCACCATTCGTTGACATCATGAAAAATGACCCTCACAAATGCACGTCTCAAGGCAACAAAACCTCGCGCCAGCGACTAGCGGATTGCAGATGGCGGAGGTCTCTTCTTGCTGGTCAAGACAAATGGCAGCAAGTACTGGCGTCTGGACTATCGATTTCGTGGTAAACGGAACACTTTGGCTCTGAGAGTCTATCCTGCTGTCAGCTTCAAGGAGACCCGGGAGAAGCGAAGAAAAGCCCGAATCCATATTGAGAATGGTCGGGACCCGAGTGAGGTCTGCAAGGAAGAAAAACGAGCTTTACAGGTAAACAACTTCGAAGCTATCGCCCGTCAGTGATGGGAACACAACAGGGATACTAAACGCCGCGACATGCAGCCCGGATGCTCAGGTGCCTAGAAAAGAATGCTCTCCAGGAGTCAGGCTATACCGGTTTCTTTGCGTGGCATAGCTACCTTCCCGGCAGTGCCGGCACAGTTGTTTAAGTTGGTAGTTCAAAGTCTTCATACATGTATATTCCTTCCGGTGAGTGTTTCTGGGCCTTCTGGCCACCTTGGCGATTCAGGTTCGCTTGAGAGATACGGCTCCATGGGGGACACGACTCCCTCAATGATTTGAATAGGCCTCAGTCAAGGCCACACAGGTGGTTTCTTGTCAGAGACTGACCCCTGTCGGTCAATTTGCCCGTTCAGGGCGATATTTGAAGATAGGGATATCCTCCTTTTGAATTACGTGGATACGTTTCACGGGGTTAAAATAAACGGCCTGTGCACAGCACCCGATTGCCTTACCCAAGAGATCAGATTAGTGTGCCGTTTATGTGGCTTTAGTTGATGTCAAGCATAGGCGAACCCGTACATGCCTTCAGGCAAAATGCCTTGAGTTGAAGATGGATCGGGCGGCTTTGCCGCTATACACCTGTTGCACGCTCCTAAGGTGCCTCTTCGTCACTGATATACCACAGTGGCTTCGGTACAAAATTGTTACAGGATCAGTAAACCATCCAGAGCGAATTCGTCACGGAAAATTTTCTTACCCCCTGGCTAAGTTTTTGACACCGTAATTTGCGGGGCATTCGGCTCTCCAAAACGCGCAATACGTTGCAATCAGCATCTGTGCCCTCAGGCGGCTGCGTCACTACCACATTCTCTTCGCTTACTAGTAGTGACACGGCAACAGCACGAGCTATCTCCTTGCCTAAATCTCTTCCTCAAGGATTTGACCGTGCTCCCTGAGCCAATCACGCGCTCTGTCCATGTTGGGTACTTGTGTCTTCACTATGTTCCAGAATCGCGGCGTATGGTTCGGTTCCATAAGGTGGGCGAGTTCATGGGCGATAACATAATCAACGACAAAGATCGGTGCCTTAATCAACCGCCAGTTCAGATTGATGTTGTCACGAACAGTGCATGAGCCCCACCGATATCGACTATCAACAATGCGTGCCTGCCTAAAGGAAACACCAAGCTCCCGGGTCTGCTTCACTACACGAGGTAGAATGCGCTCCTTTGCTCGTGCAATATACCACTCTCGCATAGCACCCTTCTTGTGAGCAGCTCGCGATGCCGGAATCAGAAAACGCTGGTCAAAACGAATACGTTCCGTCTTGTTGTCGACAATCTCGACACGATAGTTTCGCCCAAGATATAGTGCAGATTCGCCATTAACGAGTTCTTTGCCTGGTGGATGAGGGCGCCTGGCATATTTTTGGCTATGCCGTGTTTTCTCTTTTATCCAATGTCGCTTGGCTCCAACTATCCGTGCGATTTCTTCATCGGGCACATGGCTCGGTGCATGCACAACAACTTTCCTGTCACGCTCGACAGTAATCGTAACTTTCTTTCGTTTTGAAGATCGTTTTACAGAGTACGTGACATCCATCCTTGCTACTCCGCAAAAAGAATAATGTCATTGTTCTTTTCAGCAATTTCCATAACACGGCTGATAATATGCGCGCGATTCTTGATGAGACCGGGCACTTTTGGAAACTCAGGGGCGAGCAAGATTTTCTGGATCTCTGCTTTCAGCTTGTTGCGTGCCGGAATGCTCTCCCAGAATCCTGCCAATTTCAGCTCTCTCTCGACAACGAGAGTAATCTTCTGTGTTAAATCTACGAGACAGCTGATTCGATCTTCTTCGTTGATTCCATTGCCACCATGCTCCTCAGCCACCTGAGACTTATCCATATCTGGCTTATCCGCACCGAACAGCTCACGCTGAAGCATTCGAAAGAACGGCATTTGCTTTTTTCGATGCAATCCGTACGTTGGCTCGTTGCTGGCATTGATGATTTTCGCCCGCAGCTTCTCTAACTCTTCGTAGATTTTGTTCCAGTTGTCGCGGAATTGCTCAAAGATATCTGCCAGAGCTTCAGCGAAGGAAGCTCGCAGGTCCGGGTCATCGTCCAAATCAACGTCGAGGTGGTGGCGGATCGCATGCTCAATCTCAGCCGCCTTGGTCTTGGTCCGGCGGTACGCCCCTACACCCTTCTCGAAATTCTCATCCAGAATCGAGATTGGCTGGATTTTGACATCAATACCTTGGGACATGAGGTGGGTATCCGTGATTGCACGAAGTTTTGCCGGGATTCCCTTCATGCTCAGCCGCTGGTCGCGAAAATGCTTTCCGGCGAGCACATTGATCTCGGCTAATGCCTTGTAGTCGTCCATGAACTTGAGGGCCTGGCGAGCTGGGAACAGGAGATTGAGCGACTTGGTCAGCCGCTTGAACGCCAGCATGTAATCAAAACGCAGGTCCTCATCGTAGAACACATCGTAGAAGGCGTCGTAGTCATTCATGTCCGTGAGGCCGTGCTCCTGAAGCAGGGCCATCACGGCTGCGTGGGCCTCTTGGAGTTCCCGCAACTCCTCCTCGGGGAAGCTCAGGGAGTCGATGACCTCCTTCTGCTCGCGTTCGTCGTAGGTGTCGATCGCTTTCTTGAGGTGGTGGCCGATGCCAACATAGTCCACCACGAAGCCCTTGTCCTTGGATTCATCACTCACGCGGTTCACACGAGCAATGGCCTGCAGCAAGTTATGGGCAATCACGACCTTGTCGAGATACATCACCTGCTCGACCGGGGCATCGAAGCCGGTAAGCAGCATGTTGTTAACAATGAGGATTCCCATGTCGCCTCTGACACCGTCCTCTTCGCTGTCGAACGACAGCTTGAAGCTCTTGATGCTCGTCTCGTGCCGTGATGAGTTGGAAAACTCCTTGAGGTGGGGCAGATCGTTGTGGTGCCCGGAGATCACGACATCCGTCTTCATTGCCTTGAGCCGATCCAAGTCTAGTTTGTCAGGGTTACCCTGCTCCAGTTTTGCGACCGCTGTTGCAAGCGCCGTGTCCAGATGCTTCTTGTAGCGCACGGCCGCCTCGCGCGAGGTTGCTACAACCTGCGCCTTGTAGCCATTGGGAAACACATGCGCAAGGTAGTGTTTCACCATGTCCTTGGCCTTTGCCTCGATGGTGGGCTCAGCTTCGAGATAGGCGTCCCGCGATCCGTACCCGAGGATGTTCAGGCGCTGCTGGAGGTTGTAGTCGCTGAACATGTCCTCGAATGCAGCGTCCATACCGGCTTGGTTGGGGACCTCGGCGTTGTGCGTTCGACCCTCGTAGACGATTTCCAGCGTCACGCCATCCTCGATCGACTGGCGCATCGTGTACTTATCAATGTAGTCGCCGAACACCTGCTCGGTCTTGTCGATCGGCGTGCCCGTATAGCCGATCTTGGCGGCGTTGGGGATGCCTTTGTCAAGGTTGGCCCCAAGCAGCTTGTACTGCGAGCGGTGGGCCTCATCGGTCATAACGAGGATGCTGGGGCTGGCATTCAGTTCCGGAAAGGTCTCAGTCAGATCCGCTTCACGGAACTTGTGGATCATCGCCATCACCAGGTCGGAAGTATCTGTCCTGAGCAATTCTTTGAGAGCACTGATGCTGTCTGCCAGCTTTATCGTAAAGCCGATGCTCTGACTGGTCTCGTTTAGTTGCTGCTCCAATTGGGTGCGGTCTGTGATGAAGATGACTTTCCAGTTCGAGAGCCGCGAGTGACGGTACATCTCCCGAACCATGAACATCATGGTGAGCGACTTGCCAGAACCCTGAGTGTGCCAGATGATACCGCTGCGTTCGCGGGGATTACGGCCTCCGAGTAGCCGCTTCACTGCCAACTTCACTGCGCGGAACTGTTGGTAGCGGCCGACGATCTTGATCGTCTGGCCCTTGTCATTCGTCGAGAACAGCGTGAAAGTCCGAATCAAGTCAAGCAGGTTGTCCCTATCGAGCATGCCGGCCACGAGACGTTGCTGGTCGTTGGGGCCGCCTGAGCCGTGCTCCAATTCGTCTACCGTTCGTGGATGCGGATCGGCCCAGCGGTAGAAGAGCTTTTCTGTGTGCGTGGTGATCGTGCCGAACTTGGCTTTCTGTCGGCAAGTTGCCACGACGAACTGGTTGTAGTAGAAGAGTGGCGCATTTCCTTCCCCCCTGGCCCTGCGCTGCTCGCTGTAGCGGAGAAGCTGGTCAATCGCCTCGGGAATCGCGTCCTTGACCTTGGGCGACTTGCACTCGATCACTACTACAGGAAGGCCGTTGAGAAACAGCACGACGTCGGGGATGATGTGGTGTTCAGTGCCGAGGACACGGACTTTGAACTGGCAGACCGCAATGAAGCGGTTGTTATCACAGGCCGCAAAGTCCACCAAGCGCACGGTCGGGCTCTTCTCGCCATTCTGGTGGTTCTCGCTGACGCTGGTGTTCTCCAGCAGGAGCTGGAACACATGTTTGTTGTTTTCCAGCAAACCGTTGCTCGGGAAACTTGCGGTGAGCTGCTTGACAACCTCCTCAACCTGATCGTCTTCAAGCCAGGAATTGATAACCTTAAGCTGCTCACGCAGCACCGGCAGCATCACAACCTCGGTGAAATTCTCCCGATGAGTGTCGGCTGGACTCTGCTTGTTGTTCAGATCAATGACCTCCCAGCCCAGCCCTGCGAGCTGATTGAGCAAAGGCTTCTCTACATGGTTGCGTTCGTCCAGCTTGATGTGCTGGGGCGTTTTGGCCTTCATACTCTAGTCCTGAAGCGATACTGTTGTTCATACGGTGAGTTTCTGAAATCCATTACTTTGCTACCTCGAAGCCCCAGTCCACCCAAATCTTCGAGTACTTTTCGTAGTGCCCTTTCGGTAACCCGACGACAAGTAAGTGGCGAGCTCGCGTCATAGCCACATACGCCAGCCGTCGATCTTCCGTATTGTCACTATTCCTAACTGCTGTCATCATAGAGTTCCAGAATTTTGTACTGCCGATAACCAGCACTGCATCAATACTCTCGCCTTTCACTTGGTGAATCGTGTCGTGCCGCACTTCTGGGAACTCATGGACCGATTCAAAAAGTGGTAAAGCCTTCTGAGCGGCGAGGAGTCCGGTTGCTTTGATGTGTTGCCCAAGCTTGGTATCACATCGCAAACCGATTTCTTCGATCAGCTTTGCCAGTTGCGTTCGCATGGAGGAAATCCATGTATCACCGAGTTGAGATACCGAAGTGAGTCGGTCCGGGTTTTTGACGAACTTCCAGATTGCCAATGCCATAGCCATGCGCTCATTTGACTTCGGGTCGGTATCAACGCGCTTCCACAGAGGGTCGTCACCTGTGAGTTCTCGCACAATACGTTCAACGGCCTGAGATGCACCACGGTAATCGTGCCGGGAATCACGAAAGAATGCGGCCGTGGCCAAATCCTTTGCCTTGCCCTTGAGATTGGTAAAATTTACCTTACCACGCAGTGATTCCAGTTGCCCATGCGCTCGGCAAATGACGGCAGCAGAATTGATACTCACTCCAGCTTGATCTGCAAGACATTGGAACGACTCTAGACTATCGGAAAATGCTTTCGATGACTCTTCCACCACAAACCCCCGGCACCACTCACTCGCTCCATCACCAGCTCCGGTGAAGTCTGCGTTCCCGCCCACGTTACGGACAGCCGCCGCAATCTGGTTGTTACAACGAAATGACTGACTCAGTGGTTTCTCTGGAATTCCCCACTTCTTCTTCAGATTGGGCAAGGAAGTCGCATCTGCCATACTGAACTCAAAGATGCACTGGTCTGGGTCACCAATGAGCGTGATCTTTGCGCCCTTGTCACGCAGGAGATTTAAAAGAATCAAAAGCCAGGCGTTCGTGTCCTGTGCTTCATCGATGATGATCTCAGGGAAACGCCCGGCGAGCAGCTTCGTGATGTGCGGTCTCTCTAACAGGAGCCGGCACGCCCAGAATATGCGCTGGGAATGGGTGTAATAGCCCAGAGACAGTAGTTTGTATACGGGCGCAGCGGCAGCTAAAATGGGCTGATTCCCGAAGGAGGGTGACGCTTTGAAGCGGAGCTTGGTGCCATCCGGGTAGGGTATGATCTCCCATGCCGGAACGGGGATCTTCCGGCTGCCCTTGCTGTTCCTCCACGCCTTCAGTTGCATATTACTCCAGTCGCCCGGACGTGGGCCTGGGAATAGCTTTGGCCTTTTGCCTGCACCGGTGAGCAGGTGGCCAAACGGTGCGAGAACGTAACGTTCAACAAATGAGTCAAATGTACCGACATAGTTCGGATCGGAGAGCAGGTCTCTTCGACCTACGTTGATCGTGGCGGTCATGAACTCGCGGATGGCAGCGTTTGTGAACGACAATAGGGCCAGCCCACCGACAGGATAAGGCCAGTTGGCCGCTCTCCAGATAAACCGTCGACATGATGTCCAGGTCTTTCCGCTTCCTGGGGCTGCGCGCAAGAGAAACTCCAGCTCTTCAGCAAAGATGGCCTCCTTCTGTTGATCCGTTGGGTTCTGCGCAAAGATCGCCTCCCGGAGTTGATCAATTGCGACCATCGTTTGCCGCCTCATTGATAACCCCCAGATGTCTGAGTGTGTTGCGTATGTAATCGGGTACGGCATTAGCACCGAGATTACATTCCGCCAAGATCCCAGCAAGTTCCTGCGCAAACCGGCCTTTCGAGACTGACTTCTTAATGAAAACATCCAAGAACTTCGTAGCCCTCTCCTCCGTAGTCGCAAGAGTCGCGAGCTCGGTTTCGAGCATTACTCCAATTTTTGGATGCAGCTCCTTCAGTGCAGATACCATGTACGGAAGCAACATTTCTGATCGAGCAAGCTCGTGCTCAAAGGTTATTTCCGACATCTCTACATTCAGATTCGGAATACCGGCTGCTTGCTCTCTCAAGTGTGACGCAGTCGCTGACATCTCTCCCCCGATCTCCTTAGCATCACCATCTGTGAGAATGACAACTGGTACACGAAGCCTCTCTACTCCAAACAATGGGATGAACGCATTGAAGTTGATCCCATCCGCATTTAGAACAGTCACGGACGACTCCTTCAAGTTCCCACCTGAAATCTTGGCTAGCACAGGGAGCAGTAGTGCCTCCGCAACCCCCTCCACCATCAAGATGCGTCGGGCAAAAAACAGCTCCCCGCGAGTCGCATCGAGATACCGCTGGAGCTTCTTCTTTGTCTTCTCGTCAATCGAAATAGAACAGACCGAGACCGTGCTGACTTGGCCATCAACCTCATGAACGGATACGATCGAGTCGATTGGAGCTTGACTCGCTAAGATAGGAGAATGGCTGCTTGCGATGACCTGCACTTCGTAATCTTCGTGATTGCTGGCGACATCAGCCAAATGCTTCAGAAGGAGCATCTGTAACTGTGGGTGCAGATGCGCTTCAGGTTCCTCGACTAGGATTGAACGGAATGAGAACTGTAGACTCCGCCTGAGCGTACCCAAAGTCGCAGATGTGAAGATCAAGTTGTTATAGCCAAGCCCATTGAGGCCAAACGGAAGTCCTTCGATCTGAGGGTGCAATCCTGCGATGATGTGACGGAAAGTTGGGCTGGTGAAGATCAGCTCCGTCTTTTGGGTCAGTTCACTGCCTGCGATAGCAGCCATCTGCATATTGATGTCGCCTCTTGCATCTTTGACTGGCTTCAGAACCCGAATCTTTTCGTTTGCATTTTGGGCGATAACTTCAAAGTCTGCGCGCTGATCTTCCTTAGTAAGGCAGTCGATAAGGCGCGACACTTGCGAATGCTGGCCAGGTCGCAGGCCGCGTTCGGGATCACGCAACGGTTGCAAGTAAATCGTCGCAAGTCGATCGTAGTGGTTCGACGGAAGCGAGCCGCCTTCCGTCTCACCGCCCCACATCTTTACGTTGCAGCGATTCGTCGTTTCATTGAATTCCACCCGTGCATTAATCTGCATCTCGAACTTTCCACCACCGATATCGACGAGGCACTCTTGGAAGTGGACTTCGTCCTCATCCCCAAGCCCGGTAAACCTGCAAGAAATCTCAATCGGTGCGTGTTCTGTTCCAGCTCGGAAATCATCCTCCGTAAGTCGGAGGTAATCAAAATCCCGGCTTGAAAACAACATGAGGCGCAGTGCATCCATGATTGTCGTCTTACCCGAGTTGTTCTCCCCAACCAACACCGTCAGACCGTGCGGAAATTTCATTGTAAGCGCATCGATCTTTCGAAAGTTGCGGATCTGTAGTTCACAGAGCCACATCTGCATGACCTCCGTTTCTGGTGCAGCCACTCATGCTGTGACCTCTTCGCGTTGTTCGAGCAGCGCCGTCACGCGGCAGCAACCTGTAAGCAGGTCCTGCATGAGACCACGCTTGAGTGATACAAGCTTATCTCTCTGTTTTACATAATCTCGCCGCAGTCTGTCGTGTTGTTTCAACTTTTTGGCGATCAGTGACTGCTCTTCTTTCTCCTTTGGCAGGGCAAGCCGGATGGTTTGCAGATCTCCAAGGGTGATTTCTGTGAAAGTTGTGCCCTTTTGCTCAAGTCGGATCGCGTTCTGAACTTGTGATGTTCGCATTGCCCAGAGAAGGAAGTCCGAGTCGACAGATTTCTTTGGTGAGATTTTTGCAGTACCTTGGGTGAGATTTGCCCCGTCTAACTCAACAGTTATGGGTAAGACTTTCCCGACCGTTGCCCGTAATGCAAAAACAATGTCGCCAACCCAAACTGCGGAACGCTTGTACGACTTTGCGATTTGCGGGGCTGTCCGTAACAGCTTTTCGACGTTGATCTCGTCCCCGCGCATGTCGCCAGTACGAATATAAGGCACGCCACCGTCAATGTGAGGGCCAGCTTGGACAATGCCATACGTAATACTCTCGTCGACAATTTCGTCAAGTGCCTTTACATCCCATTCCACCGGAATCCGTCCGAGTGGAGAATCCTTGAACTCGTGGGTCTGTTCGGAGCGTAGGTTGCCATACTCATCGATGCCACGTGTCAGTAGGTCCTGCATCAAGCCAGCCTTAATGCGCTGCTGCTTGGCGATAAGCGCTTCAGTCTGTTCGATCGCTCGATCCACTGTCGAGAGCACTTCGGCGATCTTAGATTGCTCTGCCTTGGTCTTCGGATACGCAACCCAGCTTGTGTACACTGATCTTGGTTTGATGAAAGGCTGCGCGGAACCAGAGCGGTCCCAGTAACCATCACGATTGACGAAATAGAAAAGAAACCGTGCGTCCAAGTCGTTTTTTGGAATAATTGATTGAACGTTCGCCAACGTCGTCCAATTGCCTGACGCAAAAAAACATCTTCCGCAGTTCGCACCGATTGCGGATAACACGACACCGTCGCGGTCTGTTATCTCTGCTATTTCAACGAAACCGTCTGGTCCAGCAGCGCTAAATGCAGTAACACCAGATTCCTGGTAATGTCTTTCCTTGGTAAGATCCAACTTGCCTCCGCCGAAGATCTCGCATATCGATTCAAGTTGGCTGCATGTCCAATCCTCCGGTATCAATTCACTTGGATCGACTTGACCGCTCAAAGACAGTAGAGAACTAGACATATTTTAGCCCCTCCAAAAACGACTCAAGGCTCTCCAACGTCTCTCGAAGTGCGGCCCCCAACTGCTGACTTGATACGGCGTACTTGGCCCACAGGTTCTCGGCGACTCGCACGACCACCCGCTTCTCCGCATTGAGGTAGCGGTCCAACTCGGCACGAGCAACGTCGTAGATCTTCTTCAGAATCAGGTGGCGAGCATCGGCATCGCTGATCTGGCCGCCGATTGCCTGGAGTACTGCATCGACCTGGACGAGACGAGCGTTCAACACCTTCGTATCCTTGTCAAGCGCGGTAATGATTTTCTTGTTGGCCTTCTTCTCCGGGTCTAGTTCGACGACGCTAGCCTCCGCTTGGGTGATCAGCGCTTGGGTCTCAACTTTAAAGTTTTCGGCCCCAAGGCGTTTGAGTTCGAGCTTGAATTCCAACTCTGCGGCCTTTTCCTTGAAGGTCGCCTTGGCGTCTCTGATGCGCTTCTCGATCACCTTGATAGCCTTGTCTTGGTCGGCGAGGTTTTTGAGCTCCTTTCGAGCAGAGACGCCAGTTGTGCCTTTCAAGTCGTCGATGAGCGCCTTCAGGGCTTTCTTGATGACGGCAGCGGTGACCTTCTCGTTCTCGTCGGGTTCGTGGCCGCTTATCTCCAAGGCGGATTCAACGGCCTCGGAAAGTTCGCTCTGGGCTTCGGCAATGGTCGCCTCTAGCGCCTCGATAGCATCGGCCTCTGCCTTAAAATACTCGGCGATGAGGTATTCATCGGGGATAAGCATGTGGTGCCAGCCGATGGAGACGATGGTCTTGAGATCGTAACGGATTTGTTGCCACCAGTTGACAAAAACGCCGGCACTCTTGAACTCGTCGAGAACGTCCAACGGCACGAGTTTAGCCTTTAGGTTGGTGAGCAACTCGTGGCGGACCTCGGGCATCTTCTTGCCGCCGTTGCCCGCATGCTGGAGTTGGGCAAAGTCATCCTTTGCCACAGCCCACCAGGATTCAAGCGCGTCGTGGTGCCGGGTGAGAGTGTTAAGCAGGGTCGGATCGGCTTCGAGTGTAGATTTGATGGCGTGCTTGGTGTCGATGGACTCGCGAAACGCGAGATATGCGGGACGCTCCGGCTCAAAGAGTAAATCCGGGTTGATGCCAAACTTGGCAAAGTCGTCCGCGAGCGCAGCGACCTCCACCTCAGGGATTCCGCCGATGAGGTGCGCCTGGACATCCTCCGGTTCGGGGTCGGGCGTGTTGTCCACGTAGCGGCGGATGTTTAGGTTGTAGTCGTGGGTGTCCACGATCTCGGTCTTGTGCACAAGGCGCGAATATTTGGACAGCTCACGCTTGTGTGTGAAGACGAAATCGATCTTCTCAATGTCTTCGGGGCGAAGCCGATTCTGGTTCTTCCCCTCCGCATACTCGCGATCAGAGTTAATGAAGAGAACCTTGTCCTTGAGTGTATCGGGCTTGCTCTTGTTGCAGACCAGCACGCATGCGGGGATGCCCGTGCCGTAGAAGAGACCGGGTGGCAGGCTGACGATGGCCTCGATGCAGTCGTCATTGATGAACAGTTCGCGGATGAGCTTTTCCTTACCACCGCGAAACAGAACACCGTGCGGCATGATGGTCGCCATCCGGCCGTTGGGTTTAAGACTGGCAAGCATGTGCTGAACAAACATGAGATCCGCCTTTTTGCCGGTCTCCGGGCACCACTCGCGGAAGCGGCTGGTGAATTTCATGCCAGCACGGCTGTAGTTCTGTGAGAACGGTGGATTGGCAAGCACACGGTCGAACTTGCGAATCTGTCCGTTGTCGAGGATGAGTGGATCCTCCAGCGTGTCACCGTTCTCAATCGTGGACCGGGTGATGTTGTGGAGGATCATGTTCATGATGCAGATTGACCAGACTGTGCCGTTGGAGTCCTGACCGTAGAGCGCGAGGTCATCAGCATTCTGGCCCTGCTCTTCCACATACTGGTGAGCCTGAATGAGGAAGCCACCGGAACCGACCGTAGGATCGTAGATGGTGTTGCCGGCCTCCGGCTGCGTGAGTTGGACGAGCAGGCGCACGACCTCGCCCGGAGTATAGAACTCACCACCTTTCTTGCCGGCACTGTCGGCGAAAAACTTGATGAGATACTCGTAGGCGGCGCCGAGCAAGTCGGGGAACTCGAAATTGTCGTTGATGAGGACGAACCCAGGCTGGCTGAAGTGGTCAAGCAGGTCTTTCCACTTCTGGTTCGGAATTTTGGTCTTGCCCTTCACCGCGTTGAAATCGATGTTGTTCTTCAGCACCCCAGCAAGCGCATCGTTCTCGTCCTCGATAGCTGCTATAGCCTTGTTGAGCATGTTTCCGATGTCGTGCTTGAGGTCCTTCAAGGCCGGTACAGTCCCGCCGTTCTCGTCTTTCCAGGATATGTGCCAACGGGCTCTGACGGGGACAAAGAAAGTTTCTCCGTAGGATGTCTTGTCTTCAAGCAGTTCGTCGATGAGGTCCGGCTGATCTTTGAGGTGTGCGAAGGTCTTCTTGCGGAGTTGTTCGCGTTTGCTGTCGAACTCGTCGGAAAGTCGCTTCAGGAACAGCATGCCGAAAATAAACTCCTTGAACTCCGAGGCATCCATCTTGCCTCGCAGGATGTCGGCGGCCTTAAGGAGGAAGGACTCGAGTTGTGCGAGGGTGATCTTCTCCTGTTTCATCAGGCGTATGTGCTACAGCTCTTCCTGTTCAAAATAGTCTTCGTCGACCCGCTTGATCTCGTAGCGATCGCGTGTCCGTACTCCTACACCGTGTTGGACCATAAGCCGGGCCAATTCTTCTCCATCGATCAGAATGATTCGCTTTGGACTGCGTGCGATGTAATCCCGCGCAGATCGCGTGAATCCGGCTGTGGTGACGAAAACACCCTTGGACGTGCCTGCCGCGTCGATGGCCCCTGCAAAGTTTCGCAAGTCGCTTTCACCGACGTTGCTGCCTTCGGCGTACTTCTTGGCCTGAACATAGACCTCGTCCAGACCGAGCGCGTCTTCCCTGATTGTACCGTCGATGCCGCCATCCCCTGAGCGTCCTGTCACACGGCTCTTGGCTGCATCACCTCCACCATACCCCATCGCAACCAGTAGATCGACAATCACATGCTCAAGAAACTCGGGAGGAGAACTGCGGACAAGATCCAATATTTCAGACTCCAGCATGGTACGCAGTTCCTCGGCAGCACGCCCCAGTTGTTCTTCAGGAGTCTCTTCGGAGCCAGGCACTTGGGACTGTGTTGGCGCAGCCTTGATTGTGCCCTCATGTTCCTTCCGTTGCTGCACCAAACGCTTCCACTCTGCATACGCTGGATAAGTACGAAGTACAGTCTTATCCACTCTCTCCGGTGCTTCACTCAGTAACCGGTGACCCTCAGTTGTTAGTTGATACACTGCGCGGCGTACCCGTTTCACCAGCCCGGCCCGTTCCAGGTAGAGTAACGACCAGCTTATGCGATTGTTCAAGACCGTCTGCTGCCCACTTGGCACCCGTTGGGAGAGTTCTTCCTCAGTCAGCTTTTCTGAAGCAGCAACATGGGCTCGTATCTTGGATAGTGGAGCCTCCAACCCGTCGGCGAGTGCCTTGAGGACTGGAAGCATGAGCGACTGATAGTCACCGATAGGCATACAGTATAATTCTTTTATATATCAAAGTGCCAAGTTGTCACACACTGTTGAACCTGATATTCCTTCGTAATATGCGCTTAGCTAAGTGCTTGAGCTTCTTGTAGGTATGGCTACAGTTGCGATATTGTCCAGAAGTGGTGCGTCTACTGCAACACCATGTGGAGGTTCAGCAAATGATATTGCTCGTTCTTGCTCTGCCCCTTAAACTTGCCCCAGTTTATGGGAAGCCTGTTAGGATTCAGCGCTCCTTAGGAAGTACAATTAAAAACAGAACTTTCTAAAAGCCTGAACAGACAATGGCTTAAGACTATTATTCGAATCCTGCTCGGCCAATATACATTTTTATGTATGCCCATACACCCTCAGATCATGGTCTCAAAACTGCAGGGCATTTTTCGGCAAATGCTTTCTTTTGGGGAATTGAGAAATGGCTGAAATTAATCTGATTTCCCTGATTGACCGTTTCAATTGTGATTGTTGCATGCCGTCAGACTTTGGAGCAAATTCGATGGCCTACCGGCATTTACTACACCCAATGTGGCGATAGAGACGTTCTTGAATTGCCCAAGCACAATCGTTGGGAGTGCAAGAACTGCAAATATTAGTTCAGCGTGACATCGGGAACCATCATACATGACTCTCACCTTCCGCTTAGAAAATTGTTTCTCGCCATCTACCTGATATACAAATCAAAGAAAGGAATATCGGCTAACCAGCTTCACCGTACCCTTGGAATTGCTTACTGTACAGCCTGATATCTATTCCACCACATTCGTGAAACAATGAGCAATAACCCGCATGAAGGCCCTACTCTATTCGGCATAGTGGAAGTCGATGAAACGTTGGTTGACAGCAAGGTAAAAAGTAAAGGACGCCGATATACGAGAAACAAGATGTGGCTAGCTGGAGCCATTCAAAGGGAAGGCAAGATTCGAGTAGAGTTTTTGCCCGATATCAAAAAGCGTACCTTACATAACTTTATTGCCAGAGCCGTCAAGGGTGAGGCTGAGGCAATTTTCACGGATGAACTAAGATCGTATCTTGTGCAGACCGTAACACCTGCCATGAGACGGTCAATCATTACCAATGAGTAATGGGTGATTGGAGACGTGCATACCAATAGTATTGAAGGTGTGCGGACCTTGTTCAAGCGATCTTTAATGGGCACCTTTCACAGAAGGAGCAAAAAACACATGGATCGCTATCTTGAAGAACTGAAATGGCGATTCAACAATCGTGATAACGATCACATATTCAGGTATATGCTGGCACACAGCATGAATACCAAGAACATACTCTACCTAACTTAATATGAAGTGGTCTTCTCTCCATAAAACTGGTTCAAGTTAGATAGAAATTCTAGGCTGCCTAGCTGTTCCTTTCCGATGGTATATACGTTGTATTTCGAACACGAGCTACCTCAGCCCAAACAGACGGCCAATCGTCGAACGACATGGGGCCGTCGACCTCAATGGTGGGGCTGGCTTCGGTTCGTTCTTTCTTAGGCTTCCACCCTGTGAGGTACCTCGATCTGGAACCTGCCAGTAATGCTGCATCATAGTCTTCCAGACGTTCCATGAAGCGCTTTGTTGCAGTAATCTTGTCACGAGTGGCGCCAGCCTTGGTTAGACAACGAAGAATACGATCTTCATCAAACTCGCCCAAGTCGGGATCAGTTAATGCTGTAGGATGCAAAAAACAGTGATCCTCATAGAAGCACAGTAGCCTGCACCAATGTTCTGACCACGAGATGAAAGTATACAAGCTCGGCGACACAAGAATCCCACAAACCTCCTGAACAACTCTGCTCCTTTTCTCCGACATCCGGTAGGCGTCCAAGAAGCCTCGCCCGAGAAAGAGGTCACGCCGATGCACGACCGGACCAAAACCTAACCCCCCACGCGCAATAAATCCATTCAAGAGCAGCTGGTGATATAACAAAGAACCAGCAATGAGGTATTTGCCTGGCTGATTTTTAACTCGTTTCTTTGAATACAATATGAACATGTCATTCAACCGGAGCGTAGTAAAATCCCTTGTACCAAACACCCGTTTGCGACCAACCATTATTAATTTGTGCGGAACTTTAGATCTGAATCCATGATACTGCTCATCTAGCTCTGTCACCAGATCCATAAGGCTGTCAGGATTTCTGCACTTGTCTATCTTACTACTCATCCCAAGGGCATCAAGCACAAGAACCGGTGATAGGATAGGACGCATTTATCCATTTTACATCGCGAATTGTGCGCCGGACAACCAAGCTAAAAGACCGCTTCTCCTACGGCGCTGCTATCTCCTCGGCAACTTTCATCATCCTAACTTAGTCCGGAACTTGATAACTGTTATTGGACTGTCCTCGGCCACCATACTTCGGCAAAATCTCTACTTCTTTGTCATCCCACAGCAACCTGAGAAATACAATTCGGCAGTATTCCTCAAAGACCTTCCGCATTGCATTAGCCATACTGCACGGCTCATCTGACGACTCGATCCACTCATACGATCCATACCGGGCCGTCACTAATCGAAGCTAGACCTCGCTCATTGAGCATCACCACGACCAATTTCGTACCAGTCTTTATTCAGTTGATGTAGTGCTTCGATTCTGTGTCGACTTTGTCATTTGTCAAACCCGATTGTGCAGCCTGCTAGCAGGTGCATATCGCCCCTCTTAGACACACCTAGCCCGTGAGGTAACAACTCAATCCTGAGATCACTCGACTTGGCTGCCGATCGCTCAGCGTACCAACTCGGCTAAGATCTCATTTGCCACGCCACGCTTCACGTCAATGATCGCCTCCTTGATCCTCTCTACCCGTTCCAACACGCATACCTCAGCAACTGCACCTTTCCTTCCTCGCGTTTTTTTCCGTATCTCGAATGGATAGTCTTGGAATCGCTTGAACAAGCTCATATCTCTGGGGTGTGCAATAGGTTTCGTGCACCCGCTGTTCATCCATGAGAGTCGAATGTTGGGTTCCTCCAACCCAACTAGTGTTTTCGCATTAATAACTAACACGTCATGCGTCACTTCTTTGTACGCCGATGCTGAGATCATCGTCTTTAACCGCTCTTTTGTCGGCCAGAAAAACACCATCGAGTTGATCAGATCGTACCACTGCCATGGTTCTGCCGTACCACAAAGTGCCCGCCGTAAACCTCCATCAGTCAAAGGCTTCTGGTCTCGTAGCACCGCCCGAGGCCGACCTGGACAATCGATCGCCACCCAATGCGGTCGTCGTGACCGTGTAAACTTCTCGATCTCTTCATCACTCTTATCATACAGCTGCAAGAGCGCCTTCGATGAAAGTAGCCCATGCTCCTCTATGCTTGGCCAACTGCCTCCCCATGCGATGTGATACAGCACTGGATAGTAGTGCCACAGGTCTTCAGGCATCATCACCAACGCCTTCTGTCAATGACGCACTTGTGGTCGAATCGATTTCCAATCAGCGAACAAGGTACTCCCCCCACGTTTTCTACCTCTTCCACAAACTTGATTGTCTCCAGTGACAACTGGTCAAAGCGGACAGCATCGCGGTTGCGTACATCCAAGTAGTCAACGAACGTGAGCGCAATATCCGTTGGGGAGTTTAAATGGCAGGCGCGACGAAGCATGTACCAGTCGAACTCACCCACTCTTCTCTGCTTCGATGAACGTGATCCTACTTCGTGCTTTAGTAATTCGTCTTCCGGGATTCCTGAGCGTTCCGATATCGTTTTCCAATTGATTTCTTTCGAGAATTTACCCGAATTTCCGCCGACCCGAATCGGGTACGTCCGGCATACTAGGACTATCTTGCGCACCCTCCTAGGGCTAATACCAGCCTCAGAAATACAGCCCGATACAGTGGTGTCTCGCGATGTCACTGACGGATAGTCACCATGGAATATGCTCAAACCTGTCCCTTGCGTTCCCTCCAGCAAAATTTTCTCGCCTCTTGCATAGGCCAATTCCATACGCTCCACCGTGGAACTGATGTAGGGCTTGAGTTCCCGGAATTGTTGCCCTAGATCCTTAGCAAGTTTACAGCCCCTATCGTCATGAAATCGGTCTGTTACGCGTCGTGCAGTAGCTTTACCCACTCCCTGAGCCGTAGACCCAATCCCAGGCTCCAAGTACTTTTTTTCCCATTGCTGATCCTGGGAGGAGACAACTACCGCATGTTCATCTATGATAAGGCGCTCAGGTTCGACTTCGCATTCACGTATTTCCTTGAGCAAGAGATGGGGCTCAATTACAGCGCCTGGTCCGATCAGCAATTGCGACTTATTACTCTTTCGCGTCCCACAAGGAAGTGAAATATGCGTGTAAGGGGGTTCCTCGTAAACCTTATGTCCCGCATTGGGTCCTCCAACTCTCATTAGTACGTCGTAGTCGGGTGACAGGTAGTCTGCAATGTTCCCTTTTCCCTCGCTACCATACTGACCACCTACCAGTACATCAACCAACTTTTCAGATGAACGAGAATGTAGGTTAAGTCTGGCACTGACCTGACAAAGCACATCCTTTTCCGTATGGCGCGCTGTGTCAATCACCATATCAGCTTGATGCTTGAGCTTGTCTACTTGGCGCTCTGATGGGTCATTGATCACTTCCTCGTAACACAGACCTATATCCTTGTGGCGTTTCGAATTCTCAAATCTTTCCTTTTGAGTTACACAGTCCACAGACAAATGGACGTGCCTAACATTTCGGTGACCAATCGCATTCTGAATCTCTGCCATTTGCTTCGGTTTTCGTACACCTTCCAACACAATGGGCATTTCGTCATGGTTACTATGAATTTCTTCTGCGATTTTGATAGCAATCCAAGCACATCCAGTCTTTTGATCCAGCCTATTCCCTGCACGTTGAAGGGAAACACGATCACCATCGATCTTTGACATCTGTTCTCGAATGAGATCGCTCGTTTTAATGACACGGCATCCGTGGTCTGCCCTGAGTCGATTTGCGAGAACGGTTTTGCCACTTGCCATCCCACCGCTGATCACAATCAGTCTAACTGTCACTAGATCAACTCATGCTTATCTAGGTGCAAACTCGAACACCCTAACCTCCAATCCAGTTGATACTAGATGCTCCCGGATTAATCCCTCTATTACAGACCAATTCCCTCTTGCTTGCCCTGTACCGATCTTTGGCATCTGTACCATCGTAACGCCTGCTTTGCTGAGTACTTCCCCTGCTTGCCTTAGAGACTTATCCAATGCATCGTAACGAATCCTCGGTTTCACTGATTTCCCATATCCCCGCTGTGCAACAAGACTCACAACAAATTTATTGTCAGGCAATCTCGCTACATGGACTGCACCAAGTTTTTTTTCCATGGTTCGCTTAGTGGCCCACCACGTATAGTCGTCATAGGCCGTAGGGTGTTCTTCTCTAACTGCAGGCGCAAATCCCCGTCTTCCCCAACGATTCGCAGTGTCATTCACAATATGGAGTATCGCTACATTTGAGTCGGCAACAAACCGTGCAGCGCTGCCCTGCCTATACCCAATTCCTCTTACATTTGGCACCTCAGATGTTGGGCGAATGAAACCCGCTACTCTCAGATTCTCAGTACCTGGTAGAGGGGGTAAAGCAACTCCCTCCACATGTACTTCTGGACCATTTTTGTCCCATTGTTCTACCCCCTTTGCTGTAGTACCAATTGCTACGCACTGATCCAGCACCTTGGATTTAAGCCGACGCGGAGCTTGGCGCCTTGCCCAGTCCAACCAATGTGACGATCCGATTCGGTAATCAATCCGGTACTCCATTAAACTCCTAGCTTTTGCTATTCTGGTTGCTGAGAAACATGCCACCCTTGAAGATGCCAGCTTCACTAATCTGATCAAAATAGCCTCCGCGGAAACCTGATACTCTCTTCGCAATTGCATTAGTTCTTCTATCGTCACGACAGAATCGCTATTCAGTAGAAACGATCCAACAGGCATCATCATCTCCGCCGCACCTACATTGCAAAGCAGCTCTAACTGCCAGCTATGCCGCTCCCACTTATCCCGGCTTCGGTTCCGAATCTCATTAGCACAATCTGTAAAAAACGTGTGGGCTATTTCATGGGCGATTGAGAAGTTAACCCTGCTGCGGGGCTTATGTGGGTTGTATTCAATGACGAAACGGCCATTGACCCAAAACACTCGTGCATCGGCCAATGCGGCATTTGGTCGGACATCAATTCCTCTTTTTTTAGCCAGTTGGACTGGATCAAATGGTGGACCGCTCCATCCCTGATCCACTGCCTGAAAGACAGCCTGTCGAGCTATGCGTTCCATCTTCTCAATGGGGTCTTCGTCAGCCGCAAAGCTGACCACAGATTTGTCTGTCCACTTAGCCATGTTTTCTAACAACTTACCTATAAGTACGAATCATCAACATGACGCTGTTTCTCCTACCTACTCAGACCGAGTGGAATATGGATATTAATACTGTAATTGTCAAGGCCGATGCTGAAGTCGCCTCTCAAACAGAAGTTGCTTAACTTAGCTGATTCTAAATTTCTCAAGTTGACTAGTGGCTTACATACTTATACCACGTGTCTTTAATTCCCCAAAAGCCTCTTAATCTTGAAGCTAGCGAGGGTAAGAACGTTGGTAAAGGTAAGAAACTATCATGTTATATTAAATAATATCAGCAACTTGTACTAACTATTCGAATCCTGCTCGGGGCACCATTTGGAGCCTGAACTCCCATGTCGACCAGTGACTGCTGTTCAGTGTCAAGTCCCCTGGTGATATACCAGTGTTCGTAAAAAGCCATGAGCGGCTTGCCCACCCCCAGAAACTGGTACAGTAGGACAGAGCCGAGGAGTTCATCCAAGACGATTTATGGCACCCATTGGGCAGCTCATACAGGTTACTTGTTTAGCGGAATTAAGCGCTCTTAGCGTATAATGATTTCCAGTGTGATACTGACTGCAGGATTTTCAAATTTTTGCTGCCGGCCATGAATCCCTTTTTGCTCCCGATCAGTACGAGGCCCTTAAATTGAAATTTTGGCTCTATATGTTCCTGGTTGGCAGCGCGTTTATTGCTTCACTGGGAGCGATGGCAGTCCTGCTGACTCGATTGCCATCCATGGGGATATCTTCCGTGTCGGATGGGATTCAGGCGATCTTGCTGCTCGGCGTACTGGGCGGTGCCATCATATGGACGGGTGGCGTGATAATTCTAGCAATCAGGGGATATTCAAACAGGAGAGAATAAAGCCACTCATGTGCCAGCCCCGGTACATGGTCTTCTCCCCATGACTGGCCGGCCAGTCAGTATTTTGACAGAAATCGGTACAGTTGACACGTGAGTGACCTGACCCGTGTCCTCGGCGTACTCAATATTCCCACGAGTACGGCTCGATACGTGTAGCCTGCATGGTGTATCCGGCGTCACCGATATCGTTCAGGTGCCCCAGGGTGCTGATCACTCCTGTCACCCATACCGGGTCAAACAGCTCGTCCAGCGGATAACCCAAAGTCGTCTTCACGTAGACGATCTGGTTTGAGGGTGGTGGAGGCACATGGATACAGGCCCCAAAGAAGGGGACGAGCAGGAACTCAGAGGTATCCGTACCTTCGAAGTCGAGTGGTATGACGAACCCCGGAAGCCGCACCCTTTGCCCGTCAAGCTCACTGACTACGGGCGCCTGCCGGGCCGCATCCAGATAGGCTTCGTACAGCTCCTCGGCTCGAGCATCGTCGTCAGGGAGGTCCTGTTCGAAATCTCCCAACAACAGATCAAGCTCAAGCATGGGATCCCAGTCTTCGGGCATGAGATCTTCCCATTCGAGATTTCGCACCTCGTCCTGGGCTGCTGCCTGCGTGATGGTGGATGCGAAGGACAGTGCAATCGTGACAGTTACTGCTGCAGTAACCGCAAAGGCCTGTAGAGGTTGTGTGAGCATGTTCAATTCCTGATTGAAAGACCGTCCGCGAGCGACAGGCGATAGGCGCGTATGGCAGGAATGCTGCCCGCCACACCACCGGCCAACACTACAGCACCGATAATCCACAAGTCTTCCAGTGCAGGCAGTTCAACCGGAATATGCAGACCGAACTCTCGCGACATAATTGGCTGGCCAACCAGTACAGCCACGTAAAGCAAGGCTATCCCGATAGCCGCTCCGAGCAGTGAAAATATTATCGCCTCGCTCATGAACAGTGTAAAGACATGCAGGGGTCGAGCTCCAACGGACCGCAGGACTGCCATTTCACGCCGCCTCGACTCAAGACTTGACAGGATCACGGTCAGCATTCCGAGCAGGCCGGTTACGACAACCATGGAAGACACGACCCGGAGCACGTTTTCTGCAACACTCATCAAATCCCAAAGCTCCTGCAGCGCCACGCCAGGAATGATCGCGAGGAGCGGCTCTTCACGATATTCATTGATTTTCCGCTGGACGGAAAAAATGGAAATTTTCCTGTCCAGCCCGACAAGAAATGCAGTGATGGTCTTGGGTGTGAGATCCATGGCACGTGCCTCGTCCGCGGAGATGGTCAATCCGGGTATCCGGGCACCGGCTTTCCAATCAATATGCATCGCAGTAAAGCCTTCAATACTGACATGCACGGTGCGGTCGACCGGAGTCCCGGTAGGCGCCAGAATCCCGGCCACCCGGAAAGGTTTGTCGTCGTGATCCAGAAAGCTTACTTCACCGGCGCCGTGGGAAATAATGAGTTTGTCACCGAGAACATAACCAAGCCGTTGTGCAACCTGTGCTCCAAGTACAGCATCGAAAACATCTTCAAACGGGGCGCCCTCTGAAAATGCCAGTGATTCGGTACGGGCATACCGGTAGTGCTCGAAGTAGGCACCTGAAGTCCCCATCACCCGGAAACCTCGATGTGAGTCACCAAGCGCAATCGGCACCGTCCACCGGACCCGGGGAAAGCCGGCGACGTCTTCGTAACTCTCCCAGGAAATATTGCTGGTGGCATTCCCGATCCGGAAAATCGAGTAGAGCAAGAGCTGGATAGCACCGCTGGGCGCACCGACAATCAGGTCCGTGCCCGATATGGTGTTGGCAAATGCACCGCGCGCATCGCGACGCACTTTCTCCACACCAAGCAGCATCGCGATGCTGAGTGCGATCGCGAGAAGTGTCAGCCCCGCCGTGACACGACGGTTCAGCATGCTCAATAAGGCTAGGCGAATGATCGCCATGGACCGTCCGCTTGCAGAAGAACATTCAGGGATTTGCTCAAGCCATGATCCCTGGTCCTCTTTCCTTGCATCGCATACCCTCTCCAGGCACTACGCTTTTTCACGTGGGTTCCTTGGGCTGTCCGGGAGCAGCCCGGTTTAACTCGATGAGAGACACCCTGCGATCAAACATGCTGCTGAGCCGCATATCATGACTCGCGAACAGAAGGGATGCACCCATCTCGTCACACTGAGCTGTCAATACTTCCAGGAAACGCTCGCGTGTACCCTCATCAAGAGAAGATGTTGGTTCATCGGCCATGATCAGCTCAGGCGCTCCAATGAGTGCCCGGGCAATGGCGACTCGCTGCTGCTGGCCGATGCTGAGGTCCGTCACGGGCCGCCCATGCAACTCGTGCTGGTCGAGTCCGAGACGGTCGAGCAGGCGACGGGCTTCGGCTTCGGGCGATTCCGCCCGTGACCTCACGCGCTTTCGACGCAAAAGTGAAAAGCGGCACGGCAGCGTGACGTTATCCAGCATCGAAAGGTATGGCACCAGATTGAACATCTGGAACACGAACCCGATGTGATCCGCACGGAACAGATCGCGACGGTGTGCGGGCATACGCGACAGATTGGTCTGGAGAACCCGGACAGTTCCTTCCCGGGGACTCACGACTCCCCCGAGCAAACTGAACAGCGTGCTCTTGCCGCTGCCACTCGGCCCTTCAATGAATACCCGCTCCCCTGCTGAAACCCGGAAACATTCAATGTCGACAACATCGCGTTGACCGGGTTTCCAGGCAAACCGGATGCCATCGACCTCTACGGTCATCGTCTTCACCCTGTTCTCATGCCAGGCGCACAATCCCGCCACCGCTGACGGTAGCGGCCTGCACACTCACCCATGCCAGCAAGAGCTGACTCGAAACACCCACAATTCGCTTACTGCCCCTGGATTCCTTGACAAGCACCTGATGATATCAGTCATGCGGGAAACCGGGCAGTACCTCCTCGATCCCGCCAGTCAGCGGGCGGGCGAGAACCGGGCACCCAGTATTGCTACAGCTTGCAGGAGTGAACCAGCTCCGCCTTCCAATCGGTTACAGGTCACGGTACCAACTCGATGACAGTCTTTCCCGCGTGCAGCGTCAACGCCCTCTGTGCATCCGGTGTTACCAGGCGCACATCGATCTCTTCAATGTCGCGCAGATGCTTCAGCACACGCATATCAACCTGCCGGAGTTGCCCCGGTACATGACAGTGAAGATGATAGGTTGCATGCAGTTCAGAATGATCTTCCTCATCGGCTTGCACTTCATGTTCCTCGTGCCCGTGCGTATCATGACCATGCTGCTCATGGCCATTAGCTGCTTCATCCTGGTGCCTTTCGCCCTCGTGTGTCATGCCAGCGATACTTGCTCTGATATTCTCGACCTCACACCCAGCTTCGCCGGGCAACACGAATGCAGATGAAGCGTCTTCAAACGGTACGAGTGCATGGCGAATCGCCTCACGTTCCTCGTCGTCTCGCGGGGCATGCTCAAACCCCACCACGTTCACCGCCGGGATCCTGATTTCTATCACCACCTCCTCAGCTTCCATTACGATATCAATGGCACCGTGCCCATGCTCATGAGGCGCGTGCTCACGATATTCTTCCCCAGATGAAGCGAATGATGCAGGCACGAGAATGAAGGGTATCGCTACAATGAAAATCAGCATCCAGCATGCACGATTCAGCCTAAACTTGAGTTTCATTGGTTCTCTCTCCAAAAGGTCCGTGTGCGAAGCAGCACACGCTTGTTCCCAGGCAATGTAATATTATAAAGTAACATCTTGGTATGCAAAGTTCCACTTTCCAGGCATGCGATACAGCAAACAGTTCCCGTCAGGTGATTGATTCGGTGTGCGTTACAGGCGAATCATTTCTCCCCGGAATTCTCAGACAGCAGGTTACTCAAATTTTGTACGAACAACCGGATTGAGCCGGTCCTGGTAAAACGTGACGGCCTCCGGAGTCAGTACAATATGATCACCTTCTTTCGAATACATCTTGAACCCGTTAGTATGCTTGTAGTCCCAGTGACCCACAGGCTGATCACCTGGACCCAGCAGCACAAACTCCCTGGACTTGATCTTGTCAGCAAAGATGATGCTTGAGCCCGAATCCCGGGAAATCACATCGTAGATCAGGAATCCTACAAAGATGATAATGGCTATCCTGACCGTCCGCAGTGTACGTTCCAGCTTCTGTACACGCTCCTCAAGACCTAGTTCTTTTTTCATCACTCATACTCCCGTGTCATTATCCCGGTAACCGGAGAACTGCCTGATACATTAATATTTTTCGATACCATTTAGCGTGCACCCATGATACACCCCGTTCACTGAACCCACAGGTACATTGACCGGTTCATTCAGTCAAGGCTCCTGTGTCTGATTGTATGTGCACAGATTCTAACTGAAATCCAGGACGGCAAGACGCTCACCGTATTTAGGACAGGACTTGCATTCCGGATTGCAGTCCGGTCCAGTTCGGATACAATTGGACACACGCCTCACCAGGACACACAGCCGAAATGATACCCGGACAACAAAAGTGATTACCCGACGCAAAAGCACAACCGTGCAGGTGGGCGGCGTCTCGGTAGGGGGCCAGTCTCCCATCGTTGTACAGTCCATGACCAATACCCACACGGCAGACATCGACAAAACGACTGAACAGGTTGCAGCCCTTGCAGAGGCCGGGTCTGAAATCGTCAGGATTACGGTCAATGACAAGGAAGCTGCCCGGGCAGTACCGGAGATCAGGAACCGTCTCATGGCCAGAGGGATCAAGGTTCCCCTGGTAGGGGACTTCCATTTCAACGGCAACCGCTTGCTGAAAAAATACTCCGAGTGTGCCCAGGCCCTGGACAAGTATCGTATCAATCCCGGCAATGTCGGCCGTGGCAACCTGCATGACAAGCAGTTCTGTGAAATCGTGGAAATCGCGTGCCGAAACAACAAGCCTGTACGCATAGGCGTCAACTGGGGAAGCCTGGACCAGGACCTGCTTGCGAGGAAACTGGATGACAACTCGAAATTGCCCGAGCCCAGGTCTCTCCCTGAAGTCATGCATGAGGCACTTATCGCATCGGCTATGGAAAGTGCCGTACTGGCTGAACAGATCGGGCTGGCCCATGACAGGATCATCCTGTCCTGCAAGTTAAGCCAGGTCCGGGCGCTGGTCAGCGTGTACAGAGACCTTGCTGCACGCTGTGATTATGCGCTGCACCTGGGTCTGACCGAGGCTGGTATGGGAACCAAAGGCGTGGTGGTATCCTCCGCTGCGTTGTCTGTATTGCTGCTGGAAGGAATCGGCGACACGATTCGAATCTCACTGACACCCGAGCCAGGGGGTGACCGTACCCAGGAAGTACGCGTGGCACAACAGGTCCTGCAGTCCCTGGAACTGCGTTCATTCACACCAGCCGTTACAGCCTGTCCCGGATGCGGCCGTACTACCAGCGAGTTCTTCCAGCACCTGGCGGCAGACATCCAGGGGTATCTGCAGATGAACATGCCCAAGTGGAAGCAGCAATACCCGGGAGTCGAGGCCATGAAGGTTGCAGTCATGGGCTGTGTCGTGAATGGCCCTGGAGAAAGCAAGCATGCGGACATTGGTATCAGCCTGCCAGGCACCGGTGAGGCTCCCGTCGCAGTCGTGCATGTAGACGGAAGCAAGTTCACCACCCTGCGGGGTGAAAACATTGCCATGGACTTCCAGAACATCGTGGACGAATACATTCACAACCGGTACAGCCGTCCAACCCGGTCTGAAAACCGGCCAAGCTGAAACATCACTGCAGCCGGCACAGGGGGATCCTGCATGGCCGGGCGGGCGTGCAATTTAATGACTGGGAGGCTGTGATGCGTGCGATGCCTCCTCACGCAGGACCCGGCGCAGGATTTTCCCCACATTTGACTTGGGCAACTCGGAATAAAATTCAATGTGCTTGGGCCACTTGTAGCGGGTCAGGCGGTCCTTGCAGAATTCCAGTACTTCCGTTGCGGTCAACGCGGGATCTTTTTTCACGATACACAGCTTCACCACTTCCCCCGACTCTTCATCGTCGACCCCGATCGCTGCCACCTCCAGTACTCCGTCATGATCTGCCACAACATTTTCAATCTCGTTAGGGTAAACGTTAAACCCTGAAACCAGGATCATGTCCTTTTTCCGGTCCACGATGCGCACGTAGCCCTTATCATCCACCACAGCGATGTCGCCGGTATGCAACCAGCCGTCTTCGCTCAAAACCTTCCTGGTTTCAACAGGATCATTCAGGTACCCCCGCATGACCTGCGGTCCCCGTACACAAAGCTCTCCCACTTCTCCCAATTCGAGGTGCCGGCCATCATTGTCCTGTATGGAGATTTCGGTATTTGGAATTGGCAGCCCGATGGAACCGTTGTATTTTCCCAGGTGAAAGGGATTGATGGTAACCGCAGGTGAGGTTTCCGTAAGACCGTAGGCTTCAGTCAGCACGCACCCCGTCACCTGGCACCATTTTTCAGCCACGGATTCCTGCACGGCCATGCCTCCCCCCAGTGAAATCTTGAGGTTTGAAAAATCCAGGGCAGCAAAGCCTTCCGCATTCAGCAACCCGTTGAACAGGGTGTTGACACCCGTGATGACAGAGAACCTTACCCTGCGCAGTTCCTTTACAAAGCCCTTCATGTCACGGGGATTGGTAATCAGGTAATTCAGGCCTCCCAGGCACGTAAACAGGAAACAGTTCGCCATGAGAGAGAAGATATGGTAAAGCGGCAACGCCGTGATCACGGTCTCCTTTCCATCTTCCAGAACCAGCCTGAACCAGGCTTCCACCTGGGCCAGGTTAGACAGCACATTGCCATGACTCAGAACAGCCATCTTTGCCAGGCCCGTTGTACCTCCGGTAAGCTGCAGGAAGGCGGTATCTTCCCGGTTCAGTTCCGGCTTGACCAACTGCCTCTGCTGGCCCGTGGCCAGGGCCTGCCTGAACGTTACGGTTCGGTCCAGCGTGTACTCCGGGATCCTGCGGTGAACATGCTTCAGGGCAAAATTCACAACTGCAGATTTCGGGAAACCCAGCATGTCCCCTACCCTTGCGATGATTACCTGCTCGACATGCGTTTCCATGACAACCTCGGCAAGCACGTCGGCAAAATTTTCAAGGATCACGATCACCTTGGCTGCAGAACCGTTCAGGGCTTCGCCAAGTTCTCTCGAGGTATACTGCGGATTGATGTTGACCGCCGCCAGACCGGCCCGCAGGATGCCGTAGACCGCGACCGGGAACTGCAGGATGTTGGGCAGCATGACTGCCACGTACTCGCCTTTCCGCAGTCCCAGTTCCGTCTGCAGGTATGCAGCAAAATTGTAGCTTTCGATATTGAGTTCAGAGAAGCTCAGGCTTGTGCCCATGTTCGCGAAGGCGGGCAGATGCCGGTACCGCTCGGCACAGTCATCAAACATATGCGCCAGGGAAGCGTACCTTTCCAGTTCGACGAATTCGGGAATCCCGGTCGGGTAGCTTTTCAGCCAGACTTTCTCCATGCCATCTGCTCAGGCGAACCGTTCCCCGTCATGAATCTCGGGAATGAAATTTTCAAACCGTGTGTACTGGCCGAGGAAAGTAAGCTTGGTCTTGAACCGGGGGCCGTTGCGCTGCTTGCCAACGATGATCTCCGCAGTACCCCGATCCTGGGAATCTTCATCGTATACTTCATCACGGTAAATGAAGACAATCAGGTCCGCATCCTGCTCAATGGCGCCGGACTCGCGCAAATCCGACATCACGGGCCGTTTGTCCGAGCGCTGTTCCAGGCCCCGGTTGAGCTGGGAGAGCACTACAACCGGCACGTTCAATTCCTTGGCAAGTGCTTTCAGTGAGCGGCAGATTTCTGAAATTTCCGTGGCACGATTCTCGGCAGTTCCGCTGATTGACATGAGCTGCAGGTAATCCACGACGATCAAAGACAGGTCATGCTCACGCTTCAGTCGACGCGCGCGGGCACGCAACTCGGTCGGAGACAGTACCGCCGAATCATCGATGAACAGCTTCGCCTCGGAAAGCATGGCCACAGCACTGGTGAGGCGCGGCCAGTCATCATCATTCAGCCTGCCAGTACGGACACGCTGCTGGTCAATCCTGCCCATCGAAGAAATCATGCGCATGGCCAGGGAGCGGCCGGGCATTTCCATGCTGAATACGGCTACACAGGACTTCATGTGCAGGGCAGCGTATTCGACGATGTTCATGGCGAAACTGGTCTTTCCCATCGAGGGGCGGCCGGCAATGATGATGAGTTCACCATCCTGCAGGCCAGCTGTATTCTGGTCAAATTCTTCGAAACCGCTCGGAATTCCCGTGATGTGGTCTGCACGTTCATACAGCTCGTCTATCTGCTGGACCGTGGTCGTCATCAACGACTTGATGTTGACAAAACCTGGCCCGGTCTGGGCGCTTTGATCCGTGATCTGGAATATTTTCTGCTCCGCATCGTCCAGTAACTGGTGAATATTCTTTCCGCCGGGTGCATATCCGCTGGTGGATATGTCATTGCCTACCCGGATCAGTTGCCGGAACACGGATTTTTCACGCACGATGTCCGCATAGGCCTGAATATTCGAGGCGCTGGGTATTTCATGGGCCAGAGTCCCCAGGTAGGCCAGTACGTTGGTGCCCTCGATCTCGCTTTTCTCACGCAGGAAATCGGACAGGGTAAGCACGTCAAACACCTGGTGCTTGTCAACTAGCTCAAGGATCGCGCGAAAGATGAGCCTGTGGTCGAATAGATGGAAATCCTCTTCGTTGATACGGTCTGCAACCTGGTCCCAGGTAGAGTTATCCAGTATCAGCCCTCCCAGCACGGCCTGCTCGGCTTCCAGCGAAAAAGGAGGCGTACGCAGGCTGTCTGCCGTGGTGACGCTGTAATCGGTACCAGTTTTACTCAGTTCAGCCACAGGGCATTTCCCGCACGCTCATCTTGCATCCTGCGCCAACGTCGTGAATCTGCTAATCCTCACCCGTTATCTCCAGGTTGACTGTTACATTCACGTCAGTATGCAAATGTATATCCACTTGGTACTCCCCGGTCTGCTTGAATGCGCCCGAGGGTAAACGGATTTCCCTTTTTTCCACTGCTTTTCCAGCCTCGTTCAGCGCATGAGCGATTTCTGCAGTGCCCACCGAACCAAACAGCTTGCCATCTTCCCCGGAAGTCTTGGCAGCTACGGTGATTTTAAAACCGTCCAGTTCTTCCTTGCGTACCGCAGCACTCTTCAGCTGTTCGGCCGCCTTCTGCTCCAGTTCTGCCCGCAAAGCTTCAAACTCGGCAATATTCTCTGCCGTCGCATATTTCGCTTTTCCGCTAGGAACAAGAAAGTTGCGTGCATAGCCTGGCTTGACCCTCACCTTGTCACCCAGGTCTCCAAGGTTATCCACCTTGGTCAACAAAATTACTTCCATCTCGATCTCACTTTTTGTCTGTAATGTATCATTATAAGTGCTGCTTGCATGTCTCTCACAACCCGGATTTCGCAAACCGTTTGCGGAAATTTACCAGGCCGTCCAGCACGCCGGCTGATGCAAGCATCAAAACCACCTGAGGCGCCGCAAAAAACATCAGGCCGTATACCAGTATAAACCCCATGACCGGCCTTCGAAGTTTTCCGATCAGCGCATGCGCAAGACCAAGACCGTGCAGGAAAAACATGCTTAGGCACACGACCGTCAACTGCCACAGTACGGGTGCCTTCATGAACCATGCCGCAACGCCAAGTGCCGCAGTGACCGCTGCCAGGACCTGGCCCAGGTCAAGGCTGGCAAACTCCTTGCGAAACGTGTTCATGTCGGCCATCAGGCCATGCCACCAACCTCCAAGGAACAGGGTAAAGCTCACTGTCAGCAAATACACGGCAACCACCACGCCTGTCATCACGGATGCCACCCTGGGCAGATGCTCCTGCACCCTGTCCAGGTCTATGGCCGGGTTCGGCAGCATGAGCTGCAAAGAAGGGGTTTTCCCGACTGCTTCCAGCATATTCCTGAGATAGCTCTGCCAGGTTAGCTGCAGGTCCGGAAACAGCAGTGCTGCCAGTGCGGTTACCACTACGCCAAATACTGTCAAAGCCTGCAGTACAACACTCAGTGACCGGAAATTCCTGTACAGATAGGCTGCAGCAAGCACCGACACCCAGACCACAAGTGTACCGGTAGTGATACCGCCCAACAGAAAATAAGCGATTGCACCCACGACCAGAACGCATATGACCAGCACCCTGATGGCCTCCCTGATGCCAATTTCAAGCGCAATCAGGGCCAGTGCGCCGCCACTCAGGATGATCAGAAAGGGAAAAAGAAACGAGAGCAAGGCAAAACCGGATATCACCGCAACCGCCTGGAATGGCCCGGTAAGGACAAATTTCCCCAGCGTGCGCACGACTGACTACCGGTCAACTACTGCGGTTGTGCCCGCTCTGAAGCTCAATGTTGGTCGCTGTACGGCAGCAGTGCAAGATACCTGGCACGCTTGATCGCGGTCGACAACTGCCGCTGGTACCGGGCTTTCGTACCCGTGATTCTGCTTGGAACAATCTTTCCTGACTCGGTAATAAAATCCTTGAGCAACTTGACGTCCTTGTAGTCGATTTCTTCCACGCCTTCTTCGGTAAAGCGGCAATATCTTCTTTTTCTGAAATTGTGTGCCATGTCAACCCCCCTTTCTTCCACAAGATGACCCCGTCACAGGTTTCCATAGGCTATCATGAATCTTCATCGGTGCTCTCCTGCTCCACTTCGGCTTTTGACTCCTGATCCTGCTTGTCAGCATCGCCGGGTTCGTTATCAGATTCCTTCATTTCCTCGGCTTCCCGACTCCTGGTTTCCGCCTTCTCGCTTTCGATAAGTTCCATCATTGGTGAAGGTTTGGTGACGGCTCTCTTCCTGGAAATCACCATGTTGCGAATCACGGCGTCGTTAAAGCGAAATGCATTATTCATTTCATCCAGCACATCCAGGCCACATTCAATATTCATCAGCACGTAGTGAGCCTTGTGGACTTTCTGTATCGGATACGAGAGCTGCAAACGGCCCCAGTCTTCAAGCCTGTGAATCTTGCCACGTTTCTCCTTTTCGATCATCGAGCGGTAGCGCTCGATCATGGCAGGTACTTGGCCACTCTGGTCCGGGTGAACGAGGAACACAATTTCATAATGACGCATTCGGTTCTCCTTATGGATTCATGTCTCCTGGCGGTTATGGTTGACGCTCAGTGAAACAAGGAATTAACGATGCTTTCAGGGTCGCGAAGTCTACGGGATATGTCTTCTTCGGGCAAGACCCATACCCCGATGACATGGCCGGGCATGCGCTTGCGGGAAACCGTTTGGCCAACGTGCTGGAAATGAATCCGGAATAACAATCTGCTTGCGATTACTTCCTGCGCCTGGCCTGCCTTTTCTTCTTATGCCCCGAACTTTCCCGAAAGTCCGACAGTACCAGGTCGATTTTCCGCTCATCGAGGCTTACCCTTGAAACGATCACGTTTACCGGGTCTCCAAGCCTGTATCGTTTCTTGCTTTGCTCTCCAAACAGGCATTGGGATGCTTCGTCAAAATGATAGTAATCATTACTCAGTGTCGTGACATGTACCAGTCCATCTACCAGTATGTCATCCAGCATCACGAAAAAACCGAATGCCCTGACAGACTGGATAACCCCGGAAAACTGCTTGCCCAGCTTGTCCAGCATGAACTCACATTTGAGCCATGCTTCCACGTCACGCGTGGCCTCATCCGCCCTGCGTTCACACATCGAGCATTCCTCACCGAGCAACTTCAGGTCGTTTTCAGAAAGCGGGAACGAATCCGCACCGTTTCCAGCCAGTACATGACGTATGGTCCGGTGCACGACCAGGTCCGGATACCTGCGGATCGGTGATGTGAAATGAGCATAGCGTGGCAAAGCCAGCCCGAAATGGCCAATGTTGTCCGGACTGTAGACCGCCTGTGCCATGGAACGGAGCAGCATGAGCTCGATAATGTGCCTGTCCTTGCGGTGTGAAATCCTTTTGAGCGTTGAAAGATAGTCTTCGGGTCTCGGCCTGCTGGAACGCGTAAAGCCGATTCCCAGGGAATGCAGGAACTCTCTCAGTTCACCCGTTTTTTCATCTGTAGGTTTGTCATGTACTCGATACAGGGTAAGCAGCTTTCGCCTGGAGATGAACCGGCCTGCCGCCATGTTTGCACAAATCATGCATTCTTCAATGATCCTGTGGGACTGCAGGCGCTCACGTGGAATGATAGCCTTGATCTTTTTTTTCCTGTCAAACTCGAAAAACGTTTCCCGGGTATCAAAATCTATCGCACCTCTTCTTTTGCGCTGTTTTTGCAGGGCTCGATAGACGTCCTGGACATGTTTCAGATCCGATCTTACCTGGGCATACTTCCTGCCCATCGACCTGCCCTTTTTATAGAGAATCTGCTGCACCTCGTCATAGGTGAGCCTGGCCCGTGAACGCATGACCGCTTCGTAGAACCGGTAGTTCCTCAAAGCGCCCTCTGCTGAGACAAACATTTCGCATACCATGCAAAGGCGATCCGAGTCAGGTGTCAGCGAGCAAAGCTCATTAGAAAGCTGTTCAGGAAGCATCGGAACCACATGCTCCGGAAAATACACGGAGGTCCCTCGCTTGCGGGCCTCGACATCCAGTGCCGAATCCGGCAGCACGTAATGCGAGACATCTGCAATCGCCACCCACAAGCGCCAACCGGTTTCACGCGGTTCGCAGTACACGGCATCATCGAAGTCCCTGGCATCACAGCCATCAATGGTGACGAACCTGAGTGTGCGCAAGTCACGTCGGCATTTGACCTGACTGCCGATCGAGCTTTCGCTGAATTGCCCAGCTTCGCGCAAGGCTTCCTCCGGCCATTGATGGGGAATATCATAGCTGCGAATTGCAACGTCGATCTCCATGCCTGGAGCAAGGTGGTCTCCCAGGATCTCAACGATTTTCCCGATCGCCTGCCGGGACCTGTTTGGATGCTCGATGATGGATACGACAACGAACTGTCCGTTCGTGGCACCATTGGCGGAATCCGGGGGGATCATGATGTCTTGGCCCATTCGCTTGTCGTCTGGCACCACGAAACCGATCCCGGATTCCCTGTAATACCTGCCTACCACCTGCTTGTTGTGGCGCTGGGTGATTTCCACCAGCTTGCCCTGAAGGCGATTCCGCTTGAAATCCCTTTCAGGCCGCACAACCACACGATCCCCATGCATCAAGGTACGCATCTCGTACGGCGGCAAGTAAATATCCTCCCCTCCATCGTCAGGAACCAGAAACCCGAAACCTTTAGTGTGGCCGATCACCCTGCCTCGCACCAGGTTCACCCTGTCAACTGGCAGGTAGTGATTTTGACGGTTTCTGATGATCTGGCCATCGCGTTCCATGGCCCTGAGCCGGCGCTTTAATGCCTCCGCGGCCTGACTGGGCTGCATACCCAATGCCTGGTGCAAGTCTGGAAGGGACAGGGGGCCCTCACTGCCTTCCAGAGTTTCAAGGATAAACTCCCTGCTGGCAATCGGATGCTTGTATTTTGCACCCTCGCGTATGGCAAAGGGATCCCTGGAAATTTTCCTGCTACGAGCCATAAGGCATGCACTGTACCGTGTTCAGGACCAAACTGAAAATTTTGTTCTTCCGGCCGGTGGGATAGAAATGTTCGCCAGCCATGTTGACAAGTGTCCAAGTGCTTCGTAGAGTGCTCCACCACCCGAGCTATCGGGTTGATCCGGATATGCCGAGGTGGCGAAATTGGTAGACGCGCTAGCTTCAGGTGCTAGTGGGAGCAATCCCATGGAGGTTCGAGTCCTCTCCTCGGCACCAGCGCTGTATTTCATGCATTCCGCATTCTTCTCGTTTATTCAGATAAGTACTTGTATTATATTTAGAATTCTGGATCTTCAGTTTCGTTCGATTCCCCTGAATTCCTGGATATAACCAAGCGCTTGACATCCTGTATACCAGATACTTATATGTTCTCTGTAAACCAGTATAAAAAGACGTGTCACCAACCAGTAACCAAGTACCTACTAAGGAGAATCAATATGACTGATGAAGAAATTGCAGCACAAGCGTTGGCAGTACATGCTCGAATCTCCCTGGTTCGGAAAATATTACTGGAAGATTATGAAGTTGAAAGTGCTGACCTGAATAACCGCTTACCCGAAACAGACTGGACAGAAAAATACACTGTAGCCTTGAGAATGGTAAATAAATTGAAACAAGGCTGCCCGGATCCAGAGCTTCTTGTGCACAAGATTCAGAATTACCTCTAGTCTGCAGCTTCTGGTAGTTAGTGTTTCCTTCCTCCTAGATGAATGGAATGCATCTCAGGAATGAAGCACTGCTGTTAAAACTTCCACTTTTCCCGAAACCATCCCTCACTGAATCTCACCTCAACGGATCGCGGTAAACCAGTGATCTCCAATTCATCGAATCGCTTACGCATGATGCCTTGGCCATCTTCATCGGTCCAGATACCCTTTCTCGAAAATTCACTCAGGATTCTCCAGGTCGATGGCCGGCTTGACCTGATAAGTGCCCGGCGAGCAGGTATCGATAAAGCTTGAGGGCAAGCCGTTCCTCTTTTTTTTCCAAACGGCTCTGGGCGTCCGGTGTCAGCATCATGGTGTAGCATGCCTCGTCCGCGACCACCGACGTCGCCTGCTCACCTTGTGTGTGGGCCAACCAGATCGCGTCACCGGGGCTGAACTGGTAGAGACGCGCGCCCGCACAATCGTAGGCGGAAGCTCGACCGGAGATAATCAACTGAAGCCCCTCAAGCGGCAAATCAGGTCCTACCAGCACTTCATCGGCAGTGTAGTTGCGTGGTGTGAGCCATTTGTGAAGTTCCTCCATCAGGTCCTCGAAATGTATTTGCCGCTGCAGATGGCGTTCGAGGTCGTCTGCAACATGTTCCAGCAAGGCCGCACGTTGGTTGTCAGCCATGGTTGAGTCCTTTCCCCACTTGGCAATGATAGTCTCTTCACAATACTCAAGGGCACTATCCTCATTCGGCTCTAAGACCAAATCGGCAAATACCGGGGCAGGAAGGTTGAGTTCCAAGTCTGATCTGAACTGCTCCGGCACCGCGCTAAGCACAACCTTCACCCCAGCCTTGTTTGTCGCCTGCAAGAATCGAGACAGCACACTCACTGCCGAGAAGTCAAAGCCGGAGACGGAGGCAAAGTCCAGCATCAGGCAGGTGGGACGCGAAGGCCCTTCCAGGGAGCTTTTGAGATGGTCGGTCAGGGGAGCGGCACTGCCAAAGAAGATGTAACCACGCAGCTGGTAAACCAGCACACGCCAGCCTTCTTCCAGAAGGATCACACGATCGGGTATGGGACGGGCTTTGCTGCTGTGATGTTCACGGCACGTGAACCGGGTTTTGATTGGGTCTACCCGGCTGAGGCGCACGACGAAAAAAATGAGGGTAGCCAACATTCCGGCGCCCACGCCCTCGATCAGGCCGAAAAAGATAATGATGATGAAGATGACCAGGATGATGCTTAACTCCACCCAGGGAAGGCGCTTGTAACTCCGCACGAGCCCTTCGTCCAGCATGCCGATCCCGGCGAAGACCAGGATGCCGCCGATAAGTGCCGTGGGAATAAACTCCAGCATCCCATCGCCAAAAAACAGGGCTATGCCGACGACGAAGGCTGCTACCATTCCAGTCAGCCGGGTGGTGGCCTTGAGATGCTTGCTGCGAAGCGAGGAAGGTACAATCAGCGTTGCCACTGTCCCCCCGCCCAGTCCTGCGAAAATGGTGGCAAATCCGCTCGCCCTGAATTCTCGGTTCCACTCAAGTTCACGATTTGCCGCGACTTCCAGCCCGGCAATATTCATGGTCACACAGATGAAAGCAATGAGCATGAACGTCAGCATGTTGGGTATCTGGCCAGCCATCGCGGCCCAGTTCACGTGTACCAGATCGGCCGGGAACAGCACAGGCCACAGGTTTCCGTCTGCCGTGCCTGTAAGCAGCAGACCCATCACTCTCGCCTCTTCACCGGAGATGTCTAGTGCGCCGAGGGTGAGATGGTAGCCACCTATTGCAGCGACGGCGCTTAACGGCAGAATCAGCACATTACCCCAGCGCTTGACCGCGATGTAAAGCACGATCCCGTACGCAGCACCTGGAAGCCACGTCCACAGTACGGAGGGCTCTAGAAATGATGCAGCCTCATGCCACCCGAATTCCACTCCCATGAGTGACATTGCGCCCAAGCACACAGTGCCCCCGATTCCGGCTACGAATCCCGCGGCAACCGGGTAAGGAATGAAGCGTACCAGATTGGCGAGGTGAAAACGCCCTATCAAGAGACAACACACCCCGGTGGCGAGTGCGCAGATTATCAGTGCACTCGCAGTGGTAACGAATAGCGCCTCCCCGCGTGCGTCCATCGTGGCTGCGATCGTGGCCATGATGATCACCAGTGCAGTAGGCAGCCCCGCAATCGCTCCGCGATAACCGCTTACCAGCGCCACGAGCAGGCAAGCAGCGAAGTTCCCAAACAGAATCAGGCCCACACCCTGGGAAGTATAGGGCGTTAACGCGCCAGAGAAAATAAAGCTTCCGAAAGCCACCTCGGCGACCAGCAGCCCGAGCCCGGATGTGAAGCCAGCCGACAGCGCGGGAATCGTCTTCTCGGACAGGATATCCTCGCGAAGTTCGGACCCAAATTCCCGAAATACAGACGTCACACTTATCGCTTTGAAGTCAGGAGCACAGATTAGCAAGTGTAGTCGTCAGTCTGCAAGGTCCGCGTGACAAACAAAAATTGCACCGGCGGATTATGACCCGGACGATTCAATGAACATTGGCTTCAGCTTCAAGGTGCTGGTGCCGCGCTGATTGGTCAACGTCTCATGTCCAGTCTGAAGCCGGAAAAGCCCGGAGCAACCTGACTTTTGACCCGTCACTTCCAGTAACCATGTTGATCGAATCCTCCAATTGGCAGAGCGGAGAAATGTCATGGGTGGCAGTGAATGTCATCCGGTTGCCGCAGAATGGCAAGAATTATGTCGATGTCGAAATGATCCAGCTTCCATGGATGCAGTTCCCGGCCCTTACTGGTACTGTTCCCCTGCACTGAGAACTTCCCTGAAAACCTCTCGGCTGCCGTCTGTTTTGAGCACGAAGATTCGGTAGGGAGAAAACCTCCTTCCCATCTCCATGCCGGGACTGCCAGCCGGCATCCCGGGCACTGCCAAGCCCCGCGCATTTTCTGGAGGATTGCTCAAAAATTCCTGGAGATACCTGGCCGGTATATGACCCTCAAACACGTACCCCTCCCTGGTGACAGTGGTGTGGCAGGACTGGTAATGGGATGCGATGCCATGATCAGTCTTGATTCGGTCCAGGTCGGCCGGATGATTTACAGCAACTTCGAACCCTGCCGATTGAACATGCTCCACCCATTTCGTGCAGCATCCGCACGTCGGGCTTTTGAATACCTCCATCCCCGACTTGCCTGCCTGGCCGGCAGCGTGTTCAGCTTCTCCCGAATGAACCACGGCACCCAGTGAAAGTACGAAAACTGTCAGAAACCTCAAGTAACCCATCATAGCTCCTTAACCAATCAAATCTCTTTCAGCCTGCAGTAAAGGAGGGCATTCTGGGAATACAGAACGAAGTCCACTCGTGCCTGAAGATGCCATGCCCTGCCTTAGACTGTAGTGGGGCGTTGTAGAATACAATTGCACATTCCCCATGCCAGCACGTAGAATATGTCAGTCTACAATACAAGAATCAATGCCCGGAGCAAATATGTACGAAATCATCTTCCTGATCATGGCTGTAGTTGGAGTGATCATTGTCTGGAGCAACCTGAAATCTCTCTGACGAACCTCTCATAACCTGACTTCCCTCCGGCCATTTCGTTCCCGGATGAACAACAAAAGCCGGGGCTAATACAGAACAATTGCCGGACACCCCTGGCTGACAGGACGCAAAGTCCTGTAGATTCTGCTCCACAGCTTTACTTTATATGCATGGCTTGTCCAATCCTCATTCAGAAAGCCGCTATTCGCCTGCAAATTCGATGACGGTCGTACCACGCGGTTCCATTGGTGCCGGAAACGGCTGGAAACAGCCCCAGGCGTTGGGCTTACCGCAGCAATCAATACACTTCATTGCACACGATGTTGTGGCACCTGTCTGGTCCTGTCGAAACCAAATCCAACTGTACGCCAGACAGTTCGTGAATCTTGTCCAGATAGGCCCTGGCCTGCTTCGGCAAATCGCTCATTTTGGTGGTTCCGGACGTAGAGCGGTGCCAACCCTCCATCTCCAGATAAACCGGCTGGCACTGGCTGAATGCTTGACCGTCCATGACCATGGGGTCGAATGGGTGTCCTTCATGCGTATAGCCCGTACAGATCTTGATCGTATCCAGTCCGTCCAGTACATCAAGCTTGGTTACGCAAAGTCCTTTCACACCATTGATCCTCACAGCGTGACGTAATGCCGAAGCATCGAGCCAGCCACAGCGTCTGGCACGACCGGTCGTGGCACCAAACTCGTTGCCGCGTTCGGCAAGATGCCTGCCTACATCGTCAAACAGCTCTGTAGGGAATGGCCCTCCACCCACACGGGTTGTGTAGGCTTTCACCACGCCGAGTACATGATCAATCACATCTGGACCTGACCCGCTGCCTGCACAGGCACCGCCGGCCAAGGTGTTGGAGGATGTCACGAATGGATAGGTGCCATGATCAATATCCAGCAGTGTACCCTGGGCACCCTCGAAAAGAATATTCTTCCGGGCTTCCCTCAGCATATGAATTCGGGCCGAGACATCGCCCAGCAGCGGCGCAAGTACCTCAGCATAACCCCTGCACAGATCCTTCATCTCCTGCAAGTCGACCGTATCAGACCCGAAATATTCCCTGAGTACGAAGTTGTGAAAATCCACGACTTCCTCAAGACGCCGGTTGCAATACGATTCATCAAACAGGTCAGCGACTCTCATGCCCCGTCTTGACACCTTGTCTTCGTATGCAGGACCGATTCCACGCCCAGTAGTGCCAATTGCGGCCTTGCCCTGCTTCCTTTCCTTGGCCAGGTCCAGCAGCACGTGGTACGGCATGATCACTGGACAAGCAGGGGAGACACGTAACCGTCCGGTAACCTGCACACCCTTGCCATCCAGCATGGTTATTTCTTCCTGCAAGGCATCCGGTGCCAGCACCACGCCATTCCCGATCAGGCACTCGACACCATCATGCAGGATGCCGGAAGGAACCAGATGAAGGATCGTCTGCTGGCCCTCGACAACAATCGTGTGGCCTGCATTGTGTCCACCCTGGAAGCGGACCACGGCATCTGCATGCTCAGTAAGCATGTCCACGACCTTTCCCTTTCCCTCGTCGCCCCACTGGATTCCGAGGATGACTACGCTTCTGCTCATACCGAATTCAACACAGTGGCACGACCCGCCATGTCCCGCCTTCCCTTTGCAGGATACGGTCGCACTGCATGTCCTGTGCACCCCCATGCTGTCCATTCAACTCGCAAATCACCCGCTCACCCTGACTCCTTAATCGACCAATCGCTGCAAGGAGTTCAGGGTCCTCCTCACAAGGAGCAAATATGCCTGTCCGGGCATGCTGTACACGCGGCGACAGTTTGGCTATCGCCCTCAGGTCCAGGCTGAACCCGGTGGCAGGGCGGGAACGGCCGAACACCTTGCCAATCATGTCGTAGCGGCCTCCACGGGCAATTTGCTCGCCCTGGCCAGATATGTATGCGGCAAAGACTGCACCGTTCTCATAGCGGAATCCGCTCAGGGCAGCGAAATCAAAATGCAGGCGAATACCTGCTACACGCTGGCTGACCCGCTTTGCAAGCGTCTCGACGTAATCGATATGACTCTTCGCGCTGCCTTCCAAATTTCCGAGTACCTCCCGCGCATACGCAATAACACGCTCATCACCACTCAGGTCCGAAAGCGCCAGCATGATTTCCTGGCTCTCTTCCGTCAACGCGCAACCTGACAGAAACTGCTCGTATTCCGGGAGAGCCCTTTGCTGAAGCAGCGTCTGCAGTGTCCTTTGCTGGTCCTGCCGAAAGCCTGCCTGTTCAACGATTTCATCAAAGATTCCGACATGTCCCAGGTCCAGGCAGATATCCTCAATCCCGACCAGTTTCAGTGCCTCCAGCATCAGGCATATCACTTCCACATCACTGTCCACCCCGGCGTGACCATACAGCTCTGCACCCAGCTGCAAGGGGCTGCGCGTCAGGTCCCGCCCGCCCGGGCGGGTACGCAGAACCGTGCCCAGATAGCATAATCGTGCCGGGGCATCCCGCTTGAGCATGTGTGCGTCGATGCGCGCAACCTGGGGGGTCATGTCCGCACGCACCCCCATCATGCGCCCGGTCAACTGGTCCGTAAGCTTGAACGTCTGAAGATCGAGGTCATCGCTTGGACCCACCAGTAATGACTCCAGGTATTCAATCAGTGGCGGGATTACCAGTTCATAGCCCCACGATGCAAACATGTCCAGCAGTTCACGCCGGTGCACCTCGAGCCAGGCCGCTTCATCCGGCAGGGACTCCTCTATGCCGTCTGGCAACAGCCAGCGATTTTGATCGTTCATGAGTAATTAATTGCCCAGTCTGACAAGATACAAAACGATAATCCCGATTACCATGCTCACCAGCCCTGCCACTCGAAGGGACCGGCTGGACAACTGGCCGATCAGGGACAATGTCTGCCTGAATTTTTCCGGTGCCAAAAAAGGAATTATGCCTTCAAGTACAAGCACCAGTGCAATTGCGGAAAACAAATCGTCCCACATGTAAACACAGGCGGCGGGTTACCTGCCTAGTCTTGTACAGATTTCTTGAAGTAGCGAAAAAAATCAGAATCCGGCTGCATGATCAGGAAATCGTTGTTTCCACTAAAGGTATTGATGTATGCCTTCAAACTCCTGGTAAAACTGTAGAACTCTTCATTAAGCAGGTAGGCATCCGCATAGATCTGGGCAGACCTGGCATCCCCTTCCCCCCGGATCTTTTCTGCCTCCTTGTAGGCATTCGCCAGGATTACGGTGCGTTCCTTGTCTGCCCTAGCACGGATCACCTCCGCCTGTTCCTTGCCTCGTGCCCTGAAATCCTTGGCCACACGATCCCTTTCAGCACGCATGCGATTGAACACCGAGTCGCTTACATCGTCAGGCAGGTCAATCTTGCTGACCCGCACGTCCACGACCCGGATACCAAAATTCTTGGCATCCTCATTCGACTGAACCTGGATTACATCCATGATTTCACTGCGCTCTCCAGAAACAACTTCCTGGATCGTGCGTTTACCAAACTCGTTCTTGAGTCCGTCTACAAGAATCAATTCCAGGCGCTGGTTGGCCCTGAGTTCCTGTCCGCCTGTTGCAATGAAATACCTTTCCACATCCTCAATGCGCCATTTCGCATAGAAATCCACCTTGACGTATTTTTTCTCGCTGGTAGGAAACTCGGTCGGCGGCACATCCAGGGTCAGGATACGGCCGTCATTGCGCCTGACCTTGTGCACGACCGGAATTCTGAAATGCAGCCCGGGCTCCAGGGTCGCATCCTTGATTTCACCGAACTGCACCTTGATAACTTTCTGCCGCTGGTCCACCTGAAAGGCAAATGCCCAGATCGCTATCACCGCAAGTGCAAGGACTCCCAGAATGATCTTGAAATTCATGTCAGCGCTCCCCCCGGCCTCTTCCTGGCCGTGTTATTCCACCTTGCTGGCTCAGCGCGTCGTCTGAAGAGAACCGGTCCTGCACCGTTGTGCTGTCTGTTGTGCCACGCTGCCTGATTAACTGGTCCAGCGGCAGGTAAATCAGGTTGTTCCCCCCCTCAACGTCCATCAACAGCTTGTTGCTACTTGCATACACTGACTCCACGGCCTCCAGGTATAGCCTTTCACGCGTCACATCCGGCGCTTTCTCGTATTCACCCAGCAGCTTCAGGAACCGTTTGGCCTCACCCTCCGAATTGGCCGTCACGCGGTCCCGGTAAGCATTGGCCTCCTGAAGCAGTCTCGCGGCTTCTCCACGCGCCAGGGGAACTATGCTGTTTGCATAGGCCTCGGCCTCCTTGATGTAGCGGTCATAGTCCTCCCTGGACTTGATCGCATCCGAAAAGGCTGCCTTGACCTGGTCCGGAGGCAGGGATTTTTCCAGGTTGACTTTCTGGATGTAGATACCGGCCTTGTATTCATCCATGATCGTCTGCAGCAGTTCACGAGTAGCACTCGAAATCTGGCCCCGCCCTTCGAAAAGCACAAAATCAATCGTGCTTTTTCCTACAATTTCCCGCACGGCACTTTCCATCGCGTCTTTCACGGTAAGGTCAGGATCACGCAAATTAAACAGGTAGTCTTCCGCGCTCTTTATCTTGTATTGTGCCTCCAAGGCAACTTCAACGATGTTCTCGTCCTGTGTCAGCATGGACGTCTTGTTCGTGACCTCTCGCACTTCATCGATGTTCACGATCTCGACTGTCTCGATTGGAAACGGAATGTGCCAGTTCAGCCCCGCGGTTGTAGTCTGAACATATTTCCCGAAGCGCAATTCCACGCCTCTTTCAGCCTGCTGCACGGTGTAAAAGCCGAATTTGTCGTAGACTCCCCAGACCGCGATGGCTGCGATCAGCACAATCCAGCCATAGGGCCTTTTCTTGCGTCCCCCAGAACCGCGCGGGGCTCCCGAACCGAAGATCCCGCCGAACCTTTTACCCAGGTTGCGAAACACTTCATCCAGGTCCGGCGGCCCCTGTTGATTGGATTGTTGACCCCATGGGTCATCATCTCTTCCGCCTTTAGGACTGTTCCAAGGCATGTTTCTCTCCGAAAATGGTTATCGCATCACTTCTGAAATCCGAGAGCCCGTCATCATGACGGCACAGGAGCGCATCCACCTCAACCCGCCAGCTGTTCGGACTGCATGGTGATCCGGTATTGCGCAAAATCCCCGACTCTCTGCACAGGCACCTCGGCCTCAATCTGCCAGTACCCGTTGTCATCAACAAATTCCTGCATGACACGGTCCTCGGCATACAACTCACTGCGAATGTTCCCTGCGGAAGGGGGCAAACGCAGCCAGATACACTCACTCTTGATATCGAAATACTGTCGCAGTGCCTGAGCCAGCAAATCCAGCCCCTGATCCTGCTTGGCAGAGACCCAGACCTGCTGGATGCGGCCATGCTGGTTCAGTTGTATATTGGGCAGCATATTGAGCCGATCAGTCTTATTGTAAACCATAATCTGTGGGATATCCAAAGCACCAATCTGGCGTAGCACGGATTCAACTTCCAGGATGTGGCTGGACCGGTTCTCATCGGCCGCATCCACGATGTGCAGCAACAGGTCCGCCTCCATGGTTTCCTGCAGGGTCGCGTGAAACGCTTCGATCAGGTCATGCGGGAGATCCTGTATGAAGCCGACCGTGTCAGCCAGCACCACATGTTGCCTGCTGGAGAGCGGCATGCGACGCAAGGTGGGATCCAGCGTGGCAAAAAGCTTGTCTGCGGAATACACGTTCGCATCGGTCAGCCGATTGAACAGGGTGGATTTGCCCGCATTGGTATAGCCAACCAGTGCAACGGTCGGAGTGGTGGTCTTGCGTCGTGCAGCACGGCCCTGGTTGCGCTGGATGCGAAGTTTCTCCAGGCGGCCAGAGATCTGCTTGATTCTCAACCTGAGCTGCCGCCTGTCCGATTCCAGTTGCTTCTCACCCGGACCCCGCAGCCCAATACCACCTTTTTGACGCTCCAGATGGCTCCATCCGCGTACCAGCCGGGTTGAGAGGTACTTCAGCTGTGCAAGCTCGACCTGCAGCTTGCCTTCATAGGAGCGTGCACGCTGGGAAAAGATGTCGAGGATCAGCCCGGTGCGGTCCAGTACCCGCCTCTTGCAGATTTTTTCCAGGTTTCGCTCCTGGCTAGGAGTCAGGGAACAATTGAATATCAGTACATCGGCATTCAGCAACCCGGCCAGCTTGCCCAGCTCTTCGGCCTTGCCGGTTCCGATCAGCAGCTTTGCATCCGGCGTGTCACGGCGCACGGTAGTCACGGTTGCAATTTCAGCACCGACTGAACGTACCAGATCCCTGAATTCGTTCAGATTCTGATTGTCTTTCGCACTCCGAAAGACCAGATGCACAAGGATGACGCGCTCACCTATTTCCGGACGTTCAAACAAGCAATTGCTCCCGGCTGACACCGTTCATCAAATATCAACTACTCCCGCCATTCATCACTCGGAGGAATCTTCACCATACGGGACGGGACAATCGTTGAAATTGCATGCTTGTACACCATCTGGCTCACGCTGTTTTTCAACAACACTACAAACTGATCGAAAGAGTCAATTTGGCCTTGCAGCTTGATACCGTTAACGAGATAGACTGAAACCGGAACCTTCTCCCTGCGCAACGCATTCAGGAAAGGCTCCTGCAGAGTTTGGCCTTTTGACATCACAGTAGTACCTCTAGTTTTTTTTATTCATTCTTAATCAGTCCAGCCTTGCGCCGACTTTATGCATCGGTAGTGTAACAGGTCAGTGCTTCCAAATGGGAGTGGATTGTACCAAAAATATGGCCGGCAACTTCCTGCCCCGCAGGAATCCGGGTAAGTCCTGACTCGCTCCGCAACCAGGTGAGCTGTCTTTTCGCAAGCTGTCTCGTTGCAATGATCGCCGTCTCGCGCATGGCCTCATAGCTGCATTTTCCAGCCAGATATTGCCAAGCCTGACGGTAACCGACTGATCGTATGGAAGGCAGATCCGAGTGCAGTTCCTTTCGCTGCCACAATGCCACAACCTCGTCCAGGAATCCATTTTCCAGCATGGCCTCGAAGCGATGCCGGATCCGCTGGTGCAGAAGGCTGCGGTCCTCGGGAATCAAGGCCAGCTTCAGGGGACGGAACTCCTGTACTGGAGACTTGGACCTCGCGCGCCAAGTGCTGATGGGAATCCCGCTTGCCTCGTAGACTTCGAGGGCGCGCTGTATCCGCTGCGGATCATTGGGATGAATGTTCGTCGCAGCCTGCGGGTCGACTTGCTCGAGCCTTGCGTGCATGACCTCCCAGCCATACTGAGCAGCTAACCGGTTGATTCGTTGCCGGATACGGGCATTCGCACCAGGCATGACAGACAGCCCGCGCTGCAAGGTGCTGAAATAGAGCATCGTGCCACCTGTCAACAGCGGAACATTCCCCCGCCCGTGAATTTCCCTGATCAGGCGCAGTGCATCGGCCCTGAAATTGGCCGCCGAGTAGACTTCCGCCGGATCCAGAATATCGATCAGGTGATGCGGGCAGGCCCGCAGCACCTCCTTGCCCGGCTTGGCAGAACCGATGTCCATGTCACGGTAAATCATGACCGAGTCCACACTGACAATTTCGCAAGGGAATTCCGCTGCAATTTTCAGTGCAAGATCAGTCTTCCCACTGGCCGTGGGGCCCATCAGGAACACTGCCGGAATCATTTCCAATGACACGCGACCGAGTCAGTCAGGTCGTCTGGCACCGCCCGCCACTTATCACTGGCCACGCTTGAACAGCCTGTCAAGTTGGTCCACACTCAGTTGCACCCAGGTCGGGCGCCCGTGGTTGCATTGTGCACTGCGTTCCGTGGCTTCAATGTCACGCAGCAGGGCATTCATTTCTGTTATGGTGAGCATTCGGTTTGCACGCACGGAACCATGACAGGCCATGGTTGAAAGCAGTTCATGGCCCGCCTGTTCAAGCTTGCCGGAAGATTCGTAGACAACGAGATCGGACAGTACATCCCGAACCAGACGTTCAAAGTCCGTATCCGCCCGCTGCAGCAATGCCGGGACCTCGCGAACCACGACGCTCGTATCGCCGAATCTTTCGACCCTGAATCCATGTTCCAGAAACAGGTCCTCGTGCTGTGCTGCAATGGCTGCTTCCTGCTGGCCGACATCGATAGCAAGCGGCACCAGCAGGGCCTGCGTGGGAATGCCCGACTGGTACTGGATCTTCAACTGCTCATAGACGATACGTTCATGGGCAGCATGCATGTCAACGATGACCAGGCCCCTGTCATTCTGCGCAAGGACATAAATCCCGTGCAACTGGCCCACTGCATAGCCCAACGCGGGCATCTGCGGGGTGGCTTCTGGGTCGGAACCATCAGTCCGATGTGCCATTGCAAAGTCCCGGGATGATGCATTCGCTGCGTACAGTTCGACGGCAGCCTGTACAGGGAACGGACGGCCCCCGGGCCATGCGCTATGTACCAGTCCGGGTTTGTCTGGAGTACCGGCCTGGGGGCGGACATAGTCATCGACGATTTCACGGTATTTCCCGGCATCCTGCTGCTCGGCTTCAGGCATCGTTTCCGCGATGGCCTTGCCAACCGTGTAGCGCACAAAGTCATGCACGAGCCTGGACTGGCGAAAACGGACTTCATGCTTCATGGGGTGGGCATTGACATCCACCTGCGCCGGGTCGACTTCCAGAAACAGCACGAAGGCAGGAAACCGTCCATGGTACAGGACATCCTGGTAGGCCTGTTTGACTGCATGGGAAACGACCTTGTCACGAATTGCACGTCCGTTAACGTACAAGTGCTGCAGGTCCGGCTGGCTGCGGGAAAATGTAGGCAAGCTGATCCATCCGTTCAACCGTATATCCTGTGCCGCATGCCCGATGCGGATACTTTGCTCGACAAACTTTTTCCCGCATGCACGCCTGAGGCGATTTTCCTCGTCTTGCTGGCCATTCGCCACACCCAGTTCCAGACAACTGCGTCCATTGTGCAGGGCAGACAGGCCCACATCGAAGCGGCTCAATGCAGTCTTGATCAGCATGGACTGGCAATGCTGGAATTCGGTCTGTTCGGTACGCAGGAATTTCCTGCGTGCGGGCACATTGAAAAACAGGTCGTTGACTTCAACCGTCGTGCCCTTCACCTGGCGCACGGGCATGCCCTCGCCATCCAGTTCACCACCTTCCCCCGCCACCTTCCAGCCTTCATTCGTGGTCTCCAGCGGGTTGGTGGCCAGGCTAAACCTGGAAACCGATGCAATGCTTGGCAGGGCTTCCCCGCGAAAACCGAGGGTTGCAATACGTTCAAGGTCCTCCAGGACAGAAATCTTGCTCGTTGCGTGGCGCTGCAGGGCCTGCATGACCTGGTCCCTGGGAATACCGTGGCCATCATCGGTGACCCGTATGGTCTTTGCGCCGCCGCTCTCCAGTTCGACAGAAATTTTTGTCGCCCCGGCATCCAGGGCATTCTCAAGCAGTTCCTTCAAAACCGAGGCCGGACGTTCGATGACTTCCCCCGCCGCAATCTGGTTGACGAGCTGGGAAGGCAGCAGCCTGATCGGTTTCACGGCCAGCAGGTTCACGTCACGGGAACAGGCTGCTCGTCATGCAGCTGCAGCATCTGCTGAAACCCCAGCAGGGCAAAAGCTACAAATGCATCCTGACTGGCCCATTTGCTGGACTGGTCAATGATTTTCCCTGACTCTTCCGGCCCGAGTTGCGTGGCAAAAACCCTGACAGCATGCTGGACTCCCTCCTGGCGGTCCATGAACCTTTCACAGGTGATGTAAATTTCCGGCTCGCTGTGCCCGTCCTGCACGGCCGCGAGCAGGTATTCATACTCCACCTGGTCTTCGGATTCAATCTCTCCCAGTACGATGATCGTGTAGGCGCCAAGCCTGTATCGCTGTTTCGGGATCGCGCTGGAAATGTTGGGTTTTTGCATGGGCCCTGGATATTACATGCTAGGATAATACTATATCTTACGCATACCCAGGCATTTGACCACATGTCAGGCACATGAGCGCAAAACGGCTGCTGCGGCTTTTCCCACTGCCCTGTGCAGAAACCGGGCTGAACAATATCTACCTTGAAGAGTTTGGCTGGCACCGGTCTGACCCGGACAAGCCAGTTGTAGCTGCCAATTTCGTGACCAGCCTGGATGGCAGGATCGCTGTGACCAGTCCGACTGATCCAGGTATGGGCCTCCCGGACTCCCTGACCAGCAGGGAGGATTTCAGGCTGTTCCTGGAACTTCATGCCCAGGCAGACTGCCTCGTCACGCATGGGGAATACCTGCGCAAGCTGGAGGATGGAAAACTCGGAAACATCCTCCGACTGCCAGACGAACCCGAGTTTTCGGACCTCTACGCGTGGCGCAGGGAACGAGGGCTGGCACCGTGCCCAGACATCGTGATCGCAAGCTCGAGCATGGTTTTCCCACTGCCCTCATCGGTAAAAAAGGGAAGTACCGAACAAAAATTCTATGTTGCAACCGGAAAAGCCACTGACCAGGCCCTGCACGATCCATGGCATCGGCGGGGGCTGGAAGTACTGCAGGCAGGATCGTCTTTTGCCGTGGAAGGCGGACCTCTGGTCGCAGAACTCGCCCGGCGCGGTTACCGGAACATTTACCTCGTTGCCGGACCGAAAATGCTCCATACTATGATCCGGGACCGACAACTGGACAAACTGTATATCAGTGTCTCGCACCAGTTGCTGGGTGGCATGGACTTCAAAACCATGCTGGACGGAGAACCATTGAAGCCCTGCAGACTTCGCCTGAATTCCCTGTTGCTGGACAAGTCCTCGGATAACGGCTTCGGACAGTTCTTCACGAGTTTCGAATGTACCTATGACGAATAACCAATCAAGGGGCACGCGACATGCTTGAGTTCATTTCAGAATACGGACAATTTTTAGCCAGGACACTGACCGTGCTGGTGTTTATCTGGATAATTGCCAGCCTCGTATTTTCCTTCTCGAAGAAAGCGCGGAGTGCTGACCACTTCGAAATCACGCACCTGAACAGTAAATACAAGTCCATAAAAAACACGCTGTTCGCTTCCCTCCTGCCCAAAAAGGAATTCAAGAAATCCATGAAGCAGGCCAAAAAGGAAGACCAGAGAAAAAAGAAAAACGCCTCCAGTGAAACCAGGAAGCGAATATTCGTCCTGAATTTTCTGGGGAATATCCGTGCCACGGCAGTACGACACCTGCGCAAGGAAATTACGGCCATTCTGTCCGTGGCATCCAGCAGGGACGAGGTGGTGGTATGCCTGGAAAGCACGGGTGGCCTGGTACACGAACACGGCCTCGCCGCATCGCAGCTGCAGCGAATCAAGCAGCAGGGTATTCCACTCACCGTCGCAGTGGACAAGGTGGCTGCAAGCGGAGGCTACATGATGGCCTGTGTGGCGGACAAGATCATCGCAGCACCCTTCGCAGTTATCGGCTCGATTGGCGTCCTGGCGCAGTTGCCAAACTTCAACCGCATGCTGGACAAACACGGGGTTGACTTCGAGCTCATGAAAGCCGGCGACCTCAAGCGCACGATGACCATGTTTGGCAAAAACACGGAAGAAGACCGCGAGCACATGAGTGAGCAACTGGAAGACACACATTCGCTGTTCAAGGAGTTCGTGAAAAACCACCGCCCAGGACTCGATATCGAAAAAGTGGCAACTGGCGAACACTGGCTTGCCAGCCGTGCACTCGGGCTCAACCTGGTGGATACCCTGATGACCAGCGATGACTACCTCATGCAGGCAAGTGATGGCGCGGATATCTACGAGGTCACCTGTACGGTGTCACGAACGATCAGCGAACGGATTGCAGCGACCGTCCAGTCCTGCACGGAAAGGCTGTTTTTCAGCTGGTGGCAACAGGACCGGAATTCAAGGTTTTTCGGATAAATCCCCGGAAACGCATTCCTGTCAGGGCTGCCGGCACCAGAGAGAAGCCACCAGGCTGCAGGCTCAACCTGCTGCTTTTCGGAACAGGGGAAAACCTGCCTGGATTCAGTGACCTTCAGCGATGTCCCCTGATGCCCGTCCCGTACCCGGAACCGTCAATCCGTGGTGTCCCTATGTTCCAGTGGAATCCGGAATCACCAGTACCTGCCCCACGTGTATGATATCGGACGTGAGTGCATTCACCCTGCGTATATCACCGATACTCACCTGGTAATAGCCCGCAATGATAGACAGGGTTTCTCCACGCTGGATCACATGCCTGCTGCCGTTGCCTGCTATGAGCATTCCATTATGCGCATGGTCCTTCAGGTAGCGGCGCAAGCCTTTCAGGATAGCCAGTGCCAGTTTATACTGATGCGAACTGCTGCGCAGCCGACGCTCCTCGTGCGGATTGGAAATGAAGGCGGTCTCAACCAGCACTGAAGGGATGTCCGGGGATTTCAATACTGCAAATCCAGCCTGTTCCACTCGATTGCGCAGCACATTTCCAATCAACCTGAGTTCACCCAGAATGTCTTCCGCCAGGTCAATACTGGCGTCTATGGTTGCCGTCTGGGACAGATCAACCAGTACCGACTGGAGTGTCTTGTCCTTGTCCTCCAGGCTCACGCCACCAATCCTGTCGACTGAATTTTCACGTTGCGCCAAGATTCGTGCCGCCTCACTGCTTGCACCGCGCCTGGACAATACATATACCGATGAGCCCCTTGCGTTGCGGTTTACCGCCGCATCGGCATGTATAGAAATGAAGATATCGGCATTCATCCGGTTTGCCTTGCGGATACGGGTGCGGAGCGGGATATATATGTCACGATTTCGGATCATCACACCACGCATGCCAGGTTCCTTGTCAACAAGCTTCTTGAGCCTCTTGGCAATCGAAAGGACGATTACCTTTTCATGGGTACCCCTGCGCCCGATTGCACCCGGGTCCTTGCCACCGTGTCCGGCATCAATGGCTACGATGACATCCCGATGCTTCGAGGGCACATCCGGCATGGTCAACACAGGCTTCGACCGGGATCGGGCGGCAACCGAGACCAGGTCCAGTACTAGGCGGTGGCCTTTCCCGTCTGCCGGGCCCAGCAGCCAGCTTTTCGGCGACACAGCAGCATGCAGATCAAATACCACGCGCAAATCGTTCGGGGCCTTACGCGCATGACGCACGCTTTTCAGCAGGGTACTCGAGCCCAGAAAGGAACCGAGCCTCCCATTTGCATTGCACCGCTCGATATCCAAGACAACACGCGGCGGATGATCCAGGATAAATACCTTGTGCCGAACCGGGGCCGACAGGTCAAATACCACACGTGTACTCTCCCCGCGGTCCGCGACGCGAACACCATGAATTTTGCTTCCGGAGGCACTTGACAGGCAGGGATATACAAGCAGGACCAGCAGAACCAGGAGCGTGCTCATGCCCGGACGGAACCGATTTCCATCAGATGAAAATGCCCGCAACTTCATGCCAATCTCCCCCACCCCGAAAATTAACTGTCCCGGTTACGCAGCCGTAGGCGGATTGTGACAGACTTCTTAAACAGTCTCAAGGACTTTTTATAATGAAATTATAAAGCTATGTACCATAGTTAGAGTCTAATCTCATAACATGCCGATAATTGACCCGCCTCGAACTGACCTGGCCTGCCACAAAACACTCCGGCCACTCCCCTGATGGGCAAAGGCAAACTCCAAATCGGCTTCTTGTACTGCCTCTCCTGCGCGTTCCGGCCACTCGATCAGGCAAACGGCGTCTTCACGGGCCATGACGTCCCGAATCCCTATAAATTCGACTTCATGCGAACTGCGAATGCGGTACAGGTCAAAATGGAACAGGCTCATGTTTTCGAAAACATAGGACTCCTCGAGTGAAAATGTCGGGCTTTTGACCCTTCCTGGGTAACCAAGCTCACGCACAAAACCCCTTGCAAAGGTAGTCTTTCCGCTTCCCAGGTCTCCTCTCAGGAAAATGACCAGAGGTGGAATGCAGCAACGCGCCACCCTTGCTCCCAGTTTCCGGGTAGCCTCATCGCTTTCCAGATATACGGTCTTCACTGTCCGAATCATTTACCAGCTTGCGCAGCGGGCCAAACAGGTCACTTGCCAGCATTCCACGCATACCTTCGCGTGCGGCGATGTCCGCACTTTGGGCGTGCAGTTGCACACCCAGGCAAGCTGCATCGTTCAGTCCCAGTCCCTGTGCCAGCAAGCCTGAAATGATTCCAGTCAGTACATCACCCATTCCACCCGAAGCCATCCCGGGATTGCCGGCTGTACACACTGAAACCATGTTTTCGCAAGCGACCAGCGTGCCGGAGCCTTTCAGGACACACACCCCTCCGAATTTCCGTTGCAAGGCCTGCACCCGCACGAGACGCTGCTGCTGGACCTCTTGCGATGTGGTCCCGGTTAACCTGGCAGCTTCTCCAGGATGGGGGGTAAGTATCCAGTTCTGTTTTTTCAGGGGATCCCGGGCAAGCAAGTTCAGCGCATCGGCATCCATTACCGTTGGCAGGTCCAGTTCGAGTATCCTGGCAAGCATGGTTTTGGCCCAGCTGTCCTGCCCTAATCCTGGCCCGATTGCAACGACTGATGCACGTCGGACCAGTTCGTCGAGGTTCGCCACACTCTCCACACCATGAACCATCACTTCGCGGCATGCAGCACTCAGCATGGGGGCATGCCGTGAGACGGTCGCCACAGAGACCAGTCCACAGCCTGTTCTGGCCGCTGCCTCGGCAGCGAGCATTACAGAACCCGTCATGCCCGAATTGCCTCCTATCAGCAGCACATGTCCGTATTCCCCTTTATGCGCATCGGCGTGGCGCTCCGCCATCCGTGCCCTCAGTTTTCCCGGGTCAATAACCTGGCAGGCAGCCCGAACTGACTGCTGCACGGCATCTGGAACTTGCAGGTCACTGAAGTAGATCTTGCCCGAGTGTCGCCTGCCGGCTCCGGTGATCAAGCCCAGTTTCATTCCTACGAATGTAATGGTTGCCCGGGCGGTCACCGTGTCTCCCAGAGGCACACCTCGGTCTGCATCGAGCCCGGACGGAACGTCCACGCTCAACACCGGTGCGCGGTGCGTATTCATGCACCGGATTGCCGCGGCAAATTCACCCTTGACCGGACGTGTCAGGCCAGATCCCAGCAGGGCATCCACGATGAGATCACTGCCAGGCAACTCTCCGGAAAACACATCACAGGACCCACCACACTCCACGTATGCATCATGGGCGCTTCTGGCGTCCCCTTGCAGCGAGGTGTGATCTCCTGCCTGAAAAATCTGTACCTGCATCCCTGCAGACCGGGCCATGCGGGCGATGACATACCCGTCTCCACCATTGTTGCCTGGACCCACGAGCAACACGATGCGCCCGGCATCCTGCCAATGCTCACGAATCAGGTCAAATGCGGCCTCACCGGCACGCTGCATCAGCGTGTAACCCGGTATCCTGAATTTCTCGATCGCAATCCGGTCCATCTCGCGAACCTGTCTGGCAAGATAGACACTTTCAGGAATCAACTCCATTGATGAATTATACTCAATTAGAGCCTGTGCAATTTCGAAAAGTCGAACCCAGCCTGTGAATGCCTCCATTACAGATTTTTCCAGCCTGGCCCGGGAAATCAAAACCTGGGGCATCGAGCTTGGGTTTGATGCACTGGGGATCACCGACACCCGCCTGGACAGGCATGAAATTCACCTGATGAACTGGCTCGCTGCCGGATATCATGGAGAAATGCACTATATGAGCCGACACGGAAGCCGGCGTTCCCGACCGGAAGAACTCGCCCCCGGCACCGTGCGCATTATTTCGGCACGCATGAACTACAGGGCACCTGATACGACGGATGAGAGAGAGGTGCTGGGAAACCGGAACCTGGCCTACATCTCCAGATACGCACTGGGCCGTGATTATCACAGGGTGGTTCGCAGGCGCCTGCAGAAACTGGCGGACCGAATTGCAGAAAAGACTGGGCCCTTCGGGTATCGGGCTTTTACTGACAGTGCCCCGGTGCTGGAAAAGGCGCTTGCTGAAAAAGCTGGGCTGGGATGGATCGGCAAGCACACGAATCTGATCAGCCGGGAATCGGGATCCTGGTTTTTTTTGGGCGAGCTGTACACGAACCTGCCTCTCCCCGTAGACCCGCCAGCAGAAAATCACTGTGGCATCTGCCGCACCTGCATGGACGTATGCCCGACCCAGGCTATCATTGCCCCGTATCAACTCGATGCAAGGCGATGCATCTCGTATCACACGATCGAACTGAAAACGTCGATTCCTGTTAAATTCCGGAAAGCGATGGGTAACCGGATTTTCGGCTGCGATGACTGCCAGTTGTACTGCCCGTGGAACCGGTTCGGAGAAAAAAGTCCTCTGGCGGACTTTGCCGTGCGTCATCAACTGGATGCACCGCAACTCGTCGAATTGTTCAGTTGGACCCGTTCAGAATTTCGAGCCCGCACCGAAGGATCCGCAATCCGTCGCGTTGGCTACACCTGCTGGCTCAGGAATCTCGCTGTGGCGCTGGGCAATTCAGCACCCACTGCGGAGGTGATCCAGGCGCTGAAAGACAGGCAACATCACCCGAGCGAACTGGTGCGCGAACATGTCGCCTGGGCACTGGATCAACACGGTGCCCGGTAGGCACACCCTGCCAATCGAAAAGTCCAGGTTTTGCCGAACCGCGCAATTCAGGAGTGTTTGCGGTAATAGTCCAGTACCGCGCGTGTAGCAGAATTCTCCTGAGAATCAGGTGCTTTGCCCTCTTGCAGCCGCTCAAACAGGCGCTTTGCAAGGATTTTGCCCAGCTCGACTCCAGGCTGGTCAAAGGAGTTTATGTTCAGTATGACTCCTTCCACAAACACTTTGTGCTCATACAGTGCCAGCAACTGCCCCAAGGTACGTGGCATCAGTTCCTTCAGTAAAATCATGCTGCTTGAGCGGTTACCCGGAAACAGCATGTGTCCGGTCTGCTGATTGCCAGCATTGCCGCGTAACTCTTCAGCCAACCGGCCAACCATCAGGGCCTCGGCCTGCGCGACCATGTTGGCCAGTAGCATGTCGTGCTGCAGCCTGTTTGAATGCCCGGGCCTTACTACCCCGATGAAGTCGCAACTCACTGTGCTGGTACCCTGATGCAGAAACTGGAAAAACCCGTGCTGGGCGTTTGTCCCGACATCACCGAAAACCACTGGAGAACTTGGCACATCCAGTTCCCTACCCTCACGGTCCACGCACTTTCCGTTGCTCTCCATCTCCAGTTGCTGAAGGTAGGCCGGCAGGAGACGCAACCGGGTATCATAGGGTAAGACTGCATGTGCAGAGGTGCCCAGAAAGTGCCGGTTCCAGATACTCAGCAGGGCAAGCAGAATCGGTACGTTTTCCCGGGGAGTGGCCGTTTTGAAGTGTTTATCCATCTCCCAGGCCCCTTGCAGAAATTCCATGAAGGCAGGCATGCCGAGATGAAGCACGATGCTCAGCCCTGCTGCAGACCAGACAGAAAACCGTCCGCCGACCGCGCCCATCAACGGAAAGACGAGTTGGGGCAGGATCCCCCAGGATACTGCTTTTTCAACTTCAGCAGTTACCGCGCAGAAATGCCTCTCAATGCGCTTTCCTGCCCGCTGACGTGAAGACAGCCAGCTTCTGGCTGTCCCGGCGTTGGCCAGGGTCTCCGGGGTAGTGAAACTTTTCGAGATAACTATGAAAAATGTCCTGTCAGGCAACAGGTTCTCAAGCACGCGATTGATCTCGCCGGCATCAGCGTTACCGGCGAAATGGATGTCCAGACCCTTGTTGGCTGCATGGCTGAACGCATCACAGACCAGTTCCGGACCAAGGCGCGACCCACCTGAACCAAGGCTGACCACGTCCTTGAAGCCTGCTTGACTGACACGCTCGGCAAGATGAATCATGCGCGACAATACATCGTCACGCTGCTTGGCAGGCTCTGAAGAAACGTCACCCAGGTCACGAAGCTTGGTGTGCTGTACTGCCCTACTCTCGGTCAGGTTGATGCGGGACCCTGCAAACAGCCTGTCGCGCCAGGCTTCAACCTCGCATTCGAAAAACAGGGCCAGAAGCTTGTCCAGAGTTTTGCTTGAAACCCGGTTCCTGGAATAGTCAAACAGGAAATCCTCGTGCTCAATGGAAAATTGATCGAACCTCCCAGGATCACGGGCGAACCATTCACGAAGGGTATGGGCACTGATTTCCCGCGCATGCGCCCGGAGTGCCTGGTAGGAGGCAAGTTGTGAAAGCGGCTTGCGCAACGTATCTGCCGCAGGATTGCAAAGGTGTACGCCGGATTATAGCTCGGCTTTGGCAGGCAGACCCGCTAGGAATTTTCTCTGCTGATGCGCTTGAACTGGACCAGTTGAGTCACCTTCATGTTAAACAGGTCCAGCTGTGCCCACACCGCAATTACAAACACTACGGCAACCAAGGCAACGACCACAATCCACATAGTTTTCTCCTGATCAAATTGAAACTGATACCGGAAGTATACCGGTTTATCTGAATCGTACCAGAAAATTGTCGATAAGGCGTGCCTTGCCCAGCCAGGCGGCAGCCAGCACGGCTATGAAGCCACTTTCATGTTGGGCCACTTCCAGCGTGTTGCCATCACGTATCGATACGTATTCCGGGCGAAACCCTGCCTGGTCGAGGCGATGTGCAGCCTGTGTCTCGAGGAGCGTGTACGTATGTACCCCACTCCTGATTTGCTGTCCAACGCTGACCAGTTCAGCATACAGCCGGGGGGCCAGGGCACGCTGTTCCGGGTCCAGATAGGCATTGCGCGAACTACATGCCAGGCCATCTTCTTCTCGCTGGGTAGGAACCTGTTCAATATGTATGTCCAGGCCGAGATCCCTCACCAGCTGCCTGATGATCAACAGCTGCTGATAGTCCTTCTCACCGAAAACCGCCACATCCGGCTTTACCATATGGAAGAGTCGCGTGACCACCTCCACCACCCCCTCGAAAAATCCTGGCCGGTACCGGCCGCACAGTTCCCTGCACAAAGGATTTTCGGGGATATTCCTGTCCACCTGATACTGCTCTGAATACACCTCATCGTGTTCCGGCATGAACACCAGGTCAGTACAGGCATGCTGCAGGGCATCCAGGTCCTCTTGGGGGGTCCTGGGGTATGTCGCCAGGTCTTCCTCGCGGTCAAACTGGAGGGAGTTGACGAAAATGCTGCAAACCACTTTGCTGCCACAAGTGTGCGCACGACTGACCAAGGCAAGATGTCCTGCATGCAGGTTCCCCATGGTGGGGACCAGTACGATACGCTCTGCCCTGGCCTGCCATAAGGAAACCTGCCTGCGAAGCGCAGCTACCGTGGTGACCGTTTGCATTGGATTTCGTAAATGATCAGGCAGGAAAACCGGAGTTTTTCACAGCTTCCACATAGGCGGCTATTGCGGCCTGGATATCCGCTGCACTGGTCATGAAATTTCTTGCAAATTTCGGTGTAATACCCTGCGTGATTCCAAGAACATCATGCAAAACCAGTATTTGCCCGTCACACTCCGGCCCGGCACCGATACCGATAACAGGTATGGAACACTCACGCGTAATTCTGCCTGCAAGTTCTCCAGGAACGCATTCCAGCAACAGCATGTCTGCACCTGCGGCCTCCAGGCTTTTAGCATTGCTGAACAGCTCTTCCGCACTTTCATCGCTCTCACCCTGCATCGAGTACCCTCCAAGCTTGTACACATACTGTGGGCGCAAGCCCAGGTGAGCACAAACTGGCACCCCGCATTCACTGAGTTCTCGCACGACACTTACCTGACGGGCTGACGCTTCCAGCTTGACCATTTGTGCGCCACCAATCTGAATCAGGTCAGTCGCATTGCGAAGTGCCTGCTCCACGTTTGTATACGACATGAAAGGCATGTCCGAGATCACAAAGCTGCGTCGCACCGCCATGCTCACACAGCTTGTGTGATAGATCATGTCCTCCATGGTCACAGAAACTGTACTGGAATGACCCTGTACAACCATACCCAGTGAATCCCCCACGAGGATCACATCCACTCCCGCCTGGTCCAGCAGGGCTGCAAAGCTTGCATCATATGCAGTCAGACAGGCAATTTTCACGCTGCCTGACTTCATTTTATCCAGCCGCTTGAGTGTCACATTTTCCATTCGCCTGGCTCCACTTAACAGGATCGTCGTTCTCTCATCTACTCAGCTAGCAAATGGGAGGGGATTGAAATAGCGTTTACCCGCCTTGGTGCTCAAAATTTCCTGAAGCAGCTGTTCGTAATCCCGATCGTTATTGATGAAATCGATTTCACTCGCATTCACAATCAGGCACGGCGCATCTTCATAGTTGTAGAAAAACTTGGCATATGCAGCATTGAGCTGTTCCAGATAGGCTGATTCGATCAGACGTTCATAGCCACGTCCCCGTTTGCGTATCCGCTGCAGCAATACTTCCACAGGTGCCTGAAGATACACTACCAGGTCGGGCTTTGGCGCATCAATTGTAAGATAGGAATACACCTGCTCGTACAAGTCGTACTCACTGGCATTCAGGGTAACCTGGGCAAACAGGCGGTCTTTATCGATTAGAAAATCAGACACCCTTACGGGAGAAAATATGTCTGCCTGCCTGAACTCCTGTAGCTGCTTGGTACGTCGCAGGAGAAAGTACAGTTGTGTAGACAGCGCAGCCTCCCTGGGATTCTGGTAAAACCGCTCAAGAAATGGGTTGTCCTCGACATTCTCCAGCAGCAGGTATGAGCCGAACTCGTCACCAAGGCGTTGTGCGAGGCTGGTTTTCCCCACGCCAATCGAGCCTTCCACGACAATGTAATTGAGGTTATGGTCCAACATGCGGTGTCGCTATCTTCTTCAGCCGGTAGCAGGGAAGCTTCTCTATCATTTCGCTCAGGCTGCCCTGTCCCGGAATAATGAGGTCCTTTTCTATCTCCTGTAAAGGGATTAATACGAATTCCCGCTCACTCATGCCAGGATGCGGTATCCGGAGTCTCTTCGTGTCAATTTCCAGGTCCTCGTACAGCAAGATATCAAGGTCCAGGGTTCTTGGCCCCCAGCGCTGGGGCTTTCGTACGCGCTGGTGTAAATGCTCGATACGCTGTAGCACCGTCAGCAGCCCCGTAGGGTCAAGCACTGTAGAGACCTTGGCAACCGCATTCACAAAATCTGGCTGCTCAGAAGGGCCCATGGGCTGGCTCTGATACAAGCTTGAACTTTTCAGCAACTCCACACCGGGAAGCCCCTGCATGGTAAGCAGGGCCCGGCGAATCTGATTTTCAGGATCCTGGAGGTTGCTGCCAAGACCGATGTATGCCTGCTTGGCCATGCCCTGTCCCGTTAGGCGTACAGCCTGCATGGCTAGTGATAGGTCCTCTTTGCTGAGCCACGCTGGGATTTCCGCGGCCTGCCGCGACGAGCGTTTGTCATTTTTCTTTTCGTTGGCAAATCTGCTTCCTGAAAGGTTGTCCACCATTCGCACAGCCGGTCAACCGGCTCACCCGCAGCGGCACGCAGGCACAGAAAATCATATGCTGCACGGAACCGGGGATGCCGGTACAGGCGAAAGGCCGAGTTCCCGTATTTACGATAGAATCGGAACTGCAGATCCCAAATCTCGCGCATGGGATGCTGCAGCCGTTTAGGTATCGAGGTGAACCGCATTTGCGATATCACGGTGTTTTCCACGGCGGCTGCATGAGCAACCTTGTGAGACAGTCCATCCAGCTCAAGTTGACGAACCAGTGCCCGAAGAGGTCCCCACAGAAACACGGCGTACAGAAACGAAGGGGTCACGTGCTTGCCGGTGCGGATTCGCTCATCCGTTCTCTGCAGGGCAGTGTAGACCAACGCAGAAAACGTCTCGCCGGACCTGCCGCACAATTCCTTTTCCGTCATCGGAAACAGATGCTGGAAGAGCCCGAATTCACGCAAGGCATCGAAAGTACGCACTGCGAAGCCTGTGTAAAATAATTTAACTATCTCGTCGAACAGGCGTGCCGGATGGACCTCGGACAGCAAATGACCCAGGCGATAAATAGATTCTTCAGCCTGTTTCTCCACCTGGAAATCCAGCTTGACCGACAACCGGACCGCACGGAGCATGCGTGCCGGATCTTCCCTGAACCGCAAATCCGGCTCACCAATGACACGTAACATCCTGGCATCCAGGTCCTGCAAACCGCCTACCAGGTCCAGTAACCTGGCTTCATCGGGATCGTAGTACAGTGCATTGGCAGTAAAATCCCTGCGAAAAGCGTCTTCGTCAATGCTGCCGTACGTGTTGTCTGCAATGATTCGGCCTTTCTGGTTCACGTGAGCGCGCCCTGCCGCACGAAACGTAGCAACTTCCACAAGTCCCTTCGAGCCATATACATGCACGATCCGGAAACGTCGCCCAATTATCCTGCTGTTGTCGAACAGCTTTCGTACTTCCTCCGGGTGGGCATTCGTGGCAATGTCAAAGTCCTTTGGAGAATGCCCAAGCAGAAGGTCACGTACACCTCCACCCACAAGATATGCTTCATACCCGGCGTCATGTAACTTTGAAATGACCCGCAGTGCATTCCGATTGATACAGGACGAGTCGATCTCGACCGGTATGCACGGGCTTGGACTGTGCTTGCTTGGTTCAGGTGTAGCGCGTCTCATGTCTGAAATCGTTGAATGGAATCAGCCCGGTTCATCGGTATTCCAGTGAATCATAACCTTGTTGCATGCAAAAACAACCTGAACGTGCATTCCGATAACTGTCCCGAAGCCACTTGTAACTTTCCCTGGCGTGCAATTCGACTCATGACTTTCCGCTTGCTTTTCGCAACTGGCGGCGCTGACGCTTGTCAGGTCTCCCACTGGACCGAGGTAAGCCAGCGCTCAGCAGCTTTCTCTGCTGAATGCTGACTTCGCGGCGCTCGACACTTGCCTGCGTCTCCTCATACAGCGTCTGAGCCACTTTTGCCGGACCTCTTTTGATACTCACCCGGCAAACCTTGACGGTGACCTGGTGCGGTCCTCGTGTGACATCGATCATGTCTCCAATTTGCACTGCGCGGGCAGGCTTCACACGCTGGCCGTTCACATGCACCTTGCCACCGTTCACCGCTTCAGCGGCCAGTGTACGGCCCCTGAAAAAACGGGCTGCCCAAAGCCACTTGTCAATTCGAACTTTTTGTAAAGTCATCATTTCCTTTTGACAAGCAGTTCGTATAATGAGTAGCTTTCTGAACCTCATACCTGATCATCATGAACCTGGAACTTGTCAGCTTTAACGTATGCCCGTTTGTACAGCGTAGCGTCATTACCCTGAATTACAAAAACTGTGACTACAAGATTACCTTCATCGATTTGAACGATCCACCGGAGTGGTTCCTGGAGATTTCACCGCTGGGGAAAGTACCGGTGCTTAAGGTCAATGAGACGGAAGTGCTATTTGAGTCTGCTGTCATCAATGAATTCATTGATGATGTAACACCCGGCACATTGAAACCATCAGACTTGCTCATCCTGGCAAAAAACCGGGCATGGATTGAATACGGCAGCACATGCCTGGGAGATCTGTACATGATCGCGGATGGCAAGACGGAAGAGGATATGCACCGGAGAATGAATGAATGCACTGAACGGCTTGAGCGAGTGGAAAACGTGCTCGGTCATTCCACCTTCTTCAATGGTGAAAAGCTGGCCCTGATCGATGCAGCCTACGCGCCTTTGCTGATCCGCCTGGAATTCATGCGCCAGAACATAAACCTGCTGAACTGGAACCGGTTTCCCAAGCTGGAAAGGTGGAGGAAAGACCTGCTCGGCCTTGAAGCCGTGCAAAAATCAATCATTGACGGATTCGATCTGCATTACACGAACAAGATCAAGGCACAGAACGGATACCTCGGAAGCGTGTTATGAGGATTCATCCACTCCATGCAGAATAATCGATAATCGTTCAAATTTCAGACTGCTATTTCACTGATCAGCCGGTTGAGCCTGCTGACAAACCCTGCCGGATCTTCGAGTTGTCCGCCTTCTGCCAGGATAGCTTGGTCCAGGAGGATTTTTGCCCAATCCATGAACCGGTCTTCTGCCTGCTCCTCTTTCATGCGCTTGACCAGGGTATGCCCGGGGTTGATCTCCAGAACTGGCTTGCTTGAAGGCAGTTCATGCCCAGCCTGCTTCATCAGGTGCTGCATGTAAAGTGCCATGTCGTGCTCGTTCAGGACAATGCATGCAGGAGAAGTGGTGAGACGTTGCGATACCCGCACTGCCTCGACTTTGTCCTGCAGGACTTCTTCAATTTGCTGGACCAGTTTTTTCGCTTCTTCTTCCTTCTTTTCCTGCTCCCTTTTGTCCTCTTTACTGCTGATCTCGCCCAAATCCAGGTCACCCTTGGCAATTGATGCAAAGTGTTTTTCCTGGTATTCGCTCAAATGGCTCATCAACCACTCATCCACACGATCTATCAGCAGCAGGACCTCGATTTCCTTGTCACGGAATATCTCCAGGTGGGGGCTGTTCTTTGCGGCAGCATAACTTTCAGCAGTGATGTAATAGATCTTGTCCTGTCCTGGTTTCATGCGGGCCAGGTAGTCTTCCAGTGAAACTTCCTGAGCCTCGTCCTCACCATGCGTCGAGGCAAATCTCAATAGCCCTGAAATTTTTTCCCTGTTTGCAATGTCTTCTCCGGGTCCTTCCTTGAGTACCTTGCCAAATGCAGACCAGAAATCCCGGTATTTTTCTGCCTCATTCTTGGCCATGCTCTCAAGCAGTCCCAGAATCTTTTTCACCGAGCCGGAACGTATGCTGTCGATGATCTTGTTATCCTGCAGAATTTCACGTGAGATATTTAACGGCAAATCATTGGAATCAATTACACCCCGTACAAAGCGCAAGTACCTTGGTAACAGCTTTTCGGCATCATCCATGATGAATACTCTCTGCACATAGAGTTTCACGCCATGTGCAGGATTTGGATCAAACAGGTCAAAAGGAGCATTTTTAGGAATGTACAACAGCGAGATGTACTCCGTTTTGCCTTCAACACGGTTATGTACCCAGGCTAGGGGCTCTGAAAAATCATGACTCACGTGCTTGTAAAATTCCGTGTATTCCTCGTCACTGATTTCTGTTTTGGCCCGTGCCCAGAGCGCCGATGCCTTGTTCACCGTTTCCCAGCTTCCCGTTGGCTCACCCTTGTCATTCAGTTCGCGCATCTCAATCGGTAGCGGCACATGGTCTGAATACTTGGTAATGATTGCACGCAATCGCCAGGGATTGAGCAGTTCGTCTTCTTCCTCCTTCAGATGCAGGACGACTTCCGTACCGTACCGGGCCCTTTTCACATTCTCGAGCGTATAGGATCCCGTTCCCTCGGATTCCCAGCGTACTGCCTGATCCGGTTCCATACCGGCCTTGAGTGTGGTGAGAGTGACTTTATCGGCAACAATAAATGCAGAGTAAAACCCGACCCCGAATTGACCTATGAGGTGTGAATCCCTGCTTTGATCGCCCGTAAGCTGATCCAGAAACTCCCGGGTGCCTGACCGGGCGATCGTGCCTATATTCTGAATCACTTCCTCGCGGTCCATGCCTATGCCGTTATCCCTGACCGTCACGGCACGGCTATCCTTGTCAAATTCCACCTGGATCTTGAGCTCGGAATTCTTGCGCAGCAGGGAACTGTCCGACAGGGCTTCGAAGCGCAGCTTGTCACACGCATCCGACGCATTGGAAACCAGTTCACGCAGGAAAATTTCCTTGTTGGAGTAGAGTGAATGGACCATCAAGCGCAGTAACTGCGCCACTTCCGTTTCAAATTGCAGGGTCTCTTTTCCGGTTTTCGTGCTCATGGCTTCTTCCGCAGAAGTTATTGGTGATGAATTTATCGGTTGATTTCTCCCCGGACTTCCAGGGTCAGCACACTGTCCGGCTGCAAGCTGCCATAATCAGTCTGGTCCTGCAGACTAATCTTGAGCTTGAGCATGCGAGTAGCCGGATTCCTGGCCAGATGCTGCACGATGGCTTCATCAGCCTGGACTCCGAATGTCTTGAGCAGCGCCCGTATGTCTTTCCTGCTGTTGTCTTCCATCATTACTCCTCCGGGTTATACAACCACTACCCGTTTATATGGGCAAATTCTGAAAAATAAAGGTCCTGAGGAATTCCTCAAGTATGTTCTGGGCATTGCGAAACTTTTCGACCGGAGCCAGCATTTCATCCTCGCCCTGTATATAGGTTCCGGTAAGTGCTGGTCTGCCACATTCGCGGTAGATGGCCTCAACGTGGCTGGGCAGCATCTCAAGGTGGAACTGCAGGCCCAGAACGTTATCACCGTACACAAAGGCCTGATTGGCACAGCCTTCGCTGGAAATGAAATTGCGTGCTCCGGATGGAATCGAAAATGTTTCACCATGCCAGTGTAACGCATCAAAACTGTCTGGCAGGTGTTGAGCCTGTTCATCCGCAACAATCCCCCTGGTAAGCCGGACCGGATACCAGCCAATTTCTTCGTAGGCATTTTTCACTACCGATGCACCCAGCACGGCTGCAATCAGCTGGGCACCCAAGCAGACGCCAAGAACAGGCACTTCACGTTTGAGCGCGCTGTAAATAAAATCCTTTTCCCGCCTTAACCAGGGATACCCTGCTTCCTCATTCACACTCATCGGCCCGCCCATAACAACCAGCACATCAAGCTCGTCTACAGGCGGCAAGGACTGATTCAGGTAGAAACTTGTGTTTGAGATCTTGTGGCCCTTGGAAACAAAATAGTTTTCCATGCTTCCCAGGCCCTCAAACGGTACATGCTTCAGATAATGAATGTGCATCACGCTAACAAGGCTTGGCCGGTGAATTTACCCCGTGCAGGACCGGTGCTTTCGTTCATGCTCCAGCAACCACTCCTTGCGCCTGACCAAGCTTCCATCGATATCTCCCATGAATCCCCCCAATCCCGTAACGGCCACAACCCGGTGGCAAGGAACAATGAGCAACAGGCGGTTACGCCGGCACGCATTGCCCACAGCTCTCGGCCCGGACCTGATTTTCCTTGCAAGATCACCATATGTCCGGGTTGCACCAAACTCGATTTTGCTGATCTGTTCCCAGACCCGTATTTGAAAATCTGTTGCATCTGGATACAGGTATGGAATTTCAAGACGCATCAAGTTGCCAGAAAACCAGGCCTGCAGCTGTGCCTGCACTTCCCTGGCAAAAGGTTCCTTGGCTTTCGAGACGGGTGCGGGAGTCGAATAGACTGCCGTGACGAATTCCCCTTCAATTTCGACCGCCAGATTGCCGATGGGGGTTTGGGTAACCAAGATACTCATGTGGGTAGCAAGCTTGAACCTGGGTCTTCATGGTCCAGGCCTTTCTTCGGGGTCACACCAGTCATGGCCTGCAGAAGGAACGGTATTGGCAAGGCATGCCTGTGCACGCAGCCCATGCTTTCAGCATCCTCCCGCAACAGTGACTCGGTGGATGAGATGTGGCTGCACTGGACCTAGATTTTTTCCTTGATTCGGGCTGCCTTGCCCGTCCTGCCACGCAGGTAATACAGTTTAGCTCGCCGGACTTTGCCCCTGCGCTTCACCTTGATATCCGCAATCAGGGGGCTGTGGGTCTGGAAGGTCCTTTCCACGCCTTCTCCGTGAGAGAGCTTTCTTACCGTGAAGGCCGAGTTCAGTCCGCGGTTACGCTTTGCAATCACGACTCCTTCAAAAGCCTGCAGCCGTTCCCTGTTTCCTTCCCTTACCTTGACCTGCACTACCACAGTATCTCCCGGACCGAAATCCGGGATACCCTGTTTAAGTTGTCGCCGGTTTAACTCTTCAATAATATTGGTCATGACTCTCCTTTACCCTGTTTTCTGCTGACACCCAACTCCTGCAGGTATTCATCCAGCATGGCGAGTTGCTCATCAGTTAGACTCAGCCTGGCAAACAGGTCTGGCCTGCGCAGATAGGTTCGGCCCAATGACTGTTTTCTTCTCCAGCGCTCGATAGCCTGATGGTTCCCCTTGAGCAGTACTTCAGGCACTGTGCGGCCAGCAACTCTTCCCGGTCGCGTATAATGCGGGCAATCGAGCAGTCCGTCAACAAAGGAATCCTGCTTGGCGGATTCTTCATGTCCCAGTACCCCGGGAAGATGCCTGACCAGCGCGTCGATCAGCAGCATGGCTGGCAATTCCCCACCACTGACGACGAAATCTCCTACTGAAAGCTCTTCGTCAGTCTCTGCCTCAATAAGCCTCTCGTCGATGCCCTCGTAGCGCCCCGCCACCAGCACCAGATTGGGGCAGTTTACCAGTCTCGTCACATCTTCCTGCCCGAACAGCTTGCCCTGTGCAGACAGGCACACTACATGACTGTTTTTTTCACCCTTAATCGCCTGCCGGATTGCCTTTTGCAGCGGTTCAAACTTCATTACCATTCCCGGCCCACCCCCGTAAGGACGGTCATCCACGCGACCGTGAAGATCTGTGGAGAAATCACTCGGATTCAGCACGCACATTTCCACGAGATTGTTTTCCAAGGCCCGGCCAATCACACCGAATCTGGCCAGAACCTGCACCATCTCGGGAAACAACGTTATGATCTGGATACGCATGACACAGAATTCCTAGTCGAAATTCACCTCCCAAGCGACCACCATCCGCTGCAGGTCAAGATCCACCCCTTTTACCACTTTGCCCCGGACATATGGAATCAGTATCTCGCCATTTCCTGACTTGTCTCTCACCACGAGCACGTCATGCGCACCGGTTTCCATCAGGCTCATCACCTTACCCAGTTTCTGTCCGGCAACCGTGACCACGTCTAGACCGGCCAGCTGATACCAGTAATACTCTCCTGCAGGCAACTCAGGCAAGCATGCTTCGGGTACCCATATCCGCGCATGCCTGAGCACCTCAGCAGCGGAACGGGTGTCGACTCCAGACAGATGGGCCACGATGCCGCGGCCATGCGGCCTGCCCTTATCCAGGCGGTAAACCTTTGAATCATTGTTCAAGTACAAATGCCACGACGTGTACTTAAGAATCTGTTCTTTCGGGCGGCAATAAGAAGTGATTTTCAGCCAGCCTTGTATGCCAAAGGCTCCCTGAATGCGCCCTACAAGAATGCCTTCAGCCTGATCCAAATTTTCGGATGGATCTCCCAGAACAGGCTATTCTGCCTGTCTGGAGTGCTGATTCACGAGGTGTGCAACCCGCTCGGATGGTTGGGCTCCATGGCCCAGCCAATGCGCATACCGTTCCGTTTCGATAAAGAAGCCGGTTTCCTGCGCCTTGGCGACGGGATTGAAATAGCCGATGCGTTCTATGTACCCGCTATCCCTGCGCTTGCGGGAATCAGTCACTACAATGCTGTAAAAGGGGCGCTTTTTTGCTCCACCCCGAGACAATCGAATCGTTACCATAACCTAGTTCAGCTTGTATCTTGATCAAGCATGATCAAATCGAGTCGCACATTGTACGCATTTGGCCGCGAAAAGAAAGCCGGCAGTTGAAATTGCAGCACCGCACGCATGGTCCAGGTGAATCGGCAAGGGCAGGTGGAAATATTTTGCACTGGCAGTTCCGGGTCCATCCCTACTGCGGCGGTGGCACCCTGCCCTGCATGGTCTGCAGCATCCTTTGCATGCCGCCTTTCTTGGAAACCTTTCTCATCATTTTCTTCATCTGCAAGTGTTGTTTGAGCAGGCGGTTCACATCCTGAACCTGGGTGCCGGAACCGGCTGCGATCCTGCGTTTGCGTGTACTTTTTATTATATCAGGGAACCGCCTTTCATGGGGTGTCATCGAACTTATGATAGCAATCATGCGTGGCAGCATCCTGTCATCCGCCAAGGCCTTGCTGCTTTTCTGCAAACCGACATTGCCAGGAATCTTGTCCACAAGGCCAGCCAGGCCTCCCAGGTTCATCATCTGCTCAAGCTGATCCTTCAAATCAGCCAGATCAAACCCCTTGCCTTTCCTGACCTTTTTGGCCAGTTTCCGCGCTTGCTTGCGATCGACTTCCTGCTCGACTTTCTCGACCAGGCTTACAATATCGCCCATGCCCAGGATTCGGGAAGCTATCCGGTCCGGATGAAACGGTTCAAGCGCCGTGATCTTTTCACCTGTGCCCAGGAACTTGATAGGCTTGCCGGTTATCCTTCGCACAGATAAGGCTGCACCCCCGCGGGCATCGCCGTCCGTTTTGGTGAGTATTACACCAGTAAGAGGCAGGGCGTCATTGAAGGCCTGCGCTGAAACTGCGGCATCCTGACCACTCATACTGTCCACCACGAACAGGGTTTCAAGAGGCTGCACTGCCTCGTGCAATGCTGTGATTTCCTGCATCATGTCCTCATCGACATGAAGACGGCCCGCCGTGTCGATCAGCAGTACATCCTTGAACTGCCTCCTGGAATGTTCCACAGCACGCTTGGCAATGGCAACCGGAGACTCCGAGGACTGGCTCGGAATGAACTCCGCACCAACCTGCATGGCAAGTGTCTGCAACTGTTCAATTGCAGCAGGCCGGTATACGTCACCACTGACCACTGCAACACTCTTTTTATGCTGCTCACTGAGCCAAAGAGAAAGCTTCGCAATGCTGGTGGTCTTGCCAGAGCCTTGCAAGCCCGCGACCAGGATGACTACCGGAGGGGATGCTGCGAGATCGAGCGTCTCATTCGCGTCCCCCATGAGATGTACCAGTTGATCATGTACCACTTTGATGAAGGACTGACCCGGGGAAAGACTTTCCAGCACTTCCTTTCCAAGCGCTTTGAGCCGCACGCTTTCAACAAACTCCCGTACCACTGGCAAGGCCACATCTGCTTCAAGCAGCGCCATCCGCACTTCACGCAGCGTACCCTGGATATTCTCTTCGGTAAGACGCGCCTGACCGCGAAGTTTTTTTACAGTTCCGGTAAGCCGGCTGGATAGGTTTTCAAACATTAACGGTTCCTCGCGCTTCGCGCCTGCGGGCCCTGCAGGCAAATTGGTACACCGGAAGTATAACTCAATCCGTCACGCCTCCATGCCATTCACGTACTCCCGCGAAAGCCAAGCAAAAGCTTCCACACGCGATTTTGTACCAGTACCATATAATGGCCTGAACCGCACCGCTGCAATTTGTATACTTAGCTGGCAATGATGAACATCACAACACGATCACGGTACCGCCCATGACAGCTGCCTACTCACCCTCCTTTTCATCACCCTGTCATGTCTAGCATCCTGAAGTATGCCGCAATTGTCCTGTATGCGGCGGCCTTCGCCGTGATTCTGTGGCGCACATATGGGCCGAACAGTAATGAACAGAATCACAAACGAGGAATGATGATATTTGCCTGGACCGTCGGATGCCTTCTGCATGCCGCCTACCTCTATCCACAAACCTTCACCGCGCAAGGCCTGAACCTGACTTTTTACAACAGTGTGTCGATTGTATGCTTCATGGTGGCAATACTGGTTCTGTGCGTATCCACCACCAGAAGAACGGATTTCCTGGGCATACTCGTACTGCCCATAGCCGTGGCCAGCATTGTTCTAACAGTCCTGAAACCGGAAGTGGCGGCATCCTCACTCAACCTCCATGGCCTGCAACTTCATATCGTGGTCTCGCTGTTTGCCTTCAGTGTACTGGCGATCTCGGCCCTGCAGTCCATTTTGCTGTTTACCCAGGACCGTCATCTTCGCAGGCACCAGCTTGGCGGAATGACTCGAGCACTGCCTCCCTTGCACGATACAGAAAAATTCCTGTTCCAGACGATTGCGGTAGGATTCATCCTGCTCGGTATCGCGCTCATCACAGGCTTCCTGTTTCTGGAAAACATGTTCGAGCAGCATGTCGCCCACAAGACCATACTGTCAATCCTCGCATGGGTAGTATTTGCACTACTACTTTGGGGCCGCTGGCAGTTCGGCTGGCGAGGAACTAGTGCCATGCGATGGACACTGGCTGGCTTTGGATTCCTTGCTTTTGCCTACTTGGGCAGCAAGTTTGTCCAGGAATTGATCCTGCACAGGGTCATTACCATCCCAGTGACTTGACAATTCACGCCACACGGCCGTTAATGTAGGTATCTTGGTTACCGGAGGGTCGTGCAGACCTTGGATGATTATTCGATAGGCACACTGCTTTTGGTGCTGCTTATTCTATTTTTCCTTTCAGCATTTTTCTCTGGCTCGGAAACGGCACTGATGGCGCTGGACCGGTATCGCCTGCGCCATATGGTGTCCACAGGAAGACGTGGTGCGAAGCAGGCACTGAAACTGCTGGGAAAGCCCGATCGACTCATCGGGTTGATCTTGCTGGGCAACAATGTAGTCAATATCCTGATTGCACAGCTGTCCGCCTACATCGGTTACCGCATCCACGGTGATATTGGCATCGCGGTCGCCACTTTCATCCTGATCTTCGCGATCCTGATCTTTGCAGAATTGACTCCGAAGACACTTGCTGCATTGCACGCGGAAAAGCTGGCGCTCCCGGCAGCCATCATTTACGCTCCCTTGCTTGCAGTCATGTACCCTTTTGTGTGGGTGGTCAACCTGTGTGCCAATTCCTTGTTGCATCTGATCGGCGTCGATGTGAAAGAGAGTCCGCTTACCTCGCTGAGCCATGAGGAACTACGCACTGTTGTGAATGATGAAAGCACTGCCATATCCAGTGAGCATCAGCAGATGCTACTGGGTGTACTGGATCTCGAAAAAATCACAGTCGACGATATCATGATCCCGAAAAATGAAATCGTTGCCATAGATCTTGAAGACAACTGGGAAGAAATTCTTAACCAGCTGGAAAACATCTCCTACACGAGAATCCCTGTCTGCCGTGGTAACATTGACAACGTAATTGGTTTTCTTCATCTAAGAAAGCTGCTGCTCAGCTTCATCCACAAGGACATCGAGCGCGAAGATCTGGAACAGTCGCTGCGTGAGCCGTACTTTATTCCCGAAGGTACGAACTTGAAGAAGCTGCTGTTTGAACTACAGGATAAGAAACGCAGGTTCAGCCTGGTTGTTGATGAGTTCGGGGATATTCAAGGCTTGGTAACCCTGGAGGATTTACTAGAGGAAATCGTCGGCGAAATCACCAACGACCCGGCTACCTATGACGTGGAAATACATCCCCAGCAGGATGGTACATATGTGGTTGACGGTGGGACACATGTGCGTGATATCAACAAGGCGTTGAACCTTGAACTGCATGATGACGGACCCAAAACAGTCAATGGCCTGATCCTTGAGCAGATGGAATCAATTCCGCAACCCGGGACCAGCGTACTTATTGACGGCTACCCCATTGAAGTCGTTCAAATTCACAAAAATGCAGTACGTACCGCAAGAATTAGCCCCCGCTTGCCCAGACGTGAAGAAACTGCCTAGACTCCGGGACTGAACTGTCCGGATCCATACAGAAAAACGTAGTACAGTGCGCTCACCGTATCGACCACAGATGTCACAGCAGGGACTTGCACCCACGCATGCTGTCAAAGTTGTCAACCAGTTTCATGAACAGCGGGTAGTCCACGTTGCCGGCGAATCTCCACTGACGCTGAAGGTAAACGGCCGTGAGCTTGTGACCTTGATGACGCTGGGTACTCACCCTGAAGAACTGGCCCTGGGGTATCTGCGCAACCAGCGGCTGCTGGAAGACCTTTCAGATATAAAATCCGTCAATGTCGACTGGGACAGGGAGACTGTTGAGGTCGTAACCCGTCCAGGCAGGGAAATTACGGACTGGGAGAAAAAACTGGGCAGGCGCACGGTCACGTCTGGCTGTGGGCAGGGAACCGTGTTCAGTTGCACCCTGGACAAGCTCTATGATGCAAGGCTTCCGCAGGTCTCGCTGAAACAGTCCACAATCTATGATTTGCTTGCCGAGATCACACGCTTCAACGAAATCTACAAACGTGCTGGCGCGGTGCATGGGTGTGCACTTTGCAGTGGCGTTGCAATCCTCAAATTTATCGAGGATGTGGGCCGACACAATGCAGCCGATGCCATATCAGGTTGGATGTGGCTTGAACATGTCCCGGGTCATGACAAGATTTTCTACACTACCGGCCGCCTGACCTCAGAAATGGTCATGAAATCTGCTCATATGGGAATTCCGGTTCTACTTTCCCGCTCCGGCGTGACACATATGGGCCTGGAACTCGCACGGGACCTGGGGATTGTAATGATCGCACGGGCCAAGGGCCGTGCATTTCTGGTGTACCAAGGCTCAGAGCAGATTGAATTCGATGCAAAGCCAAAGCACCCGCCTGCATCCTGAACATTTTCCAGTGCCAAAATTCCGAACACTGTCATACCACCCGTCCCCAATTCAGGACGAGCGTACCTGGCGCGAACCGAATGCCCGCGTCAGGGGCCGAACCGTAAGGCTGGCGAGAAATATGAGCATTGCCACTACAACAATGGATGGGCCTGAAGGAGTGTCGAACGCGAGCGAGCTTAACAACCCGCTGCTACAGGAAACAATTCCGATCACGGCCGCCAGCATGGCCATCTGCTCAGGGGTGCGTGAAAATGATCTGGCCGCCGCCGCCGGAATGACCAGCAAGGCAACTACCAGCAGCATACCAACTACTTTCATGCCGGCCGCAACGGCACCAGCTACCAGGAGCATGTAGATAACCTGGCAGCGAACAACAGGGGCTCCTTCCGCACGCGCGAGATCCTCATGCACGGTAATCGCCACCAGCGGGTGCCACACCTGCATCAAAACAATCAGACAGACGAAGCCTCCCACCCAAACGAGGACAAGATCGCTCCATGTCACAGCCAGTACATCACCGAACAGATAACTCAGCAGGTCATGTCCATATGCATGGCCGGACATTGCGAGGATAACGAGTCCGAGTGCAAGGGTGGAATGGGAGAGCAGCCCCAGCAGGGTATCGCTTGACAACCGAACGGCTTTTTGCAGGGCTAACAGTAGCAACGCGGTCGCAAACGCTATGGCAAATACACCTGCAAGAGGTTTGATGCCCAGCAGGGTGCCGACAGCGATTCCAAGTAATGCCGAATGGGCCATGGTATCCCCGAAATAAGCCATCCTGCGCCACAGGAGGAAGCAGCCTAGTGGGCCAGCAACACAGCCTATGCCTGCCGACACAAGCAGTGAACGAATGAAGAAATCATCCAGAACCATTTTGCTCCCCCATGGCTCCGGCATGACTGTGGGAATTACGAACGGTCGCAGAAACTTCCCCGGAAAGACCATGCTCATGGTCATGGTCATGTTGGTACACTGCTGTCACAACGCCCGCTCTGCTACCAAACAAGTGCAAGAAATTTCCGTCTTTGACTACTTCTTGCGGCACCCCCGAACAGCAAATGTGATGATTGATGCAGACCACCCGGTCAGTTGCTGCCATCACAATATGAAGATCGTGACTCACCATCAACACCCCGCACCCGCGCCGGGCAACGATATGGGCAATGAGCGCATACATGTCTGCCTCTCCAAGATAATCCACGCCCTGAACAGGTTCATCTAGTACAAGAAGGTCTGGACTGCGCAACAACGCACGGGCTAGTAGCACCCTGCGCAACTCGCCACCTGAAAGATCCGCCGCATTGGCTTCGAGCAAATGTCCAGACCCGGTTTCTTCAAGCGCAGCTTCAATTTCAACCCTGGCCGGCCTTCGGGTCAACGCCATCATGCGGGCAACAGACATCGGCATGACAGGGCCAAAGTGCACGTACTGGGGGACATACCCTACACATACCGATGAAGGCAGGTGAACAGAACCAGAATCAGGCTGCAGTAATCCGAGGAGCATTCGTACAAGCGTGGTCTTGCCTGCTCCATTCGGCCCGATCAGGGTCACCACTTCTCCCAGACCGACACTGATATCCACCTGGTCAAGAATCTCGCGGCCGTTTCTGCGAAAGCTTACTCCTCGGGCCTCAACCAGCGCGGCCCTGTCTGCAGTCAAGTTTCCGCCCTTTCGAAATCCAGGGTGTCAGAGCATGCTGGACACAGCCCGCTGACTTCAATCAAGTGGGTATGAGCCACGAAGCCGGAACTTGCCGACAGGTTATCGATAGCGGTCAGCATCTGGGTGCCCTCTAGTTCCGCCACCAACTCACACCGCTCGCATACCAGAAATATTGCTCCCTTTTGATGTCCGGGCCTGTTGCAAGCAAGATAGGCATTCCGGCTGGCAATTCGGTGAATGAGACCCAGCGATTCCAGAAATGCAAGCGCCCGGTAAATTTGTGCAGGTGCCGGTCGCCGATTCTTCCAGTCAAACTGTTCTACGATTTCATATGCACCCAGTGGACGATGGCCAGCCAGCAGAAGTTCCAGTACCGCGCGCCGGTTTTCGGTAAAGTGCTCATTATGATCCATACACGCCGCTTCGGCACGCTCGATGCATTCCTCGATGCAGACCTGATGGTCATGCTGACGGTACGGAAAATCCGGTTTTCCCCTGTCAGACATGGCCCCTGCCTTGCCTGGTACATTGCAGCAATTGTGGGGCGCTGATGGCAATACTATATAACATTGCAAACACTATAACATAACATTCTACCCGGAATATCTTACTGTCTTTACAGGCAGAACGCCTGGAAATGAATCTTCAGCCGACACAAGACAATCAATGGGAATTGTGAAATCCTCCACTTACTTCCTGCATACCAGGATTTTGTGACGGATTCAGATCAATGCCCGGTGAATTGCAGATTGAAGGTGGCCGTAGCGCAGTGCAAGGATACTGCCAAAGGCTGTTGCCTGAACCGAAATAAGCGCCTGGTTTGAGCGTGGCAATGACATGCCGGCTCGCACCCGGCCAGAATTGCATTCAGGCATGTGGTCCTGGAACGATCAGGGAATTCCGGATAAGGAAGGTGCTTCAATAAAAGCGGGAAATATTTTGAAGCACCTTCCTAGTTTCTAGGATCAGGCTAGGTCAAACCTATCAAGATTCATCACCTTGCCCCATGCTGCAACAAAGTCTTCTACAAACTGCCGCTCGGAGTCCCCACACGCGTAGAATTCCGCAAGGGCTCGAAGTTGCGAATTCGAGCCGAAAATGAGGTCAACGCGTGTGCCAGTCCATTTCAGTTCGCCCGTTGCGTGGTCACGCCCTTCAAATAGCTGGCACTCCTCCGTCGTCGGCACCCAGGATGTCCCCATATCAAGCAGATTGGCAAAGAAGTCATTGGTTAGCATACCGGGCTGCTCGGTAAAAACTCCATGTTGAGCTTGTCCGAAGTTTGTATTCAAGACACGCATTCCGCCAATGAGAACCGTCATCTCAGGCGCAGAGAGATTCATCAGTTGCGCCCGATCAATCAACAACTGCTCAGCCGTCACGGTGTGTTCGGCCCTGAGGTAGTTTCGGAATCCATCAGCAGTCGGTTCGAGTACCGCAAAGGACTCGACATCGGTTTGCTCTTGTATGGCATCTGCACGACCGGGTGTGAAGGGAACCGTCACATCGTGTCCTGCTTTCTTCGCTGCCATCTCGACACCTGCACAACCTGCCAGAACGATTAGGTCAGCCAGCGATACCGCCTTTCCATCCGATGCCTGGCTGTTGAACTCCTGCTGAATACCCTCCAGGGCCTGCAATACACTGGCAAGTTGATCCGGCTGGTTTACTTCCCAGTCTTTCTGAGGCGCAAGGCGGATTCGTGCTCCATTTGCACCCCCGCGCATATCGGAACCGCGATAAGTTGAAGCGGATGCCCAGGCAGTAGAAACCAATTCGGAAACCGACAGGCCTGAATCCCGTATCTTGCCCTTAAGGTCTGCTATGTCCTGTTCATCGATCAGATTGTGAGTCACTGCAGGGATCGGATCTTGCCATAGGAGATCTTCTTCCGGAACCTCCGGCCCGAGATAGCGAACTTTTGGCCCCATGTCGCGGTGCGTCAACTTAAACCACGCCCGGGCAAATGCGTCTGCAAACTCTTCAGGGTTCTCATGGAAGCGTCTCGAAATCGGCTCATAGACCGGATCCATCCTCATGGCCATGTCCGCTGTCGTCATGATCGGGGCATGACGCTTTGATGGATCGTGCGCATCAGGCACCGAGTCCGAAGCAGCTCCATCTTTCGGCACCCACTGGTAGGCGCCGGCAGGGCTCTTTGTCACTTCCCAGTCATAACCGAACAGGTTCTCAAAGTAGCCCATATCCCACTTGGTCGGATTGGATGTCCACGCACCTTCAAGCCCGCTCGTAATTGCATCCGCAGCTATCCCAGACCCGTAGCTGCTCTTCCAGCCAAAACCCTGCTCTTCAATACTTGCACCTTCCGGCTCAGGACCGACAAGTTCTGCATCACCTGCACCATGGCATTTCCCAAACGTGTGTCCGCCGGCAGTGAGCGCTACAGTTTCTTCATCGTTCATTGCCATGCGCTCAAAAGTCTCGCGGACATCAACTCCCGAAGCTACCGGGTCGGGATTGCCATCTGGGCCTTCAGGATTGACATAAATCAAACCCATTTGCACAGCAGCAAGCGGATTCTCTAAATCACGCTCACCAGAGTAGCGCTTATCACCCAGCCACTCGTCTTCTGTGCCCCAGTAGATGTCATCTTCTGATTGCCACACGTCTTCGCGCCCGCCACCAAAACCAAACGTCTTGAATCCCATTGACTCCAGGGCACAGTTCCCGGCTAGAATCATCAGGTCGGCCCAAGAGATTTTCCTGCCATACTTCTGTTTAATGGGCCACAGCAGTCTGCGCGCTTTGTCGAGGTTTCCGTTGTCCGGCCAGCTGTTGACGGGGGCAAAGCGCTGGTTTCCTGTCCCGGCTCCGCCTCGCCCATCACCGATACGATAGGTACCAGCCCCGTGCCATGCCATGCGGATAAACAGAGGGCCATAGTGTCCGTAGTCTGCCGGCCACCATTCCTGTGATGTGGTCATCAACTCATAGAGGTCATTCTTCAGGGCATTGTAGTCGAGGCTCTTGAACTCATCTGCATAGTTGAAATCTTTGTCAGTCGGCTGGGACCGGGGAGAATGCTGGTGCAAAATATTGACGTTTAACTGGCTTGGCCACCAATCCCGGTTCGTAGTCCCGCCACCGGCCGAGTTGTTTTCCAGGACGAGCTTTACAGGGCACTTGCTCACTTCAGTCATAAACTTGTCTCCTTAAATCCTAAATCTCGATCAGTTTTCTTCTGTGTCAAATTTATAATGTATTTTTATTGCACGGATATAAGATCATGTATTTAATTCTGGCAATTTCACAAAAATTACGGGAATCCAGAATAACTATTAAAACCTACTCAGACTATCATTATCCCTTTCAAAGCGCAAAGATGACAACCCCCGTTTTCATTTCATATCCAGGCTGTTGATGCGGCTTGCCTGCCAAGGCATCCCGATCAGTTGAACCGGGAATATCGCCGATGAAACCTGCATGAGGAAAGTCGCAATTCGCGCGAGGGTGGGTGGAAACTTGTGTGCCTGGTTCACCGGGTCAGGTATCTGGTCCATTCAGCCTCGATCCAAGTGCCTGGCAACTGGAGATTACAAGTTTACCTCTAGTCCAGCTTTGCACCATGCTATCATGGGCGAATGATAAAACCGTGAACTGATCACTCCCGACTGCCTTGAACGATTCAGCTAGACCCGTGAACTTTGAAAAATCCCTGAAAGAGCTTGAAGCACTGGTCATCAAGCTGGAAAAGGGAGGGTTGTCGCTGGAGGAATCTCTCAAATGCTTTGAACAAGGTGTCAAACTGACCCGTGAATGTCGCATGGCCCTGCAAAATGCAGAGCAGAAAATCTCGGTGTTGAGCAAAGAAAATGGTGACTGGATAGAAAAGACTATCGATCACGGAGAAATGCTTGAGGAAGATTGAAGAAATCCTTGATCAGTACGCAGGGCGGGTAAACCGGCAGCTTGAAGTCTGCCTGCCAGATGAATCCAGTCCCCCTGAGACATTGCATCAGGCAATGCGCTATGCAGTGCTTGGTAATGGCAAACGTATCCGTCCGGTCCTTCTGTACGCCACGGGAGAAGCGCTGGGTGTCCCTTCGGAAAGGCTTGATAATCCGGCCTGTGCTGTCGAGCTCATTCACAGCTATTCGCTCGTGCATGATGACCTGCCAGCAATGGATGACGACGACCTCCGTCGAGGCAGACCTACCTGTCACAAGGCTTTTGATGAAGCGACTGCTATCCTGGTGGGCGATGCCGTACAGGCACTTGCATTTTCGATGCTTGCAAATGATCAGGCCAACTCCCCTGAACAAAGGAATACCATGATTCAGCTGCTGGCAGAATGTACAGGCTCACAAGGTATGGTTGGCGGTCAGGCCATAGACCTTGCCTCCGTAGACAGGCAACTGAGCAGACAGGAAGTCGAACACATGCACCGACTCAAGACCGGAGCATTGATCAAGGCCAGTGTGTTGCTCGCCGTGATCGCCTCCGGGGCTGATGATCCAGATACCCACAACCATTTTGCTCGTTTTGCTGAATGCATTGGACTCATGTTCCAGATACGTGATGACATACTTGATATCCAGAGCAATACGGAAACTCTGGGTAAACCACAAGGGTCAGATGAAGCACAAAAAAAACCGACTTACCCGAGCATTATTGGCATAGAGGAATCGGAAAGCGCCTGCAGAAAGCTACTGGAGCAGGCGTGCCTGGAGATGGAATCCGTGAATGTCCGCTGGGACACCCTGAAGCTCATAAGCCAGTATATCGTGACCCGCGCCTCATAGACCCATGTGACTGAAAGAAGTGACAACTGTATTCTCCAGCAGTGTCTGTCCCATGCCTGTCATGGAACCCTCCTGCAGTCCCGCCAGGCAATTGCTTGCGAAGTTGTCCCCTCCGTCACTGAATTGTATACTCAATCCAAATTGCTGAGCTCCTATAAAGGCTGATAGACATGCCAGATTCACGCTATCCACTCCTTTCCGGTATCGATCACCCAGCAGATCTTCGAGCATTGGATGCAAGCCAGATTCCCGCAGTTGCCAAAGAGTTGAGGACCTATCTCCTGGATTCCATTTCCAGTTGTGGAGGACATTTTGCAGGAGGCCTGGGAGCCATCGAGGTCACGACTGCATTACATTATGTGTATGACACCCCGAATGACAGGATCATATGGGATGTAGGGCATCAGTGTTATCCGCACAAGATTCTTACAGGGCGTAAAGACCTCATCACGACCATAAGGACCCGTGGGGGACTTGCACCCTTTCCGAAACGAAGTGAAAGTGAGTTTGACCACTTTGGTACCGGGCATTCGAGCACATCCGTGAGTGCTGCCCTGGGAATGGCCATTGCGAGCGCATTGCAGGACAAGAACCGCAATGTTATCGCAGTAATTGGAGATGGTGGAATTACGGGTGGCATGGCCTATGAAGCCCTGAACCATCTGGGCAGTTGCGACGCAAACCTGCTGGTCATCCTCAATGACAATGAAATGTCGATTTCCCCAAATGTAGGGGCCATGACCAATTATCTGACCCGCATTTTGTCCGGCAAGGTGTCCTCGACCTTAAGCAAGAGCGGCAAAATGCTTCTACAGCCCATTCCATCGGCGCAAGAATTTGTCAGGCGCACCACGGAACATGTCAAAGGCATGCTGGCTCCGCCTGGCATGCTATTCGAGGAGATGGGTGTGAGTTATTTCGGACCAGCGAATGGCCACGATGTAAGCAGCTTGGTGAAAATACTACAGAACATGAAACAACTTAAAGGACCCCGTCTGCTGCACATATGTACGGTCAAGGGAAAAGGATACGAAAAAGCAGAACAGGACCCTGTGGGCTATCATGCAGTGCCCGCTTTTGACACCAGTACCGGAGTTGTAAAATCAGGTGGTCCGCCCAAACTGACCTATACCAAGGTGTTCAGTGACTGGCTGTGTGACATGGCAGAACAGGACAGGAGAGTAGTGGCCATCACTCCTGCCATGCGTGAAGGTTCCGGCCTGGTTGAGTTCAACAAAAGATTTCCCGAACGCTACTTCGATGTTGCGATTGCAGAGCAGCATTCAGTCACGGTCGCCGCTGGCATGGCCTGTGAAGAAATAAAACCAGTCGTTGCAATCTATTCAACATTCTTGCAGCGCGCATACGACCAGTTGATTCATGATGTGGCGGTGCAAAACCTTTCCGTCATGTTCGCAATTGACCGCGCCGGCGTTGTTGGAGCAGACGGCCAAACCCACGCGGGCAGTTTTGACCTTACTTATCTCCGATGCATACCCAACATGGTAGTCATGACGCCCAGCGATGAAAACGAAACGCGACGCATGTTGTACACCGCATACCTGCAAGACTGCCCTGCCGCCGTGCGTTACCCGCGTGGCACTGGACCTGGTACACCTGTTGAGCCTGGCATGCACGCCGTAGAAGTTGGCAAGGCAAAAGTAATACGCAGTGGCAAACGCATTGCCATTCTGGCTTTTGGCAGCCCTGTGCATGATGCCTTGCAAGTTGGTGAGAAACTGGATGCTACTGTGGTTGACATGCGGTTTGTAAAACCGATTGATCATGCCCTCATCACAGACATGGCCAAAACTCACGATTTCATCGTTACGATAGAAGACAATGTCGTTAAGGGCGGTGCTGGATCTGCAGTCAATGAAGTCCTTGCTTCCGGCAGTTTCCCTGTATGCATCAAGAATCTTGGCTTGCCTGACCGGTATCTGAACCATGCCACGCGTGAAGAGCAGCTCAGCGAAGCCGGACTGGATACAGAGGGTATACTGGAGTCAATCCAGAATTTTATAGACGAGGACCAGAAAGTCGTGCGTGCCAAGGAACGGTTCAAAAACCAGAATCTTTCACCATGAGTCACGCACGGGGGTAATGACCAGGATAGGCTGAAACAATCCTGCGCAACAGCCTCCTGGCCATTTCTGGGTCAAGCGCATCTTCTTCCTGGTTCATTCCGTGTGCAGTAATCAGTGTCCGCTTGCCTTGGCCAAGCAGATGGATCTGGTAATGCACCTGCTCCGTATCGATTTCCTTGATGCCTGTCTGCGTGGATACAGGATCTGCTCCAAGGGACACGAAGTATATTCCCTTGTCACGGTTGTGGTCCTCGACCACGAGGCCGGAACGATCCAGAGCCACACCGGTTCTGCGCCAGACCCGTGAGAAGACGTCTCCAACCATCAATACCGGGATGCCCTTCACGTCCTTGATATCCAGATACAAAAACTGGATGTCCGACGTGGCGAACTTCAGTTCAGCCTCTTCCTTAGTAGTCCCCAGGAATTCCATCAACCTGATCATCATTTCAGCTTCCCTCTCACTGTTAGGCGGCTGAGGCTTCCACAGGATCTGATCGTCAGCGTTTACAGCTGCCACTTCCAGTCCACGTTGGGTCAAAAATATGTTGGTCACGGCATTGGGCTGACGCTCAAGCCGTACACGAAACTTTTCGCTCGTGATATCAAAACTTTCATGGTTGGATCGTATATCCCGGAAACGGCCCAGATTCTGTGTCCATTGAGTTTCAAGGTAACCCAGGGAAGGTTCGTCCTTGGCGATCCTGAAACCTTCGTCCTGCCAGAATTTACGCAACAATGGCCACAATGTTACCGGGTCGGTATCCACTTCCAGCCAACGGGTAGGTCCTTCGCGCCGCACCCTGATTTCTAGAAACTCGGGCAACACCACAGCCCCAAGTGCAGGCTCTTGAGATTCGAGCGCGCTTACCCTGTCATTAGCCGTTTTTGGAATTTTCAGGCTGTTCTCCCATTCCGGAGTGACGAGGTCAGGGGGGGCTTCAAGCGGGTTGGTGGTCGAACTGTCCTTGTAATCACCCCCCATCTGCTTCAGCATTGCACAGCCGCCAAGCATCAGCATCACTGCTATGAATATCATGGATTGCAAGAACCAGCGACTCATTTTAAAGCCCGCAATCTCTACAAGCAGCCTGCAATTCGCAAGGCCTCTCGTAAAGTTTCATGGTGGATATGCGACAAGGTAGTCAAGGGCAGGCGTATACCTGTTGGAAACAGACCCATTTCAGCCAAGCACCACTTTACGGGAATTGGACTTGACTCCACAAACAGATCCCTGTTCAGCGGCGCCAGTCTAGCATTGATTTGCCGCGCTTTGTCCCAATCCCCCTCCAGGCTGGCCTCGCAAAGGCTGTGAAACTGCCTTGGGGCAACATTTCCAGTAACCGTTATCACTCCACAGCCGCCCGCAAACAGGAACTCCGTAGCAGTGCTGTCGTCGCCACTGATCAACAGAAATTCTCCATCACTTTCTGCAAGGATTTTCTTGCAGCGGTCTATATCCCCCGTTGCCTCCTTGATACCTACAATATGATCGACACGGGAGAGACGGATCACCGTCTCAGGCAACATGTCACATGCTGTACGACCCGGTACATTGTACAGAATCTGGGGAATTGCAACGGTTTTAGCTACCGTTTCATAATGCAGAAACAGTCCTTCCTGGGTAGGCTTGTTGTAGTAGGGTGCAACCAGCAAACAGGCATCGGCACCCGCTTCTTTAGCGCATCGGGTCAATTCTATGGTTTCACGTGTAGAGTTCGACCCGGTACCCGCGATGACTGGCACCCGTCCCCTAACCTGCTCGACTACAAAGCGGACCACCTCGCAATGTTCAGCATGATCCAGTGTCGCCGACTCTCCCGTGGTGCCTGCAGGCACCAGTGCATCACTACCACTCCCAATATGAAACTCAACATAATCAGCCAGGGCACTGTAATCGATGGCTCCACCCTCGTGCATGGGAGTCGCAATTGCAACCATACTGCCTTTAAACACTTTGTACCTCAGACAGGTTCTGATCCAGGGAGGTTACGGATAGTACTGATGGAATCATGCCTTTACAAGAAATTGGCCTCCATACTGGTAATTTCCGTGTTCATCGTGACATTTCGACAAGGCATCACTCAGACAAGGGTTGTGATGTATCCCTGGATTCCTTGTTGATTGCAGTCCATGCCCGGATGACAGCATGAACTAGCGTCGCCAGCGGGATTGCGAAAAAAACTCCCCAAACTCCCCAAATCCCGCCAAATACGAGAACCGCTGCAATGATCGCCACAGGATGCAGGTTGACAAACTCTGAAAACAGTAACGGCACCAGTACATTTCCGTCCAAAATCTGAATCGCAGCGTAAGCTGCAAGGATATATATAAACTGGGAGCTTGGGCCCCATTGAAAGTATGCCACGAACGCAACCGGGATTGTCACTAATGCAGCGCCTACATAAGGAACAATTACAGAAATACCCACCAAGAATGAAAGCAGCATAGCGAATTTAAGGCCAAAGAATACAAATGTCAGATACGTAGCAAACCAGACCACCAGTATCTCTATTACCTTGCCACGGATATAGCTTGCAATTTTCTTATTGACTTCCACCCACACCGCACCTGTCAGTTCCCGCTCGGGAGGCAGAAAACTCACCAGCCATTCCAGAATCTTGCGCTTGTCCTTGAGAAAAAAGAAAACCAGCAGTGGAACAATGATCAGGTAGATCATGATTGTGAACAGGCCCAACACAGATTCCAAGGGCTGACTGATAAACTTATGGCCGACTGAAATCAATTGTGACTGGATGGATCGTATCAGTTCACTTATCTGATCCTCAGTAATGATCTGTGCAAGACTCGGGTATTTGTCCGGTAACTGCATCAACAGGTTTTGCCCGTGTGCAACCATGCCCGGCAACTCGCGGAAAAATTCCGTCAACTGCTGAGAAAGCTTCGGTATCAGTGCAAATAGAATCAAGAGCAATAAAGCTATGAAGGCAAGGAAAACCAGTATTAGGGCAAGAAACCTTGGAATCCTGCCTTGCTGCAACAGTGTCACTCCGCCATCCAGAATATAGGCAATGACGATGCTGGCCAGCAAGGGTGTCAGGATATCGCCAAACAGCAGTATGCTGGCAAACCCGATCACCAGACACAATGCAAGGATAACTACCTGAGGGTTTGAAAAGTTTCGATAGTACCAGTCTTTGATGTATTCGATCATATATTAGCGCGACATCCTGTATAGAAAACTTTTCCCAGTCTCAGCTTCAAGAACAGAACACTATTTTGAGGCACCTCAGCCGCCCTGCACCCCAAAACTTTCGGGGCATTCAGATAACAGGAAAATGACTTCTGGGTTCATGCAGCCGATTATTCAGGACTGCAATAGCCACGTGCGTACTCCAGCAATTCGTCCATTGCACGTAACCGGAACTTTTGCCGCTGGCGTACGAAGGAAAAGGCTCTTTCAAGTGGTGGGTCAAGGTCCAGCTTCTTCAGTACCTGCAGTTTCAGCTCCTTCTCAATCGTGGCGTTGGATACGATGGAAACACCCATGCCAGCTTCCACGGCACCCTTGATAGACTCCGGGCTGCCCAGCTCCAGGCAGATGTTCAGGTTGTTCCTGTCAAGGCCCATCTTTATCAGATAGCCCATAATCACTTCCCTAGTTCCAGAACCTTCCTCACGACAGATAAACGGGTAGCGTAAAAGCGTCTCCATGGAAATGGAGCTGCGACTAGCCAGCTCGTGTGCAGGCGAGACGATGACAACCAGATGATCGATGCGACACACTTCTACAAGCAAATTCTTGTTGGTGACAGGACCCTCTACAATACCCAGATCAATCATGCTGTTTTCGATCATGGAGACGATACCTTCCGTATTTGAAACTTTCAGACGCAACTGGATATCAGGATACTTCTTTGTGAATCCGCTCAGCAGGTTGGGCAGCATATATTCGGCAATTGTAGTGCTCGCGCCAAGTGTCAGTGAGCCACTTACATCTCCAGTGAGCTCCTTGACAGAATTTTCCATCTCTGCATACAGTTCGAAGATCTGTTCAGCATATTCATATGAGCGGCGCCCGGCTTCCGTCAACGTTACACGATTATGGGTTCTGTCAAACAGTCGGGTATTGAAGTGTTCCTCAAGCTGGCGAACTTGAAAAGTGACCGCGGGCTGAGTCATATGCAGTGTTTCCGCCGCTTTAGTGAAGCTGAGCAATTTTGCTACGGTATAAAATACTTGCAAGCGACGATCTGCCATCTCATTCCTTCTGGGCATATAAAGGTGGTTTATTATCGTAGTATACACCCATGCCTTGTTTTCTTGCAGGTTGACAGCGTCAAGCGCAAACATGCAACATGGATCAGACGGTGCTGCTTGTACTTGCCTGCCCTGCACCGTCGTCCAAACCTTGCCACACTACTCAAGAGTGTCAGTAACTTGTTACTATGGAGTGCCGACTTTCAGGATAAGCGAGTATGCGTGTCACCAAGTTCCCGTTATATACACTCAAGGAATCACCGGCAGATGCAGAGCTCGTAAGCCATCAACTGATGCTGCGGGCAGGAATGATTCGCCGCCTGGCCTCAGGATTGTATACCTGGCTTCCAACAGGTCTCAGGGTATTGCGCAAGGTGGAAAACATTGTCCGTGAGGAGATGAACAGGTCAGGTGCAGTGGAGGTGCTCATGCCTTCTATACAACCCTCGGAACTCTGGGAAGAGTCGGGACGCTGGGACCAGTTTGGACCTGAACTACTGCGAATCCAGGACCGGCATACCCGAGATTACTGTTATGGCCCCACTCACGAAGAGGTGATCACGGATATTGCCCGGCGCGAATTACGCAGCTACAGGCAATTGCCGGTGAATTTTTACCAGATACAGACCAAATTCCGAGACGAGATAAGACCGCGCTTCGGTGTCATGCGGGCACGCGAGTTCAGCATGAAAGACGCGTATTCATTTCACATGACTAATGAATGTCTTCAATCCACCTATGAGGTCATGTACGCGACGTATTCCTGTATTTTCAGCCGCTTGGGTTTACGGTTCAAAGCAGTAGAGGCGGACACAGGCAGCATCGGTGGAAATGTTTCTCATGAATTTCATGTGCTTGCAGAATCTGGAGAGGATGCAATCGCATTCTCAACTGAGAGTGATTACGCAGCGAATGTAGAGCTTGCCCCGACTGCCCCCTTGCAAGTCGGTCACAGTACCTCCTTGCAGCCACTTGAGAAAGTCGCGACACCCGATCAGCACAGCATAGAGGATGTATGCGCGTTTCTGGATGTCCCCCCGGACCAAGTGGCAAAAACACTGGTCGTAAGAAGCTCATCAGGTTCTTTGATCGCCCTAATACTGCGTGGAGACCACGATCTGAATGCAGCAAAAGCCCAAAAGCTGGATGACGTTGCCGATCCGCTGACATTTGCTAACGAACAGGAAATCCAAGCAATGCTCGGCTGTAAGACAGGATCACTTGGCCCGTTTGACCTTAACTGTCCGCTTATAATAGACCATGCAGCATATGCACTGGAGAACTTCATTTGTGGGGCGAATGAAGACGGCTTCCATTTCATAGGGGCAAACTGGGCTCGTGACCTCGCCCGCTTCAACCAATATGAAAGTAGGGACCTGCGCAAGATCGTTTCAGGTGATGCAAGTCCCGATGGCAAGGGCCTGATCCAGGTAAAGCGCGGAATTGAAGTCGGTCATATTTTCCAGTTAGGTGACAAATATAGTACGGCGCTTGGTGCCAGCGTTTTGAACAAGGATGGCGAGGAACAGATTGTAAAGATGGGTTGCTATGGAATTGGTGTGTCTCGTGTAGTTGCGGCAGCCATCGAACAAAACTTTGACAGGCAAGGCATCATCTGGCCTCAGTCGATCGCACCTTTCGACATCTCGATTATTCCCATCAGTGCAAAAAAATCCAGGCAGGTTATCGAAACCAGCGAGTGGCTCTACAGGGAACTTGAAAACTCTGGTCTTGAAGTTCTGTACGATGACCGCGAATTGCGAGCAGGGTTACTATTTGCCGACCATGAACTGATAGGCATTCCTCATCGCATTGTAGTCAGCGAAAGAGGGTTAAGCCAAAACTCAATAGAGTACAAGCACAGGCGTGACCCGCAGGCTCTTCAAATTCCTGCTGAAAGCATCCTTCAGTTCATTCGCGACCGAATGCGAGAGTCTGTGCAAAAAGCCTGACTCGAATAACTACCCGGGCTCATTATCAGATGCACGAATCAACCTGTGCTTTTGCCTTGAATTTTCGTGACCTACTCCTGTAAAGTGCGAGTTGGAAAAGTTCACTGCTTCAAGCCGGCACTACTGCATAAATTTCTGAGATCCGATGAAAACTGCCAAATTATTTAATACGGGATTAAGTATCGCGGTACTTCTACTTCTCGCCGCCTGTACGACAATCCAGTTAACGGAAGAGGGTAGAAAAGCACGAGTACTGGATTTTGATGACGTAAAGAATTGTCAGAAAAACGGAGCAGCCACAGTCAACGTAAATGAAAGACTATTGAACGTTGTTCCGAAACAATCCGCCAGAATAGCAAAACAGCTGCAGATTCTGGCGCGAAACAGTGCCATTCACATGAATGGCGATACAGTTGTACCCATGTCAAAAATTGATAACGGGCAGCAAACGTTTGCAGTCTATCGTTGCGTACCGTGACCTATCTTCCTCCCTCCTGATAACTGACTTGCAGTCACACCACTTCAAGCGTTCATTCAATTTTGTCTTGCATCTAACTTAGTGGGGATATATTATCAAAAAGGTATTGCGTGTTTCTATGTGTTCAATTGCATAGAACTATGCGGTGCTGTTTAAAACAGTCGTAAGATGGCTGTTTTGTTATATGTGAACATAGAAGTTCATGTTTGAATATTTTCGCAATAAGTTATTAGACCTCTTTTTCTAAAGAGGAGGAGAAATATATGAAGAAGAAGATATGGTTGATGGCAGCGGTATTGGGATCGATGTTTCTCTCGGGAATTGCCTCCGCAGCAGAAACGATGTATGTACCGATACCGAGTTATCGCGTTGGCCCGTACGCAGCTGGCGGTACAGGTTATTTTGGTGGCATTCTGGACTACTACAACCTGCTCAACATGCGGGATGGAGGTGTAAATGACATCAAGCTGATCTGGTCCGAGTGCGAGACCGAATATTCGGTCGAGCGAGGCGTCGAATGCTACAAGCGTCTGAAAGACCGTGAAGGAGGTGCCGTCTTTTTCGACCCTCTGAGCGTGGGTATTTCAACGGCCTTGATTGAGACAGGTCGCAAAGACAAGATGCCGATTATCGCCGTAAACCACGGCAAGACGGCTGGTCAGCGCGGCGACATATTCCCGTATTACTTTATGCCAGGCATTAACACCTATGACGAACATTCGATCATGGTGCACTTTATCGGTGATGTCCTTGAAGGCGGCCGTGCGAACTTGAAAGGTAAGAAAATCGCTATGCTGTATCACGGTTCACCGTATGGTCGTGAAGCAATCGGGTTTATGGACAGCATGTGCGAGAAACATGGATGTACCCACCATCCTCTCGAAGTACCACATCCTGGTAATGAGCAGCAGTCGCAGTGGATTAACATCCGCAAGCTCAAGCCGGACTATGTATTGCTGAGAGGCTGGGGTGTAATGAACCCGGTTGCAATGCAGACAGCTGTTCGCACTGGATATCCAGTTAGCCGCCTGATCGGAAATATCTGGAGTAATTCAGACGAGGATGTAATTCCTGCTGGTTCTGCTGCAGATGGATACCAGGCGATCACTACACATCCTGCCGGTACAAATTTCGACGTGGTCCAAGAGATCATCAAGACAGTTTACGGCGCAGGTAAGGGTGATCTTCAGGACAAGAGCCGTCTGGGCTCTGTGTACTGGAATCTTGGCGTACTGGCCGGGGTTGTACACACGGAAGCATTACGCATCGCCCAAGAACGTTTTGGCAATCGTCCACTGACAAGCGCCGAAGCGAGATGGGGGTTTGAAAACCTGAAGATAGACGCTGCAAGAATAGAAGAACTAGGGGCTACCGGCTTGGTGCCGGAGTTGAACCTGACTTGTCTGGACCATGTAGGTGGTCACCTTGCCAAGTTTCAGCAATGGGATGCAGGCAAGCGGCAGTGGAATATCGTATCAGACTGGATTGAAGGCGACGTTGAGTTGTCTCAAGCCATTATCGATGCAGGCGCAGAGAAGTATGCTGCCGACAATGGCATTACCCCACGGCCTTGTACAGCAACTGAAAATGATGACGACTTTGACCTGTAAAGTCTGATTCATCATACTGAAAAAAAGCCGGGCTTCTCCTAGAAGTCCGGCTTTTTTATGTCCTGGCCAATCTGAAGCCCAGTGCCTCGATCAGGCAGCAATCGAATCTGTGCATGTAAAGCTCAACTGACTGCCAGACACGCCTATCTGTACTACTTGACCTGCATGTATTTCACCAGCCAGTAACGCCTTAGCAAGCGGGTTGCCTATCATTTCCTGCACGGCCCGTTTCAAGGGACGTGCACCATATACGGAATCAAACCCGGTGTCAGCTAGCTTTTCCAAAGCAGCCTCTGAGAATTCGAGCTTGATGTTCCTGTCAGCAACCCTGTCTTGCAGATGGTTCAGTTGTATCCCAGCAATGCTGCGAATATGTTCTCTAGCTAGTGAACGGAAAACAATACTGTCGTCAATGCGATTAATGAGTTCCGGTCTCAAGCTGTTGTTTACAATTTCCATCACCGCAGATTTCATATTCTCGTAATTGTCCTGTGCTGCGCTTTCTTGTGCAGCAAAATTCTGAATGACATCACTGCCAAGGTTTGATGTCATGATGATAACTGTATTTTTGAAATCGACAGTGTTGCCATGACCATCCGTCAGACGGCCGTCATCCAGTACTTGCAGCAGGATATTAAATACATCCGGGTGAGCCTTTTCTACTTCATCCAGCAGTATCACGCTGTAAGGCTTGCGACGCACTGCCTCCGTCAGGTACCCGCCCTCTTCATAGCCAATATATCCGGGAGGAGCCCCGATCAGTCTTGCTACAGAATGCTTTTCCATGAACTCAGACATATCCAGGCGAATCAGGGCATCCTCATTGCTAAACAGAAACTCAGTTAAAGCTTTAGTCAACTCCGTTTTCCCAACACCGGTAGGGCCCAGGAATAAAAATGAACCATTGGGCCGTCTGGGATCAGACAACCCTGCCCTGGATCTACGAACAGCATCCGATATTACATCCACCGCTTCATCCTGCCCGACTACACGCTTGCGTAGTTCACTTTCCATCCGTAGCAGCTTTTCGCGTTCACCTGACAGGATGTTTGCAACAGGGATACCCGTCCAGCGGGACACAATATCAGCAACTGCAGTATCCGTAACTTTGTTATGCAATAGCCTGTTTTCTTCGGTAGAAGCCTTGCTGGCTTGTGACAGCTGCCTTTCCAGTTCCGGAATTCGCCCGTACTGCAACTCAGACATTTTCGCAAGATCGCTAGCTCTGTGTGCAGCGTCCACCTCTATCCTGCATTGTTCAAGAGCCTCCTTAAGTTCCTTGGAGCTTTGTAAAGTAGTCTTTTCCGCCCTCCAAATCTCCTCTAGATCAGCATATTCCTTTTCCAATTTCCCTATTTCAATTTCCAGTCCGGCCAGATGTTTTCTGGAGGCGTCATCTGATTCCTTTTTCAGGGCTTCTCTCTCAATTTTCAGTTGAATCAGTTTCCGGTCAAGCCTGTCCATGGCTTCTGGCTTCGAGTCTATTTCCATACGGATGCGCGAGGCGGCTTCATCAATGAGATCGATCGCCTTGTCAGGCAGTTGACGATCAGTGATATAGCGATGGGAAAGTGTCACCGCATTGACGATGGCCGGGTCGGTGATATCGACACCATGGTGCGTCTCGTAGCGTTCTTTCAGTCCTCGCAGTATAGCAATGGCATCCTCAATGCCTGGTTCATCCACTATGATTTTCTGAAAACGACGTTCCAAGGCTGCATCTTTTTCAATATATTGGCGGTATTCGTTCAATGTAGTCGCACCCACGCAATGCAACTCTCCTCGAGCCAGGGCCGGTTTCAGCATATTCCCGGCGTCCATCGCCCCCTCTGCCTTTCCTGCACCAACCATTGTATGCAATTCATCTATAAACAAGATGATCTGGCCTTCTTGCTGAGAAAGCTCCTTCAGTACCGCCTTCAGGCGTTCCTCAAATTCACCCCGGAATTTTGCGCCGGCAATCAATGCGCTCAAATCAAGTGCCAATAGCTTTTTGTTTTTGATGCCTTCTGGTACCTCACCGTTCACAATACGCTGGGCAAGCCCCTCAACGATTGCTGTTTTCCCTACTCCTGGGGCACCGATAAGTACAGGATTGTTCTTGGTACGACGCTGCAGCACCTGTATCGCACGACGGATTTCGTCATCTCGCCCGATCACTGGGTCCAGCTTGCCTTGCAGAGCTTGACCTGTGAGGTCAACAGTATATTTGCTCAATGCCTGGCGCGTGTCCTCGGCATTGGGATCCGTAATATTTTGACCTGCCCGCATTGATTCGAATGCAGAAGATACAGCAGACTTGTCTGCACCTGCCTCTTTCAGGATTCTGCCGAGTTCACCCTTGTCCTCAAGCACGGCCATTGCAAATACTTCTGATGCAATGTATTCATCTCCCTGTTTCTGAGCCAGCCTATCCGTAACATTGAGCAAGCTACCCAGAGCATTTGAAACATGAATTTCACCAGCCGTACCGGATACGGCAGGCAACCTCTGTATGGCTTTGTCACAGTGCTGGCTGATTTGATTTACATCAGCACCTGCACGCTGCAGCAATGCCGCAACAGAACTGTTTTCCTGGCTCAGCATTGCATACATCAGATGTACCGGTTCGATGAACTGGTGTTCACGACCTGCTGCTATCGACTGTGCCTCCTGCAGGGCAAGCTGAAATTTAGCAGTTAGTTTCTCCATCCGCATAACATGACTCCAAAAGACGAATTGACCTGTCTTGTAAATGGGGACCAGTGTCCAGCGATTCAAGCCGTTTACATGAATTTACTTGGGCTTCATCCAAATCAAGGTTGCCATGCGACCAGTCTTGCCATCACGACGATAGGAAAAAAATTTCTGCCTTTGCGTGTAGGTGCAATACCCCCCTCCAGAAATGAACCGAACACCTTTTGAGGTCAAAATATTGTTTGCAATCTGGTAGATATCAACCAGAAATTGGCCAGGCAAGATCATGTGAAAAGCAACGGCATGCTCACAGCTTTTCATCAAGAACTGCTCCCTAAGGTCTTCTCCCACTTTAAACTTACCTGGTCCGATTGCAGGCCCAAGCCAGCAAAATAGCCTGGACGAGGGCACAGGCAACGCATCCAATGTGTTTTCAAGAACGCCACTCAGCAATCCACGCCACCCTGCATGTGCAACCGCAATACAGCTTCCCTCCAGGTCAGAAAACAGAACTGGCAGACAATCGGCTGTAAGCACACCACACACCACTCCGGGAGTTGTCGTATAGACGGCATCTGCCTGCATGCCATGATCATCGCCTTTTGGAAGCCTGATTACCCGAGCAGAATGTTGCTGATCCAGCCAGCACGGCTCATCAGGAAGGCTCAAAAATTTACTTAGTATTTCCCGGTTCCTAGCAACATCCTGAATCCTGTCACCAACATGTGCTGCCAAATTGAACCCGGAAAAGTTTCCCTGGCTGAAACCGCCACAACGAGTAGTTGAAACACATGCTACATGTTCAGGCACCACCCAGTCAGGTTTTATCCAGTCATCCATCAGCATGGTCATGCTGGTCCAAAGAGTCTAGAAGCTGCCGAAAATCAGATGGTAATGGGGCAGACCACTGATATTTTTTTGCTTTATCAGGGTGCAAGATTTCAAGATATGAAGCATGCAAAGCCTGCCTTGGGAAGCTTGTAATGAGTTGATGGCCGGTTCGTTCAGTCGGTTTCAATCTTTTACCGTATACCTGATCGCCTACAACTGGATATTTTGAATGTGCCATGTGTACACGTATTTGATGGGTTCTGCCCGTTTCAAGTTGAACGTCCAGCAATGTACACAAGCCGTAACGTTTGCGAACACGAAAATGCGTCACTGCCTTCTTGCCGGAATCAATTACAGCCATTTTTTTCCTATCCACAGGGTGCCTACCGATTGGCTCGTTAACAGTCCCGCCCGAAACTACCTTTCCATATACCAGCGCTACGTAATTTCTACGCATGATGCGCTGCTGCAATTGTTCTACCAGACTGGAGTGACTTTGCAGATGCTTTGCCACAACGAGTAGTCCACTTGTATCCTTGTCAAGTCTATGCACGATCCCAGCTCTTGGTATGGTAGCTAGTTCAGGATCATGGTATAGCAAGGCATTTGCCAAGGTGCCTGAAGGGTTCCCCGCCCCGGGATGTACCACAAGGCCCGCTGGCTTGTTAACGACCAGAATTGCTCGATCCTCAAATATAACGTCCAGTTCTATTGCTTCGGCCTTAAGCTGACATTCATCTGTCATTTCAATTCTTAGCCGTACGAGTTCACCACCGAACACGATATCCCGAGTTCGAAATGACTTGCCGTCAACCGTAACACTGCCGTTGCGTATCCATTTTTGCAATCGATTACGTGAGTATTCTGGAAACATGTTTGACAAAGCATTATCCAGGCGCAAACCTCTGAAAGAGGCTGGAATGATGACGGAGAATTCAAAAATTTTCATTGCCGGTACGGATCTGATCTGAAAGTAGCTATACTCTGTAACGATGAAATATCGTACATCAAACTCAATAGCCACTATTCTACGCCTGCTGGGATTTGTCGCATGCCTGAATTTTTCCGGATGTGCCTTGCTCAACGTGCTGGACGGCGATGATGACAGCGACAGTCAGGATACCGTTGAAACCGAAACAGCTGAAAAGCTATACAAGGAAGCTCATGCCTCCTTGTTCTCCAAACAGGACTTCACAACTGCAATCGAAAAGTTTGAACTACTTGAAGCCCGCTACCCCTTCGGAAAATACGCTCAACAAGCACAGCTCGAACTTAGCTATGCGTACTACAAACAAAATGAAGTTGAGCAGGCGTTGAACACAGTTGACAGGTTCATAAAACTTAATCCGCAACATCCGAGCATTGACTATGCTTATTACATAAAAGGACTTATCACCTTTGATAGTGGGAAAAATCTAATCCATTACGTGCTGCCACGCGATCCATCAAATAATGACCCTACATCCTTACACGATGCGTTTAAAATCTTTAGTCATCTCGTAGAAGAATATCCGGATAGCAAATATGCTGATGATGCCAAATTGCGCATGATCTATTTGCGCAATGAACTGGCTGAATATGAGTTGAAAGTTGCTGAATTTTACATGCGCCGTGGAGCCTATGTGGCAGCTGCTAACCGCTCCAAATATATATTGGAAAACTACCAGGGTGCCGAAATCATGCCTGAAGCAATATTTATGCTTGAGCAGGCATATGTACAACTTGGTATAGATGACCTAGCGGAAGACACCTACAGGGTTTATGCACAAAACTTTCAGACTGGTAAAGATGGAAAGATCAATGAAAAGTTTACACGTGAAAACCGCAGCTGTGCAAAAGGTAAATGGAGCAGGGCACTAGAGAAATTGCGCTTGAGAACGTACTACTGTAACTGATCCTGCGATGTATGCCCTCTCATCGAATACCCGCTGGTGATTGGAAATCGGCGGTCTTTTCCAAAAGCACGACGGGTAATCTTAACGCCTGGTGGCGCCTGACGCCTTTTGTATTCATTGCGTATAACCATCTCTGCAATACGCTCCACCAAATCTCTCTCATATCCGCCAGCAACGATCTGGTCGACGGTCAAATCCTGTTCAACAAATTTCTGCAGAACCGAGTCCAGCAGATCGTACGATGGAAGGCTATCCTGATCGACCTGACCAGGAGCGAGTTCTGCACTGGGCGCGCGAGTCAGCACACGCTCAGGGATTACTGCACCCAGCTGGTTCCTATACCGTGCAAGCTGATACACCAATGACTTTGACACATCCTTCAACGGCGCGAATCCACCCGCCATGTCACCATACAAGGTTGCATATCCAACAGACATTTCACTTTTGTTTCCTGTTGTCAACAACATCTTACCGGTTTTGTTGGACAAGGCCATCAGTAACAGACCACGAATACGGGATTGAATATTTTCTCCGGTAATCCCATCCTCGGAATCAGGCAAAACAGGCTGAAGACTGCAAGCTACTGTCGTATAGATATTGTCTATCGGTATGACATCGAGTTTGACATCGAGTTGGTTTGCCAACCTTGTGGCATCCTCAACGCTCATATCTGATGTATAACGAAAAGGCATCATCACCGCCTGCACACGGTCTGAACCGAGTGCATCGACTGCAAGGACAAGTGTCAATGCCGAATCGATTCCCCCGGACAAGCCCAGCACTACCCCCTCAAAGTGATTCTTCTGCACATAATCCCTAACACCCAACAAAATCGCTTGATAGATAGATGCAAGTTCTGGCAAAGGCGAGTGCAGACAGCTGCTTTCCAGCAAGTCTGTCTGGACTCTCGAATATTGAACAGTAAAGGCACCTGTTACAAAAGCCGGTGCCAACATGCATAGCCCACCCTGCCTGTCCAAGCAAATTGACTCACCATCAAAAACCAGTTCATCTTGGCCGCCAACTTGGTTCACATATATGATGGGAACATTCTGCTCATCGATTCGGGTCTTCAATACACGAGTTCTTTCCGCAGTCTTACCTACCTGATACGGGCTTGCATTGATGTTGATTATCAGCTCCGCGCCCGCCTCTACAGTTTCTCTGATAGGTACGTCAGACCAGATATCCTCACAAATCGTGATTCCTGCCTTCACGCCACTTATGTCTACTACACACGTGGCAGTGCCTGCCTGGAAGTAACGCACTTCATCAAATACCTCGTAATTGGGCAATATACGCTTGTGGTAAATAGCGAGAATCTCAGTGTCACGTATCACAAATGCTGAATTGAAAAGGTACTCGCCTTCTTTAGTAGGTGCTCCCAGCAGAATATAGATACCGTTTATCTCGCTCTTTATTTTCTCCAGAGAGTGGCTGACAGCTGGCAGGATTGCTGGGTGAAACAAAAGGTCCTCAAGCGGATATCCTGTAAGGGATAATTCAGAAAATACCACCAAATCTGCATGAAGGTGATCTCGAGCATATTTTGCAGTTTCGATAATCTTCCGCGTATTACCTTCAATGTCTCCAACCAGAAAATTACATTGTGCGAGGGAGATATCCAGCGTGTCATTCATCAGATCAAAGATACTCCTGATCCATCAATCACTAAGAAGCCCGCGCATCTGCGCCCCGATTTCGGCCGGATTTCGTGAAGTTGCTACCCCCGCTTGTTCTAGCGCCTGATACTTTTGCTTGGCCGTCCCTTTGCCTCCACTGATTACTGCACCTGCATGACCCATACGTTTACCTGGAGGCGCGGTAACTCCCGCAATATAGGCCACTACTGGCTTGGACACATTTCCCTGGATATACTCGGCTGCTTCCTCCTCTGCGGTTCCACCAATCTCCCCGACCAAGATAATGCCTTCCGTAGCCTTATCATGTTCAAACATTTCCAGGCACTCGATAAATCCCAAGCCATGAAGCGGGTCACCCCCTATGCCTATACAGGTAGACTGACCCAAGCCGTATTCCATCGTCTGATTAACCGCCACATAGGTGAGTGTACCTGAACGGGAAACGATCCCAACCTTGCCCGAACGATGGATATCCCCTGGCATGATTCCGATCTTGCATTCATTCGGCGTAATAGCACCTGGGCAATTTGGGCCCAACAAAAGAGTTTCTGAGCCGCTCAACACAGACTTTACTTTAACCATGTCGAGAATAGGTATACCTTCCGTGATACAAACCACCAGTTTTATCCCGGCGTTAATGGATTCGAGAATGGCGTCTGCCGCAAACGCTGCCGGTACATAAATCACACTTGCATCAATTTCATGATGCCTCAGCGCCTGGTGAACTGTGTCATATACGGGTAGTTCCAGATGAGTTGTACCACCCTTTCCAGGTGTAACTCCTGCAATAACCCTCGTTCCATAGGCAATAGCCTGACGCGTGTGAAATGTGCCTTGCGTACCGGTTATTCCCTGACACAGGACTCTAGTAGATTTATCGATTAGCACACCCATTTCTGTATGGACTATTTTGCCAATCAGGAATTTGCCAGGGCCACAACTTGTTGCGCTCCCTCTACAAGAGATGTGACAAGAAAAATGTCCTTATGGTGATTCTCAAGTAATCTCCTGCCTTCTGCTGCATTGGTTCCCTGAAGCAGGATTATCACGGGAACCAGTAAGGGTACTTTCTGCAGGGCATCCACTATTCCCTGTGCAGTGAGGTCACAGCGGACAATTCCCCCAAATATATTGATAAACACAGATTTCACATTCCTGTCACTCAAAATAAATTTGAATGCTTTCTCTACTTTGCCCTGTGTGGTATCACCACCGATATCCAAGAAATTTGCAGGTTCTCCTCCATGATGTTTTATCAGGTCCATGGTAGCCATTGCCAGCCCTGCACCATTAACAATACAGCCAATGTTGCCATCCAGCTTCACGTAATTCAGATTCAGTTCCCTCGCGCTCTGCTCGTGACTGTTTTCCTGCGTGAAGTCACGAAGCTCTACAATTTCTCGCTGGCGAAAGAGTGCGTTATCGTCAAAGTTGATTTTTGCATCCAGTGCAAGGAGGTTTTCATCTCTATCAACAATAAGAGGATTGATTTCGAGCAGGCTGCAGTCACATGACACAAAAACTTCAAACAACTTTAATAGGATATCGTGTAGTTGTTGAAACTGGCTTTTCTTTCCCAATCCCAAACCATATGCAATTTCTCTGATCTGGTTCGACTGCAACCCTGTTGCGGGATGTATGTACTGTGTAATGATCTTTTCCGGTGTTTGCAGAGCTACCTGCTCTATATCCATCCCGCCTTCAGCAGAAGCGATTATTGCTACCTGATCCTGCTCCCTGTCCACCAGCATCGCAACATACAGTTCCCTACTGATCTGGGCAGTCTCCTCAACAAGAACTGCTGAAACAGGTAATCCTTCGTCATCGGTCTGATTTGTAACCAGCCTGGCACCCAGTAAATCTGAAATGGCTGATTCAAGATCGTTTTTGTCCATGACCCGTACTACGCCACCGCCCTTGCCACGCCCGCCTGCATGCACCTGTGCTTTTACCGTCCAGGCCTTATGGTCCAAGGACTCACAAAATGACTCAACATTGTCACCATGCTTGATGAGATGCGAACCTAATACAGGGATCCCAAAGCGTGAAAAAATAGCCTTGGCCTGATATTCATGTATATTCATATTATGAGAGATAAGGCGTATTCTTCCATTATACTCAGGTATCTTTTACGGTGTTAGTAGTAGGCCTCACAGGTGGCATCGGCTGCGGGAAAACAGCTGTATCCGACATCTTTGAAAAGGACTTCAACATTCCAGTAATTGATGCAGATGCCATAGCTAGAAATCTGACGGACACGAGTGAAGTCTCGAAACGGTTGTATGAAAACCTAGGCACCAAATACTTTGATGATCATTCAAATTTACTACGCCACAAACTTCGGGAAGCAGTATTTTCTGATTCCGAAATTCGTGACACACTGGAAGCTATATTGCATCCATTGGTATTCAAGGAAATTGGACGAAGACTAAACCATCTCGGTGATGATTACTGCATCGTCGTGATACCACTACTACTGGAAACACAGCGTACAGACATGATAGACCGCGTGCTGGTTGTAGATTGCACAATTGAACAGCAGATACAGCGGGTCACACAGAGGGACAAGTGCAGTGAACTGCATGTGAGAGCTATCATTTCTGCCCAAATTAAACGTAATGAGCGATTAAAGCTGGCCAATGATATTATCGAAAATCAAAAAAGCCTGAAATGTTTGCAAAAAAAGGTTGCTATACTGCACACGTTTTATACCACCATAGCTAAACTCTCTGAACCGTGAACGAAAACTCCAGACGTCTGACAATAGATTATGAACAACCGCTGAACGAGAGGATACGTACTTTCTTACGCTATGAACAGCTGACAGATCGATTCGAGTTCTTTGCTAAGCAGCAAAGACCATTTGACACACACAGTGCACTGCTGACGTTGATTGAAATTTTGAATCTTGTTTCGCGTGGTGATCTCAAGCAGGAATTGCTAAAGGAGATCAAGCGACAAATTAATACGTTGGAACAACTTGCACACAGACCAAAAATTAATTCAGTCAAACTGAACAAAGTCCTTTCACAGCACAATTTAATATTTGAACAACTGCATGCCTTTGAAGGTCAGCTCAATGAGCATCTTAAAAATGATGTTTTTGTCAACAGTATCCGTCAGCGAGCTTCGATTCCTGGGGGCACGTGTGGGTTTGATTTGCCCGAATACCATCATTGGCTCGGGCAGCCATCGGTAGAGCGTAATGCTACGCTGAACAACTGGATCGAGCCATTCGAAATATTTCAGAAAGGAATTTCACAATCTTTACAATTAATCAGACAAAGTGGACAAGCCCTAAAGATTTCTGCACCAAAAGGTTTCTACAGCCAGACCCTCAATTCGGACAGGCCATATCAGCTCATCCGAATAAATGTGGAAAGCGCGTATTACCCGGAATGCAGTGCAGGAAAACAGAGATTTTCACTTCGCTTCTTTGAACAAGCCAAACTTGGACAAAACCCAAAGCAGACGAATTCAGATGTGGAATTTAAGTTAACCTGTTGCGGCTTTTAACTTTCTTTACAGCAAACTATTTCCATACATCGCGGATAGCAGCAACCCCCTGCCCTCCAAATCCGATTGAACTGTCAATATTGAAGGCTCCAAGACCCCCTATCGCGTAGACCGGGATCGAACTGCGTTGAGCAAGTTCAAAAAAATTCCGCCATCCCAGTGGGCTTGCACCTGTGATGATAGTCTTCTCTAATACGGGACCCAAAAAAATATAGTCCAGACCGATTCCTGATGCATGCCTCACTTCACCCAAATCGTGACAGGAAGCACTGACGAGGTAATCCTTTCCAAGTGGTCGTTCATGAGTTGCCAATAGTCTCCTACTGGTCAAATGCAGCCCTGCCGCATCTATTTTTTCAAGAAATTCGGGTTTTGAATTTAATACAAGACGCGTCAAATGTTGTTGACATATCTCCAAGCAGGTTTTCGCCAATCGTAAATATTGCAGAGTATCAAGCTCATGTGAACGAAGATGAATGACAGAAATCCTTTCCTGTTTTACTGTTCTCTCGAAATGCTGCAGAAATGCGGGGTTTTGATTTACGCTGGGAGTAACTGAAATTAAGCGAGGCAACTGCAATGCACGGATAATCCCGTGATTTGCATCTGGAAAGTCCAGATTTTCCAGCTCTGAAATTTCTTTCCAGTATATTGTCTGCATTTCATTTCCACATGGATTGCCAGTGAACTCGGTTACCAGGAATACATCCAGAAATACATCCATGTCAGGATACGAGTACGGAATTTGAATCAAAGGTTGGCACTGTCGCAATTCCAGATTCAATTCTTCTTTCAGCTCTCGCTTTAATGCTGCTTTCGGTGACTCACCTCCTTCAAGTTTGCCTCCAGGAAATTCGAACCGTCCTCCCAGGTGAGAATTTGGATTTCGTCTGGTTACAAGAATTTTACCCTGACGATCCTTGACAATCCCCAGGGCAACCCTGATCCCTCTATGAGCTATACACGCACTCTCAAGAAAATCATCAGGACCTGTAGTCAGCATTAATCTTCACGTACTCGTAAGAAAGGTCTGTCGTCCAAATCCTTGCTGAGCAGGCGCCCATGCCGAGTTCCAGCCGGAATTCTATTTCATCTTGCTGCATAGCTTTGATTCCCGCAAGTTCGTCGTAATCCGAGGAAAGCCTTCCATTCGTGACAACCTGTAACCCATTGATATAAAGCGTGACAGTGCTCATTTCAAGAGTATCAACATTCGCACGGCCAACGGCTGCCAGTATTCGACCCCAATTTGGATCACAGGCAAATGCCATGGTTTTGACTAGTGGCGAATGTGCTATGGTCAATGCAATATTTCGAGCAACATGCTCACTTGCAGCCTGATCAACCCTGATACTTATGAATTTCGTAGCTCCTTCTGCATCTCTAACGATGGATTGAGCCAAATCAAGGAATATTGAATGAAGGGTATGCAGAAATTCTTTCCTCGCGGACTCCGATAACTGGCCAAATTCAACACCCGCCTGCCCTGTCGTCATGAATACACAAGCATCGTTGGTAGAGGTATCACCATCAACAGTGATGCAGTGGAAAGACTTCTTCACGGCATCCTTTAAAATATTTTCAATACTCCCTGAAACGAAACCCAAATCAGTAGCAACAAATGCCAGCATTGTTGCCATGCTTGGATAGATCATACCTGCCCCTTTTGCAATGCCAGTAACAACCACTGTATGTCCATCTAGTACCATTTGCCTGGATTGTCCCTTACAAACGGTATCCGTGGTCATGATTGCACGTGCTGCAGATAGCCATCTATCCTCCTCAAGCGTGTCAAGCAGTTGTCGAAAGTATAAGGTCATCTTTTCCACTGACAACCGTTCGCCGATTACACCAGTCGAGAAAGGTAGAACTTCATCTACTTTACATCCGCTATCCCTTGCTAGCGCTGTGCACGATGTATAAACATCTGCAATTCCTTGCTCACCCAATCCCGCATTAGCAATTCCGGCATTCACCAAAAGGAATTTTGGCTGTGAAATCTCCAAATGTTTCCTGCAAACAGTAACGGGCGCCGCACAAAACTGGTTAGTGGTAAACACGGCAGCCGTTCGTGCATCCCCGCAAACCTCTACAAGTAACAGGTCATCCCTTTGCAAATAACGCATGCCTGTAGCTGCCGTAGAAAGGCGTATGCCCTTAACCGGCATCAATGACTCGGGGGATTTCACGGAAACTGCCATGCTATACGTTATGCGTGTACAGGCAGTTAGCTAAGCTTGCCGTGACAGTGCTTGAATTTTTTGCCTGACCCACAGTGACAGGGCTCATTTCGACCCAGTTTTTTCTGTGTTCTCTTAAACGGCTGCTGCTTTTGAGGTTCTTTTGCCAAAGTTTTCTGCTGCAGCGGCTCAAATGATTGTTGCTTCTGAGGCTCCCTGTCCAAAGGGACCTGTTGCTGCGAGCTAAGCAAACTGTTGGCTTGTGCATGCTGATATTGAATATCTTCAGGCATCTGCCGTGCCGCTTCCATTGCCTGAACTTCTTCCAGCGTCGGCAGTTCGACTTTTGAAATCAAGGAAATTGTTTCATGCTTGATCTGCTCCAGCATTTGCTGAAACATGCTGAAGGCTTCCCTCTTGTATTCCTGCTTGGGATTTTTCTGTGCATAACTTCGCAGACCAATACCCTGGCGTAAGTAATCCATAGCTGCAAGATGCTCTTTCCAGCGGTTATCCAGTACTTTCAACATAATATCTTTTTCAAGACGACGCATGATTTCCGCACCAACACGATCTTCTTTTTCCTTGAACTGGTCAGCTGCGCTCTGATGAAGTTTCTCACCAATTTCTTCTCTTCCTAGAAATGCATCTTCAACTTTCAATTGACCGATCGACAGAGAAATTCCAAACCTGCTTTCAAATGTTTTGCAAAGTCCATCCACATCCCATTGCTCTTCCATACTCCCGTCAGGGATGAACTCATGGATCGTATTTTCAATTACATCTTCACGAATTGCGATAAGGTTTTCGGATATATCGTTTGATTGCATCAGCTCCCTGCGTTGCTCATACACCACTTTGCGCTGATCACTGGCAACATCATCATACTCAAGTAAATGCTTGCGAATATCGAAGTTGTGAGCTTCCACTTTGCGCTGCGCATTTTCAATGGCTCTGGATACCCACGGATGTTCGATCGATTCTCCTTCTTCCATACCAAGCTTCTGCATTAAACCCTTTACTTTCTCAGACGCAAATATTCGCATCAGATTATCTTCCATCGAAAGGTAAAACCGGCTTGATCCCACATCACCTTGACGCCCAGCACGCCCACGTAGCTGGTTGTCTATGCGCCTCGACTCATGCCTCTCTGTTCCAATGATATGCAATCCGCCAGCCTGAATTACTGCATCATGTCTTTGCTTCCAATCAGGCAACACATGCTCACGATCGGTCTCAGAGGCTTCAGGCGGGAGTTGCTGAAGCTCTGCATCAAGATTGCCTCCAAGTACGATATCTGTACCTCGACCTGCCATATTTGTAGCAATGGTTACAGTACCTGGACGACCCGCCTGAGTAATTATATGAGACTCCTTCTCGTGCTGTTTCGCATTTAGCACTTGATGTTCTATTCCGGTACTTTGCAAAATACCAGAAATGAGCTCTGAAGATTCAATTGATGTCGTTCCAACCAGTACCGGCTGGTTGTTATCTACGCAATTTTTGATATCACCAATGATGGCATCATATTTTTCCTGCATAGTCAGGTATACAAGGTCACCCATGTCATTCCGGATCATTGGTTGGTGCGTTGGGATAACCACTACTTCCAGACCGTATATTGACTGGAACTCATATGCCTCCGTATCTGCTGTTCCAGTCATCCCGGATAATTTTTCATACAGGCGAAAATAGTTTTGGAATGTGATGGACGCCAGCGTCTGGTTCTCATTTTGGATCCTGACACCTTCCTTGGCTTCTATCGCCTGGTGCAAGCCATCTGACCAGCGCCTACCAGGCATTGTCCGACCCGTAAACTCATCTACGATGATGACCTGACCGTTCCGAACTATGTAGTCCACGTTCTTCTGAAACAGCACATTGGCACGCAGGGCTGCATTTACATGGTGCAGCAAGTTTATGTTCTTGGGATCGTATAACGTCTCGTCTACTGCCAGCAGGTCCTCCTTGAGCAACAAGTCCTCTATATGTTGATGACCATCCTCAGTCAAATGTATCTGCTTGCTTTTTTCATCGACACTGTAGTCACCCGGACCTTCTTCCTCCTGCTGTCCAGTGAGACTGTAAACCAGCGCGTTCATCGCCTTGTACATGTCCAGATTTTCACCGGTAGAGCCAGATATTATGAGGGGTGTACGGGCCTCATCGATCAGAATTGAGTCTACTTCGTCCACAACAGCAAAGTTGAGATCACGCTGCACACACTCTTCTATGGAAAACTCCATGTTGTCACGCAAATAATCAAATCCGAATTCGTTATTGGTTCCGTATGTAATATCCGCTGCATAGGCTTTTTTCCGCTCCTGATGCTCCATTCCCCCCGTCACTACACCTACGTCAAGCCCAAGCATGCGATAAACTACGCCCATCCATTCTGCATCACGGTTGGCCAGATAGTCATTCACCGTTACAACATGGGCTCCTCTGCCGCTCAGAGTATTCAGATAAACCGGCAAAGTTGCGGCTAGTGTCTTACCTTCTCCAGTCCGCATTTCGGCAATATTACCGTCGTTTAGCACCATACCTCCGACTAACTGGACATCGAAGTGGCGCATTTCAAGCGTACGTCTTGCAGCTTCTCGTACAACAGCGAAAGCTTCAGGCAGAATATTGTTCAGGTTTTCCCCATTCTCGAGTCGTTGTCGAAATTCCTGGGTCTTTCCACGCAAGGCCTGGTCATCAAGCATTTTGCAGGCTTCCTCGAGATCATTAATTTTCTGGACTGCCTTGTAATAGCGACCCAGCATCCTCTGGTTTCGGCTGCCAAAAACTTTATTGGTGAATTTTTCAAACATGCGATGGTTTCAACAGATGTTGAAAATTAAATGGCAAATCCTGTTTACAATGAATTGAGTACCAGGTTTTAACATGCATCACAAACTGATCAATACGAATCAGTTTTGGCAAAACAGGGCAAAATGAATATCAACCGATTTCAGGAGAAGTACTGATTAATTAGTGAATATACTTCATCGGGTCTACTTGAATACCGTCTTTTAGAACCTCAAAATGCACATGCGGGCCGGTTGAACGACCAGTATCACCCAGCTTCGCAATTACATGGCCACGCTTGATTACCTCACCTTTCTGTACCAACAGTTCCTTGTTGTGCGCATAGCGAGTCTTGTAGCCATTGCCATGATCCACTTCGACAATTTTTCCATAGCTGCCATTTTTTCCAGCAAACGTGATAATTCCGCCTCCAACTGCCACTACGCTGCTTCCGACCCTGCCTCCAAAATCCATGCCCTTGTGCATCTCAGGTTTCCCCGTAAATGGACTTCTTCGTTTCCCGAATCGTGATGAGATCCAGCTATGAGCCACAGGCCGGCCTTGAGGAACAGTATCCTTTTCGAACTTCTTGTCATAAAACGCAATGCTGAGAGTATTCAACTGGCGCTCACGAGCATCAAGACTAGTCTGGATTTCTTTGAATACAGCATCGATTTGCTTGTCCGTGATCTGGATTTCATTCATAGAAATTTCAGGCCCACCAATGGCAGCAGGGGGATCAAAGTTGAACTCATCAGGCTCAAAGCCTGCAGCTTCTACCAGCACACTTCCTAATGCATCGATACGGTTAATGTGTGCCTGCAACTGTCCGGCCTGTATAGTGAGCGCATCAACCTGAGCCTGGACTTCCTGCTTGGAAAGCTCCAGACGTGCTTCTTGCTCAAGAATATCTCTTTGCCACTCGCTTAAAATTACCTGATTTCCAAATACAATTCCTGCTGCATAACCACCGCCCAGTAACATTAGCGACATTATGAAAGCCACAACGATCAATCCGCCCCTGTTTAAACCTCGAAGGTGGTTCACACAAATAAAGCGTGTGCGAGATCGAGGGAAAATGATAATGTTCATCAATGTCGCCTACTTCTGTGATCAAGTAATGTACATGAAGCCGTACCAATGCAAAAGCTAACGTCTTATCTGGGCACAGAGATCCAGAAAAAAACGAAACTCCTGCACCGGCTTACCTTTAGTTTAAGAATGCAGCTGCCTGCAAACCTTGCCAGTCATTGTTGGGTAGCAAACATCGAAGATCGGACCCTGACAATTGTCACCGACAATCCTAGCCAAGCAAGCCTGATCCGGTTTCAGCAACAGGAAATCCTAAAACAACTGAACCAGGAACTTGGCCTCTCACTGAAAGAATACCTAAATCAGTTAAAGATTAAAATCAGAAAAACTACTGATAGCTCCAAACCCAAGCTTACAAAACAATCATTATCTGAATATGGTGCCCGCCATATCAAGGCATGTGCGGACCAAGTGGCAGACCATGCACTGAAAGAGGCCTTGATAAGCCTTTCCAAACGAAAAAAAGGTGCTTGAAGCGATTTCTGACGAAGTTACACGTTCGCACTCATTGGCGAACTATAGAAAATTGGGACGGTATCCTCTCCATCCTCAAATGTCACCTCTTCCCACGCATCGACTTCCTTAACCAGCTTTCTCAGCAGTTTGTTGTTTAATGCATGCCCGGATTTATAGCCGCTGAAGGCACCAATCAGTCCATGCCCAAGCAGGTACAAATCGCCAATTGCATCCAATATTTTGTGCTTGACAAACTCATCTTCATACCGCAGGCCATCTTCATTTAGGATGCGGTGATCATCTACTGCAATTGAATTGTCGAGACTGCCCCCCAAGGCCAGATTGCGAGAGCGCAATGCCTCAAAATCACGCATGAATCCAAACGTTCTTGAACGGGAAACCTCCTTAACGAAAGAGGTTGTGGAAAAGTCCAGTTCTGCCTTTTGTGGCCCTGCTTTAAAAACCGGATGATCAAAATCGATCACAAACCCGACTTTAAAGCCATCAAATGGATCAAACCTGGCCCACTTGTCATTTTCTCTTATTTCAACTGACTTGTTGATCCTAATAAACCTCTTGGCCGCATTTTGCTCAACAATCCCTGCTGACTGCAGCAAAAACACAAACGGCCCTGCACTGCCATCCATAATTGGCACCTCGGGCGCACTGACATCCACATAAGCATTATCTATGCCCAACCCTGCCATTGCTGAGAGCAAGTGTTCTACAGTCGAAATACGAACACCCTCAGAAACAAGGGTCGTAGACAGGCTGGTATCACCTACATTCTCAGGGCTGGCTTTTATTTCCAGGGGTGGGTCCAGGTCGACGCGCCTGAACATGACGCCTGTATCCACAGGCGCAGGGCGAAGCGTAAGAAATATCTTCTTGCCAGTATGTAAGCCAACGCCTGTGGCACGTATGATGTTTTTTAATGTTCTTTGCTGTATCACAGGCCTTAGATATCCTAATTGGACATATGCGACTGGCTTGCTTCTTCGTCCTTGTATTACTCTCGACGAGTTGAAGAAATGAGTACTATGTCAATACTACACAATTTTTTCGTATCTCCGCTAGAGGTTTTGACCAGCAACCCCGGAAAGGGTTCCCGTCAGTCGGCTTGCGTGCGTAAAAATGTCGGGATATCCAGATAATCCAAGTCATAGTCTTGGTTTTTCCCTGTAGCCTGAGCGCTAGTCCCGGCAATTCCAGCATCATGTCGGGGTTCCTCATCTGCACCCACAGCCTTTTTTACAGGCGTCTCCACTAATTTCATTGCAGGTTTTTCCGGCAATGACTGTGGCTGAGCCGGTGAGCCAATGCCAGTGGCCACAAGTGTCACACGCAAACTGTCTTCCATTGCCTCATCAATCACTGTTCCGACGACTACCGTCGCATCATCTGATGCCAAGCCTTTGATATGATTGCCTATTTCATCAAATTCACCTATCGAGAGACCTGCACTAGCTGTAACATTTACCAAAATCCCCTTCGCACCTGCTATATCCACATCTTCAAGTAACGGGCTGGATATGGCGGATTCTGCTGATTCATGTGCACGTTCTGGTCCTGACGCCGTACCGGAACCCATGACTGCCATTCCCATCTCAGACATGACTGTTCGCACATCAGCAAAATCTACGTTGATCAGGCCAGGACAGGTAATCAGTTCTGCAATTCCCTGAACGGCACCGAGCAGAACATCATTGGCCGACTCAAATGCTTTTAGCAAATCTGTATCCCTGCCCAACACAGTAAGCAACTTTTCATTGGGTATTGTGATCAATGAATCAACGTGCTTTACCAGTTCATCAATACCGGCATTGGCAATCTGCATACGCTTCTTGCCTTCAAATTTGAACGGTTTGGTGACAACTGCCACAGTCAGAATACCCAGTTCTTCAGCAATTTCTGCAACTACAGGAGTTGCACCGGTTCCAGTACCGCCCCCCATTCCGGCTGTAATGAACAGCATGTCTGCACCAGTGATCGACTCAGCAATCCGTTCCTGATCTTCAAGTGCCGCTTCTCGGCCTACTACAGGATTGGCGCCTGCACCCAAGCCTTTTGTGATCTCATTTCCAAGCTGCAGTACCGTTTTGACATCTGTACTCTTGAGAGCCTGCGAATCCGTATTTGCGCAGATAAAATCAACACCATCGATGGCAGTATTGGCCATATGCTGCACAGCATTGCCCCCGCCTCCACCAACACCAATCACCTTGATTACAGCACTTTGACTGTACGTATCCATCAGTTCAAACATGACCTTTCTCCTCTAGTTGCATGTCATAGACATGAGTTTTTAAAAACTCCCTTGAAACCAGTTCTTTACCTTTTTGAGTACGTCCACCATCCTCGATTCTCCTGAAGGAGAATCTTTACTCAAATTCCGGTTTTGAAGACCAAATAGCAGTAATCCAACACCCGTTGAATAAACGGGGTTACGGACAACATCTGCAAGTCCAGTTACGTTCTGCGGAATACCCAGACGTACCGGCATATGAAAAATTTCTTCCGCTAAATCCACCACACCTTCCATTCTTGAGCTTCCACCTGTAAGCACTACTCCGGCAGCAACGAGGTCACTGAAACCGCTCCGGCGCAACTCAGCAAGAACCAATGAAAGCAGTTCTTCATAGCGTGGCTCGACAACTTCAGCCAGGGTCTGACGTGATAACCTCCTTGGGTCCCGACCACCTGCACTGGGAACTTCGATCGTGTCATCAGGATTAGCAAGTTGGCGTAATGCACAGGCATATTTGATTTTTATCTCTTCGGCATGCTGTGTCGGCGTCCTCATGGCAATCGCAATATCATTGGTTACTTGATCTCCTGCAATGGGGATCACAGCTGTATGTTTGATGGCTCCATCTGTAAAAACCGCCACGTCCGTAGTGCCTCCACCTATATCTACAAAGCAGATACCAAGTTCTTTCTCATCATCAGTCAGTACCGCACTACTTGACGCGAGTTGCTCCAGGATGATGTCATCAACTTCAAGCCCACAACGTTGTATGCACTTGATGATATTTTGTGCAGCACTGACTGCCCCTGTCACCAAATGAACTTTGGCTTCAAGCCTCACACCCGACATCCCTACAGGTTCACGAATGCCTTCCTGCTGATCAACCACGAATTCCTGCGGCATTACCTGAAAAACCCTCTGGTCAGCCGGAATTGCAACAGCCCGTGCAGCATCCAATACCCGCTCGACGTCTCCGCTTGATACTTCTCGATCCTTGACTCCAACTATCCCATGAGAATTCATGCCTCGAATATGACTGCCTGCTATCCCTGTGTAGACGGAATGGATTTGGCAGCCTGCCATCAGTTCAGCCTCCTCGATAGAACGCTGAATTGCCTGTACTGTTGACTCGATGTTAACAACAACTCCCTTTTTCAATCCACGAGACGGGTGAGAACCTACGCCGACTATTTCTACCTGATTGTCTTCGCTGACATCACCCACGACTGTCGCGACTTTGGAAGTGCCAATGTCCAATCCGACTATCATGTTATTTTCTGTTTTGCGGTTCACAGGGCACGGTCCAACTCTATATCGCCGGCCAGTTGCGGGTCCTTCCATTCAACTGCCAGCCCATTGGTATATCGAAGATCAACTTTTTTTACCTGACTGATCTGGGGCGAAAGGAATTGTTCGTATGCTGCGATGAAGCGGGCAATCTTCTTGCGAACGTTTCCGTGACCTGCCACCAATATGACCCCGTTGGACAGTACCATCTGTTTGGAGTGGCGCTTATCCTCAAACAAACCCTGAAGCTGCAAACCCAAAGGCTCCAGGCTTTTTACGCTGTTTTCGAATTCGCGCACCAGCAGCGGGGCACGAGCCTCGTCTCCGTACAACATAGGCATGGCAGTATAGGAATCGACGGATTTCGGGAAAAAGATCTCCCCTTTTTCATTCATGAGCCCGGATTTACCCCATCGAGCTATTGGGTCTTGCCCCTGTACTGTGACTTCCAGTGTGTCTGGCCATGATCTCCTCGACTGTACGCGGTAGACCCATGGCAGCTTTTCCAGCTCCATTTCCAGCCGACTTGTGGAAATGCGGAGTAACCCTTTTGAAACATGGGCGACTACTATGCTTTTGAATACCTCATAATCAGCAGGACGCAGATTGCCCTCTACCCTTACTCGCTCAACCCGTGGCCAAGTGAGCAAGCCAGTAGCATGTTTCTGAACGTAATATGAAAGGCACCCTATAGCAATCAGTAACAACAAAATCACCAAGGTGTCCCACGCACCTCGCAATGAGAAGCGCTCTACAGCAGTTCGCTTCATAGATACACTCTTCCGGCTTTTTCGTGATGATTTACGCATGTTCGGTAAGCGATGTTCCCAGAATCCTGATTACCAATTCATTAAATCCCATACCTTCAGCCATCGCAGCCATAGGAACTAAACTATGATCCGTCATGCCGGGAACAGTATTGATTTCCAGAAACCAAGGCTGACCCTCACCATCTAAAATCAGGTCAACTCTTCCCCAGCCTGTAGCCGATGTGACTTCAAATGCCAGCAAAGATTGCTCCTTGATATTCATTTCTTGTGCCTCAGGAAGTCCGCAAGGGCAGTGGTACAGGGTGTCATTGGAATGGTATTTCGCATCAAAATCATAGAACGCTCTGGGCGTCTCAAGTCGAATCAGTGGTAAAACATGACCGGCAAGTATTGCTGCCGTATATTCCTGACCATCTATCCATTTCTCTGCGATTACAGTGCTTTCAAGATCATGTGCACACTGCCATGCGGCCATGATTTCTTCCTTGGAATTTGCCTTTGTAATACCTATGCTTGACCCCTGCGATGCCGGTTTAAGGATCATTGGCAATCCAAGTTCAGCCACTAAGGAATCTGCATCGATAGACTCACCCAAAACCCGGAAACTGGGGGTAGGTATTCCCTGCCCCGACCAGATCATCTTTGTCATCCACTTGTTCATGCAGATGCTGGATGCTAGAACACCACAACCGCTGTAAGGCATGCCAATCACATCCAGGCCACCTTGTATACACCCATCCTCACCAAGATATCCATGCAGCGCGACAAATGCCCGATCGAAATTTTCAGCACGCAGCCTTTCGAATACATCGCCCGACACATCTATGCCCGAAGCGTTGACGTGCATTTCCGTTAAGGCATTCAGTACTGCAGACCCACTAGCCAAGGAGATATCTCTCTCAGATGAACAGCCTCCCATCAATACAGCTACCTTGCCAAATTTGGAAACATCCATCATGCAGTTTCTCCAATAATCCTGACTTCAGGAACCAGCACGGTTCCACACTTATTTTTAACGGTTTCGTGCACTTTCCATATCAAATCCTCAATATCTTTTGCCGTGGCATCTCCTTCGTTGACAATGAAGTTTGCATGCTTTTCAGAAACACATGCCCCTCCATTGCTCACACCCTTCAGGTTGCACATTTCAATCAGCCTTGCTGCATAATCGTTTTCTGGATTCCTGAATACTGAGCCGCAGCTTCTGCTCCCAACGGGCTGGGCAGCGTTACGCATTTCGAGCAGTTCGCGGATTTTATCCTTGGTCATTTCACTATTCCCACTGGTGAAATGGAACAAGGCTCCTGTAAACCATTCTTTGCCAGGCAAGCATACAGTTCGATATCCAGGGCTGAATTCTTTCGGGTAACGTACATGCAAGCTGCCAGATCTATCTACCGTTTCTACACTTTGCACGAACTCCCATGTTTCACTCCCATGCGCTCCTGAATTCATGGCCAAGGCACCCCCAACACTTCCAGGTATTCCAGAAAAAAACTCTGCACCTTGCAATTCCAGATTTGCACATAAGCGGGCGAGCTTTGCGCAAGATGCTCCGGCTTCGGCACGTACTAAACCAGTATCGACACAGTCAAGCTGATCCAGACAACCGTGCAACAAAACGACAGCACCTCGAATTCCACCGTCACGAACCAGAACATTTGTACCGCCACCCAGCCAGATGACAGGCACCTCAGCGTCCAGTGTCGTCAAGAAATTTCTCACATCTTGTAAATCTGCAGGTCGATACAAGATATCTGCCACACCGCCCACCTTCCAACTGGTATACCTTGCCAGTGATGCATCTTTTTCGAGTTTCCCGCGTAACATTTCCAAACCACTTCTAATTCCGACTTGCAGAAAATGTGTCATTCAACTGCCGTGCAAAATTACCGATACTGCCTGCACCGAGTGTGAGCAAAATGTCCCCTTCATTTACAACATGCCTGAGTGTCGCCTCAATCTCGGCATAATCCTTGACCAGTATAGGATCAAGCTTGCCTCGTGCCCTCAATGCACGGCTCAGCGACAAACTGTCCGCACCGGCTATCGGATCTTCATTGGCCGCATACACTTCGCATAACATCAGCACATCGACCTCATTCAGTACGCGAACAAAATCGTCAAAGAGATCCCTGGTGCGCGTGTAACGATGCGGCTGGAATAATACGACCAACCTTTTTCCTGGCCAATTGTCACGGACAGTGGACATCGTGGCAGCGATTTCCACAGGATGATGGGCATAGTCATCCAATAGCTGGACATGCTTATCGCTGATACAAATTTGAGGATAGATTTCCAGTCGCCGTGAAATCCCCTGGAAGTGTTCTAGAGCAGACTGTATGCAGTCTTCCTTGACATCGAGCTGCAAAGCGATGACGACGGCTGCTACTGCATTCAAAACATTATGTGTACCCAGCAAGTTCAATGTAAACCTGAGTGGTGGCTGCTTGTCTGGACGAGCTAAAACAAACTCGGTTTGGTTTTGAGACTTTGTAACCTCAATTACCCGGTAATCTGCACCATCAGAAAACCCGTAAGTAGTGTAAGGTCGAGCAATTTTCGGCAACAAGAAGGCTACATTTTGATCGTCAATACATAACACTGCAATTCCATAAAATGGCAGGTGGTGAATAAACTGCAAAAAGGCATCTTGCAGTGCTTTGAAATCTCCTCCGTAGGCATCCAAATGGTCCGAGTCGATATTGGTAACTACTGACATGATAGGCTGCAAATACAAAAATGAAGAATCGCTTTCATCTGCCTCGGCCACAAGATACTGCCCAGTTCCCAGTTTTGAATGGCTTCCAAAACTGTTAACTCGCCCTCCAATGATAAACGTCGGATCAAAACCAGAATTTGCAAGAATCGATGCAATGAGACTTGTAGTTGTCGTCTTGCCATGCGTGCCCGCAACGGCAATTCCATATCGAAAGCGCATCAGCTCGGCCAGCATTTCTGCACGAGGAACCACAGGTATACGTCGGTCACGAGCAGCTATGATTTCCGGGTTATCATCTCCGACAGCACTGGACATTACTACTACGTCTGCATTGCTGACATTGCTGACATCATGTTTTGGGGAAATTGTCGCTCCCAGCTTTGCCAAGCGTCGGGTCATCTCGCTTTCTTGTATGTCAGAACCATGAACCTGGTAGCCTAAATTGACCATCACTTCTGCAATACCGCCCATGCCGGACCCACCAATGCCAACAAAGTGCACATGTTTAATTTTGCGAGTAGCAAAATGCCCACTATCAAATATCATGGCTTGAAATACCTGATGGATCTTTACGGTTAGCATTTCTATCGAGGCAAACTTGCATGCAAATACTGGCAACATGATTGGCAGCCTGGGGTTTGGCAAAACTTTGAATTTTCTTGGCGATGTCTTTGACTCTAAAGCGTTGAATATTCAAATCGCGCAACAGACCGGCCAAGGCCTCAACTGTGAACTCGTGTTCCTGAATCAGGAGAGCCGCATCAGCTTTGACCAAGGCAGATGCATTGGCCATTTGATGGTTGTCCACTGCATGAGGGTATGGAACAAGAATTGCCCCAACACCCGCCAAAGCAAGTTCTGCAACAGTAATGGCACCAGCACGTGATATCACCAGATCTGCCCAAGCATATGCTTCATGCATTGAGTCGATGAATGCATCCACACGAGCCTCAACATTGCATGCTTCATATTGCTGCACTGTAAAATCAAGCTTGTACTGCCCGGACTGATGCCAGATTTCAGGCCGCTCCTCAAAAGCGAGAGTTGCCAACGCCAGTGGTACCGTTTGGTTCAAGACATGAGCACCCTGACTACCGCCGGCTACGAGTATACGCAAAGGCCTGTCTGCTGGTTCAGCAACAGGTAATTCACGTTTACCTTGTGAAATTTCCATTCGTACCGGGTTGCCCACAACCTCAATGTTCTTGTGCACAATCGTGTTAGGAAATCCAACCAAAACGCACTTGGCAAATGGGGCAAGTATGCGGTTCGTCAGACCCGCAATCGCATTTTGCTCATGAATGATTAGGGGTCTCCGGAATAAGGCAGCCACCAAGCCGCCTGAGCCAGAGACAAATCCACCCATGCCTAAAACTGCACAAGGCCAATGTTTGAGCATCAGCCATACGGTTTGAAGCCCTGCCAATCCCATCTTGATCGGTGCAAACAGGAGTGTGATCATGTCTTTACCTCGAAGACCGCCGATGGAAATTGTTTCAAACTGGTATGGAGTGCTAGGGACCACTTTGGATTCAATGCCTTTTTCTGTACCTACCCAGACGACAGGTATGCCCTCCTGTTCTATCTTTCTGGCAACGGCAAGCGCTGGAAACACATGACCTCCAGTACCGCCTGCAAATATCATGATTGGATGGCACCCTTTCATTCTTCAGAGAACTCCTGAAGGTTTGAAGTCCTATCTGCAATTCCTTCTATGTACACGCGTGTTACCAAGCCAATCGCCATGCATACAACCAGCAGACTGCTGCCTCCTGCACTAACAAGGGGCAATGTGAGTCCCTTGGTAGGTAGAACCCCCATGTTGACTCCGATATTGATAAAAGCCTGTAAGCCAATCCAGATTCCTATCCCATAACAAACCTGCGCACCGAACTTCATGCCTTTTTTTTCTACCCATCTGCCGATTGCAAAGCATCTGTAAACAAGAACCATGAACAAGAGCAGAATCATGGTAACTCCAACCAGGCCAAGCTCCTCGGCAATTACGGCAAATACAAAGTCGTTGTGAGCTTTTGGCAGATAAAACAGCTTCTGCACGCTTGCACCAAGACCCAGCCCGGTCCAGGAACCGCTTCCAATTGCTATGAGGGATTGAGTAAGTTGAAAGCCCGAACCAAACGGGTCTGACCAGGGATTGAGAAACGCTGTAAGGCGTTCCAGACGATAAGGTGAAGAAACAGCAACTGCTGCCATTGAAACAGCCGATGCAAAAAGCAGAAATATGAAATTCCAGATTTTTGCACCTGCCAAACAAAACATGCCTAGCGTGATAGCCAGCAGAACGATCGCAGCTCCGAAATCTGGCTCAAGCAGTAACAAGGTAAGCAAAACAATCAAAACCAGCATGGGTTTAACAATACCGGTGAACGATTCAACGATCTGCCTTCCATGCTTGACCATATATCCAGCCAAATATAGAACCAGCAGAAGTTTTACAACCTCGGACACTTGTATCCCTAAAGGTCCTAAAGCCAGCCACCTTGTACTCCCATAGGCAGTTCTACCCACCCCTGGTACCAAAACGAGTACCAGTAGCGTGATCATGAGAAACAGCAGGGCTATGCCGGAGTTTTCCCAGTATGCCAGCCGGATCTTGGTGAGTAATAATGCAGCCAGCACACCTAACACGGCAAAAATTGCCTGGCGTTTGAAATAGTAAAGTGGATCTCCAGTTGCACGATCCGCAATTTCCACTGAAGAAGATGCTACCATGACCAGTCCTACGGCAAGTAGAAAGAGTGCCGATATAACAAGCGTGACATCGCAATGGTGGTACAGCTTCATATCTAGGCTGGACTGTGTTGAGCGAGTAGCCTGTTCCGAAAAGTTCATGTAGCCAGTTCCCTGAAACAACTTTCAAAGTCCATGCCTCGTTCGCTGTAATCCTGATACATGTCAAGACTTGAGCATGCCGGCGATAACAAGACTTTGTCGCCGGCTACAGAAAGTTTTTTAGCTATTGTTACAGCGTCACGCATCGAATTGGCTGAGTGAACGCATGCCGCACCACTCACAGCCTGCCGCAACAGGTCTGCATCACGCCCAAACAAGATGACGTGTTTTGCATATCTGGCCACTGCAGAGCGAAATTGGTCCAAGTCACCTCCTTTGAAAACACCTCCTGCCAACAACACGACATTGCCATTCAGGCTTCGTAACGAGGCGATAGAAGCACCTATATTGGTACCTTTGGAATCATTGAACCATTCGACACCATTTAGCACACCGACCCGAGAAAGCCTGTGTGGTAATCCTTTGAAACTGGCCAAAGCCAGCAACATTTTTCCCATTGGCAGACTCAGCACATCGCCTATCGCCAATGCAGCAAGTGCATTCAGGACCCCAGACTCACCTGGAATTGCAAGTTCATCGATTGGAAACAGGTACTCATCACCCTTGGCCAGATAGGTACGCGTACCCTGCGGTCGCAGCCCAAATTCACCTTCAACTGGATCATCCAAACCAAAACTGGAAATCGCCCCTGAGGTTTCCATATTTGAAACGTACTCATCACCACGGTTAACAACACTGTTGGTTGCATGCGTGTAAATCCCCGCCTTGATCTCAGCATAGCGTTCCAGCGTTTCGTGCCTGTCCAGATGGTCCGCTGAAATATTCAGTACCGTGCTGACATGAGGTTTCAACGATTTTGTAGACTCAAGCTGGAAACTTGATAACTCCAGAACAAAAAGCTCTGCATCATCCAGATCAAGCAGCTCCAATGCTGGTCGGCCAACATTGCCTCCCGCATACGCGCGTATTCCAGAAGCACATGCCATGTCTGTAACCAGTTGCACAACCGTGCTTTTCCCGTTCGAGCCGGTCACTGCTACTACGGGAATCTGGTTGGCCATGGCAAATAATTCGATATCACCAAGGCATTCCGCGCCTTGAGAAATCGCATATTGAATTGCAGGTTCCCTCAGGTCTACACCAGGACTTACAATGACCTGTCTGGCATCGGCAAATAATTGTGTAGACAAAGCCCCTGAATAGACAGGGGTATCCGGAAATTCCTGTATGAAGGAACTGAGTCCGGATGGATTCTCTCGGGTATCAGCCATTACAAATGGCAAAGCCAGGCTGTCAAAATGACGTGCAACAGACACACCAGTTTTCCCCAGTCCAACAATGACTCGCTTATGATCGCTGTCTGTCATCGGTGTCAACAGAGCCAGTTCCATAGAATTACCGGATTTTCAACGTTGCAAGGCTGATAAGCATGAGTACAAACGTGATAATCCAACAGCGCACAATCACTTTTGGTTCTGGCCATCCTCTTAGTTCAAAGTGATGATGCAGGGGCGCCATTTTAAAAATTCTCTTACCCGTCATCTTGAAAGATGCAACCTGAATAATTACGGAAACTGTTTCAATCACGAAAATTCCACCCACAATCATCAAAACGATTTCCTGGTGTACCAGCACAGCGAGCATGCCCAATGCCGAACCTAGTGCAAGTGCACCCACATCGCCCATAAACACTTGTGCGGGGTAAGCGTTGTACCAGAGGAACCCCAGGCCTGCTCCTACAATTGATCCGCAAAATATGACCAGTTCTCCTGCAAGCGGCAGATATGGCATCGCAAGATAATCTGCAAAATTTATGTTTCCACTCACGTAAGCGAATATGCCCAAGGTGCTTGCAACGATCACAACAGGCATGATTGCCAAGCCATCCAGACCATCTGTAAGATTCACAGCATTGCTGGAGCCAACAACCACGATATACGTGAGCAATATAAACCAGACACCCAGTGGAACAATTACATTTTTAAAAAATGGGACATAGAGTGTGTACTCGACAGAGCTCTCAGCAGTGTAATACAACAGCACAGCCACCAAGATCCCTATGACAGATTGCCAAAAATACTTACTCTTGGCTGAAAGGCCCTTACTTGATCCGCCCAGCAATTTTTTTATGTCATCAACTGCACCGATTAGCCCAAACATGATTGTCGTAGCCAATACAAACCACACATACCGGTTAGTCAAGTCACTCCACAAAACCGCACTGAGAAAAACTGCGAATAGCAGAAACACACCACCCATGGTGGGTGTGCCTGCTTTACCCAAGTGCGACTCAGGTCCATCATCCCTGATGTTCTGATTTACCCTGTAATCTCCGAGTTTTCGAATGATAACCGGGCCCGTTGCCAGACAGATAGTAAAGGCTGTGAGCACGGCTAAAATGGAACGAAGGGTAAGGTACTGGAAGACATTGAATCCAGAATGGAAATTCTCCAGGTACTCAAACAATTCAAGCAGCATGTTCTGTACAAGTGCCTCCCAGATCGACATGTGCGCGAATTCCTTCAACGACTTTTTCCATGCGCATGGCACGAGAACCCTTCACCAGCACACATACTTGGTCATTCAAATCTTGCTGCAAGGCCTCTACAACCTCCAGGTGACTCTTGAAATGTTCTGCACCATCACCAAATGCATCAACAGCATGGACGACCAACTGACCTAAACCAAGCAGTCGGACCACACCGGATTTTTTTGCCATAATTCCAGCTTTTCTGTGCAGGGCCATACTCTCTGCACCCAGTTCGCCCATATCTCCGAGCACCAGCCAGTGTGCTCCAGGCTCTCGCGCCTGTACATCCAGGGCCACGGATAGTGAAGCTGGATTCGCGTTGTAAGAATCGTCCAGCACGCTTGCCCCGCAAATACCTTTAATTCGCACCAATCTCCCTGGTACGGGCTGTAAAGACTCTATTCCTGCACGAATATCTTCAAGTTCAACACCAAGTCCCGTGCACACCGCTGTTGCTGCCAGTGCGTTGTAAACAGCATGCTGACCAAGCAACTTGAGTTCAGCATGAATTTCACCAGCAGGCGTACTGATTTTTATTAGATTCAAATCATCTGTTTCAGCGAAGACATCTGCATTTTGACGGATTCCAAACGATATCTGCTTGCGGGTCCCGATATCATGCAGCCAAAGAGGACGATATGGTTCATCAGCATTGACCACAGCAATGCCTTCCGGATTCATAAATCTATACAACTCTGCTTTTGCCCGTGCTACCCCTTCCAGCGAACCAAATCCTTCAAGATGTGCTGGTCCGATATTGTGAACTATACCGATATCGGGTTTGGCAATCTGAGTAAGGCTTGCGATTTCACCAGCATGGTTAGCCCCCATTTCAATCACTGCAAAGCGATGGCGCTCATTCAATTCAAGCAGTGTAAGGGGTACACCGATATGATTGTTCAAATTGCCTTTAGTCGCTAGAACCTCACCCTGAGTTTCCAGAATCTGTCTGGTCAACTCTTTGACAGAAGTTTTACCATTTGAACCTGTAATGCCAATTACCGGAATTTTGAATTTTTCACGCCATGCTTTCGCCAAGCTTTGCAATGCAACATGAGTACTACGTACCACGACCTGTGGCTTCGCCATGTCCAGTTCGCGTTCGACAAGCAAGCCTCCGGCATGACCGGCTTTCCCTGCCAGAATAAGCTCATGCGGATCAAACCTTTCGCCCACCAGTGCGGCAAACAAATTGTCCTGCTGCATGTCTCTTGTGTCAGTGGAGATGCCCAGTAAGGTCTTGTTCTCTCCTATGTGCTTGCCACCAGTAATTCGTGCTATTTCAGAAAGGTCAAGCTTCATTCGGATACTCCTGCAAACACCGTGCAGCCGTTTTCCTATCATCGAAATACAGGCATTCTCCTTTAACAAGCTGCATGGTCTCATGGCCTTTCCCGGCTATCAGCACCGTATCTCCTGGCTCAGCCTCATTAATTGCAAATACTATCGCCTGCTCCCGATCATGAATTACGGAATAACTGGCAGCAGCCGAAAACCCTCTTATGACGTCCTGTACGATACCTTCTGGATCTTCATACCTTGGATTGTCATCCGTGATAACCGCATGGTCAGCAAGCGACTCAACTGCTTGGGCCATAAATTTGCGTTTTCCTTGATCACGATCACCTCCGCATCCGAAGACACACCAAAGCTCGCCAGTACATGTTTCACGCAAGGCCTGGAGGACACTCGACAATGCCTGGGGAGTATGGGCGTAATCCACCAGTACGGTTGGAGAGTTTTGCGTACCTGTAATCCACTCCATTCTTCCCGGTGCGGCACGTACAAAAGAAAGAACATGCGCCACCTCATCCAGTCCATGCCCATTGACCAGCAACACTCCTGCAGCAGCCAGAATGTTGCTGACATTGAATTTTCCGCAAAGATCAGTTTTGATTACGGTGTCACCCCAGCTTGAATGGATATCGATCTCTGTACTCCTTTCACCACACTGGATCTTTTGGGCATGTACATAATAATCAGCTGCCGAATAACACTTGTCGCAGGTGTACGAGACCACGCAGAGGTGTGAACTTGCCTCACGAGCCAACCTGCGCCCAAACGCATCATCTCCATTAATTACAGCATTTTTCAGGCCAGGCACCTGGAACAAGATTCTTTTGGAATTTTTGTAATCACTCAAAGATGCATGGTAGTTCAAATGGTCGCGGCCCAGGTTCGTGAAGACAGCCGTGTCTACAGATATTCCAGTCAACCTGCCCTGCTTCAGGCCGTGTGATGAAGCTTCAATGACTACATGTGGAATGCCAGCGGAAACAAATCCTTGTAGCAATGCTTGCATGTAAACAGCATCGGGAGTTGTTATACGGGTTCCAGTAATGCTCGGATAAACCCCATACCCCAATGTGCCGATCACACCACAGGGAATCTCAAGTTGCTCATACGCCTGTGCAATATATTGGCTGACTGAAGTTTTGCCATCAGTGCCGGTAACACCTATCACGTTGAGATGTGCCGAAGGATTTTGGTAAAACCTTCCTGCTATATGACCCACTATGTGGCGCAACCCAGGGACCTTGATGCATGGCACCGAACTTGGGAGTTTGTCTTTTCGGGCTTGGGTGCCCGGTTCCCAAACTAATGCCGCAGCACCTCTTGCTGCCGCCTGCTCACTATATCTTAGACCATGTTCCTCTGTACCCTGCACTGCAAAGAACAGATCTCCCGGTTCCACTGTTCGACTATCCATGCTCAGCCCAGAAATCATCACGTCGTTACTTGTTTTTTGCACCTGAGCATACCCAGCCAGCAAGTCTGTTAGTAACCAAGGAGATGACAGGGCTCGTTTGCATGAATCATCCAGCATGATTCAGGGGAGGATGAACGGTACCTGCACGCAAGGGCACATTGTCCGGAGCAACATCCAATATGCGCAACGCCCCACTCATAATTTTTGAGAACACGGGAGCAGCTACAGCACCACCATAATAGGCACCTTTGCTGGGTTCATCGACCATTACTACAAGAACCAGCTTGGGGTCACTTGCCGGCGCCATGCCGGCAAAAAGGGAAATGTATTTATCCGAGGCGTAAGCCTTTCCAACAAGCTTACGTACAGTCCCTGTTTTGCCGGCAATATGATAGCCAGGAACGGCAGCACGAAAACCCGTGCCATGTTCAGAGACGACTGAATTCAGGACAGAACGCACATGCTCAGCTGTTTGTGAAGAGATTACCCCGGGCAAGGATTTCAAGGGGCTGTCCGAATCAGAATTTCGTAGCATCGAGATGGATAACTGCCTGCCATCAGTGGCCAATACCGTGTATGCGCGTGCAAGTTGCAAGGTGGTCATTGATAATCCATAGCCGTAAGCCATCGTTGCATGCTCAGTTTTGTGCCAGTCACGAAAATTTTTCAGATAGCCATGTGCTTCGCCCGGAAAGCCGAAACCTGTTGATTGACCAATGCCTATGGAATTATAAAGATTCCATAAATCCGGCCTGGGAATCTGCATTGCAATTTTTACAGCCCCGATGTTGCTCGACTTGAGCAAGACGTTATTGACCGACAATGGGCCAAAATTCCTGATGTCCCGAATCGTATACTTGCCAATTTTGTAGAAGCCAGGAGTAGTATCAATTACCGTATCCGGGAAATAACGCCTGGATTCCAAGGCCAATGCAACAACAAAGGGTTTTATTGTGGATCCTGGTTCAAATACATCTGTGACTGCGCGATTCCGCAAAGTTTGCGGTTTGTATCCCTTGCGATTATTCGGGTTAAACGAGGGAACGTTGACCATGGCAATCACTTCACCTGTCTTGGCATCAATCATGACAGCCGAAGCTGAACTGGCGCCGTGTTGAATATAGCCTGCCTTCAACTCACGATAGGCCAGATACTGAACTCTTCGATCTATGCTTAATGTCACATTCCGACCAGGTCTTGGAATCCTTATGGCTTCAACGTCTTCGACTATCCGGTTCAACTGATCTTTGATCACTTTCTTGGAGCCAGGCTGCCCTGCCAACCAGTTCTCGTACGCAAGCTCGATGCCTTCTTGACCCCTATCGTCAATGTTAGTAAATCCAAGAAGATGGGAACTTACTTCGGCTGTCGGGTAGTAGCGCCTGTACTCTCGCTGCAAATAAACTCCTGGCAAATCAGATTGTTTTAATTTCTCGGCTTGATGGGGAGTAATATGACGTTTCAAGTAGAGGAACTGCCGGGTCTTTTTCTGTTCAAGCTTCCTTGTCAGGTCACCTGTTTCCAGACCCAGGATTTTTCCTACACGATTAACTGACTCAAGGTTAGCCAGTACTTCAACAGGATTAGCCCACACTGAATTGACCGGCGTGCTCACTGCGAGTAATTGACCGCTGCGATCCAGGATCATTCCTCGATATGCAGGAATTTCAACTACTCGCAAGTGACGCGCCTGCCCTTCCTCCTCTAAGAACTCATGATTAAATAATTGCAAATACACGGCCCTTACAAACAAAACTACGAGACCCAGTACAAATACTGACAGGACAAAATATCTTCTCCACCTGTAGTCCGTTGTCATGGCGTCATTGCAATTTCAAAAGTACAAGTTTTTCATTACGGACATGACTCATGCCCAGCTTTTCGCGTGCAAGCTTCTCAACTCTGGCATATGTGAGCCAAGTGCTTTGCTCCAACTGCAAACGCCCCCACTCGACCTGCAGTTCATCGAACCTGTCCTGCAGGCTCTGCAACTCGATAAACTCTTTCCGGATCGAATGCTTTGAATACACAATGCCAACTCCAGTAAGTACGTTTGCTGTGAGTAACAGTGCCACAAGTATGAATCTGCTAATCATGCAATTCTCTCCAGAACATGCAGCTTCGCGCTTCGCGCCCTAGAGTTTGAAATAATTTCATCCTGGGAAGGAAATATTGGTTTGCATACCCTCCTCAGCTTTTGCTTGGGTAAGTCGACTGCAGGTAATTTGCGCGGCAAACCTGAATGGCTTTGATTTCGAAATACGGATTTCACAACCTGGTCTTCAAGTGAATGAAATGTTATGACCAGCATGCGCCCGGATTCTGCGAGCAAACCCATACCTTCATTCAAACCAGTTTTCAGCATTTGCAGCTCCTGGTTGATAAATATGCGGATCGCCTGAAAAGTACGGGTAGCCGGATGCTTCTTTTCACAAGACCTGCCGATTGCCTTGCTTACAACGTCAGCCAGTTGTCTCGTCGTACTTAAGGGGCGCTCACTCTTTCTTGAGATAATTGCTGCAGCAATCCTTTTGGAGTATCGCTCTTCCCCGTACATTCTCAATACTTCCTCCAGGCTGTGGAAATTCACTCTTTGCAACCAGTCCGCTGCAGTAATGCCTTCTTTCGTGTTCATTCGCATGTCAAGCGATCCTTCCAGTAAAAAACTGAATCCCCTCTTTGGGTCATCAAGCTGTGCAGAAGAAATCCCTAAATCAAATAAAATCCCGTTGACTTTCCCGGCAAACCCGTACTTTTCAACCACCTTTGACACTCTTGCAAAGTTTTCATACTCGATTCTCACACGACAGTCCTTGCCAAGCAGTTGTCTGGCGTATGCAATCGCATCAGGGTCCTGGTCAAGTACTACGAGGCAGCCTTTTCTATTCAATCTTTTCAAAATCTCGCGACTGTGCCCTCCACGACCGAATGTACAATCTACGTAAATTCCTCCAGGCTCTATCTCTAATGCCTCCACGACTTCCCTGACCAAGACAGGCTGATGCAGAGTCGTCTGCACCATTAAATTAATAGCTTTTCAAGCGAGGCCGTTATGCTGTCCGACTGATTTTCCTCCTGAACCCAAGACTCACGCATTTTCAGCCACTTATCCCGGTCCCATAGTTCAAACTTGTTACCCAGTCCAACCAAAACAGTATGCTTGTTCAGTCCAGCAAACTGTCGCAGCGGGGGAGGAAGTAGCACGCGGAACTGGCCATCAATCTCGCATTCTGTCGCGTGCCCCAGCAGCAGGCGCTGCACGCGCCTGACCTGCTTTTCTCTGCTGGGCAACTGTGTCAGGTGTTGTTCAATGCGCTCCCACTCGGGCAGCGGGTAGATCAGCAAACACCCTATATCACCTATGTCAACAGTGACGATCAGGCTGCCACCACATGATTGTTGGATACTCTCACGATACCGAGACGGAACGGACATGCGGCCCTTTGCATCCAAATTAAGATCGTTTATTCCCCTGAACATCACTTTTTATCATGGGACTTTGCCCCATACTCTCCCACTTTACCCCACTTTTTAACACTATAGAAACGAGTTTGCCTGATTGCAAGCAAAACTGTTTAAAAATGCTAAAAAATTCTTGCTAGACAGATAGTTAAGAAGCATTCCTGCCCAGAAATTCCTCGCAGTAGAATTAATAAACTACTTTGAATATGAAGAGTTAAAGTGAAAAGATAAGGTTAAATATTAAGAACGTGAAGGAAACCTATGACAATGGACTCTCGCGAGAAATATTCAGGCCAGATGAAGGAGAACACCTCCATCTGTACAAGGCTGGAGCCTGCCTGTAAGCCGGGTTCTGTCTAGGACAGCCATTCATCTAGGATTCATGTCACCATGAACCTCTAGCAACCTACCCAGGGGCCATATGGGCCATATGCTGGAAAATTCCGTGCCCCTCTATTTGGTTTTGCTCCGGGTGGGGTTTGCCTAGCCACAACTATTACTAGCTGTGCGGTGTGCTCTTACCACGCCGTTTCACCCTTACCTGAAACACGCGCCTGAATTTAGGTCAGACGGTCAACAGGCGGTCTACTCTCTGCTGCACTTTCCATGGACTCACATCCTCCAGGCGTTACCTGGCACCTTGCCCACGGAGCCCGGACTTTCCTCCACCCTGAATATTCATCTAGAATTCAGAATGGTGACTGCCCGGCAGACTCCAGCACCTACAATATCATACTCACTGCTGATTTTTTAGACGTGTACCAAGGCCTAGGGAATACAGCTTGTTGCGGCCAATCCCGGTATGTCTTGCAACAAGCTCGACTGCATCCTTATGGGAAATCCTCTCCTTCAGATCCAGCAAAAGTTGTCTTGCCTTTTCAATGGACTCTGAATACTCAGGCAGCGTGCTTCCATGTATCACTAGTACACATTCGCCTTTGATTGCCTGGGTGGGCTGATTCAATACCTGGGCAATTTGCTCGAGCCTGCCCGCCAAATGTTGTTCATGGATTTTCGTTAATTCACGCAATAATGCTGCTGGTCTTTCTCCCCCGAATACACGAATGCAGCTTTCAATGGCCTCAAGTACCCGATGGGGTACTTCAAAAAATACCATCGAACGAGGTTCATATTGCAGTGCTTGTAAAAAGGCCTCACGTTCAGCAACCTTTCTAGGCAGAAATCCTTCAAATACGAACCGGTCAGCAGGTAGCCCCGATACAGACAATGCAGCAATTATGGCGCTCGGTCCGGGCACTGGCCTTACAGCCAATCCTTCGCCCCGGACTGCACAGACCAGTCTGTAGCCAGGATCGTTTATCAATGGCGTGCCGGCATCTGATACTAAACCAATGTCCTTGCCAGCCCGTAAGTACTGAATCAGTCGTGTGATTTTCCCGGATTCGTTAAAATCGTGTAACGACTCCATTGTGACTTGGATACCATAGTGGGCCAAGAGCTTATTTGTCACCCGAGTATCTTCCACCAGTAGTAAGCTTACCTTTCTGATCGTATCCAGCGCACGATAGGTAATATCTGACATATTGCCGATAGGTGTGGCTATGATATATAAATTACCAGGATCAGCCATTTTGTGCCCACATGTTGTCCGGATTACTACCCTGATGCCAAACAGTAAATTTCGAAAAAAGACACCTGCAGTCATGCGATCGTCAGCTTTCATTGTAGCCCTAATGGTTGCAGTATGCTTGCTGGCTGGCTGTACTGATTTGCCAACTCCAAGCCCACCACCCACTCCTGTTCCTGAAGAAACCAGGCTCAGTCTTGCTGAAGCGCACTTAAAGGCTGGCAATTACCGACAAGCCGCAAACACATTCTGGGCCATCGCAAAAATGAAAGACTCCCCACAGCGGGAAATGTTACAACTGCACGCCGCTGAAATCGTCCTTAGACCGGAATCTGTGGACTTGGCCGGAAAATTCCTAGATGCAATTGACGAGTCCGTGCTCTCTGAGGGCGTGCTTGTAAGAAAGCGTATTGCAGAAGCGGAGCTTGCACTCATGAACAAGCAACCGCAGCTTGCACTGGATGCAGTGCCGGAAAAAATGATTGATCTATCTCCTCAGCATAAAGTCCGATTGCTGAGTGTACGTGCGGAGGCTTTGCGTGCCACTGAACGAACCATAAAATTTCTGGAAACCTTAACAGCACTCAACCGCTTGTTGCCAAACCGTGACCAGAAAGAAAAGAACAGTGCACTGATCTGGAAATCCCTGATGACTGCCAAGCAAAAGGAAATTGTTTCTTGGACAGTTGAGAATTCCGACTGTGACTTGGCAGCATGGCTCAGCCTGGCACAAATCTTCAAGCGAGATCACAAAAGCTTGTTTGTTCTTGAAGATGAAATTCAAAAATGGCATTCACTGTTTCCTGAGCACGTCGTACCTGCACATATAGTCGAATTGGTCACACAAGATAGGGCATCGTCCCAGGTAGCGCCTGAGAGAATAGCAATTCTGCTTCCAATGACTGGCCGCTACAGTGCAAATGCTGAAGCAATTTTTGCAGGTATTGCTACTGCTCGAGAGTTTGAAGAAACGCTGGGGCCACCACCTGAACTGGTATTGTATGACACCGGAGGCAGTGCTGTAGACGCAACCGAACTCTACCTGCGTGCAGTACATGAGGGAGCTGATTTCATCATTGGACCTTTGCAAAAAGAGGCTGTAAGCCTGGTTGTAGGACAAGAACAGCTTCCAGTACCCACTCTTTTGCTTAACTACACCAATGATCCTGTTCCAGACTCCTCCATGTTATTTCAATTCGGACTCCTGCCAGAAAATGAAGCTCGTCAAGTAGCCGAACGCGCTGCATCAGATAACTTTCGGGCAGCCCTCGCCTTGATCCCGGAAGGTGATTGGGGAGACCGTTTATTCAAGACATTCAACACCCGATTTTCTGAACTGGGTGGCGTAGTATTGCAAGTTGAGCGATACCTTGTGAAAGATTCAGACTATTCAGGACCCATAAAAAGACTGTTACAGCTTAACCAAAGTGAAAAGCGGCGGAGAAACTTGCAGGAAACCATTAAACAGAGAGTAAAATTCGAGCCATATAGACGTCAGGATGCTGATTTTGTATTTCTAGCAGGTTTGCCACCGCAGGCCAGATTGCTTCGGCCACAACTCAGTTATCACTACGCTTCTGACCTGCCTGTATATGCTACGTCACACATATTCTCCGGCAATGAAAACATTTCTGCAGATCAGGATATCGAAGGCATTACGTACTGCGATATACCCTGGATATTGTCAGATAGCCCTAAAGTCGAGCTTTTGCGCGACTCATTCGATCTACAGCTATCCAGCAGTGAGTCCAGACTGCCTCGATTTGCTGCTTTGGGTGTAGATGCATACCGGATAGTTCCCCATTTATCCAGGCTTGCAGCTTATAAGGATGACCACTTTGAGGGTATGACAGGAATACTTAGCATAGATAGTAACAACCGAATTTTTCGCAAATTGTCATGGGCACAATTCGAGAAAGGACGCCCACGTGCTTTTCATACCTTTGCAGTGGACTTTCCAAAAAATTTTCCAATAACAGCCACGCAGGATGAAACCCTACTTCTTGTGAACAGCGCGTGCGAGAATAACTGATCGGTTGACCATACATCACTGAAAATTCGGATCAAAGATTCACTGCAGCGTACCAATGAAACCTGAAACACGAATAAAAGAACTGTTCCACGCCAGTATTGCTACAAAGCAGGCCTGTGCTGAAACCTTAGCAGATCCTATAAGGAAGGCCTCTGAGCTGATGATTAGGTCACTGGGCAACCACGGGAAAATTCTCACATGCGGGAACGGTGGCTCGGCAGCTGACGCTCAGCATTTCTCATCAGAACTTCTAAACCGTTTCGAGATGGAGCGGGATGGATTGGCTGCTATGGCTTTGACTACAGACAGCTCGACATTAACTTCAATTGCCAATGACTACGACTATACACAGGTATTTTCCAAACAGGTGCTGGCACTGGGTAAAAGTGGAGACGTGCTGTTTGCCATTTCAACCAGCGGTAAATCCGAGAACATACTTCAGGCAATATCTGCCGCACAGAAGCAAAATATGCACGTGGTTGCACTGTCAGGCATGGATGGTGGAGATATCCCCTCTTTGTTAAATACGGATGACATCGAGATTCGAGTGCCAAGTCACTCTACTGCACGGATCCAAGAGGTTCACTTGCTTGTGCTTCACTGCCTATGTGACCTCATTGACCGAAAACTTTCATAACATTAACCTGTTTTCCTACCCAGATGCCTCTGGAACCACAGATTATTCGCCGCTTTGCTGATGCATGCGGACGACAGGCCATATTGACTGACCAAGGTGAGTGTTGGGCCTATGGCTATGACAACAGCAGGCAACACGCATGTCCTGATTTAGTAGTACTGCCTCATAGACCTGGCCAAATACAAGAATGTGTACAGATCTGCAGGCAGTTCAGTGTGCCCTTGACGACACGTGGCCGAGGGACAAATACAACAGGAGCAACAGTACCCATCCATTCTGGAGTAATCCTTTCAACGGAACGAATGGACCGAATAATTGAAACAGATCCTCCTAACAGAAGCATGAGGACTGAGCCTGGTGTGTTAAATTCGGCTGTACAGGAACGTGCAGCAGAAGATGGGCTGTTCTGGCCACCTGATCCTAGTAGTTCTGACTTCTGTACCGTTGGCGGCAATCTGGCCTGCAATGCTGCTGGTCCACGGGCCATAAAGTACGGGACATGCCGTGAAAACACACTTGAACTTCGTGCGGTTACAGGAACCGGCGAACTGATCAGAACTGGGAATGCGACAACCAAAGGTGTAGTGGGCTTTGATCTGACACGACTTCTTATCGGTTCTGAGGGCAGTCTGGCAATCATTACCGAAGCTAGGTTGAAGCTGAGTCCAGTTGCAGAACGTACAGACACGATCCGGGCATCGTATCAGGACACCAAGTCTGCACTAGATGCCGTCGTCAATATCCTCTCGCAAAATATCACTCCATGTGCTCTGGAGTTCATTGACGAAGGTTCTCTGAACCTGATTCGTAACCAGAAAAGTATGGACCTTGATACCTCTACAAAAGCAATGCTGATTATCGAAATAGACGGGCTAGAAGAAACTGTCTATGCAAATGTAGAAGCTGTCTTGCGTTTTGCCAACAACACCGGATGCATCGACCTGCGCAATGCAAGTGAACCCAGATTGAAGAAAGAACTGTGGCTTGCACGTAAAGTGCTTTCCCAGGCTCTGCGCACCTTTGCGCCCAATAAGATCAATGAAGACGTAGTAGTGCCCGTTTCACAATTGCCAGCGCTCCTCAGTGGTCTTGAGTCCTTGAGCAAAAAATCCTCGATTCCCATTTTCTGTTTTGGCCATGCAGGGAATGGGAACCTCCATATCAATCTCCTGTATGACAAATCCAATATTGAAGAAGCAACTTCAGCTCGAAATTGCCTTGTTAAAGTTTTTGATCTCGTTTTAAGCCTGAATGGAACATTGTCAGGTGAACACGGTGTCGGAATTGCCAAAAGGAATTGGATCAGCAGGGAAATAGAACCAGGTACACTTGACCTGATGGTAAAAATCAAGCGCCTGTTTGACCCTGACAACATATTAAATCCTGGAAAGACCCTGCCAGACACAGTCTCGGCGGACTGAGCGTCAGGCAAATCCCAGTTCTACTTGACTACGCGCAATCGCGTACGATCAGGCTTGGAAGGATCCGTTTCTGGTGACTGCTCCTCATCCTCTAGAAAGGCCATGCCGCGACCATTTTCCACGGCATAGATTGCCAGCACATGTGCCATCGGAATGAAGACACCCATTGCCTCCCCTCCAAACCGTGCCTTGAAGCTGACTGCTTCCTTGCCAAGTTCCAGTGACTGAGTTGCTGCTGGCCCGATGTTGAGAACAATATTCCCTTCATCCGCTAACTCTCTGGGGACCTGAACCCGCTCACTGCTGACATCGGCAAGCATGTACGGAGTCATCCCGTTATCAACAATCCACTCGTATATGGCGCGGATCAGATATGGTCTGTTTGATGTCACGTGCGATGGAGTGTACTGCTGCCGAGTCACTCCATGAACGCTTCGACTTCTTGTTCAGACAGGCTGTTTCTGAAAGAGGACCGGTTAAATACTCGCTGCGCGTATTCTGTTATCGGCTTGACAGTCTTGCCCAACTCAATTCCGAGGCTAGGTAACCTCCAAAGTATGGGCGCAATACTGCAATCAACCAAACTGAATTCATCACTCAGAAAATATGGCTTGGCCTTGAACAAGTCTACGACAGAGAGCAAGCTTTCTTGGAGTTCTTTCTTTGCATTATCCACTATGCTCGCACTATCCGAAGCCAACTTCGCCAGTGGCTCATACCAATCTCTTTCAATTCGAAAAAGCATCAGGCGCGATTTAGAGCGTGACACAGGATCTACGGGCATCAATGGCGGGTGCGGAAATCGTTCATCCAGATACTCCATGATGACACGCGCATCATACAAAACCAGTTCACGGTCTGTCAGTGTTGGGACTGAGTTATAGGGATTGACATCCAATAAATCCTCTGGCTTGTTATCCGGGTCGATGTACACCACGTCGACAGAGATGTCCTTTTCAGCCAATACGAGGCGTACACGGTGACTTTGTGCACAATTCGGATCAGAAAACAATGTCATGCAAGGTCGGCGATTAGCTACTAAAACCATGGTTATCCTGATTATCGAGCCCTTTTCCCGCCTTGAAAAGCATAACGGATATCAGTGGATATCCTTCCAGTAGTTTTTTTTCATGAAATAGGTGAGTACCCCTAGAACAGCTAGAAAAAACAGCACTCCTATGCCAATCTTTTTCCGGACCAATTGGGCCGGTTCACTCAAATACGCCAGAAAATTGACAATATCCACTACTACACGCTCGTACTCTTCCTCACTGAGAGAGCCTGGTTGCGAGATCTCGAATCTATCGAAAACAGGGTGTTCCTTCCCATTTTTCCCGACTTCTTCATGGAATACAGCTTTCTGCAACCCCTGCAAGTTTATCAGTACATGTGGCATTGCCGTGTTAGGCAAATGCAGATTGTTGACACCAAATGGACGCGTGTCATCGGCATAGAATGACTTCATGTATTCATACACTGCCTGCGGACCGATCGCTCGCGCATGAGTGCTTAAATCTGGTGGGTCAATGCCTAAAAACCATTTTGTTGCATCCTCCCTTTTCATGGCCACAGTCATCAGGTCACCAAATTTTTGATCAGTAAAGATCAGGTTATCTTTTGTCAAGCTCTCGCTGATACCTAGGTCATCGGCAACTCGCTGGTAACGGCTGTGTTTCGCTGGATGACAGCTTAGACAGTAATTAACGAAATATTTTGCACCCCGTTGTAATGAAGTCTTATCACTCAGGTCTACATGAATTTTCTCGAATACCCCATCAGCACCTGTGCCTGCCGACCAAGCATAGTTTCCACAGGTCAGAATTGTAATTACAGCAAGTAATTTTACACTGGATTTCATGATGTCACTCGCTCAGGTACTTCTTTGTCTTGACTCAGCTGCATCAACACACAGGGAAGCAGCAATGTAACGACCAGATAGGCCGCCGGAATACCCCATGTCTGCCAGATAAGCTCAGGACTTTCAGATGTATTCATGAAGAAATCGTAAAGAGTGATTGCACCCAGCAGTATTACAAAGCTACTAATCCAGAAAACCCTACCATGTGTCCTGCTGTAAGCCCAAAGTACAACGAAAAACAGGAAGTACAGCTCCGTAAACCGCAAGGCCAGTTGAGAGTACAGAGGTGTGACTGCATTTAGCCCCAAGTAACCGAGAATGAAAAACGTAATTGCAAATACGATGAGATTAAATTTGAATAAAAAACTTCGGTAACGGATAGACTTGACAGGGTTTCGATCAATCCATGGCAGGAAAAACAGTACTATGATGGAAAGACTCATTCCCACGAATCCGCCAAAGGGATCAGGAATGGCACGCAACACGGTATAGAAAGGTGTAAAGTACCAGATAGGTGCAATATGCTCCGGTGTATTCAGTGCGCTGGCAGGGTCAAAATTTGCATGTTCGAGAAAATAGCCGTACATGTCAGGGATGAAAAACACTACCACTGAAAATATGACCAAAAACACGACCGCGCCGAAAATATCCTTGACGGTGTAATAAGGGTGGAAAGGGACACCATCAACTGGAGTACCATCAGCATTCTTGTTCTTCTTGATTTCAACCCCGTCTGGATTGTTGGAACCCACCTCATGCAATGCCAGAATATGGCCAACCACCAATGCAAGTAATGCAAGTGGCATGGCAATAACGTGCAAAGAGAAGAAACGGTTCAGTGTAGCATCAGAGATCACAAAATCCCCTCGTATCCACTCAGAAATAGCTTCGCCAACGTATGGGATAGTATTGAATAGATTGATGATCACCTGGGCTCCCCAGTAAGACATGTTGCCCCATGGCAGCAAATAACCCATGAAAGCCTCAGCCATCAGGGCTACATATATCAGCATTCCGAAAACCCACAGCAATTCACGTGGGTTTTTGAACGAACCATACATCAGGGCACGAAACATGTGCAGGTACACTACAATGAAGAAAAACGACGCACCTGTGGAATGCATGTAACGAATCAGCCAGCCCCAATTGACATCACGCATGATATGTTCAACTGAAGCGAAAGCCAGGTCGGCGTCAGGCTTGTAATGCATCGTTAGAAAGATGCCGCTTAAAATCTGGATAACCAGAACAAGTAGTGCAAGTGAACCAAAGAAATACCAGAAATTGAAATTTTTAGGGGCATAGTATTCAGATAGATGCTCCCTCCACATCTTGGTGAGCGGGAACCTTGCATCTATCCAGCCCAGTAGGCCACGAGTTTCTCGACTCATGCCGCAGCCTCCTCTCTGGTTACACCAATCAAAAGACGACCGCTGCTAGGAAAATAGTAGGGGGGAACTTCAAGGTTCTTATTTGCAGGAACATTCTTGTAGACACGTCCTGCAAGATCAAATCTCGATCCATGACATGCACAGTAGAATCCACCAGGCCAAGTGGGACTGATCGTTCCAGGTTCAGGCCTGAACTCCGGTGAACAGCCAAGGTGAGTGCAAATCCCTATCAGCACCAGATACTCCTCCTTGATTGAACGAAATTCATTTCGGGCAAACGCAGGCTGTTGACTATCTTTAGAGTTCGGATCACGCAGTTTGGGAGTTAGCACACCCAGTGTACTTATCATTTCTGGTGTCCGGCGAATGATCCATACAGGTTTGCGGCGCCAGATTTCCTGTATCTGTTGCCCGGGCTGCATTTTACTTACATCCACCTCTACTGGTGCTCCTGCAGCCAGGGCACTGGCACTGGGGTTCATACTTGCAACAAATGGCCAAGCTGTAATTGCCGCACCAATACCGCCCACGATTACGACACCACCAGTCAGTGCTTTACGGCGGCTATGATCTAGATCGTCATTTGCCATGTTACGGCTCCCTCACTCACTTATAAATAAAACGTAGACTCTGACTGTGAACGTTCCAAAGAGATTTGATGTTCAGTAAATTCTAGTATGAGTACTCACAGTGCCTGATTTAGAACATCATGCTGCAAAAGATACGTAGGATGGCTCAAGATCCAAAATCCGTCAAGTAAAACTCAAGCAAGACTGGCTTTATGCAGGATTATCAATATCCACAAACTCATGAGTGAGATCAAATTTCTGCATCAGATGCTCACCTAATGCCTGAATCCCGTATCGCTCAGTCGCATGATGGCCAGCAGCAAAATAATGTATCCCTGCCTCTCTCGCAAGGTGTGCAGTTGGTTCTGATATTTCACCACTGATATATGCATCCAGATGTTTTTCTATTGCCAGCTCAATAAATTTTTGACCAGCCCCTGTACACCAGCCCACAGTAGAGATTTTTTCAGGTCCCGCGTCCACATGGATGCAACTGCGCTGCAGTTTTGTATCAATCAGATATTTGAGGGTTTCTGCTTGTACAGGCTCGTCAAAATGTCCGTGACTCCCACAGGTAATCCGGTCACTGGATTGAAGCAAACCATCCGAATGAATGCCAAGAAGGCGTCCCAATTGAAAATTGTTCCCAACTTCCGGATGCATGTCCAAAGGTAAATGATAGGCAAAAAGACTGATGTCATTTTTTAAAAGCAACTCAAGACGGGTTCGCTTGGTGCCAATCACGCATGGGTTTTCGTTTTTCCAGAAGTATCCGTGGTGAACGAAAATTGCATCAACTTGCTTGGCATACGCGACCTCAAGCAATGCCAAACTAGCACTCACACCAGTTACTATGCGATGTATAGTCTCCCTGCCCTCAACCTGCAACCCATTCGGACAGTAATCTGAGAAGCTGTTTGTCTGTAAGAAACTGTTCGTATATCTTACAAGTTCTTGAAGTTGTGCCATATTAGTTGAAGAAATGGGGCCATCCTGACGGTTCAGTTACTGGGCGTATCCACCCCTGTAAACATTTTGATAGAGGCTCCTGTCAGATCAAAGAATCTCTCAATGCGTTAAGAAAAGCCTGGGATTCCTCTTCTGTACCTACCGTCACTCTCAGGCAATTCTCCAGCAGATCATTGTCCGCAACATTTTTTATCATGATATTTCGCTCTGCCAAACGATTGAATACCGTTGCGGCAGGTACTTCCAACGTCCTGAACAACACAAAATTAGCATGACTCGGAAACACTTGGATACCACTTATACCATGCATTGCTGACGTCAACTGCTTTCTTTGTTCACAAATCATCCGGGTCTGCTTGTTGAAAGTTGCAATATTTTCCAATGCAATATTGGTGCTGATTTGCGTCAGGATGTTGATATTATAGGGCAGGCGGAGCTTGTTGAATTCTGTGACCCAAATTTCCCTGCCCAGCAAACAACCCAAACGCAATCCTGCAAAACCCATTTTGGACAGAGTTCGCAATACCAGCACATGCGCATGCCTTTCAATTAACGGCAACATCGTACAAGCAGAGAACGGGAAGTAAGCTTCATCAATGACCACCAGCCCTCCGGACTGATGTACGATTTGTTCAACCTGCTGCTGCGGCCAAAGTGTCCCAGTAGGATTATTTGGGTAAGCAAGAAATATCAAGGCCGGGTTATGCTCACGAATTGCTTCACCAACCAATTCCGTCTGTAAGGAAAAAGAACCGGCAGACAACGGAACCTTGATGACCCGCACACCTATGAACTTGGCAATCAGCTCATACATGGAAAAGCTCGGCGTAACAGTGAGAATACAGGCATCGGCCCTTGCTACTGCCATGATCAAAATCTGGATCAGTTCGTCTGAGCCATTACCGAACATCAATTCAATGCCATGGGGAACCGAAAACGTCCTGCGGAAATTCTGAACCAGTTCGGTCGCTCTCGAGTCTGGATAACGGTTAAATGAAGCTTGCAATAGCGGAATTTGCAGCTTTTCCCTTAGTTCCTGTGGCCAGTCATAAGGATTTTCCATCGCATCCAGCTTAATGCAATCCTGAATATCAGCCACGCTATATGCACTAAGACTGCGAATTTCAGCACGCAGCAACTGTCGTGGTGAAATATTCATAAATGGGACAACCAGATAGCTGATTACTGCTTTCGCCGATATTCGGCCGACTTTGCATGTGCCGTCAGCCCTTCACTGTGTGCCAGTACGGCTGCGATCGCACCCAGTTTCACTGCCCCTTCACGGGTACAGCTCACTACACTTGTACGCTTTTGAAAATCATACACTCCCAAAGGTGACGAATACCTTGCAGTGCCGGCAGTAGGTAAAACGTGATTGGGTCCGGCACAGTAATCTCCGAACACTTCAGGAGCCTGATGTCCCAGAAATACTGCTCCTGCGTTACGAATCATTTTCAGTAACATATCGGGTTCTGACACACATAATGCCAAATGTTCCGGTGCGATCCTATTACTCAGTTCAGCCGCTTCACTTAGACTATTAACCTTTATGAACGCACCACAATGTTTTATCGACTGCGCAATAGTATCAGCACGGTCCAACTGACCAAGCAGACGAGTCATATGATCCAGAACACTCTGCAGAAACACATCCTGATTTGCAATCAGTATGGCGCGTGCATGGCTGTCATGTTCGGCCTGCGAAAACAGGTCCATCGCAACCCATTCAGGGTTTGCACTCTCATCGCAAATCACCAGTACTTCTGAAGGTCCTGCAATCATGTCTATGCCGACCTGTCCAAACAGCATTCGCTTGGCACTTGACACATATGTATTGCCAGGGCCTACGATTTTATCGACTTTAGGGACTGTTTGTGTTCCATAAGCAAATGCTGCAACAGCCTGTGCACCGCCAATTGTAAATACCCGATCCACTTCAGCAATGGCGCCTGCTGCCAGGACCATCGGATTTAATTTTCCATGCGGCGCAGGAACTGCCATGCAAATAAACTCAACTCCCGCGACTTTTGCAGGTATTACATTCATCAGAACGGAAGACGGATAAGCGGCAGTCCCGCCTGGAACGTATACACCTACGCTTTGCAAAGCGGTAACCCTCTGGCCCATGGTATTCCCGTATTCATCCTTAATTGACCATGACCTGATCCGTTGCTGGTCTGCATAACACCGAATTCGAGATGCAGCGGCATCAAGTGCAGCACGCTGTTCATTGCCAATGTTCTGCAAAGCCTCCTGCATTTGCGAGCCTGAAACTTCCAGGTCTTTCACCCGCTGCACAGAAACATGATCATGGTGCCGTGTGAATTCAAGAATCGCTTCGTCACCGCGAAAGCGAACCGCCTCGATGATCTCTTCGACAGTTCGATGCACATCCTCTTCATACATTTGACTGCTAGAGAGCCACGTTTCAAACTGCGCAGGGAAATCTGCGTCTTGGATATTAAGACGTCTAATCTCCAGCATGGCTATGCTGATTCAGAATTACGCAGCAGTGGCAGCAGAACTGACATGCCGCCGCTCACGTCCGGCCTCGGCGAGTAAGTGAAGCAACTCCTCCGTTTCCTGCCATCCAATGCAGGCATCAGTGATGCTTTGACCGTATGTCAATGCTCCATCGGGCTTCGCATCCTGACGGCCAGAAACAAGGTGGCTTTCAATCATCACACCGAATATGCGTGTGTCCCCCGTACTTATCTGGGAAGAAATGGATTTCCCCACCTCCATTTGTCTGTCATGCTGCTTGAAACTGTTCGCATGACTGCAATCCACCATCAGCCGAGGTTCCAAGCCAGACTTCTCAAGTAAGTCTGCAGCCAGATTGATGCTTTCCTGACTGTAATTTGTCTCTTTGCCACCCCCGCGCAAGATAATATGGCAGTCCTTGTTGCCAACAGTAGAGAATATTGCTGACCTGCCGAACTTGGTCACAGACAGGAAGTGATGCGGATGAATCGCAGAACCCACTGCATCTACAGCAACCTGCAGATCACCACTCGTTGCATTTTTGAAGCCAACCGGACAGGATAACCCGCTTGCAAGTTCCCGGTGAACCTGGCTCTCAGTTGTACGTGCACCAATTGCACCCCAACTCACCAGATCTGCAACATATTGGGGACTGATCAAATCCAGGTACTCTGTACCAGAGGGCAAGCCCATTTCATTCAGGTCCAGCAGCAACTTTCGTGCAACACGCAGACCCTTGTTGATTTTGAAGCTCCCATCCAAATCAGGATCATTGATCAACCCTTTCCAACCGACTGTTGTGCGCGGCTTTTCAAAATAAACACGCATCACAATCGCCAGATCACTTTTGAGCTTACTGCGCATGGTCGACAGGCGATTAGCATATTCGATTGCAGCTTCAGGGTCATGTATTGAACAGGGACCAACAATTACAAGCAAACGATCATCTCCTCCATGAAGTATCTTCTGGATATCCGTGCGTGCATTGAATACGCACTTGGAGGCATTGTCGGTAATTGGATATTCACTACGCAGTACCGAGGGGGATATCACCTCTTTGGTTTCTGCAATTCTGAGATCATCTGTAGGATAGCTCATGTCTAACTTACCTAGAAAAACCGTTTATTTCTTAACTGCTTGCTTAAATTGTTCAATAAGGGACTTAAGTGTATCAGATTTTATCTTCATTGCTGCCTTATTGACTATGAGACGACAGCTAATGTCAGAAATGTGCTCGACAGGCACCAAGCCATTCGCTTTAAGCGTATTACCTGTGGCAACTAGGTCTACGATACAATCAGCCAGTCCCAGCACTGGTGCCAACTCCATAGAGCCGTAAAGCTTTATCAACTCTACCTGCTGCCCTTTTTGTGCAAAATGTCGTTGCGTGCTACGCACATACTTGGTTGCTACACGCATGCGCCTGCGATTCTCGGTCCCATCCTCTGCCACGGCTACCATGAGACGGCACTTGGCAATGCCCAGGTCTACAGGCTCATAGATTCCGTCTCCATTGAATTCCATCAATACATCCTTGCCCACTATGCCTAACTCAGCTACACCATACTGTACATAGGTCGGTACATCTCTTGAGCGAATGATCAGAAGACGCACCCCTGGTCGACTGGTTGATAACAGAAGCTTGCGACCATCCAGGTCCTCTTCTGGTACAGTGATGCCCAGCGCTGCAAGAAGTGACAGGCTCTCCTCGAAGACGCGCCCCTTTGATACAGCTATAGTAATCACATCCAAACTGGCTTTCTTTTTCATGCGCTAATGAAAACAGGAACAATAATCTCGTGGCCATCACTGATCAATGCGGGACACGACGTATACGGGCACCCAGCTGCGTCAGTTTTTCCTCTATGCACTCGTAGCCACGGTCTATGTGGTAGATTCGATCCACTATGGTCTGACCCTCAGCAATCAGTCCGGCCAGGATAAGGCTGGCTGAAGCCCGCAAGTCAGTTGCCATTACAGGAGCTGCGACCAGCCTGTCCACCCCCGTGACAATTGCTGTGTTTCCTGTGACTTTTATATTTGCTCCCATACGCTGCATTTCCTGAACATGCATGAATCGGTTTTCGAATACGGATTCCGTTATTGTACCAGACCCCTCCGCTATACAATTCAGTGCAGTAAACTGGGCCTGCATATCCGTTGGAAATGCAGGATACGGAGCAGTACAGATATCTACGCTTTTGGGGCGGCGTTTGTACATGTCAATTTCTACCCAGTCTGCATCGCAATGAATAGACGCACCTGCTTCCTTCAGCTTCAGAAGTATCGACTCCAGAAAATTTGGCTGTGTATTTTTCAACCGAACGTGACCACCCGTGATAGCCGTCGCGACAAGAAACGTTCCCGTTTCAATCCGGTCAGCGAGCACACTGTACTGACACCCGTATAATTTTTCCACACCATGGACTGCAATCGTCCCGGTGCCCGCACCTTCTATATTGGCACCCATTTTGTTCAGGCAGTTTGCCAAGTCTGTCACTTCAGGTTCACGTGCCGCGTTTTCAATGATGGTAGTACCTGCTGCAAGGGTCGCCGCCATCATAAGGTTTTCTGTGCCAGTGACGGTCACGCTGTCCATCACCAGATGAGTACCCTCCAGACGCTTCGAACGGGCATGGATATAACCACCTTTCACCTCGATTTCTGCCCCCATTGCTTCAAGACCGTGCAAATGTAAATTCACGGGACGCGAGCCGATAGCACAGCCTCCAGGCAGGGACACTTCTGCCTGCCCAAAACGTGTAAGCAAAGGCCCTAGTACCAATATTGAAGCCCGCATTGTCTTGACAACCTCATAAGGTGCGAACAACTCGTTGATTGTGCTGGAGTCCACTTCGATATTCATACGTTCGTCCAGTGTCAGGGACACTCCCATACGACCAAGCAGTTCCATAGTTGTCGTTACGTCCTGCAAATGCGGAACATTCTCAATTTGCATGGGTCCATCTGCCAAAAGAGTTGCAGCCAATATCGGTAACACTGCATTTTTGGCTCCTGAGACCCGTATCTCACCTTCCAAAGACTGGCCACCGTCAATCAATAATTTTTCCATAATAAGAGATTGCCTTGGACAAGAAATTCAGATTAGCAGCCTGAGACACCAATTCCGAACAACCGGGTGAAATAGTACCGTACCATAATTGGACTGAACTCCTTGACCGTGCCGAACTGAGCATACTGTTTTCGGAAGGAAGCCACGGAGAAATATTATGTGCCCGTTGAGTGCTTGCTGGTGGACAAAGAGCTTTAAACAGGTGGTTAAGCAATAAACTTCGATCAACTCGTGAGCCTTTCCCGGGGCCATCGCTGTCAAGTCGCTATCATACACCTCATATCAGTACCACAGACTGTTTCCCCATGGCCTGTATATCCACTGTCTATTCAGGCATGGAAAAGTCGCTTGGGAAATTGATTGACTAACAGCTTTCCTGAACTCAATCTGGCAGGTGTTGAAAGTTACTCTGCTGGAACCGCATCCGAATCACCAGTCTTGTTGCTATTCGCAAGTCGCTTGATCAGTGCATTCAGTGAAGTTTCCTCAATTTCCTGGTTAAAGCTGGTCCGAAAATTTTTCACAAGGCTCAACCCATCTACGGAAAGGTCAAAGATTTTCCATTCATCGAGCTTGGTATTACGAAAAACATAGGCAATCTGCAATGGGGCCTTACCGGTACCGATGTCAAGTTCAGTCTTTACTGTGTGATATTTTCCCTGCTGCTCCTGATTATGCAGCACTTTGACTTGGGCATGGCCGAATTCCAGCATGGACCTTGCATAGATTCTGATCAGCATGTCTTTGAATTCCTGTATGAAACTTGACCGCTGTTCTTCACTCGCCTGCTTCCAATACTTGCCCAGTATCAGCTTGCCCATCGACACCATGTCCAAAACCGGAAGTACCGTCTCTTGGATGAGTTCATTCAGTAGGTCTGGATTGGCCCTCAGGCGTTCACGCTCATTATTCAATACACTGAACAGTTTAGAGGCATTTTCCTCAACAATTTGCTCAGGAGAGCGGCTGTCTTTGGCAAGGGCATGTGCGGTAAAGAACACCAGCAGCACTGAAACCATAGCACCATAACTGGAAGTGATTCGAACTAGCCTCAGATATTTCACGATTGAACTCCCCAAATACAATTAGCCTGTCTGCGTCGCATTGATAAGCATTTGAGCCAGAGTAGTCAAATATCATCTTGACGTCAATTTGACCATGATTTGGCCCAGAACTTCTTTGAAACCCACATCAATCAAATATAATTCGCCAATTCCACGTCTGCTTTCGTATCCTTCTTGAATTCAGATAACAGGGCGCTATGCTGCGTCCACATTCAGGCCGAAGGTCGTGATTTCAGGACCGCCGCGGCATGCCGAGGCTGCATGGGAAAGACAGCCCTAGTATGTACTGATAATACACTTATTGTTCTTTCCTAATCTGAGTTAACCGAATACCATATGCTGGGGTTATCAGACTTTGCTCAGCATCTTTCTTGGACCCGAAATTCTCTGTAACCCAGAGTTTGATGACTGACAACCCGAAAGCTGTTACTCGCTTAAAATCCAGAACATTCTCAGACTATCCAGATATGTACCTATTCGTTGCGGCACTCTTGGCAGGTTTTTTGCTACTCATGTGGAGTGCTAATCAGCTGGTAAACAGTGCCTCCAATCTACGACAACGCCTGAACGTGTCGGGGTACATCATCGGATTCCTGGTTCTGGGATTCGGAACCTCAGCACCTGAACTGCTGGTCTCCGGTTTTTCTGCTTGGCAAGGCAATCCGGGCTTGGCAATCGGAAATGCCCTTGGGTCAAACTCCACCAATATTTTACTGATCCTGGGGGTGGCGTTATGCATAGCTCCGCTTCATCTGAACAGAAACACGCTATATATGGGCTTCATGATTCTCCTTGCAGCAACCTCATTGTTTGCCGGGTTAATATTCGATCAACGGCTACAGTTCCATGACGGGCTGATCCTGCTTTTAACGCTGCTGGGGATTCTGATTTACAAAGCTCGTCTAGGACCTGAGGAACAAGTTAAAGAACCCTCCGAGCAGACACTCAGCCCCCAAAGCGGGCTTACACTCCTGTTGGTAAAAATTCTCACCAGCCTGGTGTTGCTGATACTCAGTTCAAAGCTGGTAGTTTGGAGTTCCGTCTCGATTGCAGAATACCTGGGAACAAGTGACCTGATAATAGGACTTACAATCGTAGCAATCGGAACCAGTCTGCCGGAGCTCGCGACATGTATCACGTGTACCCTGAAAAAACAGAGCGAGCTGGTTCTGGGAAATATCATAGGCTCAAATATTTTTAATACGCTGGGAGTAGTTGGCACTGCAAGCCTGATTTCTGCCTATGATGTTCCACGCGAGATATTTGTGCGTGATCTCCCTACAATGTCAGCTGCAACAGCTGTATTGTTGATTTTGGCTCTAGTCTGTTTGCGTACTGGAAGGATTCCTAGGGGAGGCTTCGGAGTTATATTTATAGCGTCCTACATCGCATACATACTCATTGTCTATCAACAATCCGTACAAGTGTAACTACAGACCCATAGCATCACTAATGAAAATACCAGATATTGTCTACGAACGTGCCAAGGCAATTCGCCTTGTACTGTTTGATGTAGACGGTGTATTTACGGATGGAAATATCTACATTGACTCCCATGGTACTGAGACAAAAGCCTTTAACACGCATGATGGACATGGGATTCGGCTACTTTTGCACTATGGTTTTGAGGTTGGCGTAATTACTGGCCGAACATCCAAAGCGCTCGAGTACCGAATGCAAGACCTAACAGTCAAACATGTATACCAGGGCTGCAAGGACAAATACCTTGCATTCCAGGATTTGTTATCAAAATTGCATATGGACGAGAAGCAGGCAGCATATGTAGGAGATGACATTTTTGATTTGCAGGTCATGTCGCGGTGCGGTCTGGCAATCGCAGTGGCAAACGCACACTCATCTGTAAAGAAGCACGCGCAATTGCAAACAGTCCGTGCAGGCGGACATGGTGCAGTAAGGGAAGTATGTGAACTTCTGCTAGATGCACAAGGTCTGCTGGACGAAGCCATATCCTATAACCTGCGTTGAACCGCAGAGTCTAGCATGCAGTCAAGGCTGGTTTGGACAGGTTGTTTGATTGTAGCCGGTGCTGCCTTTGCTCTGTGGTTTTTAGGTCAACGTGACTCAGCGGTCAATGTTATAGAACAAGCGGCCTTGACAGACACACCTTCTGTACGTTTCACGAATGTGAAAATGCAAATCAATGGCATGGACGGCAGACCTCAATACAGACTGCTGGCATCTGAATATCGCGTCTATGAAGATGAACAACGGAGCGAGTTTGATCTTCCTGATATTACCCTCTATGATAGTGACGGAGACCAAATTCACGCTCATGCACTTCGTGGAGAAACAAACAATTACACCAGCGTAATTGTTTTGACAGGTGATGTCAGAATCACCCGGGCAAAGCGTGATACCAGTCCACACCCGTTGAATATCACAATGGATACCCTGACAGTGTTCCCTGACGAACAGCGTGCCCATACTGATTCTGCCATCAAGGCCACACTCGGTTCACAAATGTTTTCATCACTGGGAATGAGCCTGGACTTAAAAACAAAAGTGTTGCTTTTACACAGCAATGTAGAAAGTACTTATGAACCTTAGACACAAACTGTGTTCATCATGTGTGATCGCATTAATTGTATGTAGCACTTCCCTCTGGGCTTACTCTGATGATGCGAGCAAACCGGTTAAAATCAAGGCCGACTCGGCTGAAATTAATGAAAACACCGGAACCAGCATATATCGAGGTAATGTCAGAATCTCGCAGGGCAGTATACTGCTCACCGGTGACAGAGTTGTACTTGAAACCGTTGACAAGAAAATTCATAAGATAACATCCGAAGGCAGTCTGTGCACATTCAGGCAAGTAAGGGACGATGGTAAAACTGTACACGCACAGGCTGAAAAAATGGTCTATACCGTAGGCAAAAAGCAAGTCGTATTGTCCAAAAATGCCAAGCTCACAGAAGGCGGCAATACTTTTGCCAGTGATAGAATTGTCTTTCATGTCGACAAGAAGACTATCAGCGGGGGGGGCCTTAGTGGAAACGAAAGGGTCAATATTACAGTTCTTCCAGAAACCCCTAATGGGGAAAACCAGACAAACTCTGCTGGTCAATGATTGGACCTGCTGGGTTCCACGATTCTACCACCTGTAGAATGAATAGCCTGCATGCACAAAATTTACGTAAGAGCTTCAATGCGCATGTGGCTGTTGACCATGCCAGTCTGAACGTCCAATCCGGTGAAATAGTGGGTTTGCTGGGTCCAAATGGTGCAGGGAAAACGACATGTTTTTACATGCTTGCCGGATTGTTACGTTCTAACAAGGGGAAAATTACTTTAAACAATCTTGATATCACACGCATGCCTATGCACGTGCGTGCCAGGCATGGCATTGGATACCTGCCTCAGGAACCATCAATTTTCCGTGGCCTAACTGTTGAACAGAATGTCATGACGGGTCTTGAAGCACGATGTGACTTAAAAAAAAGCCAGCGTGCACCACTATGTGATTCGTTGCTAGCTGAACTTAGGATTGAAAAGATTCGTAACTACAAGGGTGCGCAGTTATCAGGAGGAGAAAGACGGCGTACAGAAATTGCACGTGCGCTTGCCTTGAAACCGAAGTTCATACTGCTTGATGAACCGTTTACAGGAGTGGACCCTATTTCAGTCAAAGACATACAGCGCATACTCAAGGACTTGTGTGAAAAAAAAATAGGTTTGCTGATTACCGACCACAATGTGCGGGAAACACTCAGTATTTGTAATCGAGCTTATATCCTAAGCGACGGCCACATCCTGGCACAAGGTACCCCAACGGACATACTAGGCAACCAACGTGTACAGGATGTTTATCTAGGCAAGAACTTTTCTCTTCCTGAATAGCTGGCTGAATACAGCCTTCCTGGACAGCTGATTTTGGAATAGCACTCTCCACAAGGCAGGCTTTGCAGCCTTGGAGGCTATCAGCATTATTTCTCAACGCAGAGCAATTTTCATGCCATAATTCAAGGATGCTCAAACCCTCACTTCAGGTGCGTTTAAGTCAACAGCTGACCATGACGCAACAGCTAAGACAGGCAATTCGCCTGTTGCAGCTGTCATCTTTGGAACTCAGAGCCGAAATCCAAGAGGCATATGAATCAAACCCCTTGCTGGAGACAGAAGAAAGCAATGAGTCTGAAACGTATGCAATAAAAAATGGAGAATCAGAGCATGCTGACCAATTTAGACAGGATATCAAACCAGAGCCACAGCCAGAAGAAAGCATGCCGGAAAACCAGTGGGACGACTTCTATGAGGCTTCATATGTATCTGTAAGTGGCAGTCGTCACAAGAACAATGACTACTTTGATTATCTGGAAACACAGGATGCTGCTGACCAGGACTCGCTTCAAAATCACTTGCTGTGGCAACTTGGTCTAAGTTCTATGTCCAACCGAGACCTCATGATTGCAGCAACTTTGGTCAATGCGCTGGATGAATCCGGTTATTTGCAGGAGTCTCTGGAAAGTATTCATAGTAACCTGAACCATGATATTGAACTGGATGAAATAGAGGCAGTACTTAAATTTGTTCAAAGCCTGGACCCGGTCGGCTGTGGCACGAGATGCCTCCAGGAATGCCTGGAGGTACAGTTGCAACAAGTTCCCGACAATACGCCCTTTCTGGCTCAGGCAAAGTCTATTGTAAACAAGCACCTCGACCTGGTTGGGATGCAGGACTATGAAAGACTCTCAATTCAGTGCGGGTATAGTGAAGAAGAAATTTCAAATGCAATTTCACTAATACAGTCTTTGCATCCCAAACCAGGTGACTTGATCAATACACAAATATCTGAATACATAGTGCCTGATGTGTATGTGGAAAGGTGTGAGGGTGTCTGGCGTGTAAGGCTGAACTCTGATGCAACCCCTAGACTAAGCATCAACAATGTATATTCAGGTATGATCAAAAACCTGGTGAACAGTGAAGCAGACTACATGCGTAACCAGCTGCAGGAAGCACGATGGCTGATAAAGAGTGTGCAGCATCGAAATAAAACCCTGCTGAGTGTTGCAACTTCCATAGTCAGGCATCAAAAAGCCTTCTTCGAGTACGGTGAAGAGGCAATGAAGCCCCTGGTATTGAAAGATATTGCCAAAGAACTGGACCTGCATGAATCTACCATTTCACGAATTACCACCAACAAATACATGGACTCACCTAGAGGGGTCTATGAGTTCAAATATTTTTTTTCAAGTCACGTCAAGACAAAAGAAGGAGGAACATGCTCAGCTACAGCAATCAAGGCCTTGATAAAAAAGCTTGTCAAAGAAGAAAGTAGGGAAAAACCTCTGAGCGACAGCAAGATTGCCGACATGTTGAAGCAAAAGGGTGTCCGTGTAGCGCGCCGAACGATTGCCAAATATCGTGAATCCCTTGCTATTCCTCCGTCCAATGAGCGCAGGCGGTTACGTAAATAGATTTTTATGCCGTGTTCACGCTTAATACCTTCTGCACAATATATAAGGAATAATTATGCAAATCGATATCACAGGCCATCACCTCAAAGTGACGGCTGCGTTAAGACAATATGTCGAAAAGAAGTTCAAACGGATAACAAAGCATTTTGATCATGTAATTGACATCCATGTCGTACTGACAGTTGAAAAACTGACTCACAAGGCTGAAGCTTCTTTGCATGTTCGTGGCAACAAGATCTTCGCCAACTCAAATAACGAAGGCATGTATGCCGCAGTTGATTCCCTGGTTGACAAACTGGATCGTCAGATTGTCAAGCATAAAGAAAAGGTAAAAGACCACCACCAGAGTGAAGCAAGACGTCACACTGCGCATTGACAACTTATTTTTCATCCCATGTTGCTCAAGGACTACATCTCCGAAGAAGGGATAAATTTTGCATCTGCTGTCAGCAGCAAAAAAAGAGCGCTGGAACTCCTCAGCGAAACACTTGCTAAGCAAGCTTCTGGACTTACAAAAAGCAAGGTTTTGAATGCATTACTGGCTCGCGAGAAACTAGGGTGTACCGGGCTTGGCAAAGGGATTGCAATCCCGCATTGCAGGCTTGCAGGTATTGATAATATCCATGTGGCCATGCTTAAGCTGAAAGAAGGGGTTGAATTCGAATCCAGTGATGACCTTCCAGTCAAATTTCTATTTTGCATGGTAGTTCCTGAGCAAGCTGCTGAAGATCAGCTTCAACTGTTGGCAGGCCTTGCCACACTTCTGAATAACAACAAAGTTCGCCAGTCCATTGAAAAATGCTACCATGCGGAGTGCCTCTACGAACTGCTTTGCCAAGACCCACAGGGTCTTGCAACTTAGCCTCCAAAATTGAGTATTGCGTGGGAACTCACTGTTGTGTGCACGTGAAGCAGTAGCTAGTTGTACGCCTGATGACAGGATTGAGGAAAACCCGGTGGGCTTGACTGCTAGAGACCTGTTCTCAAGGAAAGAAAATAATTTGAAACTGACGTGGTGGGCAGGAAATGAATCCTGTAAAAAAACGTTCACGCGACTTCCATACACTTATTCAAATTTAGGCTTGGTTGGCTATTTCAATCCAACGCGTCAGAATCAGGCACAGATTCTTGGCGCGGCAGAGATTGAACTCCTCCTGGAAGCAGAGCCTGCTGTCATGGAAGATATATTGCACCGGCTCTTCAAGGGAAAATCAGCAGCAGTTTTTATCTGTGACGACCTAAAGCCTCCCGAGATATTCAAAAGATACTCGGAAGAATACGATCTTCCGGTTATATGCTCCCCGCTTGCAGGTGATCATCTAATTGATCAGCTATTGCAGTTTCTGTCAGAAACGCTTGCTGAAAACACTATTTTGCATGGAGTGTTCCTCGAAATTATAGGCGTAGGTGTGCTGATTACAGGACAAAGTGGACTGGGAAAAAGTGAACTTGCGCTGGATCTAGTAAGCAGAGGAAACCGCCTGATTGCGGATGACGCTCCAGAATTCACACGCAGTACACAAAACGAAATTTATGGTACCTGTCCGGCTTTGCTAAAAAACTTCCTTGAAGTTCGAGGACTCGGAATATTAAATATACGCAAGATGTATGGAGCCAAGGCTATCAAACCTGATCATAAGCTTGAATTGATTATTAAACTACTCAATCCAAGCCAGGGCACTTCAGAGGGTGAGGACCGAAGCAAGTTAATGGAAAGGAAAATCGAGGTACTTGGTATCAGCATCCCCTTCATCCCTCTTGCAGTGGTACCAGGTAGAAACCTGGCGGTTCTGGTTGAAGCTGCAGTTCGTGATCACTTGCTTATCAAACAAGGCTATATCGCCAGCAAGGATCTTAGTAAAAAACAGAAAAAATTGATGCAGTAAACTCTGATGAGACTCGTAATTGTGAGTGGTCTTTCAGGCTCTGGAAAATCAGTGGCTATCAATACGCTTGAAGATAACGATTTTTACTGTATAGATAATCTGCCACTGAACATGCTCCCTATTTGTATCGAGCAGTTGACAGCAACCATGTCAAACTTTTATGAAAGAATCGCAATTGGAGTAGATGCACGCAGTGTAAGCCACGACGCCCAGGCATTTCCAAATATTATCAAGAAGTTCAGACAGCAAGACTTCGATTTAGAGCTGGTCTATTTGGAAGCCAGCGAAGAAACATTGATACAACGTTACAGGGAAACCGGGCGCAAACATCCCTTCACCAAAAGTGGACTGCCACTAATCGACGCAATACATACTGAAAAACAGATTCTTGCAGAAGTAATCCTCCTTGCAGACATTAGTATTGACACAACATCGACAAATGTAAGGCAGTTGCGTTCTATCGTCACAGATCAGGTTTGCAGGGACAAATCAGCAACACTTACATTACTTTTACAGTCATTTGGCTTCAAGTACAGTGTGCCCAACGACTCAAATTATGTCTTCGATGTTCGATTTCTTCCCAACCCATATTGGGAACCTCATTTACGTAATCTGACTGGATACCACCCAAAAGTTATTGAATACCTTCAGTCTCACGAAGAAGTGATACAAATGACCACCTCCATAGGGGATTTTATTGACAGCTGGATTTCACATTTCTCTCGTGAAAGCCGGAATTACCTCTGTGTCTCCATAGGCTGCACCGGCGGGCAACACCGTTCGGTGCACATCACCGAGTTCCTTGCTGACCGTTTCAGAAAATCAGCAGACAGGCATGTATTGGTCAGGCATCGCGATTTAAAATACTGACATGGCTGTATCTATTCTAACTGTCACACATGGCATTTTGGGCCATGAACTGATTGGCACAACCAAGTCTATGCTGAACTCATCCCTGCCTCTTGTATGCAAATCATTGTCAGTTACAAACACCTGTAATACAGATGAATTGCTATCTGCGGCTCAGAAACTATGCGTTGAGATTGACCAGGGGGATGGTGTACTGGTTCTGACAGACATCTTTGGGTCCACTCCAAGTAACATTTGCAACAAAATTGACACTGGGACGAATATACGAGTGCTTGCAGGCCTAAGCCTTCCAATGCTGATCCGTACCATGAATTATCCTAACCTGAGCTTGGACAAGCTTGCTGAAAAAGCGCTCAGCGGTGCCCGCGACGGTATTGTTGACTGTACCCTGAACAAGTAAAGCATGTGATCAGCAAGGAATTTACCATCGTTAACAAACTTGGGCTACATGCTCGGGCTGCCGCTAAGTTGGTTGCCATAGCTTCAACATTTGAAAGCAAGATTCTGATTGAAAAAGATAACCGAAATGTTAACGGAAAAAGCATCATGGGCGTCATGATGCTGGCGGCAAGTCAACATTCAACAGTCACTGTCACAACATCTGGCACTGATGAGCAAGTGGCAATGGCCGCTATCGAAAACCTAATCAACAATTATTTTGATGAAGAAGAGTAGGCGGCCCATGAACAGCTTAATACCATGGCTCTGATCATTTCAGGAATTGATGTGTCGAAGGGTATTGCCATAGGCAATGTGCACTTGTTGAACAGAGGTGCACCAGAAGTTTTCGAGCTTAAACTTAAAAAACACGAGATCAAATCAGAAATTGAACGTTTTCAAGATGCGTTAGATGAAGCCAGCTGTCACTTGCGCAGCATACAGGACTCAATTCCTGAAGACACACCCACTGATATTGCTGCCTTTATCGATTCACATATTCTCATGGTCGAAGACTCCATGCTGCGCAAGGTACCGGTTGAGATTATCAAAAAACAGCATTGCAATGCTGAATGGGCACTCAAACAGCAGTACGACAAACTGGTTTCAGTGTTTGAGCAAATGGAGGATGACTACTTGCGTACGAGAATCAATGATGTTGAGCATGTCATCAATTTGATTCAGCAGATCCTTAAGGACAAACAGTATACAGCACAGATTGACGAACAACCGTTGAAAGGCCGTATAGTAGTTGCTGACGATCTCACTCCAGCGGATACCGTACTGATGCAAAATCAGAATATTGCGGGCTTTGTCACTGAATTAGGAGGGCCATTGTCTCATACAGCAATCCTCGCACGCAGCATGGGAATTCCGGCCGTAGTTGGCATTCAGGATGCGCGTGCGCTCCTGCAACAGGAAGAGCTGGTAATTGTAGACGGTGGAACCGGCATGGTACTCGCGGGTGTCGGTAAAAAGACAATCGAGGACTACCGAAGGAGACAACGCACACAAAGAGAAGCCCGAAGAAAGCTACGCGCACTACGTGATGTTTCAGCTAGAACCCGTGATGGGCAACGTATAAGCCTGCAGGCCAATATTGAACTTGATGAGGATGTCAGTGCACTCAAACAATCGGGAGCAGAAGGAGTGGGACTTTACCGAACGGAATTCCTCTACATCGACCGAGAAGAACCTGCTGACGAGATTGAACAACTTCATGCCTATCTAAGGATTATCCGCGTACTCAAAGGCAAGCCGTTAACCATTCGTACGCTAGACCTAGGGGCTGAAAAGGAATTTGATCCAAATTTTCAGGGCCCACTTACACAAAATCCTGCGTTGGGCTTACGTGCAATACGTCGATCTTTGAAGGATACAGACCTGTTTAAACGGCAGTTACGTGCAATTTTACGAGCCTCTGCCAGTGGGCCCGTCAAGATACTGTTGCCTATGGTCACGAGTCAAATCGAGCTTGTTCAGTCTTTGTCCATACTCAAGCAAGCATACAAGGAACTGGAAAACGAACAACTTCACTTTGATGCCAACATTCCTGTCGGCGCCATGATTGAAGTGCCTGCGGCTGCACTGTCGGCAAATATTCTGGCAAAACAACTCAATTTCCTTTCAATTGGCACTAATGACCTGATCCAGTACACCCTTGCCATTGACCGTATCGACGACCAGGTCAATTACCTGTACGACCCACTGCACCCATCTGTTTTGAAGCTTATCAACTTGACATTGCAAGCAGGCCGTAGGGCAAAAATCCCAGTAGCCATGTGTGGAGAAATGGCGGGTGATACGCGTTACACTCGACTTCTTCTGGGAATGGGACTGCAGGAATTCAGTGCGCCTCCATCCAGCCTTTTGGAAATAAAACAGATCATAAATCGAAGCAAAGTCTCTGAACTGAAAAAGCCAGCAATGAAAATTCTCAACACAACAGTTCCGGACAGGATTAATACCATGGTCGATGCGCTGAACGACCAGTCATTCTGAATTCTTTAATCAGATTTTTGGTAACCCCTGCCAAAGCAGTTACACTTGCCAAAATTTCCGCAGTCTGCTTAAACCCTGAAAATATGCCAGAATCGAACACACATACTCCTAACCAGGCTTTACAAGTTATCAGTGAGGCCTTGCAGACTGGAACTATGCTGCAGGCAAAGCGCATACTCAATGCGCTGCACCCTGCAGAAATTGGCAATCTCCTTGAAGCACTCCCACACTCCCAAAGGATCATCGTCTGGAACATGCTGGACGAGGTGGATGGTGAAATCCTTCTGAATGTTGGCGAAGAAGTGCGTAGCGGCCTGATCAAACTAATGGATAGTGAAGCCCTGGTGGCAGCGACAGAGGGGCTGGAGATTGACGACCTTGCTGATTTGCTGGTAGATCTCCCGCATACAGTCACACAACAAGCGCTTTCCAGCATGGATCACCAAGACCGACAGCGTCTGGAAGCTGTACTTTCGTATGATGAAAATACTGCTGGCGGCCTTATGAACACTGATACAGTGACTGTTAGGAGCGATGTCACACTTGACGTGGTGTTGCGCTATCTGCGAACCCGAGGAACACTACCAGATGGAACTGACTCCCTTTTCGTGGTGGATCGCTACGGGAATTACATGGGAACATTACCCTTATCAAAGGTGCTGACCAGCAAACCTACAAAGCTGGTACGTGATGCGCTGGACGACACTGTCCGAGCATTTGAAGCCAACACAGATGCTTCCATTGTTGCCAGGTCATTCGAAGACCTTGACCTTGTCTCTGCAGCCGTTGTAGATGGGCACAACAGGCTGATTGGCCGCATTACCGTTGATGATGTAGTAGATGTTATACGTGAGGAAGCAGAACATTCTGTTTTCAGCATGGCAGGATTGTCCGAAGAGGCAGATTTATTTGGTCCGGTTTTTACTTCTGCACAACGCCGTACGATCTGGCTGGGAGTAAACTTGTTGACTGCATTCTTGGCCGCCTGGGTCATCAGCCTGTTTCAGCTAACCTTGGAAAAAATCATCGTATTGGCCATTCTTATTCCAGTTGTTGCCAGTATGGGCGGAATAGCTGGCAGCCAGACCTTGACTCTGGTGATACGTGGACTTGCGCTTGGTCAAATCGGTCGCAGTAACTCTAAATTACTGCTACTCAAAGAACTGGCTGTAGGTGTCTTAAATGGAATAACATGGGCTGTCATCGTAGCACTTGTTGTGGTTTTGTGGTTTAAAGACTTCAGGATGGGGGGAGTCATAGCGGCAGCTACTATGGCAAATCTAATTTGTGCTGCACTTGCTGGCGTATCAATTCCGGTTATCTTGCGCTTTCTCAAGATTGACCCAGCACTGGCGGGGGGCGTTATCCTTACCACTATTACAGATGTGATTGGTATCTTCGCTTTTCTTGGCTTGGCAACGTGGCTCCTTCTATAGCTGAATTACGCGAGCACCCAAGCCTGTTCAGCACTTTCATTTTACCTGCATGCCACAGACGGGCAGCCCTGGCCTTTTATCTTTTTATGCCTTAGGTAACGTCACTCCACGCTGTCCCTGATACTTGCCAGATCTATCCTTGTAGGAGACCTCACAGATTTCATCCGACTCTAAGAAAAGCATTTGTGCAATCCCCTCATTTGCATAAATCTTTGCCGGTAACGGTGTTGAATTGGATATTTCTATGGTGACATGGCCTTCCCATTCAGGCTCCAAGGGCGTGACGTTGATGATAATTCCACAACGGGCATATGTAGACTTACCCAAACAGACTGTCAGCACCGAGCGAGGGATACGGAAGTATTCAACGGTTCTGGTCAGTACAAATGAATTTGGCGGTATAACACACTCCGTTGCCTTCAAGTCAATGAAACTGTTTTCATCGAAGTGCTTCGGATCGACGATTACAGAATTTATGTTGGTAAAAATTTTAAATTCATCTGCACAACGTACATCATAACCGTAGCTTGATGTCCCGTAAGATATCAGCCGGTGATGGTCACAGGCACGAACCTGGCCCTTTTCAAACGGATCTATCATGGCGTGATCTTCCGCCATCTTGCGGATCCACCGGTCTGATTTAATCGTCATTTAGATTCAACAGCGGGAAATTCGTTTAAGACACTGCCTGTTTGCGGCACCTTCTGCGTGTCTTTACCATGCAACTGGCTTCTAGAAGAATTCACTTCTGCTGTCCTGAGACAATCAGGACAGCATCATGTATTCTGAATGACAATTTTTGGAAACCTAGCACTGTAATCCTTGCTCTGTGCGGCAAGTTTTGCAGCAGCCTTGCGAGCAATTTCCCTGTATATTTCTGCAATTCGGCTATTTGGCATCATCGCAACTGACGGATTTCCTCCATCCGCCTGCTCACGAATCCTGATATCCAGAGGCAATGCCCCCAGCATGTCTACACCTGATTCGTCAGCCATTTGCTGGCCCCCTCCTTCGCCAAAAATGGGTTCTTCATGACCACACTTACTGCAAATATGGATACTCATGTTTTCCACAATCCCTAGTACAGGCACTTCCACTTTTTCGAACATCTTCAGACCCTTGCGGGCATCAAGCAGAGCAATGTCCTGTGGAGTCGTTACGATGATCGCCCCACTTACCGGGATTTTTTGTGCCAGCGTCAACTGTACGTCTCCCGTACCGGGAGGAAGATCAACCACCAAGTAATCAAGACCACGCCAGCAAGTATCATTTAGTAATTGTTCCAATGCTTGGGTCACCATTGGACCGCGCCAGATCATTGGCGTTTCTTCATCAATCAGAAAGCCGATTGACATAGCCTGCAATCCGTGTGCTTCCATGGGCTCAAGGCTTTTCCCGTCGCTTGACTTGGGCTGGCCACTCACACCCAGCATGCGCGGCTGACTGGGTCCGTAGATATCAGCATCCAGCACCCCCACCATGGCTCCTTCCATAGAAAGTGCCAGTGCAAGATTGGCAGCAGTGGTTGACTTGCCTACGCCACCTTTACCTGAAGCTACAGCAATGATGTTCTTGATGTTATCTAAAGGCTTGAGACTTTTTTGTACAGTATGGGCCTCTACCTGCCAGCTTACGCTGGCCTGCACATTTTCAGCACCCGCCTCAGAAACTTTTGCTTCAATCTGTGCGGCAAGATCGTCTACAATTCCATTTGCAGGATAGCCCAGCTTGACTGAAATACTTACACTGCCAGCTTCGGTTTCAACCTTTTTCACGGCGTTGCTGGCCACTAGATCCTTGCCAAGGTAGGGATCCTGCACCTGTTTCAGTACTGTTTCCACCTGCCCCTTTGTCAGCTGCGCCATACTTTGACTCCCCTGAAATATCTGACTCTAGCAAAATTTGGAGCTTACTATACCATGCAAACCATGGCAGCAAAGACCCAAATTCTATAACCGTAAAATAGTTAAAATACAGTGGCAATTTCTTCAAACTGCTAATAAGGTGAAATAGCAATATCAATTGACACCGTTATGTCTAGCCCAAAACGCAAGATCCTCGTCACCAGTGCACTGCCTTACGCAAATGGCCCCATACATATCGGCCACTTGGTCGAGTATATCCAAACGGACATCTGGTCCAGATTCCAGAAGATGTGCGGGCATGACTGTATATATATCTGTGCTGACGATGCCCACGGCACCCCCATCATGCTCAAGGCACAACAGGAAGGGATTACACCAGAACAACTCATTTCAAGAGTTAGCCTGGAACATCAGAAAGATTTTTTTGATTTTCATGTCAAGTTTGATAATTACCACTCTACTCACTCAGAAGAAAACAGAATTCATGCCACAAAAATTTATGAATGCCTGAAAAAAAATGGGCACATTTCCTCAAGATCAGTTGTAGACCTGTATGATCCGGTCAATAAAATGTTTCTGCCTGACCGTTACGTCAAAGGTGAATGCCCAAGATGCCATGCCAAAGACCAGTACGGGGATAACTGTGAGGTTTGTGGAAGTACATACACCCCGGCTGAGGTGATCAACCCGTATTCTTCAGTAAGTGGCGCTACACCGGTTAAAAAAGAAAACCTGCATTACTTTTTCAAGCTGGATAACTTCAGAGACATACTGCAAGACTGGATCAAGAGCGAATCACTTCAGCCGGAAATCATAAACAAGCTGCTAGAGTGGTTTGATGCCGGTCTCAAAGACTGGGATATCTCTCGTGATGCGCCGTATTTCGGCTTTGAGATACCAGATGCCCCAGGTAAGTTCTTTTATGTGTGGCTTGATGCACCTATAGGCTATATGGCCAGCCTCCAGCAATATTGTGACCGTACAGGAAAAGAATTTGACGCATACTGGAGCAGAGACAGTGACTATGAAGTTTACCACTTCATCGGCAAGGACATTGCATACTTCCACATGCTATTTTGGCCAGCAATGTTGCACGGAGCAAACTACCGAATTCCGACAGCAGTTTATTGTCATGGTTTCCTGACCGTTGACGGACAAAAAATGTCCAAGTCACGAGGCACATTTATCAAGGCACGAACCTATCTCGATTACCTAAACCCAGAATATCTACGCTATTACTTCGCAGCAAAGCTGGGACCCGATGTAGGAGATATAGATCTGAACCTGAGTGATTTCCGACAACGTGTCAACAGCGATGTAGTCGGTAAGCTCGTAAATATAGCAAGTCGCTGTTCAGGGTTTATTTACAAGTATTTTGATGGGAAACTCACATCCAGGTTTCTCAAAGACTGTCAGGATATATTTCAAGATGCAGTCCGACACAACCAGCAAATAAGAGAGCTATACGAGTCCCGCAGTTATTCACATGCCATCAGAGTAATCATGGCACACGCGGATGCAACCAATCAGGTTATCGATACTCACAAACCATGGGAACTTGCAAAAAAAGAGGCCAGCAATTACAAGGTGCAACAGATATGCAGCTTTGGTTTGAATATGTATCGGCAGCTGGCTGGTTACCTGAAGCCGATCATGCCTGAGCTTGCAGAAAAATCCGAAACTTTTCTAAATGTAGAAACAAACTGGAAAGATCTAGCTTCTGGAATTCCAATGCCTGAAGACCATATGATCAATGAATTCAAACCCCTGATCACCCGTATCGAAAAAGAGTCTATAGATAAAATGGTAGAAGATTCCAAACAAGCAGATATGCCAAGCAACCAAGATCCCATCGACGATGAGGTTACTTTCGAGGATTTCGCAAAACTTGATTTGAGAGTAGCTAGAATCATTCAGGCAGATATCGTTGAAGGGGCTGACAAGTTGCTAAAACTAACCCTCGACTTAGGCAAACCGACTGGAAACGAGCACCGCACTGTCTTAGCCGGAATCAAGTCCGCCTACAGTCCGGAAGAGATAGAAGGACGCTTGACGATTGTTATCGCAAATCTTATGCCTCGTAAAATGCGTTTTGGAACTTCAGAGGGAATGGTGCTGGCTGCAGGGCCTGGCGGGAAAGATATATTCCTGTTACAACCCGACAGCGGCGCAGAGCCCGGGATGCGTGTGAAATAATTTTCCAGTGCAAGATTTCTACTCTGGTACTGCAACGGGCAAATTCATTGCGAGAATTGACGAACAACGCTGTATCGGTTGTGCGTTGTGTATCAAGGCATGTCCTTTTGATGCAATTTTGGGAGCTTCGCGACATACACACACTGTCATCACCAGATATTGTACAGGATGTAAATTGTGCCTCGCACCATGCCCGGTGAATTGTATTGAACTCAAAGCGAATACCAAATTTCATCATCTTTGCGTAACCTTGCCAAAAATTGAGCAGCGAAAATTAAAAGAACAGTTCGCGGCTAGCTCACGGGAAAGCAAAAGACGACGCATACAAAGAATCGAACGGAACCAGAGAGAACGACAGGAATTGTTTGAACTAAGGAAAGAAAAAATCTTACTCAAGAAACGAACTTCTATTCAAAGCAATGAACGAGGAAAAATGTAACGAAATTTTTCGGCGACTGAAAAAGGCAAACCCTGAGCCCAGAACAGAACTTGTACACGAATCCGATTTTGAGCTTCTGATCTCGGTCATCCTTTCCGCTCAAGCGACAGACGTAAGCGTAAACAAGGCAACCAAGGAACTCTTCAAGATTGCCAACACTCCAAAGCAAATGCTGGCACTCGGGGAAAAAGGGCTGAAGCGCTATATCAAATCAATTGGTTTGTATAACAGCAAGGCTCAACACATTATCAAAACGTGCCGCATCCTTGATGAAAAATTTGGAAGCCAGATTCCACAAAGCCGTGAAGCCTTACAGTCTTTACCTGGTGTCGGCAGGAAAACGGCAAATGTAGTGCTCAACAATGCCTTCAATCAGCCAACTATTGCAGTTGACACGCATATTTTTCGGGTTGCCAACCGAACCGGTATTGCTCCTGGGAAAAATACCCTTGCCGTAGAGCTTGGGCTTGAGGATCAGGTACCGGAAAAGTACAAGCTGCATGCACACCACTGGCTGATCTTGCTTGGCAGGTATATTTGTCTGGCCCGCAAGCCAAAATGCCAAAAATGCCCAATTGTGGACCTATGTGAATACAGTGAAAAAAACATAACCCAGCAGTGATAAATAATACTCAGGAGACCACTATGTCAGGAGTCATTGCATTCATTAACACATTACAAAATGCACTAGACAGGTTCAGGACGATCGACTTTTTAGCACCTCTTGCCTTGCGCCTGTATCTGGCACCTGTTTTTATCGCTGTTGGCTTACATAAGTTCATGCATCTGGAAGATATGGCAAGCTGGTTTGGAAATCCTGACTGGGGACTTGGCCTGCCCGCTCCAATGCTCATGGCCATACTCGCCGCATCTGCTGAACTGTTTGGTGGTATTGCTCTTTTGTTCGGAATCGCCGTTCGTTGGTTTGCTATACCACTGATGATTACGATGCTGGTTGCAACCTTCGCAGTGCATTGGGACAAGGGTTGGTTTGCTGTAGCACCCGGCAATCCAGAAACCAGTACAGCCAAGCCATTGGCATCAGTGGGGATTCCTGCTGCAAAACGCAGCCTGGAAAACAGCAGAGCAGTAGGTAAGCGTCTGGAGGCGGCCAAGTCACTCCTTAAAAAACACGGAAATTATAACTGGCTTACAGAAAAGGGAAGTTTCGTGGTGCTCAATAATGGCATTGAATTCGCCGTTACCTACTTTATCATGCTACTAGTGCTGTTTTTTATTGGTTCTGGTAAATACCTTAGCCTTGACTACTGGATTGCCAGATATTTCAGGAAATAACCAGGTATATTTTGCAGGCTGATTCTCACCTATAGAATAATGGCTGTATCAGGAAAAGCGACGTAAATGAAAGCCCATAGTCAAAATACATATTCTGTAACAGGTTCGGGCCTTGGCCTGAGGCGGGATATCCTCAACGAACTGGAAGCCAGTTTTCCGGAAATTGTTGATTTCATGGAAGTCGCACCAGAAAACTGGATAGGAATTGGAGGCAAGCTAGGTAAACGTTTTCGGGCTTTTACCGAAAAGACCCCTTTTGTAATACACGGTCTTTCCCTGTCGATAGGAAGCCCGGCTCCGCTTGACGAATCTTTGGTATATGAAATCAAGAAATTCATACGTACACATGACATCCGTTGTTACAGTGAGCACTTGAGTTATTGCTCAGACAATGGTCACTTGTATGATCTCATGCCTATCCCGTTTACCGAAGAAGCCGTGTATTACGTTGCAGACAGGATCAAACGCGTACAAGAAATCCTGGAACAAAAAATTGCCATGGAAAATGTGTCTTATTACGCTGCTCCTGGAAAGGAAATGGATGAGATCGACTTCGTTAATGCAGTACTCGAAGAGGCGGACTGTAACCTGCTGCTGGACGTTAATAACATTTATGTCAATTCAGTAAATCACTCTTATGACCCTGTTGAATTTCTGCAAGCCTTGCCTAGAGAACGCATTGCATATTGTCATGTGGCGGGTCATTACAATGAAGCCGAGGACCTGCTCGTCGATACGCATGGAGCCGATGTAATCGATCCCGTTTGGAGCCTGCTGCACAAGGCATATGATACGTTTGGTGTATTCCCTACGCTACTTGAGCGGGATTTCAATATCCCGCCCCTAGCGGCTCTTACACAGGAAGTACAAACCATTCACAAACTCCAGGCGAAATGCCATACACCATCAGCATCATTTCAGGTTGTGGGGTAAACAGTAATCAAATGGCTTTGGAAATACCCGCATTCAAGAAAGTCCAGTACGAGTTTACTGCCCATTTGAGGGACCCGGAAACGGTAAGCGCACCGAGTGATATCGAGGATAGGCGCATGGAGATTTATCGTGGTCTTCTTTACCGTAACATAGAAAATTTTCTCTCCAGCGCATTTCCCGTGCTTCACAGACTTTACACAGATGATAACTGGCATAAGCTGGTAAGACATTTTTTCGCACATCATCGATCCAAATCACCTTACTTCAGGGATATACCTCGAGAATTTCTAGATTATCTGCACAATGAACGCGAGAGCCAGCCTGAAGACCCGGCCTTCATCAATGAACTGGCATACTACGAATGGATTGAGGCCTACTTGGCCTATGCAGAGTTTGACGAAAACATGTCAAACATAGACCCAGAAGGTGACTTGATGCACAACGTACCTGTTCTATCACCTCTTACAGAACTGCGGGGGTACAATTTCCCTGTTCACAAAATCAAACCAGGCTTTGAGCCCAGGCAAGCAAGTAAACAGCCAGTCTTTCTGATGGTCTACAGGAACTCACAGGATAAAATCGGGTTCATGGAGCTAAATCCCCTCACAGTCACGCTGGTTGAACATATTGAATCCAATCACACGAAAACCGGCAAACAGCTCCTCAAAGAGATTGCTGAATTGCTAAAGCTTCCCGACCCTGAAGCAGTTTACAGCAGTGGTGAACAGGCCCTGAAACAGTTAAGGGACAAGGACATTTTACTGGGCACCCTGCTGCTGGATTCCACAGAAACCTAGCTTAATATCCCGGGTCAGTAGATGGCCAGAACATTTCCGTATGACCCGAACTTCTGGACAACGCCCTGCATGCCACAAACAGGTAATCTGATAAGCGGTTCAAATAGATTTGTATGTTCGGGTTGATACCATGATGCTGGCTCAAACTAACAACACTTCTCTCTGCCCTTCTGCAGGTGGCACGCGCCAAATGGCAAATTGATGCTGCAACCCCACCATTTGGCAAAATAAAATTTTTCAACACTGGCAGGCTCTGGTTGATCTCATCAATCTTTTGCTCAAGTTGCATTACCATTTCTTCATGAACGAGTTCAAGGTCGGGATTGCTTAATTCTGCACCTACATCGAAAAGCCTATGCTGGATTTCTACAAGACTGGTCTTCACATCTGCAGGTATGTCATGGGCAAGTACCATCCCAATCACTGAATTCAGTTCGTCAACATCCCCGATAGCTTGAATCTCATGGCAGTCCTTACACACCCGCCTGCCTCCAGACAAACCGGTTTTACCCTGATCTCCGGTTTTGGTATAAATTCTTGCAACCCGGTCTGGCATGTCCTATTAGCCAGAAACTTCACAGGGTTGGCCTGAATTGAAACTCCGCAAAGATGGACTGGCCAGGCTGATTATAGCCCGTAGCCAATTCATACTCCTTGTCGAACAGGTTTTCTGCTTTCAGTGCGAGCGTTACGTACGGAAAGTGATACCCTGCGGAGATATCTATCAAGCCGTATCCAGACATGTTCACTCCTCCAAAATCTCTTCTTTCTGACGTCACCAAGCCATTCAACTGAACGAAATATTTTTCACGGGTGTACGCAAGATATCCCGTCAGTGTGCGCTTTGCACGCCTTAGCAAGCGTGTATCATCTGTCTCATTGCGGGGGTTTTGTATTATCCCCTCAAGGCTGAAATTCCATGGCCCGGATTGATGACTGAATGTGAGTTCGAGTCCCCTGGTACGTGCCGTTTCAACATTCCTGTTTTCATAAACAAAATTTTCAGGATCAATTGCCACAGCTTCTATCAGATCATCAATCTTGTTTTCGAATACACGCAAGGATATTGCCGAGAACGGATTCATCTCGTACTGGATTCCAGCCTCGATAGAGCGTGAGGTCTCCTCTTTTAAACCTGGATTTCCACCAAATCCAAATCTGGCGTTGCTGTCCGGTGCCCGAAAACCTGTCCCAATGCTCGCAAATAGTTTCGTTTTATCTGCAAGACTGTAACCGTATTCCAAATTCCAAGTCATCGCATCATCGAAGTCTTCGTGATTTGTATAGCGGGTTGCCGTATACAGACTGTGCCTGTCGTGAACAAACTGTTCATTCAGATAAACAGAGTATATGTCTGTATCTTCCCGGTAAGAAGTGCCAAAGGACAACGAATCTGTGTCTTCTTCTGCAAGTGACATACCGAACACCAGCACATTGTCATACAGTTTGAAACTGTTTTCCCAGTCATACACCACTCTGTCTGTGTAGGCATGGTCCCGATTCCCCAGAAAGTTAGCCTGGTTTTGGCGAACCTCGTCTTTCATTCGTGATATCGACAGGGTAGACAGCCAGTTTTCAGTAACCGGCAAGGTCAGCCCGGCTTTCAGGATGTTGTTTTTCCGGTCCTGGTCAAGGTCGCCAAAACTATCGTATTCCGTATTTCCGTCTGCCTGCCAGAATCCAAATACCAGTTCACCTGCCCCTGCTTTTGCTCTTATATTTACATCGAATGTCTCATTATCATGCCCATGATCAGAACTCGATTCAGCACGCGCCGGAAAGCCTCCCGTCTCCAGCTTGCTGAAAGACAGGTCGGCTGATGCACGGTCATTTCCGTAGCTCAAATTCATGCTTTGCCCGTTTGTCGCATACCTTCCATGCGTGACTCGTAAATCAGCAAATCTTCCCAGTTCTGAATCAGCAGTAATGATATTGATGACACCCCCTACCGCTTCCGAGCCATATACCGTAGAACGGGGTCCTTTAACGACCTCGATACGCTCAATCACAGACGTGTTGATCATCCCGAGAGCGCCGCCACCTGTCGTAGCAGAATTCATTTTAATGCCGTTAATGAGAACCGTAGAGTGATTACTGTTGGTACCACGGATAAATACAGATGTCTGCTGTCCGATGCCTCCGGTCCGCCCGATTTCCAGACCCGCATGCCACCGCAGCAAGCCCGCTATATCAAGTGACGGGCTCCTCTCTATCATCTCCCGATTGATGATGATCACAGAAGGAACAACCTCTTTCACAGACTGGGAATACCTTGCAGGGGTTACAACTACTTCTTCCACAGCATAACTGAGTGCACTCATGCAGATCAGCCACATGACCAGGCAGGTTTTGAATTTCATCGAACCTTCCAAGTTTCAGTCTGTGAGTCAGACAGGCTTCGTTTGAAACTGTCAAGCAAAACAGCGAGAACCGCGACTGTCATTCAGCTTTTCCCGTAAACAGGTACGGCAGCACCGGTTACACCTACTGCCTGCTTCGAGCAAAGATGCAGGATTTCATTGGCTAACTGTTCCGTGGGCACCCATTTGCTAAAATCACTTGCCGGCATGTCAGCCCTGTTCTGTGGTGTATCTATTGTCCCCGGCAAAATGCAGTTTACATTAATATTTTTTTCCCTGCATTCAGCTGAAAGACTTTGTGTGAGGGTTATTACAGCTGCTTTGCTTACACAGTATGGTGCCATTTTTGCTTTGCCTTCCAAGGCTGCCCTGGCAGCCACATTCACTATTTTTCCTTTACCCCCTTCCAGCATATGTGGAACCACGGCTCGACACATCAAGAATGCGCTCTTTGCATTCATGTCCAACATAAAATTCCAGTCATCCACTGGCGTTTCATGTACATGAGGACCCATCCTGAAACCCCCGGCGATATTGGCAAGGATATCTATTTTCTGAAATTGTTTTCTGATCTGTTCCACCAAACGATTTACCTGATCAACGTCTGTCAAGTCTGCTTTAAACAATCCAACATCCTGTGCATCCTGCCAGGGTTCAGACCGCAAGCGGTCAAGAGAAATATCCACCAACGCCAGCCTTGCCCCCGCCTCATGAAAAAGTCTTGCCACCGTCAGTCCAAGGTTTCCAGCCGCCCCGGTCACTATCGCAACCTGACTGCGAAAATCATACATACTCATTACTGCTCCAAATGATTTTATTTCTGGAAAATTCTACTACACGGACTGCACTCTTATCATTCGCGGCAGACAAAAGCCCTTTCACTCGCCCTGGGGCTCCTCCAGTACAATTCAGATCGTCAGTATAAAAAAAGGGAGCAGGACGCTCCCTTGAACGACCATCACAGGGATAGATGGTCTCACAACACTGGCTAACCCAGCCTCTTACCAAGTAAGAGCTCCTCCAGTTTGATATTCGGTCACACGTGTTTCAAAAAAGTTCTTTTCCTTTTTCAGGTCTAGTATTTCGGACATCCACGGAAAGGGATTGCTTACTCCAGCATATTGCTGGGGCAAGCCGATTTGTGCATAACGCCGATTGGCAATAAATTTCAGGTACTCCTCAAACATGGGCGCATTCAGACCAAGAATGCCGCGCGGCATGGTATCGCGGGCGTACTGGATTTCAAGCTCTACACCCTGCTTAACAAGCATGGTTATTTCCTGCTGGAAACTTTCAGTCCACAAATGCGGGTTCTCCAGCTTGATCTGGTTGATAACATCAATTCCAAAATTCATATGCATGGATTCATCACGCAAGATATACTGAAACTGCTCAGCAACACCGGTCATCTTGTTGCGGCGGCCCATGGATAGAATTTGTACAAAACCCACGTAAAAGAAAATTCCCTCAAACACCACATAAAATGCAATAAGATCCCGCAATAACCGCTGGTCATCTTCGAGAGTACCGGTCCTGAAATTTGGATCACCCAGGCTATTGGTATATGGCAGAGCCCATTCAGCCTTGCGGGCTACCACGGGCAGTTCACGATACATATTGAACACTTCGCCTTCATCCAAACCCAAAGACTCGATGCAGTATTGATAGGCATGCGTATGAACGGCTTCTTCAAAGGCCTGACGCAGCAGGTACTGCCGACATTCCGGATTGGTGATGTGCCGATATACTGCCAGTACCAGGTTGTTTGCAACCAGAGAGTCCGCAGTGGAAAAGAACCCCAGATTACGCTTGACAATGGTACGTTCGTCTTCAGTCAGACCTTCTGGATTTTTCCATAGGGCTATATCCGCAGTCATGTTGATTTCCTGCGGCATCCAGTGGTTGGCACACCCATCCAGATACTTTTGCCAAGCCCATTCGTATTTAAATGGAACCAACTGATTCAGGTCAGCCCGGCAATTGATGATTTTTTTATCATCCACCCGAATGCGATCAGCACCTCTTTCAATGCTCTCCAAGCCAGTAACACCTTCATGCCTTTCCCGGGAGGCCACAGCAACTGTGCTTGAACCCAGGGCAGAATCTTCAGTCTGCTCTCGTTTTTCCGTAGTGAGCGGATCTATAAAAACAGCAGGCGCATTAGCACTTGATGTGCTGGTTCGCGCATCAGCGATCGGATCTTCCCAACTTTGCATAACAGCTGCTCTCCTCTTTGCTACCTATTGACAAGCTTCACAATCAGGATCCAGTATCGAACAAGCCTCAGGCGCATTATCGCCACTGCCGTTGCCATTGTTTTTGACAGCGTTAAGCTTGTTTTCCCGGCCTTGGACGGTACTTTTCTCTACATGCGTAGCACCTATAGAACGCAGGTAATACGTCGTCTTCAAACCACGTACCCACGCCAGCTTGTACAAGTTGTCCAGTTTTTGTCCTGACGGTTTGGACATGTAAAGATTGAGTGACTGCGCCTGATCAATCCATTTCTGCCGACGCGATGCGGCTTCGATCAACCAGCGCGGATCGATCTCAAAGGCAGTCGCATAGATGTTTTTCAGTTCGGCAGGGACACGGTCTATCGGCTGCACACTGCCATCGAAATACTTAAGATCATTGACCATCACCTCATCCCACAGATTGTTCGCCTTCAAGTCTGCAACCAGATAAGGATTGCTGACCGTAAACTCTCCCGACAAGTTCGATTTCACGAACAGGTTTTGATACGTGGGTTCAATACTTTGTGTTACACCGCAGATATTCGAGATTGTGGCGGTCGGCGCGATCGCCATGGTGTTGGAGTTGCGCATGCCAGCTTTTTGCACCCTCTGCCGCAGGCTATCCCAATCCATCGTGGCAGAACGATCCTGTTTCAGATAGCCGTTACGCCCCTTGGCTAAAAGCTCGATTGAATCTATCGGTAAAACACCCTGATCCCAGAGCGAGTTTTTGAATGTCGGATAAGTTCCCCGTTCCTCGGCCAGATCAGTCGAAGCCTTGATGGCATAGTAACTCACTGCCTCCATGGAACGATCGGCAAACTCCACGGCATCATCACTTCCATAGGCAATACACTGCTTGTACAAGGCATCCTGAAAGCCCATTATGCCCAGCCCGACAGGCCGGTGCCGGAAATTGGAGCGACGTGCCTTGGGTACACTGTAATAGTTATACTCGATCACATTATCCAGCATGCGCATAGCAGTCGATACAGTCTGCTCCAGCTTTTCAAGGTCAAGGCCGTTTTCATCAACGTGTGCTGCCAGGTTAACGGAACCCAGGTTACATACGGCGATCTCTTCATCATCAGTGTTCAGGGTTATTTCCGTACACAGGTTGGATGAATGCACTACACCGACATGCTGCTGCGGGGAGCGCAGATTGCAGGGGTCCTTGAACGTGACCCATGGGTGGCCAGTTTCATACAGCATGCCAAGCATCTTGCGCCACAGGTCAACAGCGTTTACCTTTTTAAAGTGCTTGATCTCGCCGCGTACAGCTTTCTGCTCGTATTCCTCATAGCGTGCTTCGAATTCAGCACTGCACAAGTCATGCAACTCGGGCGTTTCATGTGGCGAGAACAGCGTCCATTGCTGCTGCTCACTGACACGTTTCATGAACAGGTCCGGCACCCAGTTGGCAGTATTCATGTCATGCGTGCGCCGACGGTCGTCACCTGTGTTTTTGCGCAGTTCCAGGAACTCTTCAATGTCAAGATGCCAAGTTTCCAGATACGCACACATGGCACCTTTACGCTTTCCACCCTGGTTCACCGCAACTGCAGTGTCATTGGCAACTTTCAGAAATGGAACTACACCCTGTGACTTGCCGTTCGTACCCTTGATATGTGAGCCCATGGCACGCACCCGGGACCAGTCATTGCCGAGGCCCCCAGCAAACTTGGACAGCATGGCATCATCCCGGATCGCCTCAAAGATCCCATACAGATCATCCGGCACAGTGCTGAGGTAGCATGAAGACATTTGCGAACGCAAAGTGCCCGAATTAAACAGTGTGGGAGTTGAGCTCATGAAATCAAAAGAGGACAACAGGTCATAAAACTCGATGGTGCGGGCTTCACGATCAACTTCGTTCATGGCCAAGCCCATGGCAACACGCATGAAAAAGGCCTGTGGAAGCTCAATCCGGGCACCCTTGCTTTGGATGAAGTAGCGGTCGTACAGTGTTTGCATCCCGAGGTAGGTGAACTGGTGATCACGCTCAGGCTTTATGGCCTTGCCAAGCTCCACCAGGTCATACTCGGAAACAAGTTTTGCATCCAGAAGTTCCAGTTCTGAGGCCCTACGAATATAGCGTTCAAAGTAGTCTGCATACTGGTGTGACATCTCTTTGAATGTTGCTTCAGTGGAAGCCCCGTAAATAAAGCTAAGCACCTCGCGACGCAGGCAGTCCAGCAGAAGACGTGCAGCAACGTACGTGTAGCTCGGCTCCAGTTCAATCAGGGTACGCGCACTCATGGTCAGCGCTGTACCAACTTCTGCTTCAGGGATACCGTCGTACAGGTTGCGCAATGCCTCATCAACAATAGATTGCGCATGGACATCCTCGGTATCTGCACATGCCTCGGTGACCATGCGGGTAAGGCGCTCTACATCCAGTGGCTTCGGATTGCCTTTCGCATCCAGCACGTTAATCGTTTCTGGCAAACTGTCCGCTTCCTGCAGCGTACTTTTTTCGGCAAGCTGTGCAGCGCGCAGCTGTGCACGCTGTTCACGGTACAGTACATAGGCACGGGCAATCTTGTGCTGGCCATAACGCATGAGAGCCAGCTCCACCTGATCCTGGATATCTTCTATATGAAACGTACCGCCCTGGGGCTGGCTACGTGAAAGTGCATAAAATACTTTCTCTGTAATTTCTTCGACCATCGCATGTATGCGCGAAGAAGCTGCAGCATGGCCTCCTTCGACCGCAAGGAAGGCCTTGGTCACCGCAATCTTGATCTTGTCGCGATCGAAGCTGGTAACCTTGCCGTTACGTCGAATTACACGGTACTGGCCAGGTGAAGTGACCGCAACTTTGGAATCAGGCCGCCCGGAACGACCTTCTGGCTTATTCAGTGTTGTAGGATTATTGCTGGTAGCAATTTCTGACCGCATCTGGTTCCTTGATAATATATATTCGAGTTATTTGTTTTGAAATGTTCCCCGCAAATCCTCTCGCCTGCCTCCTCCGCACCCTTCATGCAGGCAAGCATCCGCGGGTAGCCCTATAGTAATACAAACACAATATATTGTGTATATCTGCGCGAGAAAAACTAATTATAGTAGTTGGCGAGCCCAAGCTTGCCCGGCAAATCAAAAACCCTGAATAATCGTAGAGTTACGCCACAGCTACAGCAGAGTCACACTGGCGTTACAGTCCATAAATTTAATTGAATAAATTTTTTTGATGGCTGAAAAACTGTACAGAAAAACAATGCAGAAACTTCCCTGTACAATACGGCCATGACCAACCCCAAAACTATCCCCCTGCAGGCAGACCTGGCCGATCACGGCGGGTGTGCAAATTCGGAGCCGTTTGCCCTGCGTGTTTTAGGTGACAGCATGGAACCTGAATTCAAGGATGGAAGCATCATCATCATTGATTCTGCTGCAGCTGTGAAAAGCGGCTGTTATGTACTGGCCATGGTCAATGACGAATACATTTTCCGCCAGTTGGTCATAGAGGATGGACGCTACATGCTCAGGGCTCTGAACGAAGGGTATGAAACGATCGAGGTTTCAGGTCTTAATGCCATTCGCGGCGTGATCGTGCAGCGCTCAGGCACCCGCCGCAAATACCACAAGCATTACAACTGAAAATCGTTTCTGGAATCCAGGCCTGGTGCCGCTGCAGGGCTTGTCTCACCGAACCGGCTTTTGCTGTTCAGGAGCAATGTCGGGACTCAAACAGGCTTCTGCAAAATCCGGGTCAATTTCATCATTGCTTAGATCAACCAGAGGCTGCTCGTAGTCGGTCCAGCCTTTCAGGCCTGTTTTTAACGAGGCAACCTTCTCATAACCCATCAGTTGCATGGTGTAGGCCGCCAATATACTGCGGTTTCCGGAGCGACAAGCGATAACTATTTCTTTTTTGCGGGCTTCAACAAGCTCGGGCACAGTTTCACTGTAGCCGTAATCACATGCTGCTTCCAGTGTTCCCCGCGGGACATTAATGGAACCTGCTATATGCATTGCTGCGAATTCCTCAGGTTCACGTATGTCCAATACAAGGAGGCCGTGACTGCATGAGAGTTTCTGCTCAAGATCCCAAGGTAATATCTCATCGACGAGCTTTTCATGTTCGCTCACAAGCTGCTTAAATGTTTTCATCGGGATACGGGTCCACTAAATTCAGGCAGGAACCATTTGAAAAAGAGGGGTTTCTAACTGTCTGTGTAGGTTTTTCTGGCTCTGAGCCCTTGTTCTACGGCAATTACCGCAGCCTCCACGCGCGAGTGTATGTCCAGCTTTCTTAGAATGGCTTTCACGTGCAGCTTGACAGTGCCATCCGAGATGCCCAGATTTCTTGCAATGACCTTGTTGCTTTGACCTTCTGCCAACAAGCTGAGAATTTCCCGTTCACGCGGTGTCAGGTTGTCAAGCGGACTCTGCTTGGATTCCAGAGGGTCTTCACCTTTCACCACCTTGGCCAAGATCTGGGTCAAATTAGGCGCTACAACCGTTTCGCCCCTGACAATCTCGCGCAAAGCTGCAACCACATTATCAGGTTCCATGTCCTTCAGCAGGTAACCCTTGGCCCCGTTTCTCAAGGCTTCGACCAGGTCACGCTCATCACCACTGGTTGTCAGCATGACTATTGGTGCCTGAAGCTTCAGTTGCTGGAATTGCTTCAGCACTTCAAGGCCCGACATCCCGGGCATTCTCATATCCAGCAATACCAGGTCATGTTGTTTTTCTTGTGCTGCCCTGATCCCCTCCTGACCATCGCTTACCGAGGCAACAACCTCTATTCCATGTCGGCTTAACAGGCTTTCCAAGCCTTCACGAAACAGGGTGTGGTCATCAATTACTATAATCCGCAACTTCATATTGGATAGCATAATTCAGATTTCACACCATTTCGTACTGGACATCATCCTTGAGATCACCCGGCAAGTAGTCAAACTCAAATCGGACCTGTACACCTTCACCCAGCTCCCCGTCGACGGTCAGTGTACCACCAATTCGGTCTGCACGATCCTGCATGATGCTGATCCCGACATGTTCTCCGACAGAATCCTGCTTTTCAAGATCTGTAATGCCCACTCCATCATCTTCTATCAAAATCGTATAGTGGCCTTCTGTGTCACCCCGCATAAGCACGCGCACAGTATCGGCTTCACTGTGCTTGCGCACATTGGTGAGGGCCTCCTGAATGACACGCAGCACCTGCAGTTCAATCTGTGGCGGCAGGGTGGTATCAGGCCACTCTTTTTGCAGGTACACCTGCACGTCATCACAGTCCTGTTTAAATCGCTCTATGACCTGTTCGACCGAGACCGTCAGACTGCTTTCACCAATTGGCATACGGAAATGTGCAATAAGTGTACGTAACTCTGTATGCGCTTCATCTATGGTGGATTCAATACGCTCCAGCTCCTGCCAGGTCGCTGCTTCGTCTTCCTGGTGTATCGTTTCATCCAGCACCCTTACCTGGTACTTGATGCTTGCTAATGTTTGCGCAAGCGAGTCATGTAATTCATTGGCAATATTGGTCCTCTCTCGCATAATGGACAAAGCATTGGCTTCCTTGTCCAAACGCGCTTTTTCCACTGCAATTCCAAGGTGCCTTCCCATACTTGTAAATAATTCTTCATACTCTCCATCGCTTTTGAACTGATCTCCATCAATGTACAGGTTATACACGCCAAGGACCTTCCCTCGATACTGCAACGGGATGATCAGAATGGAAAGCCTCTCGCCTGCCAAGCCGCACTGACGACCAATCTGATCAGGAATAGGTATCACCCTGATTGGAATCGCCTCCTTCTCATCAGAAGCTCGTACACTTTCTGGCAGGTACGGAGACCCTTCACTTAATGTTGCCGCTACGCCGGTTTCAGCAATCAGCGAAAACGTGTTTTTTTTTGCCTCCAGGTAAACAGCAGCCCCTCGTGCGTCAACCAGTTCAGTCATGGTATGCAGGAAACGTGTAAGCAGTTCATGTACATTCCTGGACATATTGATGCTGGTAACCACGTCATACAGTATCTTCAGGGATTTGTTTTTACGCGCAATATGCTCGGTGTGTCGCTGCAACTGTATCTCGGCGTCTCTGGACAGGGATTCCAGCATCTCGGCTACGAAATTGATATCCTGGCCCAGTTCAGATACGTCTGGCGGTGAACGGTCTGGAATGCGAGCGGAAAGCTCGCCTGCACGGATTTTTTGAGTCCATGCTCGCAAGGCTGTCAGGAACTCACTTGGCTTGATGTCCTGCAGCATTTACAGGCCCAGTATGAACGGAGTGAACATTTCGCGACACCATGTTGTACGCGTCATTATTAACTGATACTTTACCAGTATTGAAATTATATGCGTATTGAAAACCGCCTCTAGCCGTAATCAAGCCCTTTCGATTTCCACTCAGGATGTTACTGGCAGTCGATCGTGTCACGAGGCTATAGTTCGAAAAATTTTGGGATTTGGAAAATTACAGGAGAAAGACTATGAGTGAGATGACAAAAACAATGCTGGTTGTTGCCGCAATGGTAATCCCGTGCATTATTTTAATAATAGCAATTGCTATGAAGTTTTAAGTCACCTTGCGTCGAGCGAAGCTTGAGGTTGGCGATACCTGGCCAGGAAAGCTGTTTGAAAACGAGCTATAGCATTTAATACTTATCGGCCCTCCCCGACTGTTACCGTCTTGTATCCAGCCTGCCCTATTCTTCGGTAGGCGGTGAATAATTCGGGTCATTGGGGTTGAGGAATACGAAATGAAACTGCTTGGGTTCGAGTTCGACAAAATCGATTGTGGTCCCGTCCAGCAAATCAAGACTGGACTCAGCTACTACGAGCGCGACACCATTGGATTCAAAATGGAAATCCTTCTCGTCGCCACTCCCGATATCATCAAAGCCCATTCCGTAGTGAATACTATTGTCCTTGTTGAGGGTGGCAGCGATTCGCAGGGGAATGTTATCCAGTTGCGCTTCTAATGCAGATTTTTTTGCCTGATCCGCAGCAGCTTTTGTCATTTTTATAGACACTTAATCTCGCCTGCCATTGCCCACTCCGCAGGAAAGGGGCCATTGTAATACATTCTCAGGAACACGATTTTATAAATTCAATAAAGTCAGGAATCCACTGGTTGCGCTGCGTATTTCTCTGATGACTGTAGCAGGCAAGAAGATTTTTGTACCGAAGTCCGTCAAACTGCCCATCCACTCCAAAGCCACGTTGGACTTCATAGGAGTACTCATAGTCAGCAAGATCTCTTAATGTTGAGTAATGAAACTCATGCCCAGGCACAGGATGCCTGATGTTGCCTGACCATAAATGCTGAGGTCTTTTTTGCAGGACTGTGTAACCGCGTCCTATGGGCTTTTCATGCATCTCACAATCCGCATCAATGACACCCACCATATCGCACTGCACGGCTTTAAATTTGATTGAATTACACAGATACATAAGACCCCCACATTCAGCATATGCCGGCATCCCGTGTTCAACAGCCTCCCGAACTGCGCGTTTCATTGAAACATTTGCTGCCAGCTTATGCATATTCATTTCCGGGAAACCCCCTCCTAGAAATAATGCATCTGCTTCAGGCAGGCTGGTGTCGTGCAATACGTCAAACGGAACCATTTCCACTCCCAGTTGAGAGAAGGTGTCCAGATCATCCGCATAGTAGAAACCGAAGGCTTCGTCACATGCATAAGCAATCCTGAGCCTGCAATTCGACATCACCAAGGCTGGTGCTTCCACGTTCGGGACAGGGGGTGCTGAGTTTGCGATTTGCTCTATCCGGTCAAGGTTTACCTGCTCTGCGACGACCTTCGAAATTTTCTCAATGTGGCTTCCTGCACGCAAATCTTCGTTGCTTGGCTTCAGTCCCAGATAACGCTCTACCAGCTCAAGTTCATCATTCCGGTACACGGTCCCGACTACAGGCACATCCGTGTAGTTCTCCATGACACGAATCAACTTGGCTGCATGCCGGTCACCTCCAACAAAATTCAAAATCACTCCGGCAATCTTGATCTCTGGATCAAACTGCTGGTAACCCAATACAAGGGGAGCCACGCCCCGAATTGTGCCACGTGTGTCTAGAATCAACACAACAGGTGCCTTGAGCAGCCTTGCCAGTGCTGCATTACTGTCTCGGCCATCTTCAGACAGGCCGTCATGCAGGCCCTTGTTGGCCTCGACTACACCAATATCAGCACCATCCACCTGTTTCGCAAACATGGAAATAATTTCCCGGTCCGTTTGGGTCCAGAAGTCAAGGTTGTAACAGTTACGGTGTGATGCCCGGCTCAGCCACATCGGGTCGATGTAATCGGGACCTTTTTTGAAAGTCTGGACCGTCAATCCCTTGTCGTGTAGTGCAGCGCAGATACCTGCACTCAATACAGTCTTGCCAGATGACTTGTGAGCAGCGGATATTAAGACATGAGCCACAGCGCAGTATAAAGCACGTTACAGGTCTGCCCGATTAAGTCGTTGCAGACTCCAGCTTAAGTGCCTTGTCGGACAGGCTTTCAGGTAAAAACTCAAGCACGGCAATGCCCACTGTGACGATAGCTAGGGCAAGACATATGCCCCCAGCACCCAGCAAAATCTCAAATATACTTGGCGCATATTGTGCTACAACACCATCAAAGAAACTGCTGCTTTCCTCCATTCCCGGGAAAAGTACCAGGGGATAAGCTTGTCCACCAATTATGATGACGTATAGCTGTGCCATACCGCCTACAATCACCAGCAGAGAAGCAACCGAAACCATATGCCTCGACTGACTGAAAGGCTTGATGAAAATCAGCACGAGGGGGACTACACAACCTGCAAACACCTGTACAAACCAGAACAGGAAAGTGTAGACCCCCCCGCCAATAAGAACGAAATGCTCGACACCATGATGTTCTGTGGCATATAAGTTGGTCAGGTGGTATGCCAACACGAAATACAATACTGCCGCAACAAAGATACCCAGGAGTATCTTAAGCTTGCGCAATATTGCATCACCCAGTGGTCTGCCTGTCCCCGCATAGCTTGCCTGCAGTACGAGTAAAAAAACTGCAAGACCAAAAGCAAACGACATAATGATGAATAGTGGCGCCATGATTGCGGCATCGTACGCCTGACGTGCAACCAGAAACCCAAAAATAGACCCGGTGCCTGTGGTGAGAATCAGCCTCCATATGAAAGCGATAAACCCTGCCGGCTTAACAAACCGGTTCATTTTCCGCTCCATCATCATCCACAGGTATACAAAGGTGACAACGATAAACCCGATATACAGAAATATGTTCCAGGCAAATATTGACTTGAAGTTGTACACAGTCATGGCAACGATCAACCGGTCCGGGCGACCCAGGTCCAGTACCAGTATGATCAAGCCTCCTACCAGCAGGGCAATAGCCAGTAAGCCCGACAGGCGTGCAAGCGGCTTGTAATCGATTTTGCCGAATACCGAAGAGATTGAAGCAACGTTCAGAGATCCGGAAGCAGCTACTATAAGAAAGACGGCCACCACGTGCGGAAAACCCCACACAACCTGATTGTTCATTCCTGTTATATGATGACCCTCTACATCCATATGGTGTGCAGCCAAATAACCCACCAACGCAGTCAGTGCCAACGCGCCAAGCAAGAGCCAGTACTGGACGGATCTTGCATCGACAGAACTGAAGCGGACACTTTCCATAACTATGCCTTTAGCAGAAAATTACAGAACTCTTGCATGCAGGCAGGACTCAGATTCCCTGATAACGCACGCCGGTGTTGAGTCCGAGGTCGGCCCTGATCTGCGAACCTCCATGCTTTTCCAGCAATCTTGAAATCTCGCTGTGTGGGTCGTTCAGGTCCCCAAAAACAAGCGCTTCATGACCATCTTTCGCACAAGCCTCGGCACATGCAGTGTTGTTATCACCACGGTCCACCTTGTGCACACACAAGGTGCAACTTTCCACACACCCCTTGCCGCGAGGTGAATGTGGCAACTGCTCGTACAATGGCTCATGGATAAAGGATCGTGCCTTGTAGGGACACGCCATCATGCAGTAGCGACAGCCGATGCAAGTATGCTTGTTGACAAGCACGATTCCATCTTCACGTCGGAAGGAAGCCTTTGTTGGACAGACATCCACACAGGGTGGGTGCTCGCAATGCTGACACATCATGGGCAATGAGGTGACATGACCAGTTTGCCTGTCTTTCACGTTCAGTTTTCGGATCCACTGCGCGTCTGTTGCGGGACGACCCAAACTCCATAGGCCGTTCTCTTCATTGCATGCAGTCACGCATGCACTGCAATCTTCCTGACAAACATTCGTGTTAACCAGCATCCCCCACCGCTGCTTGTTCGAAACAGGTTGATCTGCAGGTTTCGCACTTGCAGAATGATATAAAAATATCCCTGGAGCAACGGACAACCCCCCCAAGGCAGCAACCCCCAGGGTAAAGCCGCGACGGCCTGAATCCACTTCAGATGTATCGAACGTATAACGCATTACATTCCTGACCTGCCTTATTGAATAATTTTTTCACTTAAGCGCATCCAACTGCATCAGCTTCCCGAGCTCTTGTACACCAATAACCTGTCCCGACATGCGCAAAGTTGCCCGCACAGCCTCCTCAGGCCGGTCAGCGTGACACTGGAAACAGTCGATCGTCACCGCAGTGAACAGGTGGCAGCTGGCGCAAAAGTGTATCTCTTCCGAGTACCGTGCGTATTTACCCTGTGCATCAGGCGTGATATGACAATCTATGCAACCGGTGAGACTGTATTTTTCCGTACGGATGCCTTCAATAACAGTTTTGTCCCGGTGGTCCAAAATGTATTCGAAATGTTGCCTGCGCATGACATCAACAGGCTCTACGCAAACCGTTTCTTCACTGTATTTGCCCTTGGGTGGAGGTATGTTTTCGGGACCGTCCGCAAAGACCTGGATCATGGATACACAGGTCACCATGATAACTGCAAGCCATACAGGTCTGCTATAGACAATACTTCTGATCAAAACTTTTGACTTCAGTTCAGTTATGCAGACTTCAGCCAGTCAGGCCGCTTCTGCCTGCCCTTCCTCTTGGCACGCCTGATTATCATCGCCAGGCTGAAGTACAATCGCATTGCTCACAAGCTGATGCAGGCTGACGATCTGGTCCATATCAAAGTCATAGTATGGAAACACCTTTGAAAACTGGCTTTTGCAAATTGCACAAATTGCAGCCATATGTGTTACACCGTAGTCATCGACCACATTCTTCAAAGCCTCCATGCGCGGCAATGCACCTTTCACACGAAGCTCAATCAAGTCATCTGTCAGCAACCCGCCGCCACCGCCGCAACAGTATGTACCTTCCTTGATGGCATAACCCGGCATGTCCACATAGTTATTACATACTGCCTTGATAATTTCCCTCGGAATCTCAAACTGGCCGCCGGGTCGGTCACCCATACGAGACGCACGAGCAACGTTGCAGGAATCATGATATGTGACCACCATGTCGTCATTCTGTGAAGGATCAAGAACCAGCTTGCCTTCCTGAATCAGTCCATGCGTAACTTCACAGACGTGTTGTGGTACGGGATAATCAGGGTCCAGAAAGTCAAATGGCCCGGCAAGTGTGTTCAGGAAAGAGTACGCCACACGCCATGCATGTCCGCACTCGCCGAACACAATTCGCTTTACACCAAGATCGATCGCAGCCTGGCGGATCCGCATAGCCAGCTTCTGCATGTTTTCATAGCTGCCAATGAACATGCCAAAGTTAGCCGCCTCGCTGGCATAGGAACTCAGGGTCCATGAAATTCCTGCCTGGTGAAATACTTTTGCGTATCCGATCAATCCGTCTATGTGCGGTTCTGCAAAAAAATCTGCAGACGGGGTAATCAACAGAACTTCCGCGCCCTCTACATCCAGTGGAAACCTCACCGCTACGCCGGTCTCTTCCTCAACGTCTTCTTCAAGGCCCTCCAAGGTGTCCGCCAAGGCTGGCTCCGGCAAGCCAAGATTATTTCCTATTACATGAACCTTGCCGATAATCTCATTACAGTACTTTTGCCCTTTTCCCACTGCATCCATCACTTCACGTGCAGCCATGGATATTTCTGCAGTATCTATTCCATAAGGGCAGTAAACGGAACAGCGCCTGCACTGTGAACACTGGTGAAAGTAGCTGTACCAGTCATCCAGAACTTCCTCGGTCAGGTCTTCAGCACCTACAAGTTTCGGGAATAGCCTGCCGGAAAGGGTGTGATAACGCCTGTAAACTTTTCTGAACAGGTCCTGGCGGGCAACCGGCATGTTTTTCGGGTCTGATGTCCCAAGGTAATAGTGACACTTGTCTGTACAAGCGCCACATTTAACACAGGAATCCAAAAATACCTGCAATGAACGATACTTGCCCGTCAGTTCACCCATTTTTTCAATAGCCACCTCTTTCCAGTTGTCCACCAGTTCGCCTGGAAAACCTAGCTTCTCCTGGAAATCGGCCTTCGCAACAAATGGCCGACTATGTGACATTACGCCTTCCTGCAGGCGAGGAATCACGGGGTATTCATCGATTTTTGGTGTTTCAAATTCTGGTGCAGCCATTTCTAACCTGTCTAGGACGATTCAAGTCTGTTGGCCCAGTCCGCAACATGACGCTTTTCACGAGGATTATCCACCTGGTTTCGAGTAGGGCTGAAAAAAACACCCGGGGCATGCAAGAGCTTGCTGAATGGGAAAATGATCATCAGCAAGATGACAAGGCTCAAATGCACAATCAAAACCAGATCATTCGGCATGGGCGACCAGTTAAATACCATCAACCCCAGTATAAATGCTTTAAGTGACACGATATCCGTATGATCTACAAAAGTCATCAACGCTCCTGTCACACCGATAGCAATTAACAACAGCAGCATCAGGTGGTCCGAAGGCGCAGAAATATAACGAACACGGTCTACCAATATCCTTCGTGCCCACAAGCCGGCAAGGCCAGCCAGCATCATGAAGGCGGCATACTTGCCGAAAGGCTGCAAGAAAACAACCCATGCCCAGACGGGATCAGTGAAGTAACGCAAGTGCCTCAACAGCACCAAGAGCAAACCAAAGTGAAACATCCAGCCGAACAACCATGTCCATTTGCTCGACTTGAACAGGCTTTCAAATACTGTGAGTTCCTTGACCATCCGGAATACTACGCCAAGACGGGTCGTCGGGGCTGGAGTAGTGGGAATCTTCAATGGCGCCGGCGTTTTGGCATATCCCCAGATTTTATATGCAGTAAAGGCCAGCAATACAACGGTTGCCACATAGAACAAGGCTGCAAAGACTATAGTTAAGACCGGCATCTACAACTTCCCTAGGCGTATTAGGTCCTGTTCATACTATACGTCCGGTGAAACGAAAGGCAGCATGCCTTTCATTTCAGCCTGCACACATGATTCAGAGCCTAGACGCAACCTGTCGGTTTAGGCAGGCCTGCATACTTACATGCTTGCTTAGCAGGCCCATAAGGAAACAGTTCATACAGGTACTTGCTGTTACCTTTATCCTTTCCCAGTTTTTTGCCAATCGCCTTGGTTAAGACCCGCACGGCTGGAGCAATCTGGTATTCCTCGTAGTATGAGCGAAGAAAATTAATTACTTCCCAGTGGTTCTCTCCGAGTTCAGCGCCGTCTGCTTCTGCCATGGCATCAGCCAGTTCCGGTCGCCAATCGTTTAGGTTGGCCAGATAGCCTTCCTCATCAGTCTCAAAGGACTGGCCATTTACTTCTAAGGACATGCAACTCTCCTCATCTTTCTAGTATTCGTTAAACATATGTCACAACCACGATTGAACCGCATCATGTTCAGTCGCCAAATCTACAAAACCATTATAATCTACTACCTGAATACCATTGATCAACTTGTCTTCACCAAGTCCACGCGCCTTGACATCCGGACCCATTACATAGAACGAGAAATCATGCATGGCCTGAGCAATTCTTTCACTGAACTTCGTATTCTGCATGGCAGCTATTACGCCGTCTTCGAACAAAAGTATGGAGCTCCCCGCCTTGGCAAGGCGTAGACATGATTCCAGGGCGTTGCGTTCGAATGGTGATTTATTTACGGTGTGTAAAACTGACATGGCTTAGAAACTCAATATCACGTCCTGTTCATTGATAATTTCAGTCAGTTCGCTGCGGCCCACGAGGAACAGTGAATCCTTCTCTGCCCAGTCATCATCTTCGTCCTCATACTTCAACGCCTGAAGATCATCAGCGGTTAAACCACGCTCTTCCAACGACTCCTTCTCGACATAGACCTTTTTGATGTCGTAGTCACCAAGTGCCGTATACGTTTTGGAGAAATTCTTCATGCCAATGCTTTCAGTGTCCTGTCCTTTGGTCAGTTGGTATACGCCATCATCCACAAATACCAGACTGATGTCCTGGTCGAATGCCGCTGCGATTAGCACTACTTCCAGAGACTCCAATGCGTAGATGGTGCCGTAGGGTGCCTTGCGATTGATATAACAGAACCTCTTGACTACGCCTTCACCATTTTCCACAGGAAACCCCTAAATACTAATCCCCGAAAGTTACAAGACGGTCTGTCTGGATTCCCGCTTCGATAAGTTGCCCCAGGCCAGAAATACGAAATCCCGGTGCCAGGTTATGTGCATTTTTGCCGTGTCGCCCCATCTCATCTTCGTCCAAAATGCCACGGCGTTGGGCAGCAGCTACGCACACGACCAAATCCAGCCCATGCTTTTCTGCAAGTTCAGACCACTCTTTTGTCAGGTTCCGGTCATCTTGAGGCGGCACACCGAGACGGGTGCCGTTATTGACTCCATCATGATAGAAAAAGACACGAAAAATATCGTGCCCCTTTTCTATCGCAGCTTTTACAAACTGCAATGCCGAGTCAGAAGATTGATGCGTATACGGTCCCTCATTGATAACAATTCCAAACTTCACACCGATGCCTCATGCCTAGAAGCGGATATGGGCAGATGAATTCAGGCTTCTGCGTGCACCACGCCAATTGTCGATGTGAAACTTGGTAAAGGGAAGTCCGGTTGCCTCAAAAAATCTTGGCCAGCCGATGCGCTCAATCCAGTCGTTGATACGCTCCCAGTCCTTGGCTCCATCGCGATAGGCACGCAGAATTTGCTTGACTACCGCCGTGGCTTCTGGCCAGCGTGGCGGATTGTTGGGTATGCCTGCAGCAACGAGTTTCTGGAAAGTGGGCTTGCCTCGGGCATTGCTGTGATTTCCTCCTACCCATATTGCAAGCTGACTGTGCTCAGCATCATTGATCTGCATGGGTGGGCATGGAGGATAACATGCACCACAGCAAATACATTTCTTTTCGTCCACTTCAAGGGAAGGCTTGCCATTTACCTGGGCTGGACGGATGGCAGCTACGGGACAACGGGCAACGACTGATGGCCGCTCACATACATTGGATACCAAGTCATGGTTGATCTTGGGTGGCTTGGTATGCTGCACATTGATGGCAATATCACCCTGGCCTCCACAATTAATTTGACAGCATGAGGTCGTGATGTGCACGCGATTGGGCATGTTGTTCTCCCTGAACTCATCAATCAACTCATCCATCATCGCCTTGACTACTCCGGAAGCGTCAGTCCCCGGGATATCGCAATGCAGCCAACCCTGCGTATGCGAGATCATGGCTACGGAGTTTTTCGTTCCCCCTACTACGAAACCTTCCGATTCCAATTCATCAATCAGCGGCTGCACCTTGGCTTCGTCTGCGACCATGTATTCAATGTTGCTGCGAATCGTGAATCGCACGTAGCCTTCTGCAAACTCGTCTCCAATCTCGCAGAGTTTCCGCAAGGTAAACACATCCAAGATACGCTGCGTCCCAGCACGCACAGTCCAGATCCTGTCTCCACTCTCTGCCACATGAAGCAACACGCCGGGTCGTGGGTGTTCGTGGTAATCCCAGCTTCCGTAATTTCTACGCATCACGGGGTGCATGTACTGAAATCCGTCCGGACAGCCTGATTCAATCGGTGCGCGATGGTGTTGCGCCATACTTTTCTCCTAAATCTCGTTTCAATAGGGTGCGCTGCTGGCAAGAAAGCCTGTTATGCGGCGGATGCCCGCTGTTCAGCTTTCCTCTGGAACCATTTTTCGGCTTCCTCATCCCAGCTGTCTGCACGCAGGTATGAACTCTGACGTGGCTCATTCACCATGTTGGGATCCACATCAACACCAATGCCTTCCAGAAAGTTGACGAGGCCGATACGCTCGATCATTTCGCCACAGCGTTCATGCTCCAAGCCATTTTCTGCCCAGAAATCGATGGTCTCTTCTGCCAGCTCGACCAGCTTTTCGTAGTCTTCTTCCGTCTCAAGTTTCATGAAAGGCACTACTACAGTACCCATCAGGTCGCCTATCTTGAGGGTTCGCTTGCCACCGATCAAAACAGTTATGCCCGTGTCGTCTCCCGGAGACAGTGCTTTTACCATTACATTCAGACAGTGCATGCATCGCACGCAGTCCTGGTTGTTAACCTCAAGGGTATCGTCATCCTTGAGCGCAAGTGCCTGGGTGGGACAACGGGTGATTACATTGTCTATGACATACTGACGGCCCTTACGCTTCACGAATTTCTTGACTTCATCCTGATCAACTTTCATGTCGTCACGCCATGTGCCGATGATGGAGAAATCCGAACGTTCAACCGAATTCATGCAATCATTCGGACATCCTGAAACTTTGAACTTGAATTTATAGGGTAGTGCTGGCCTGTGAACATCATCAGTAAAATTGTTGAGCAGGGTTCGATGAATCCTCATTTCATCGGCATTCGACATCTCGCAACGCGCAGAACCTACGCAGGACTGGCCTGTTCGCACACATGGCCCTGCACCCCCCAGATCCCATCCATAGTCATTGATTTCATCAAAAAAGTGCTGCGTATTTTCCGTTGTAGCACCAATGAACATGATATTGCCGGTCTGCCCATGGAAAGTAACCAGGCCTGAACCCCATTTTTCCCAGCTTGTGCCAAGCTGTCGCAGCATGTCTGTCGTATAGTAGTTTCCTGCAGGAGGCTGAACTCGCAGAGTATGAAATTCCTTCGATTCGGGAAACGCGGCACCCACCTCTGAAAACCGGGGGATAATGCCGCTGCCGTATCCGAACACTGACACCGTACCCCCTTTCCAGTAGCCCTTGCGTGTTTCGTAGGAGTGCTCCAACTGGCCCAACAGTGAATTGGCTACACCGCGTACTCGTTCGTCCTGATGTTTGTCACGCAAGCGTTTGATGCCGGAAACAAAACTTGGCCATGGACCCGTTTCCAGATCATCAAGCATGGGGGTGGGATGGTGCGTATCGGCCATTGTACAATCTCCTTACTTTCTAGTTTCTGCAGACCCGTGGCTCTGGCACGGACCCGGTACATGGACTCAAGTATACTGGAACCCGCTGGGGCAAAGAAGCCAAAAACCCTAGTCAAGTACACCACTTGAGTCTAGAAGCAGGAGCAGCACGGCAAAACCCCCTCCATGGGGGGCCAGATTATCCCAATAGGGATAGGGTCAATCGAGGACCTATCCCCCGGAAAATCCTAGAAACATCAGGTATAGTTCTCAATTGGCTGGTATGCAGTGTCATGACCTGGCCAGCCTGTCCTGAATGTCCAAGATTCCTCTATGCCATGCAGCAATTCTCCCTAGAAAATGATAGCGCGTACCGTCAGTGGAGAACCCGCAAACTCCGGGCATATCCGACCGGTACTGAACAGCTCACCGTCATGGTTCAAAGGCCCCATCAGCTCACGCAAGAAGAAAAGGGAAACCTGCTGCAAGCATGTGAAAAAACCAATCTTGTTTTCTACAGGACCGACCCTGGACTGGAACAGAGCAAGCATGTCGTGGCTGCAATGGCCCGGCAGCTGAGCCTGACCCATATGGATGCCAACTTCTGTGCTGACAAAGACAGCATCTCTTCAATCCAGGTGATGGATAAAGGGCCAGGGAGCACTTCCTATATTCCGTACACGCACAGGGCCCTGAACTGGCATACAGATGGCTACTATAACCTGGATTCACAGCGCATCCGGGCATTTCTCATGCATTGCGTGCGCCCGGCAAGTACAGGCGGAGAAAATACCTACCTGGACCCTGAAATCCTGTACATCCAGCTGCGGGATCAAAACCCGGATCATGTTGAGGCGTTGATGGACCCGCAAGCCATGACCATCCCCCCTAATCCGGAAAACCAGAAAAGGGGGTTCAGTGCAAAATCTGGACCCGTGTTCATGGTTGATGAACCTACACAGACGCTCTACATGCGCTATACCGCACGCACGCGTAACATCATGTGGAAGGACAGCTTTCATCTACGCAAGGCAAGACTTACACTACAGGAAATTCTCAATGACAGTGAGTACCGGTTTCGGCATCTCCTGCAGAGTGGAGAAGGTGTATTGTGCAACAACGTGTTACATAACCGAACGATGTTCACCGATCATTCAACGTCAAAACGCCTGTTATACCGTGCCCGCTTTTACGAGCGCGTGGCAAAGCCCGGTGTTACCAGCGACAAACGGCCGGCAACCGATGCTGTGGCTCAGTGAAATTCTCATGCAGCATCATGAGCTGCAGTCATTTGAGGAACTCAAGGAAATGCTGAACAGGTGTGCGCAAAAGGGAGAGAGATTCTTTCGCATGGACGTGCGCCCCCCTTTCCATGATACCCCTGAAAACTGGGAAGACATTCTCGAATCCGTTTTCACAACAGCGAACAAGGTGACCGACTGACTTCTCATGTACTGGCAGGACTCGAATGACAAGAAAGAACAGTTCGTTGTACCGGATGAAATTGTAGACCTGTCCTTCAAGGTACAGTGCAGGCAGTTGCCACTTGACCATGCCTACGACCTTTCCAGGGCCATTCAGGAGGAACTGCCCTGGATGGCTGACGAACCCCGGGCAGGTATTCACCTGATACATGGAGCAGAATCAGGAAATGGCTGGATACGGCCACAGGATCCCAATGCACTTTTGACACTGTCCCGCCGTACCCGCTTCATGCTGCGGCTGCCGAAACAAAAGGTTAACGCCGCCACACAGCTTGCAGGAAAAAGGATTCGGGTAGGCAGCCATGAACTCGTGCTCAGTCAGCCACAAGAAAAATTACTTTCCTCACACACCACGATCTTTGCCCGGTACATCGCTACTGATTACCTCACAGATGAACAGGCCTTTCTGAACCAGGTCGCTGGTTGGCTGGGCAATGAGGGCATACAGGCGAGAAAAATGATAAGCGGACGTGCCCATGTATTGCGCATGCCTGAAAAGGATCTGGCCACGCGAAGCCTGATGATTGCAAGTCTTGACATAAAGGACTCCATTCACTTGCAACAACATGGCCTGGGTGCGGGACGCAAGGTGGGGTGTGGACTATTCCTACCTCATAAGGGTATTGACGCAGTAGGACAATCGCAGGAAAAATAATATAGCAGTCAAAAAACTTTCCAACTTTCAGAAAACACAATTTGTATCTTCTAGGAGTGGAATATGGCAATTAACGTTAATGGCAAAGACGTCGAAACTACAAATTCAGGATTCCTGGTCAATATCGAAGACTGGAATGAAGAGGTAGCAGAAGTAATTGCTCGGGAAGAAGACATCGAACTGTCAGACAAACACTGGGACGTGATCCGGTATCTCCGAGATGAATTCATCAACAACAACGGCAACCAGCCCAATACCCGTAACATGGTCAAGGCGATGGCAAAGGCATGGAACGAAAAAAAGGTAGATGCCAAGTTCTTATATGAACTGTTTCCAGGCAATCCCAGCAAACAGGCTGGGCGTATAGGCGGGTTACCGGAAAGCCGGCGTAAAGGTGGCTATTGATTCCGAACTTGGTTTCCCCCACCCAATACGGAATACAGACAGTCTGCCGGCAGTGCACTAAATTTGGTACGCAACACATGATGACCATGAGGATCAGACGTGAGTTCTAAACAGGAAAGAATCCAGAAACTGCTTGAGATGCAGAGAAAATTCATTGAGCTTGAGCAAAGAGGGGACTTTACTCCGGAAGATTACTGGTTGCCGAAGGAAGGAACGGACCTGGCCGGCTTCAAGGATGAATACACGAAACTGGCCATGCAAGTGGTTGATGACGCCCACGAGGAAGTCGGCTCCAAGGCTTAAGGCCGTTCTGGCTTGACATCAGCCAAACTCCGGTGATTTCGGGTGTTGCCAGGTCGGCACGACAGTGCCCCGAGCGAGAGAGTTCATGTGTCACTCCACATCCGCACCAGATTGACATAAACATTGTCCACGCGCTTGGCATCCTCTGTGTCTGGATCTCTACGCAGCAGCTTTTCACGGGTTTTCCCCAGCTGATACAGCAGGCCGCGCTGCTCATGGCTTCGCACCAGACTCTGTACCCAGGTCACTGCGACCAGACGTTCACCACCTGCTACCCGCGCTACCTGATGGCAGGTTGATGCAGGGTACAGCACCGCATCACCTGCAGGACACTTGATTTTCTGAACGCCAAATGGAGTCTGAATCACCAGGTCGCCGCCTTCGTATTCATCAGGTGAGTTCAGGAATATGGTGACGGCAACATCAGAACGGTAGCGGTCATGTTCGCCCATGACAGGATCATCGATATGCTCACCATAGTACATCCCTTCCCTGTACCGGACGTAAAATGGCACAGCTATACGATACGGAAGTGCAGCAAGCTTGTACTCCGGATGACGAACCAAGTTCCCCACAACCAGTCGATTCAGCTCGGATACGGAGTCTTCGCTGTTTACTTCCTCATTATGCTTCACCACCTGGGCAGTGGCCCCGGCAGAAAGCCTGCCATCACGAAAATCTGCAGCAGCCAGCAACTTGCGTGCCTGCCTCAGTTCACTTTCACCCAGAACGTACTTGATTTGTACCAACATTCTTTGAATACTCGGTTTGCCAATACTGACATGCCCGCATGACGGAGTGAAGTCGATGATACTGAAAGTCACCATTGATGAAAAAACTTTTCCCTTGCAGCTGGATGACGAAATGGTGCGCGATGCACAGGAGGCATTCAGAAAAATGGATGAAGACATGGACCGGGGCTGGCAGATGAGCCGGACCTGGGTTGAGCACCCTGATGATCTTCAGCGCTGTCAAATTGCAGCGGACAGGATGCTCACCGCAATCCAGCAGGAAAAGACGGCCACCGTGGGGTTGATGGCCGCCTATATCGTGAACAGGGTCCCCGGTGTCCAGGCCGTAGACATCGATACCTCTGGCGACATGACCCGAACCGAGGTGGTTACAGGATGAGCCTGGTCAACGATTGGCTGGCCTGAGAAACGGGCCTGTCATACCGAATTTAGCGTAGTCCACCTGGCCAGAAGTAATGCTTAAGTTATATTCTATTGTTCTCAATTTTCCTTATAATCAGCAATTCTTATTTACTTGATAAAATTTTTGATTCAGTCAAAATCTGGAATTCAAGGCACTTGTACTGGGAGGTAACCGGTAATGGCAGAGAAGCTCACTTTTCGACTCTATGAAGATGGTGACCACATTACGAAACAATGGGGCAAGTCTGTTGTGCAAAACGGGTTGTCAGAAATCTGTCCCACTTATATTCACCGGACTCCTCCTTGCCAGGCAAGCTGCCCGTCTGGTCATGACATCCGTGGCTGGCTTTCGATCGTTCGTGGCATTGACAAACCAGTAGGTGACATGACCTGGCAGGAGCATGCATTTTGGCGCATGACCTCAGCCAATCCTTTTCCATCGGTCATGGGGAGGGTGTGCCCGGCCCCATGTGAAGACGGGTGTAACAGAAACGAAGTGGAGGAAGCAGTCGGCATCAATGCGGTAGAGCAGTATGTCGGGGACTGGGCACTGAAACAGGATTTGACCTTTTCAGTACCTGAACAGGACAGCGGCAAGAAAGTTGCCATAATTGGTGGCGGGTGTGCCGGGCTGACAGCCGCATATTTTCTGCGTAAACAGGGTCATGCCTGCACCATTTTTGACGAGTACGACAAGTTGGGCGGCATGATGGTATTCGGCATACCAGGTTACCGGACACCGCGTTCCGTGCTTGACGGCGAGATCAACCGGATCATCGACATGGGTGTCGAGGTAAAGCTGAACACCCGGGTCGGCACAGACGTTTCAGTCGAAGAGCTGGAGCGTGATTATGACGCCATACTCTGGGGAATCGGCGCCGTGGCGGGAAAGAAACTGCCCATACCGGGGGGCGATGCCCCCAATGTGGTGGATGGTATGTCCTATTTGCGCGCATTCAATGAAGATCGTTTGAAATACATCAGTGGACGGATACTTGTGATAGGGGCTGGAGATACAGCCATGGACGTGCTGGCCGTCGCAAGACGTATCGGCAATATCAAGAATACCACGCAAAAAGACCGGCCGGAAAATGTCATTCTGGGCTATACCGTGCACGACGTGGCGAGTATCGCCAAGCGCCAAGGTGCCGATGTATGGGTCGTCTATCGGCGTCCAATTTCGCAGGCGCCAGCAACCCAGCACGAACTTGATGCAGTAATTCAAGAAGGTGTGGAAATACATGACGGGTTGTCGCCTATCGAAGTCATCAAGGATGAGGAAGGCAGGGCCAAGGCCCTCAGGGTCGTACCCGTCGAGGAAGTGGATGGCAAGCTGTGCCCCAAGGAAGGAGAAGAGTTCGATATCGAATGTACCCTGATCGTAAGTGCGACGGGTCAGACCGGGGACTACACCGGTATTGAAGAATTTGACAATGGACGAGGACTGATGGATGCAGACAAGACGTACCAGGTGGTTGACAAACCTGGTCATTTCGTAGCTGGAGATGCCATCAATCCTCACCTTTTAACCACGGCAATCGGACAAGCCTCAATTGCTGCTGAAAGCCTGCACCACTACCTGATGGACAAGGAAATTCCATCCCGTCCTAAAATTGACACGCATCATTTCAAGCTGCTGGAGGAATTACGTACACGCGAGCTTGAACCTGCCCCGTTTGACAGCGAAGAAGCGTGGGGAACGGACTCTTCCAATTTTGCAATCCACAACTACGAAGACCGCTCTAAGACTGAAATTGCCACTCATGACCAGTTGCACCTGGCATATTTTGAACACGAACTGATGAATCGCAGGCAGGAGGCAAATATATCAGCAGAGTCTGTGCTGAATAATTTTCAGGAAAGATTCTCCGCGCTCGAGGAGCAGAAAGCGATCGACGAGGCAGCCCGTTGCATGAGCTGCGGCATGTGCTTTGAATGTGACAACTGCGTGGTGTACTGCCCAGAAGATGCGATCTTTCGGGTCAAGAAAGACCAGCGGGCGATGGGACGCTACGTAGACACTGATTACGACAAATGCGTCGGATGCCACATTTGTGCAGATGTCTGCCCCAGTGGCTATATCAAGATGGGCCTGACTTACTGACGAATCCTGTCTGCAGTTTCGTCGCTCAGCACTCAGGCAACACTGCCGAAACCTTTATCCACTGCACCGGCAGGTACGTGCAGCCCTGCCATTTTGCAGCCCTGGGCAATGGGCCCGCCCGGGAAAAGGTCGTACAGATATTTCAGCCCACCCTTGTAGTGAAACTTTTCCTCTAATGCATCGTGCAGTTCACGCATGTTAATCAGATTGATCTCATGCCGTGAATAGTACTCCTGCAGGGCATGCATCACCTCAAAATGGTCATCCGTCAGGGTAATCCCCTCCTCCGCGGCAACTTTTCTGACATCCTCATCAGACCAGTCTTCAGACATGAAAGAGCGCTCGTTTTCACCTGTCGTCAAGGCAGTCATGAGCTTTCACCTCCTTGGAAAATATATGCGTCTCTGGTGTGGATTGTACCACACCCGTCTGTACCGGAAGGGTTACCGCTCTCAGGGGACCGGGAGAAAAAAACCTGTCCTAAAACCCTAACCTGGCTGCACAAAACACTTTTCCATCCTCTCATGATGCAACCCGGACAGTTCACTCAGGGCTTCTCCACGTACGACGTAGCCGTTTCTGAAATAAAAGCTTACTGCCGCTTCGCGTGCATACAACCAGCAGACTCGTATACAGTGGTCCTGTGCAAACTGCTCCAGCTGTAAAAGAAGGGTGCTCCCAATCCCCTTGAGCCTGTACCGGCTGTGAACAGCCATGTACCTGATCCTGGCGGTGTGTTGGGTTTCAACATTCAGCCTGCCCACCCCCACAATTTGATCCCCGTCATATGCCGCAAGATGAAATGCATCATTTTCAAGTTCATCTCGTTCGCTGCCGCGTGGCAAACACAGGGGTTTGCGCAACATTTCCCACCTGAACGCAAAATACTCGGCAAACTCTGCTGGAGTAGCTGGAGACTTGTAAAACACCGCGTCTGTGTCATGCAAAGACGACCCACGTCGTGGCAATGTACTTAACCCCCTGTTTCAAGGTAACGCCCCGATGCTCATGTGTCCAGAAAGGTGGAAACAGAACCAGCTTGCCTGCGTCCGGCCGGACCTTTACGCCTTGGAACAGGAATTCCGTTTCTCCCCCGGGACCCTCCACATCATTCAGGTACCATATTGCCACCAGTTGTCGATGACTGAAATCATGGCTGCCGCCGTCCACATGCCAGTGATAATACTCGCCTGCACGGGTCCTTTGTATACCGTAGCCCATGTCCTTGAATGGACCCTTGAAAAATGGATAACGTTCCCGAAATTCCAGGATGGCGTGTCCTAACGCTCGAAATAACATCCGGTCAGCAAATTTCCAATGTGGTTTCCCACTGATAACGAGATCCGTGGACTTCTTAACCGTCGTGTCCTGGCCGGCCAGTTGTCCTATACGCCCTTCATATTGTTCATTTTCGGCATTCTCAAAGCCCTGAATGACCTCGGCACAAAACTGCCTGGAAAGGGAGCCGTGCTGCTCAAAAATGAAACTGCCCGGCTTGATCTCCCGAATTGCCTTGGGTGGAGTCCCGGCCCGGTCTGTTGCCCGACCGACTGTCACGATCGAAGTGAGTTTTTCATGACAAAGTTCTCTAGGGCGGACAGCCCCCTGTCACCTTGGCGCTCATAGCAGGCCAGCATGTCGCCTGCCACATTCAGCCAGTGCCGGGTTCCTTTTGCCACCAGATTTTTCAACGGCTTCAGATTTCCAGTATCTGCCCATTTCGCATATGCATCCAGAAAGCCTGGAAACAATTCCCTGCGCATGGATGTAAGGTTGGCTGCAAAAAAATGCAAGGAAGCCGGGTTATAGTTTTCAATCAACCCCGGCAAGGTAGAAACACAGTCCGCCAGCAGATCCTTCACCGCCCTGGCGGTCATTTCAGCCCTAGACCGGGGCAAACTGAAAATCATGTCATGCCAGCCTTGACCAAGTTCCCGGGAGGCAATGAACTCTCCTATCTCATGCAGTGCCACTGCCTCCAGTTCATTGTCGGTCATTTGATCCAATGCCTGGCCAATATCATTTTCGAAATCATAATAGGACAATGCCTTGGCCATGGCATTGTCTTTCTTGTGCCATCTCCACTCCTCAAATTTTTCCCACATGAGCCTGCGCAGCGACTCTTTCCGTACGAAGACATTCTTTCCCTGAGTCATTGCAGGGGGGGCCGTCAAATCCCGTGCACATTCATCCGCAGACACGTACATGGTGAAGTCATCATATACTTCCTTTGATTCAAGCCTGGCCAGAAAGAAGTTGGGGACAGCACGCAAGCCTATTCCACCGCTGTATACGTAGTGTTTGGGTGCCAGCGCTTTGTTTATGTTCTCTGTATCAAAGGGATCGAATTCCTTGCCGTCTATAGGCAGCGGGATAAAGTTCTCCTGCTCGAGACTCTCCCACAAGTCCTCGCGTTCCTGTACCCAGTCACCCACTTCCTTTTTCGGCAAAACCGCATTGAAGGCATAACCGTTTTCCCAGCGGAAATATTCCCGCATCTTCAAAAGGTAGACACACAGCGTGTAGTTCGCCGCATTTTGTGCATCCGAAATGTCACAGTTCTTTTGAACAGCCGTACAAAGTAGTTCTGGATGGTTCACCATAGGTATATTATATGCCCAGTTACATCATGATCATAAAACAGGTATACGCCTGACCAGTATTCCAAAGAGGAAATCGTGGCTAGACTGAAAACCAAGTGGAACCTGCAGGACCGACAGCGTACACCTGAAGAAATTGCGAGTGTAGTTGCCTTCAATCTTTGGGTACTGGGCGCTGACTCGTGCCTGTTCCTAGAAAATGAAGGGTTTGAAACCCATAGCCAGTCACAGCGACTTGACGTCATCGCAGAATTTGTCGCTTTTGGCGCCCATGTTGCAGACCGCATGGTATTTGACAGCATGACGGCCGCTGAGCGTGAGCAGTTTATCAATTCCCTGGGCCAACATCTCGCCAATACCATGCAGGAGAACCGGTCAGAAGCCTGCGGAACAGGAAACTACCGCAAGGACTTCATCGATCTGCTGAACGACAGGATGACCGAATTTTCTGAGTGCAGCTACACTGAGGAATACGGTCCCGGATTTCCCATGCGGCGCTTGGCTGGAAACCATGTGCAGGCAGTAATGGGGTCAAAAGACAACAAGTGGATTCCAGATTACGTGATTGACTCGGAGATACCAAAACTGTTACTGGGCCTCAAAAAAGTCTTTAAAGGCCAGGAGGCTTCATTAAGCGAGGCTGATTTCTCGCCGCCTCCTATCCCGGAATCAGGCGTGTGGGGTGAAGAATGAAGTCATGTGTGTTTACCCTGCGGTAAACAGGCACACAGGTGCAACCGTGATTTCCCGGCCGGAGCAGGACTAGGCGGTCGGGGCAACAACCGATTATTTTTTCCACTTTTCAAAGTTTTCCGTGTTTTTTTCCTGCCCGTCTTCATAACCTGCAGTATAGGCTTCCGTTACGCGCTGTTCTTCACGCTCCGGATGCCCAAGGTAACCGCCCTGCCAGCCGAGCAGGTATTCCGGGTCTACGCCCGCAGACTCCATTTTGATTACGGCATCTCTGTATTCCTGGTCCATGTTTTCTCCTTGGTCTAATTTCGTCTGTTTCCCAAAAAATGCTTTAAAGCCTTGCCCGAGTCAATTGCTGTCCTGACTATCCCGGCCGAATCATTCAGATTCTTTCCAATGCCCATATGAGTAAGCATGATCGCTCCCGAATAGATCAGGCTGTCTCGAGCAGGACCGTGCTCCCCTTCCAGCGCAGACATCCCAACCAGCGCCGCCTGGCCTGCAAGTTGATCCACATCAAACTTTGCAGCCGTACCGTCCAGACTGTGCCTGCTTGAATCCAGCTCCGGCAAGGGCACCGCGCGGACATCCTGGTGTATGCCGGCCTGCTCAGGATGAATTTCCACTTCCGCTAACGTGCCACCGTTCTGGTATTCAAAATACTTCGATACCTGTTTTAAAGAAGGGACCACGCCTCCTTCGACACCCCGCACAAATACTGAAGATTCAAAACCGGACAACCTGGCCAAATGTTCATATACCGGAGGGTATGGTTTATGAACATAACCTGTCATCAGGTGCGTCCCCACCTTTCCCCGAACAGGTCCGATTAAAACTTCCACAGTAGTGAGAACAGGCCTTTTAACTATCCGGGTGCGCAAGGAAATGAGGTCATGCAGTGCCGGGCACAGGTGCTGTTGATCGATGTAGGCCCAGCCAATATCAGGATTGTTGATCCGGCTGACGGTCTGCAACGGGTCCAGGTCCACGTTGATCGATGCAGCACGCAAGACCTTTCTGTGCGTGGCCCCAAACTTGGGTCCCACGGCTTCGGCTCCATGTGAAACTGCCCGCAGTCCGCTTGCAGCAAGCACGGCGGGCAGGAATGGCGAAACCGGCAGCCCACGCGTATACCCGTCGTAAGGGTCCGCAATGTCCGCAATATGATCCACCTCTGCAGTGACGATGTTCGAGGCGTCAATGATTGCCTGCAGGGACCCCCCGTTTTCATCCAGTGTTTCGCGCTTCATGCGCAGGGCGATCAAAAAGATACCTGCCTGGACCGGGTCAGCAGTGCCATCGAGAATATGCTGCATCGCATCACGCGCTTCCCCGAAAGAGATATCCTTGCTGTACTCGGGCCCGGTCGCTACACGCTGAATATAGGAACGCATCGCGAGTGCTGGATCTGTAATCGTATGCAGTTCGGTTGGTGACATGAAACTCAGGGTATCGGTTGGTGTAGCATGGCAGGATATAAAAAGCAGTATCGACGCTAATATACCCCTATAGAGAGAACCCGCATTGCCCCACTGTTCCGGGCATGTCATAGCATGCTCACATGCCGATCTGTACAAGGCCTCGCTGCATGGGATAATCTGCTACCCCGCCTGCTGCCAAATCAGGCTATTCCTCAGGCTTTCAATATTCGCGTATTATATATGCAAGACTAAGGACTACCTATTGCTTGGAGAAGTCATGCCAGACGACGATATGGACTTGGCCAGCGGCATCATGGCATTTGAAGCAAAACATTTTTCTCGAGCGCTGCAGATTCTTTCGCAGCTTGCTGAAAAAGGTGAACCAGATGCCCAGTACCGATGCGCAATCATGTACCAGAATGGCCTTGGAGTTGTTGCCAATCCAGATGCAGCATTCAAGTGGATGAAGACTGCGGCCGAAACAGGACATGCACTGGCTCAGCATGGACTGGGGTTCATGTACATGGAAGGAGATTGTGCCGAACAAAATGGTGCAGAGGCTGTCCTGTGGTTCACGAAAGCGGCCGAACAGGGTTTACAGGGCTCTCAGACGACGCTTGCAATGATGTATGAGGAAGGCCGGGTCATCGCACGTGATCCGGAAAAGGCCAGGCAGTGGTATGGCAGGGCAGGTTTTTCTCCGGAAGAATCATAGCGACTGCCATACGTTCTCTCATGCGACCCGCGCATTTAATTATCGTTCTTGGAAAAGAATTTGCAGGGGCTGCCGTTGGCCATCACACCCCTGTGATGCTATGGGGTCCCCCGGGTGTTGGCAAGTCCCAAATGGTCGCTCAAGTGGCAGAAGAAAATAACGTCGAGGTCATTGATATCCGCCTGTCACAAATGGAGCCAAGTGATTTGCGCGGCATCCCTTTTCGGGACAAGGACACCGTGGAATGGGCGATTCCTGCCATGTTGCCTGACATGAAAAGACACGGCTCCAGAGGGATACTGTTTCTGGACGAAATCACTTCCGCAGCTCCTAGTGTGTCGGCCGCGGCGTATCAACTCATATTGGACAGGAGCCTGGGCCAGTACCGGGTTCCAAATGGCTGGGCCATATTTGCTGCTGGCAATCGCCAGGGAGACCGCGGTGTTACTTACTCCATGCCTGCACCTCTCGCCAACAGGTTTTCCCATTTTGAGGTAGATATAAACCTGGATGACTGGGTGAGCTGGGCATACAGAAACCAGATTGACGAAAAAATCATCGCATTTTTACGTTTTCGCCCTGACTTACTGTTCGACTTTGATCCTGCACACAATCCGGTTGCTTTTCCATCACCCCGTTCCTGGGAGTTTGCGCACCGGGCCTTGCAAAAATTTTCAGAGCGCCCCGATCTTCTTACCGGCGCACTGCAGGCCTGCGTCGGTCCTGCAGCAGGAGTGGAACTCAATGCCTTCATCTCCAACCTCGATCAAATGCCTGACCTGGAAGCTATCGTACGTGGTGATGATATTGCCGCCCCCAAGGAAATCGATCTGCAATATGCCATTGCATCCGCTCTGGTGGGCCATGCGATCCGTGCCAAACAGACTGTCAATGCCGAGCATGTTCACGGCAACATCCTGAACTATGCAAGCAGATTTCCCCAACGCGAAATGGGTGTGATGATGGTTTCGGACATGCATCGTGCAATCGGTGAGGACCTTTTCAGCTTGCCCGAGTTCACAGTATGGGCAGACAAGATTGCAGACATCATGATCTATGACCAAGTCTGATACGGTGGCAGAGCGCGTCAAGTGGGTGATACAAGACTTCAAAATAAACTCGCGACGGCAAGAACCCGCTTGATTCTTGACAAGCCTTTCCTCGGTGCGCTGGTCCTGCGCCTGCCACTGGTTGCCGCCGATCCTGGCTGGTGCAAAACGACTGCCACCGACGCACGCAAGGTTTATTTCAACCAGGAATACATCGGGCAACTTGATATTGAGGAAACCCAGTTTGTACTGGCTAAACAGGCCTTGCATTGCGCCCTCTCCCACTTTGCCCGCAGGCAGCATCGCATCAAGCACCGTTGGGAACTGGCCTGTGATTACGCAGTCAACCCGCTGCTGGTTCATGACGGGCTGAAGGCTCCGCCTGGAACCATCATGGAAGAAAATTTTGAAGGAATGACCGCAGAGGAGATCTATCACTGTATCGAGGAATTTGAAAACGAAACCAGCGAACAGGAAATGCAGCCCCAAAGTCTTGGTGAGGACAGTGCCGCCGATCCACTGCCAGACAATGCAGACCAGGACCTGCAACCAGTTGATCGTGGAGCGGGCGCAGAGGATGAAACAGAGGATGACCAGCATCTGGCCCCACCGCCTGACAGCCTGACATCACAACAGCAAGAGGAACTGTCGATCCAGTGGCAACAGCGGCTCGCCGGTGCTGCCCAGCAGGCAATGCAAGCGGGAAAACTCGGTGGGGCCATGGCGCGGATGGTCGACTTCATGCTGCAGCCCAGGCTTCCCTGGAGGATGCTGCTTGCCAAATACATGACTGCCAATGCGCGAGATGACTACAGCTATTCCAGGCCATCGTCACGCCGGGGGAACCCGGCAATCTTCCCGAGCCTACGCAGCTCCCAGGTCAATGTTGCGGTAGGCATAGATATCAGCGGATCTGTCAGCGACCAGGAAATGAATGAATTTCTGTCTGAAGTGGATGCCATCAAAGGGAATATGCGTGCACGTATCACGCTGTTGCCATGCGATGCCGACCTCACGGAAGGTGCGCCGTGGGTATTCGAGCCATGGGAAGATGTCGAAATGCCATCCGTTCTGAAGGGCGGAGGCGGAACCAGTTTTCGTCCCGTCTTCAAGTGGCTGGATTCACAAGACCAGTATCCCGACCTGCTGGTTTACTTTACGGATTGTCAAGGAACATTCCCGGAAACCGCGCCTTGCTACCCGGTCATTTGGCTGGTAAAGGGAAAAGAATCGGCGCCCTGGGGCCAAAGAATACAACTGAACTGATATGCAGATGTCCAGTGAAGATCAGCTGCGGCTGAATGTACTTCTGGCCCAACCCCTGCAGGCCGTACGCATTGACGAATCCAGAATGCGTGTGCACGCACTGTCTGAAAGGGGTGAAGCAAGTGTCAAGCTCAATCCTACTTGCAAGGACGAAAAGTACATCCGGCTGGTCCAGCAGTTCCTTTCTACCCACTACCTGGGTTCACCTGGCGGATACCCCGTGTACCTGAGACGCTGGACGCGCATGGGCCAGGCGCGGGATGGCAGCCTGGAGAAACTGCTGCTCACAGGAGAGCCGGAAGCGGTGGCTGCCGTGGTACATGCGTCAGGGCTTACGAACGAACTGGCGCGCAGAGCATGGTGGACAGATACCAATTCAGAAAACGCACGACGCATGCTCGAAAAAAAATGCGTTGTCCAGGGAGACATGGGAAGGAAACTGGCCTGTTTTCTCGTAGAGTTTTTGCCATTCGAGGAAGAACAGAAAGCGATTATCGACAGTGTGCGGCTTGTCCTCCAGCCGGGGTTGGTCAGCGATGAAATGCGTAACGAAATCTGGAACAGGGGTAAAAGGAAAAATTCCTACTATGTTGGCTTCCTGCAACAGACACCCGATGACTTGCCTATTGAAATCGCGCCGCATTCGAACTGGGAAAATACTGTAGACTGTCTGAAGCCGGAGATCGAGAGGGGCAACCGGTTGGCGGAACAACTGTGCCGTACGCTCGGATCCAGCGGACAGGCTTTTCTGCATGTATCGACCCTGGTCTTGCAAAAACCCAATGACCAAGAAGTGGTGGTCGCACTGCTGAACGCGATTGGAGGTTACTTCAGTTTCGTGAAGGTCAATCCAGAATACATGCGCAATACACAATCCTTGTCGCAACACGTTGAAAATCACTATATGGAAAACCCGGACGTCGAAAAGATCATGGCTATCGATCCGGCCTTGATGCCACAAATCAAGGCAATCCTGAGCCTGTCGATGGTCAGTGAGGCCCTTGTTGACCCCATATTTGGCATGACGGATGCTATCGGCTCTGTCATGAGAAAAAAAATTGAACCGGTGACCGGGCCTGTCACCGAGTATATACGCACACTGCAGTCATAAGTCACATGGACTACCTGCCCCTTTTCCTGGACGTAAAAAACAAACTGTGTCTCATCGTGGGAGGCGGCCGCATTGCTTCGAGGAAACTTTCGTTACTCATTCGTGCACAAGCAAAAATTACCGTTATTGCACCAGACATCACCCCTGAGATCAGAGACCAGATCGATGAGGCCAGGGTCATCTGGCTGCAAAAAAAAATTACACCAGAAGATCTGAAGGATTTTCAACTTGTTCTGGTTGCAACAGATGACCGGAATGTCAACTCGGAAATTGCCACCTATTGCAAGGAACGGAATATCCTGGTGAATACTGCAGACGACGTGCAGAACTGCAATTTCATATTGCCTTCAATGATAGACCGCTCACCTGTCCAGATTGCGGTATCCACAGGCGGTGCGTCTCCGGTACTGGCGCGGATGCTGCGTGCGAAGCTGGAAAACTGCATACCTGCCGCTTACGGACAGTTGGCCAAATTGATAGAAAGCTACCGTCTCAGGGTCAAGGAAAAGTTTTCCACCACGGACCAGAAAAGAAAGTTCTGGGAAGAAATCCTGCAGGGCCCCGTTGCCGAGCTTGTGTTTTCCAGACAATTCAGTCGGGCAGAAAAACTGTTGCAGGATGTAATCGAGCATTCCGGTCAACAGGATTTGCCACAAGGGGAAGTATACCTCGTCGGTGCAGGACCCGGGGACCCTGACCTGCTGACATTCCGCGCATTAAGACTCATGCAACAGGCCGATGTGGTCGTGTACGACCGGCTTGTCTCAAAGGAAATCATGGACCTTATCCGCAAGGAAGCAGAACTCATCTATGCCGGTAAAGAACGTGCACAACACACGCTGCCCCAGGAAACCATCAACCAGCTCCTGGTTCGTTTGGCAAAAGACGGTAAACGCGTATTGCGGCTGAAAGGTGGAGATCCGTTTATCTTTGGAAGAGGCGGCGAGGAAATCAATACATTGATTGATGAACAGATTCCATTTCAGGTGGTGCCCGGCATCACAGCAGCTGCAGGATGTGCCGCATATGCCGGTATTCCACTCACTCATCGCGAATATTCACAAGCAGTGATTTTTGCAACCGGACACCTGAGTGACGGCACGGTTAATCTAAACTGGGAAATGCTCGCCCACGACAATCAGACACTGGTATTTTACATGGGGCTGCAGGGTCTTGATTTCATCTGCTCCAACCTGAAAACGCATGGCATGGCAGCTGAAACTCCGGCTGCACTAATCATGCAAGGTACAACATCGCAGCAGAAGGTGATTATCGGAAATTTGGACAGCTTGCCAGAACTGGTCATCCAGCATGATGTCAAGCCTCCAACCTTGGTAATTGTCGGAGAAGTAGTGAAGCTTCACAACAGGCTGCACTGGTTCAACCCCGAATCAGACGTGTCCGCAACAGCGATCAGGTTTTTTGGAGGAAGGTTTCGCTTGTAAGGGCAGTTCCAGGCAGTTCTGCGAATCCATGATTCCAGGAAACTTTTTGTGTGGACCCAGGTCAAGGATACAGGTCTTCATGGAAACCGGGGCAGGTTCGCTGTCAAACCCGCAGTGTAATGATTAATGCAATTGCTGCATACATGCACTGCCATACCGTCTACGGATAGCCGCACACCCCGAGCAGTACCGGTCATGATCCAGGTACCATGACATGAAGCAAACTCCACAGGCCTGAACCGAATCTTTCCCTTTCTTGTTAACAGTATCAATCCCAGGCATGGACGCGGGGGAATTCAATGCTGAACATCCATTTCGACAGGGAAGACCCGGTCAGAAGCCGGGAAGATCAGGCCAACAGGCGGTGGAGGCACAAGCAAATGCCGGATTTTTGGCCAAATTCGTACGTGATTTAATTTCAGGTCGCATGTGCATTAGGGTATTTGTATGCCCTGCGTTATAATTTGCAGCCTTTTTGCAATTCTAGTTGACATGGTGCACAGCTTGCTGGCGGATATTTTTCAGAATTACTCTTTTGCGATAGATCATTCATCCCATGAAACACTTAACATGATCAGGCTCAAATTTTTCCCACGCAGTCAATTATGAATGTTCACGATAAGCCAACAGAAGGCCTGTACGAAGCAAGCACAGAGCATGATTCGTGCGGCGTTGGCTTCGTGGTTGACATCAAAGGCCGCAAATCACACAAGATTGTCGAGAACTCACTTGCTGTTCTCAAGAACCTGATCCATCGAGGCGCCTGTGGCTGTGAGGAAAATACCGGTGACGGGGTAGGCATACTCACCCAGCTTCCTCACAAGTTTTTCAAAAGGGTTTGCAGTGAAATAGGAATCGAGTTGCCGGAATTCGGGCAATACGGTGCTGGCATGGTTTTCCTGCCTACAGACCCGGTACAGCATAAACAGTGCATGGACCGTTTCCAACAGGTCATCAAAGAAGAGGGCCAGCATGTCCTGGGCTGGCGCGAGGTGCCTGTCGATGATTCGTTGCTGGGGCTCACGGCCAAGTCTGCAGAGCCTTCTTTCAGACAGGTTTTTATCGGACGCGGCGATGAAATTCCTGATGAAGCTGCATTTGAACGCAAGCTTTATGTCATACGCAAACGCATTGAACACATTGTTTACGGCTCTGACCTGTCTCAGCGGAACAGCTTTTATATCCCGTCACTTTCATACAGGACCTTTGTTTACAAAGGCATGCTGACCGGCTCGCAGTTTGAGCCCATGTTTCCCGATGTTACAGAGCATGATTATGAATCGGCAATGTCCCTCGTGCACCAGAGGTTCTCAACCAATACATTTCCTTCATGGGACCTGGCACATCCATTCCGCTATCTCGCCCATAACGGGGAAATCAATACTGTACGTGGCAACGTAAACTGGATGCATGCCAGGGAAGCATTGTGCCGGTCAGAATTATTTGGCGACGATTTGCAGAAGCTTTTCCCGATCGTAATTGAAAATGGCAGTGATTCTGCAACGTTTGATAACGTGCTTGAATTCCTGCACATGTGCGGCAGGCCCTTGCCGCACGCGATCCTGATGATGATCCCGGAAGCCTGGAGCAATCATGAAACCATGGATGCATCTCGCAAGGCGTTCTATGAATATCATGCGTGCCTGATGGAACCTTGGGATGGTCCAGCCTCAATCGCGTTCACAAATGGTGAAGTGATAGGTGCGGTACTGGATCGAAACGGTTTGCGTCCTTCACGCTACTATGTCACCAAGGACAACATGGTTGTCATGGCATCAGAAGTAGGAGTGCTGGATATCCCACCGGAAAATGTACTGGTCAAGGAACGACTGCATCCGGGCAGAATCTTCATGGTAGACACCAGACAGGGGCGCATCATAGACGACGAAGAAATCAAAAAACAGTTCGTTGAGGAACATCCCTTCCAGACATGGCTTGATGAGAACCTGGTGAAACTTGAGAGTTTGCCTAGTCCCAAGCACGTCTACGGCGTCGATACGAAATCTCTGCTTCAACGTCAGCAGGCATACGGTTACACACATGAAGACTTAAGAATGCTGATGGCTCCAATGGCATTGAACGGACTGGAACCGGTAGGTTCAATGGGTACAGACGCCGCGTTGGCCGTGCTGTCAAACCGCTCAAGACTGCTGTACGACTACTTCAAGCAGCTCTTTGCACAGGTAACCAACCCGCCACTGGATGGAATTCGAGAAGAGCTAGTCACTCAGGTAGCAGTAACAATCGGTCCGGAAAAAAACCTGCTAAACCCCGATGCACAAAGTTGCAGGCAGGTCAGAATCCCCTCTCCAGTGCTTACCAACGAAGATATGGCACGTATACGGGAGTTAACATTGCCCGACCTGAAGGCCATAACCATTCCCATCCTTTACCCCGTCGCTGAGGGAGGTCAGGGACTTGACAAGGCATTAAAGGAAGTATGTGCAAGAGTCGATTCGGCAGTGGAACAAAACTATGCCCATGTCATCCTGTCGGATCGTGGTGTGAACAGGGAATTGGCGGCAATCCCCGCACTGCTCGCCACAGCTGGTGTACATCATCACATGATCCGTTCAGGCACACGCACACGAGTAGGGCTGCTGCTGGAATCTGCCGAACCAAGAGAAATCCATCACTTTGCAGTGTTGATAGGATACGGAATAGAGGCGGTGAATCCCTATCTTGCCCTGGAGTCACTGGCTGGCATGATTGGCAAGGGACACCTGCCGAAAATGCCGCATGAAACAGCAATCAAAAATTACATCAAAGCCGTAAACAAAGGCCTGATCAAGACAATGTCCAAGATGGGCATCTCCACGGTACAGTCCTATCGTGGAGCGCAGATCTTTGAGGCAATAGGCCTGAACAAGGAATTTGTTGACCAGTACTTTACCTGGACAGCATCACGCATAGGCGGTATCGGTCTCGAAGAAATTTCCAAGGAAATAAGTGTACGCCATCATAACGCCTTCCCTGACCGGCCCGTGAAAAATCCCGATCTGGACTGGGGCGGTGAATACCAGTGGCGACGCGACGGCGAATACCACTTGTTCAATCCAGAAACAGTGTTCAAGTTGCAGCATGCCACACGTTCGGGGCAATACAGGCTATTCAAGGACTATACGGACAAGGTAGACAGGCAAAACGAAAATCTAGCCACCTTGCGTGGGCTGTTTGAATTCAAATTTAGAAATGACCCGATTCCTGTCGCCGAGGTAGAACCCATAGAGAGCATTATGAAACGGTTCTCTACCGGAGCTATGTCATATGGCTCGATCAGTAAACAGGCTCATGAAACCCTGGCCATCGCAATGAACCGTATCGGAGGCAAATCCAACACCGGAGAAGGTGGAGAGGACCCTGATCGTTACAAACCTGACGAAAACGGTGATTTGAGGAGAAGCGCGATCAAACAGGTGGCATCCGGTCGTTTCGGAGTAACAAGTGAGTACCTGGTGAATGCTGATGACCTGCAAATCAAGATGGCACAGGGTGCCAAGCCCGGAGAAGGAGGGCAGTTGCCTGGCACCAAAGTATATCCATGGATTGCTAAAGTCCGCCACTCCACACCGGGAGTGGGCCTGATTTCACCGCCACCGCATCATGATATCTATTCGATAGAAGACCTGGCACAACTGATACACGATCTGAAAAATTCCAACCCCGAGGCGCGGATACATGTAAAGCTGGTTGCGGAAGTAGGTGTGGGCACGGTGGCAGCCGGGGTCTCTAAAGCCCATTCAGATGTAGTGCTGATTTCAGGTTACGATGGTGGTACGGGCGCATCTCCCATGAGTTCGCTGAAACATGCAGGCCTGCCGTGGGAACTTGGTCTGGCTGAAACACAGCAGGTTCTGGTACAAAACGGCCTGCGAGACCGCATAATTGTCCAGACAGACGGACAACTGAAAACTGGACGCGATGTTGTTATCTCTGCATTGCTTGGCGCAGAAGAATTTGGTTTTTCCACTGCGCCATTGGTAGTCATGGGCTGCATAATGATGCGCGTTTGTCATCTGAACACATGTCCGGTCGGAGTCGCCACACAAAACCCAAACCTGACAAAAAAATTTACCGGCCAGCCAGAGTTTGTAGAAAACTTTTTCAAGTTCATCGCGCAGGAAGTCCGGGAACTCATGGCACAACTCGGCTTCAGAACAGTCAACGAGATGATTGGCCAGGTAGATTGCCTAGACATGAAAAAAGCGATTGGCCACTGGAAGGCGCATGGACTGGATTTCTCCAAGATATTGTACAAACCTAAATCACGCCCGGGATACGGTACCTATTGCTCCACTGCCCAAAATCACGGACTGGAAAAATCACTGGACGTGACTACTCTGGTCCCGCTGTGCAAGGAAACCATCGAAGAGCAAAAGCCCGTGGACGTCATTTTGCCGATCCGCAATACCAACCGCACCGTAGGAACGATTCTCGGATATCACGTTACAAAACGTTATGGTTCTGAAGGATTGCCGGAAGATACGATTCGTATTCACTTCAACGGTTCAGCCGGTATGAGTTTCGGTGCGTTTGTGCCCAAGGGCATCACGCTGATTCTGGAAGGGGATACCAATGATTATTTGGGTAAAGGTCTGTCAGGCGGCAAACTGATCGTCTACCCGCCGCGGCATTCGACATTTGCCGCAGAAAAAAACATTATCGTTGGTAACGTGGTGCTGTACGGTGCCACTTCAGGCGAGGCTTACATCCGCGGGATCGCCGGGGAACGATTTTGTGTCCGCAACAGCGGCGTCCATGCAGTCGTGGAAGGGGTTGGCGATCATGGCTGTGAATACATGACTGGTGGGCGAGTCGTGGTTATTGGTAACACCGGCAGAAATTTTGCCGCAGGAATGTCTGGTGGAATTGCCTATGTGCTTGCGGACAAGGATCAATTCCGAATCCGGTGTAACCTGGACATGGTGGACCTGGAGGAACTTCAGTATGAGGATAAGGACATCGTTGCAACATTGCTTACAAAACACATCGAATATACAAGCAGTACGGTCGCCAAACGAATCCTGGACAACTGGAACACCTGGCAGCACAAGTTCATCAAGGTCATGCCGAAAGATTACAAGCGGGTACTGGCAGCAATAAAGAAGGCGGAAGTCGAGGGAACTTCGGTGGATGAAGCCGTGATGGAGGCTGCCCATGGCTAAGGTAACCGGTTTTCTGGACTATGAACGCGTCAAGCAACCTTACCGGCCTATCAGTGAACGCATCCATGACTGGAACCAAGTCATGGCTCCCTGGGATTTAGGACCGCTGAAAATACAGGCTGCACGCTGCATGGATTGCGGCATCCCTTTTTGTCACCAAGGCTGTCCATTAGGCAACCTGATACCTGACTGGAATGACCTTGTCTACCGGGATCAATGGAAGGATGCAATTCTCCGTTTGCATGCCACGAATAACTTTCCTGAATTTACAGGGACGCTCTGCCCTGCTCCCTGTGAAGGATCCTGTGTTTTAGGTATCAATGATGACCCGGTTGCCATCAAGAGCGTGGAACTCACTATCATTGACAAGGCATGGGACAATGGCTGGGTGCAACCCCAAGTTGCAGAAAATACAACTGGCAAGAAAGTTGCCATTGTAGGATCCGGGCCCGCCGGCCTGGCAGCGGCCCAGCAGCTTGCCCGTGCCGGACATGCTGTTACAGTGTTTGAACGGGAAGACCGAATCGGCGGTCTGCTTCGTTACGGGATTCCTGAATTCAAAATGGAAAAGCGCGTGCTGGATCGCCGCCTGGCACAGATGGAAGCTGAAGGTGTAACGTTCAGAACCTGTGCACATGTCGGGATAAACATTGCAGTAGACGAGGTACGGAATGCATTCGATGCCCTGCTGCTCTGTGGTGGTGCCTGCGCGCCTCGGGATTTGCCTATAGAAGGCCGGGAGCTAAGCGGCATACATCAGGCCATGGAATATCTGCCGATGCAAAACAGAATCTGTGAAGGAGACCCAGAACCTCAAAACTTCATCACCGCATGGGACAAACAGGTAGTCATCATCGGGGGAGGAGATACCGGGGCAGACTGCCTCGGTACCGCCAACAGACAGGGAGCTGAATCCATTCACCAGCTCGAAATCATGCCCAAGCCCCCTGAAGTTCGGACTGAAGACAATCCCTGGCCTGAATGGCCCAGAATATTTCGCACAGCATCTGCGCACGAAGAAGGAGTTGAAAGAGTATTTTCAGTGTCCACCAAACGGTTTGTCAGTGATGGGCAGGGTAATGTAAAGGCCCTGGAACTTGTTACAGTAGAAATGAAATCTGAAAATGGCAATCTCAGATTTAAAGAAATAGCCGGCACTGAACGGATGTTGGCATGTGACCTGGTATTGCTTGCAATGGGATTCTTAGGTCCGGAAAAGCCCGGTCTGCTTGAACACCTCAAAGTAGAGCTAGACAATCGGGGGAATGTGGTGCGGGATAAAAACTGGATGACAAATATTGAAGGTGTCTTTACCGCGGGCGATATGCAACGTGGGCAAAGCCTTATCGTCTGGGCAATTGCGGAAGGACGCAGTGCTGCCCGCGGTGTGGATCAGTACTTGATGGGGGGTTCAGATCTTCCAGCGCCCGTAGCCTGATTTCCTATTCACTGCACCGGTTAACCAGTAATGATTTTGGAAATACAATGCACTTGTTTGCATACAGTTTTTTCAAATCCGACACTTTAATGTAAATTTCATTCTTCCAGACCAGGTCTCTGACCCTCTTCTCTTCCTGCCTGATATCCGTATCAGCGCCGGAATTTTCCAGTGCCCTGGAACAGATTTCAGATTCTATTTTTTCCAGGGACACTACGCATCCCCGGTAATGAATCTGCAGTTCATTTTCCCTTATGAAATGGTAAAACATTTCCCTGACCAGCTGGTTATCAGGAGGCAGTGATTCAGCCGCGGTAGCGGTCCTTGCTAGGGATTTGGCAAATACACGATAATAGTTATTGTTTTCAAGTTTGCTGATTATTGTGGATAGAAGAATAAAATCAGAACCCATCAAGCCCTTCCTTGCAATTTACGAAGATTCAATCTCTTTATTTCTTGAACAACCACAATATTACAGACAGAACGAGACTGATAATGATCATTGTAGTGACGGGGAAATACAGCTGAAACCCTTCTTTCTTGATCGCAATATCGCCCGGCAATTTCCCGAAAGGCATCTTGCTGATAACAGGCCACAGCAAACCGACAGCTATAATGACTATGCCTATGAAAACGAGTATTTTATTCATACACGGACAAGGACTGGCCTGGCAGGCAACGAGCCTGACATCAATTCTCCTGCATTTTCAATAGGGTTACAACATGGAACAGGGTCATATGAAATTAAAAAGGCTCACTGAGGCAACGATTGCATTATCGATTACCGTAGCCTTGCTGCTGCTTCTGACCAGCCCTTTATGGATCGGATGGATCATGGAACATGAACACAATAAAACACGACATGCCGTAGCGGATGTCGTGCTTCAGTGCCCAGAGGGAGCCGTGGAAAATCGTGAAGTCTGGAGCAAGCTCGGGATTGCCATATTCTGTGAGAAAGAGGGTATCAAGCATGGCACCTGGGAGGCATGGGATGGAGGTTACATGCACATTGCAGGTGAATATAGCCACGGGCACAAGGACGGCATCTGGAAATACTTCAACGCCCATGGAGAACAGTGGGGTACCAGAACTTATGCTGCAGGAAAAGAGATATCCGCGCTGACCAATCTGCTTACGGCAGACCTCTTACTCTTCAAAAAAAATGAACGCAAGCTCCATCTTGTCAAAGGTGCCAAAACATACCGTTCCTACAGCATCAGTATCTCTGCCGGCAGCACCGGTCCCAAGGCAACTCCTGGGAACAAACACATGCCAGAAGGAACTTACGTGCTGAAGTCCAAAATAGAAGATGCCGAAGGGCGGAAGACCTTGCATGTGGCGTATTCCCCTGACCAAGAACTCGAATCTTCTCTACAATCTGAAAATGGATTTGTAGTACTCGGACAATCGGGAATCCTGGGCTGGTTCCGGCAAAGACTGGGCCTTGTCAAGTGGGAAGACAGGAGTGTCGCTGTCAGTTATCAGGATATGGACGAAATCTGGACACTGGTCGAGGAAAATACCCCCATCCGGGTATCGCTGTAACCCTGCCAACTTGGAACAGTACTATGTCTTTCGGCTCCTGGCAGCCAAGTTCTGTCCGACTTGAATCATCCGGATAACCCGTTCTGCAACATTTTCAAGATTCTGGGGTGTACACCGCATTGCCTCTTCCAGAGACATGTCCCTGGCAACGGCACTGGCAATTCCGTCTATGCCGTGGACAAATACATTGTGCGCATCGTCTGCCAAAGCTCCACCGATTGCCACAACCGGAACTTTATATTTTTTTGCCGCACGCGCAACGCCTGATGGTGTTTTGCCAAATGCCGTTTGAAAATCTATTCTACCTTCACCCGTGATGACAAGGTCTGCACCCTTCAGGAATTTCTCCAGTTCGGTCTTTTCCAAAACGATATCAACTCCACTTTGAAGTGTTGCGCCAGCAAAGGCCACCAGTCCAGCACCCAGCCCACCGGCTGCCCCGGCCCCTGGCATCTTGGCCACATCTTTCTTGAGATCTCGCCGTATCAGTTTGCTGAGATGTTTCAGGTTCCCATCGAGAAGCTCAACCATCCTTGGCGTTGCACCCTTTTGCGGCCCAAATACCCTGGCTGCCCCTTGTTTCCCGTACAAGGGATTTTTGACATCGCAGGCGACGAGAATTTCGGTTTCAAATACTCTGGCATCAAGGTCCGTAATATCTATGGCCTGTATTTTTGCCAGCATGCCCCCTGAACCCATTTCCTTTATTTCCCGTCCGGCAGCACTCAAAAACTTCACACCGAGTGCCTGTGCCATGCCTGCACCACCATCATTTGTTGCAGAGCCGCCGATGCCAAGTATGATTTCCTTGGCTCCACGTGCGATGGCATCCACCATCAATTGACCTGTACCGAATGTTGTGGTCTTCAGAGGGTTTTTCTCTCGCCCATCCACCAGGGGCAGTCCGGAAGCCTCAGCCATCTCAATGACTGCAGTACGCTTCTCAGAGAGCCAGCCGTAACGTGCCGCGACGTCTTTCCCAGACGGACCCTTGACACGCTTTTTTATGATTTTACCTCCTGCCGCATCGACCAAGGACCGTACGGTACCTTCACCACCATCAGCCATGGGGACCTTGACGCACTCAGCTTGCGGCAAGACCCGCTTGATCCCTTTTTCGATGCATGTAGCCACCTCCAGTGAAGAAAGACTTCCTTTAAACGAATCTGGAGCAATTACAATTTTTTTCATGTTGATTCCCTGGTTATTGACAGGGCACAGCCCGGGTACGGTGAACAAATGCAATCGGTATCTTTAAAATCCGCATTCAACAGATCAGTACATTTGACAGGGAAACTGCTGGTCCCATCCCGTGACACTGTTCAAAAGGCAGACCGTCCCGGAAAGACTCCCTGAACGATATAAGAAACCAAGTGAACTAGATCGTATCAAGCAATACGCGTGTGACTTGGTAGCCGTCTTTTTCAATCAAAGCCAAGACTCCCTGGTCACCATATAAATGCAACGCCCCGATTGCAATAAACGTCTTTTTTTCCCGCATGGGTTTGCGCATGTAGTGTTCCATCACAATATTTCGATCTTTGATCACATGTTTGAGATATGTGTCGCGATAGTGTTTGTTGCCCGGCTCATCAGGGATGAAGCTCGTGCTGATCTCATACATTTTCAGCAAGTCTTCTTCCAGGTATGCCGCAAGCATGTCATTGATAGTATCTCGCATCTTGTGATAGCTGTTCGCTGTAAACTCAAGCAGCTTGATCTGTACATCAAGAGGCATTGCGTAAAAAGTCACCAAAAATTCTTCTATGCTTTCGACTTGATATAACTCTTTCTTTTGCGAGGCGGCACGATCCAGCAGTTCATAGTCTAGAATCATATCTTCGCTGTTCTCTGCCTTGACGGCAAAGCTTCGCATTGCAGCCCATGGCTTCAAATGTAAAATTGTTTTCCTGTCCAGACCCAGTTGCAACAAGGTCTCTTCTACTTTCGCATACAGGTCCTTGCCGATCAGTTGCTCCAGTGTCTGCCCCTCGGGTAAAGTCATATCAGCCTTGATCATTTTCCCACCGTGATAAGGATTCCAGTAATGATCACTTGGAAAAGATTCCATCGCAAAGCTGTTCATCTCATCAAAAACACCCAGAATATTCTCACGCACTTTATTCACACGCTTGTCATTCATGTGAATTGTGCCAAAGAGATATCCAATCAATTCCTGATTTTTTTCTATCTTCCACAGGACCCCTTTGGAAAACTTCCCGGATTCCTCCGTGGGCTTGGATTCATTCAAAAGCGCAATAAGTTCTTCGTCTGACAGCTCCTGGATATCTTCGATCTTCGGTACTTGGACTTCCTGCGAGGGAGAGGCAGCAATTGAAACGCTTATACTGCCTGCGCCAATCAACATCAGGCCCAGCAGGCAGGCACCAAACGTCGAGAGTACAGGTGGCGTCAACCTGATAAGGCCTGCATACATTCGTGAAGCTGTATCCAAAGACGCGTTCCTTAGCTTCCGGTTACTACTGAGGCAATGGCAGACCCAAGATGATCAGGGTTTCGTTTCCCAATGCATCCTCTTGAAAAAATAAGATCATTCCATGCCTACTTGTACATTCTCAGTGTTTTGGGAGTCTTATCATAAGTAACCGATATTGCATCGTGAGGACAGGCATCGACACATGCAAAACACCTTACGCATTCATTCTCATCGATATACAAGGAGTTGTAATAGAGCCCGGATGTGTGGGCAGGACGCACCCGTTCAAAATAAAATCTTGAGTCATCCCCGTCAGTCCTGAAATTTGTTGCTTCAACCAGGCAATTAGGAACTGGTTTCACCAGCAGACATTCGTCACACAATACGCATTTGGTGTTGTCCACGACAGGCGCTGGCGAACTGGCATCCTCAAACTTGTCGAAATAGATGTTTTTTTCATCAAGCCCGACCTCGGACAGTACCTTCACACCATGATCGATCATAGGTGGTGGGCCACAAAAATAGGCTTTCACCCCATCAAGTCCCAACTTTCCCTGGTCCAAGTACTCATTTTTCAAGTGTTCTGTAACAAATCCCCTCGGGCCGTCCCAGTCACTGTCTTCGGGCTCTTCAGACAAAACAGGAATAAATTCGAACTTGTTCCCATGATTCCAATTGTCCTGTACGGCCTTGATCTCCTCATGACAATAGAGGTCTTTCTGTGTGCGGGCACCGTAGAAAAAATAGCAGTCTCGAGCTACACCCAGATTTGCAGCATGCTCGATAATGGCAATCACAGCACTCATGCCACTGCCTCCTGCTATACAAAGCATCGTATCGTTCGAAGGGTCAAGCTGAAAGGTCCCCAACGGTCCTGAAATCTCAACAGGTTCCCCTGTGCGGTCGCCATGAGCCAGCCACCCGGATAACTCGCCACCAGGAACCAGGCGTATGAAAAATGTATGCTCGCCAGGATTCTCATTCTCCGGTGCCTTGGCAAATGAATAGGAACGAGGCTTTCTGACACCTGGCACTTTAAGCGTTGCATACTGGCCTGCAATACCACCCAGCGGCTGAACGTCAGCGTCACACTTGACTACCAACTTGAGGGTGTCATGTGTCAGGTTCGTGACGCTTGAAACACTGCCTTGATTTATGTTTACTCTTTTCCTTTTTATCTCAGGGTCTGGTGATGGCAGTTTCCGAATGTAATGATCAAATGGATCATGAAAGTTCTCTTGTAGAGCTGTCACTGGTAAGCTTCCTGTTTATGAAAAATTAATCATCAGGCAAAAATTCCGGGATGTTGTTCTTCTGCGAAGGCTACGATCTCGCTATCTGTGGCCTGAACACCCTCGTTACGTGGATCTTCACGCCATTTCCTGATATAGCCCTCTTTGCCTCCCCACTCTTTCAGCAAAGCCTTTTTGCGCATTTCCTCGCTGGCTTTCTCGACTTCTACCAGACAAGAATAAAAGGTTGGACTGGTTCCGAAATCAGTCAGCATTTCAGAATTCAGTGCGTTGATGTTCACACCTCCTGGCGTATTGCTTCCTTTGAACTGCTTTTGTGTAGAACAAACTCCGGATATCAGCCCATCGATAATTACCGCATAAGCATAGGATTCGCCACGATCGTTGTATAGCCGGCAAAGATCCCCGTCTGCAATGTCCCGGGCCTTTGCATCCTCTGGATTCAGCTCGACTGTGGGTCGAGACATCATGGCCTGCAACCTGGGTACCGACTGGAATGAGTCTCCTATGAAATAGTGTGATGCGCTGCTGAGCACCTGCAACGGGTAGTCCTTGCGCTTGGGGTCCTCCTGTCCTTCAATTTCAGGCACATAGGTAGGCAATGGGCTTACACCCTCCTCCTGCAATTTCTCGCACCAGATATCGATCTTCTTGGATTTAGTCGGCCAGCCATTTTTCAGGAAGTTCCTTCGCTCGGAATCTGTATTGGCCCTCACGAAACCGTTCTTCTGGATATCCTCATACGTTATGCCTTCCATAAGAGGGTTGTGCTTGCCTTCATCGAACATGACATCACGAATGATCTCCTCGTCAGTCTGCGTGAAGGCATTGTCTCCTTCCTCAACATATCCCATCCGTTTGGCAAGCATCCTGAATACCTCGGAATTGCGAACACTTTCACCCAGTGGCTCGATGACAGGCTTGTTCATGGTGTAGTACCAGTTACCATAAGTGGCCACCATGTCCAGCCGTTCCAGTTGCGTGTCTGCAGGAATCACGATGTCCGCATACTGGCAGGTATCGGTCCAGAAAGTCTCATGAACCGCAACAAAAAGATCATCACGCATCAGGCCCTCGCGTACGCTGTTGGTGTTCGGTGCGCAATTCGCAGGATCCGAGTTATAGATAAAGATGCTCTTTATCGGAGGATCCATTTTATTGCCGTCAGCGTCCAGGTCTTTGGTCAAAGCTCGACCGATCTGCACCATGTTCACGGATCGCTTTCGCTTGCCCAAATCCGTCCTGTGCAGCTTGTCCATGTCCCAGCGCAGCCACATTTCTTCAAGATTTCCAAAACAGGCTCCTCCGCAGGGTTCGCGCCATGCGCCCGTTATGCAGGGCAACACCAGGATGGCACGGCACATCTGGCCCGCATTCTGGTGACGGTTCAGACCGTAATTTGCACGAATGAATGATTTTTTAGTGGATGCGTACTCCAGGGCGAACTTTTCAATGTCCTCAGCAGACACACCGGTAATTTCCTCCACCCTGTCCAGCGGATACTTCGGCAGCTCTGTTTCCAGCAATGCATCCCAGCCATTGGTCTGTTCCTTCAGGAACTCAAGATCATGCAGACCCTTGTCAACGATAACCTTCATCATTCCAAGCGCCAGCGCAGCATCGGTTCCCGGTCTTGGCTGGATATGCCAGTCTGCCATCATGGTGGTGCGTGTCACGCGAGGATCAACCACGATGAGTTTCATGCCACGCTCTTTGCCTTCGCGAATGAATGGAATGGCATGCACACCGGTGCTGACCAGGTTCGCCCCCCAAAGAATCATCAGGTCCGCTTCCCCGGCTGCTTCATGCACGGACATGTTGGGGTGGGCCAGCCCATAGGTATGCAGTCCTGCCCACATGGCTGCATAGATGCAGATTGACTGGATCAAGCCATTCGCACCCATCTTGTTCCAGAGCCTGGAATCCATCGTCCAGTAGCCCACCATGCCCATGGTGCCGGAATAGGAATAGGGCTGTATCGCTTCACTGCCGTATTCTTCAATTACACTCTTGAAGTTGTCAGTGATGGTGTCAAGGGCTTCATCCCAAGTGATGCGCTCGAACTTGGCGCCTGGTCCTTTCGGCCCTACCCGTTTATGAGGATAGAGAACACGATTATCGTTGTAGACAAAATCAAGATAGTGATTCACTTTGTTACATAGGTAACCGCGTGTAATGGGATGGGTCGGGTCACCCTGTACACGAACCGCTTTCCCTGAACGGTCATCACGGGTAACCAGCATGGAACATGAATCGGGACAGTCATGCGGGCATGTGACATGATGAATGGAATGCCCTTCTGGTGCCTGGATCTTATCGGTTTGCATAACAAACTCCTCTGTTTCTCCTGCAGGCAGCCCCTGTGACTTGGGCAGCCAACCTGCCATTTCTTCAAGTCAACATTACTACAAGCCCTGATTCTCTACAATAGAAAAGTCGATCGATGAATGAACCCGAACAGCACAATTCGAAGGATGGATTCCCCGAACTTCCTCCAAAAGCATATCCGGATACCGATGAATGATTCCCCGCCAATTCAGCCGTTCCATTTTCATTTCAGTTTACAATTCCAGTGCAGACTTGCATACTTTGAAGAGTACGAGGTCGTTCTGAGACAACAAAATGGGTAACCAGAATTCAAAATACGTATGGCCTTTGCTCGGTGCCGTGATTCTGATTGCATTGATCGCACTTTATGTTGATGATCGCAGGAAACTGACACACGAAAAATCTTCACCGGTTTCAAATGAACAAGCCGCTCCTGACATGGACATGGCGGGTACTGTCGCGGATGAGCCGAAAGCCGGGAACACTGACGCGAGTCATGCGGTTGCAATGACCAGCCGAATGGTCGACCTGATCAGCAATGCGGAAGAGCACAGGGGATTTTCGGGCTCGATCGAATCTTATCTAAGCAGTCTGGATGACTAAAATGACAGTTCAACGGAAATCACTTCCTTGGGCATAAGCGAATATCTGGACAGTGCAGGAATTGATCCGGCATCCAGACTCCACGCTGCGGCCTGTCAGTGCAGGCTTTCTCCAGAACAGTGGCTACGAATGGAAAACGGCTTGTGCAGGGCAAAAGCCGAGGTCTTGCCCTAGTTGACAGGCAGTTTCATCCGTAACTGGTCACGGTCAAACCACCAGGTGTCTCCGACCATGATTTCAATGACTTTAGCCAGGCGGCTGAAGAGTTTGTCCGTGTCATTCAGTTCCAGAATTTCTATCCATATTTTTATGGACTCTTCATCCTCGATGTTCCGCTGACGTTTTGCCACCTTTGCAAGAATCTGCATGGTAAGAAAAGTAAGGCTTTCATGCTGCTCCTTGGCACGCATGTCAGCGATGTAATGTGCCGCCATTGCAGCGACGGCCCCGCCATCGGATTCGTCTGGTGTCTCATCCACAATGTTGTGCAGCATCTCCACAGACAGGTTCGGGTCAATCGGGTAGGTTACTCCGAGCCAGCAACCTTGACCCAAGGCAACTATCGAATCCTCCTGATCGGCCTGATACAGCACTCTGCATGCCTTGACTGCGTGCTCAAATTCCTTTTCTGCAACAAACAATTCAACCAGCGGGCGGGCACTAGACCATGCATCATCCAATCTTCCAAGTCCTATCAGTGCTTGTGCAATTTCAAGTTCGAGTTGCGCACGCAGGAAGTTGCTCGCTTCCTTTGGCAAATCCTGTAGCTGTCGGCGACATTCAAGCAGTCTGTTCTCAAACCATACCCGATCATCTGCATGCTGAAGTGCACTCACTGCATCCGGGAGAGCCTGGCGGGTTGGGTCAAACTTCTCAGCCATTTACGTATTCTTTCCCGGTCATCCTGGGGCAGGGGGTTGACAAAAACCTATGCGTGACAAGTGCAAAAAAAAGCCCTTGCCTTTTGTTACAAAGGCAAGGGCAGGTATGAAATTTGGGACTTTAGGCGTATCCGGCCTGTTTATTCATCCTGGCGGCAATCTTCAACTCGCCCTCACT
>WTFY01000017.1 GCA_011523795.1 Gammaproteobacteria bacterium
ACCCAAGCATTTTACCCCTTCCCCCCTGTCACCCCCCAATCCCAAAAACCAACCCAAAACCGGCTGTTGACGGCCTCCATCCCATTGCGTAACAAACGAGCAACAAATCTTACAAAACAATACTCAAATAACATGAGTCGGTTGACAAACAAAAAAACCGTCTGTGTAAAGCATTGAAATTGTGGAAAACAAAAACCGCGTTTTCCACGAATATTCAACACTTTACACAGACCTCACTACTTTTTTTCGCTTCGCTAAAACCCCAAAATCCCAAAGGCGGTGAAATAGCACGGTTCACACTTTGCCATCTCGGCGCATGATTTTTGACACCATTTTCGCCGACAAACCGAAGGATTGAGCGACCTGCCGCATGCTTATCCCACCCCTGACGAGTCGCACAATCTCGGCATCTCGTTTTCGCGTCTCATACCGCCGCATGCGTCCCCAGGTGACGCCACCGCGCCGCCGTTGCTCAGGCGTCCACGCCCCGTGATACGCCGGACCGCCGCCGCTCCATACCCACGTCGACACCGACAGCGCCAACTTGTCCACTTCGTCCACCGGCAACGGCCGCCGGAACTCGACGTTGCGACTCTGCGCATAGACCCGCACCCGCTCATGCCAGTCGTGCATGCTGCCCGGCTTGCCTGCTGCGTAGGCCCAGAAGCGCACCACGTCGAACAGGCTGTTGTTGCGGTTGCCGGGCTCGACCTCCCCCAGGTCGATCGCCGGCAGCGCCACCTGCCGAGTGAACGGCTCGCCCGGATCGGCGGGCGGGCGGTAGTTCTTCGTCGCCGGCGCCTGGAACAGATCAGCAGGGAACATGCACGGGTTGGGATTGTGGGCCAGGGCGAACAGCAGATTGACCGAGCTCTGCGGGTGCCACAGCCGCAGAAAGCCGTTCGCTCCACGTATCTGCCCGCCGCAGCCGAAGGCGTCCCAGTTCCCGTTGCGGCGCGGCTCCGTGTCCCAGTAGTACAGGTGACAGCGACCGTCCTGGCCCGACGCCAAGACGACCAGGGGCGGGTGGAAGAGACAGAGCTGCACCGGCTCGCCGCGGTCGACGTCGAGGGCCGTGTTCTGGAGGCTCCAGGGAACGATGCCGAGCTCGGGAGAGTGCAGGACCGTTTCAAGCGCCGGACGGCGCTTCAGGTAGCCCTTCCAGAGGGGTTTCTTGTCGGCCAGCAGGACGAAATGAGCGCCCCGGTCGTGCAGGTAGGCCAGCGCCCGCCGCGTTTCTTTGGGATGCGGCGACGTGGGCGTATCGGTGCCGGGAAGGTCTGGGAGGGGTTGCTTGATTCGGGAGGTTGGGTACACTGGCATTCGTTGCTGCCCCCCTGCGCGGGGTATCAACGGCACCGCCCGCTTGCTCCAACAAGCATGGACGGCTCCCGGCATCTTCCCACCCGGCATCAGGGGAGGATGCCGGGAGAGAATGCCGATCCCACCTTAGCACGAACCGCCTTTCCGACCCCACTTCGACCGTCGCCCAACTACCGATAAGACGCATTATGTGAACTTTGCCAGGCGCGGAAATCCGCGTGGTTGCTGGACTTGCGCGCATTCGGCCAGGAGGGCCTCGAGACGCCCCACCGGATCCCTGAAAAACCCCAAAATCACGCCTTGTCAGTGGGGAGAGACCTGCGGGAGCGAGAGGTTTTTGGCCGGCAGGTGGTGAATCTTGAGCTGGCGGCCGCGAGGGGCTTCCGGCCTGGTCGAGGCAAAATTGGGTAGCAAGACGGATTGGAATAGGTCGAATTTGGCCCCTGAGAGGCCGTAGGAGGGATTTTTCTGGACTACCCCCCCCCCCCAGGCTTATCCTGCAAAAACGCTTTGTAGGGAATTCTGGGCCGTAATTCGGCCATAAATCAGAGGGGGATATGCCTATGATCCGCATGATTCAATTTGTCGCTACCGTTGCCCTGGCCTTGACTCTTGCCGCCTGTGACGGAAACGACAGCAACAACAGCGGCGAAATCGAAAGACTGGAGGCAGCGCTGAAAGAGGCTCGGGAGATGGCAATGGACCTGGAGTCAGAATTAGCAGCCGCACAGGTGGCACAGCCCGCCTTGGAAGCAGCGCTGAAAGAAGCTCAAGCAAGGGTGACGACCCTGGAGGCAGAGCTGAACGAGCTGAGGTCAGAACTGGTAGCTATGGAAGCAGAGCAGATGGCACAGGAAGACGCTCGAGCAAGGGTGAAGATTCTGGAGGAAGAGCTGGAAGAGCTGAAGATAGAGCTGGCAAGGGAACGTGAGAGGCTAGTGATTCTGGAAGCGGCCCTGGAGGAGGCACTGGCGGGGTCCGAACAGTTGGGCATTTACGACGTGGGTGCGCGATTCGCCTACGATACCGACTACGGAGAGCAATTAGTTGCCGAAGTGTTGGGCGAAACGACGCACCGGGGCAGGCGGGTCGTGATAATGAGTACCAACATCCAACTGTCGGAAGACAATACGTGCCACGGCGGGGATACCGACTACCGGGATTGGCAAACCGGCAGTTGGGTTGCCTGCTTGAAAGACGGCGAAGTGCTTGGCGAAATAATTCCGCATTGGGGAGAGAGACGGTTTCCGCTACTGACTGGCGACACGTGGGAGCTTGAAGTTGAGTGGGTGGACCACGTGAATGGCCCAGATTACGGCTCCTCCTGGACGGCAGTGTGGGGAGTCACAGCTTGCGACATTGAGATAACGGTGCCAGCGGGGACTTTTTCAACCTGCACGGTCTCGGATGGCGGCGGAAATGAAACGTATTGGTATGCGATGGAAGATGGATTGTTTGTCAGGTATTCGGGTAGCGGGGTAGACCTGGAGTTGAGCGACTACGACTTGACGCCTCTTCCATCTGAAAGGGGAGCCATGTGAAAGGGTTGGTCTTCACGATTTTGGCGCTGATCCTGGTGCTATCAGCGCACGCACAGGAGGAGGATACCAGGTACGAGGACCTATGGGACCTAACCGTAGATTTCTCGGCACTTCCGGCAGGGGTTTCTGTGCCCCCATCATTCCAGATAGCAGGCATGACGTTTTTCGCACATGGTTCACCCGACCCCGACCCTGTCTATCCCCGCATAGTGGACTGGCCACTACATGGGCGGAGCTACGTATTTCGGGATGATGGCGTTACGGTTGTTCTGCCACTGGAAGCGGTGCGAGTCGAACTTGCACTTTGCGTTGGCCCCTCAGACGTTACGGTTGAGGCACTAACCTCGGCGGGTACTTCACTCTCGCAACAGGTAATTGCCGTTGGTGTGTGCGATGTCGTCTCGATCAATTCGTCCAGTGCTGAGCCAATCTCAATCGTGCGCCTCACGGGGGGTAGTTGGGAGTCCTCCATTGCGTGGATGAGCGCCATTCTGAGTTCCGTACCCCGAAGCGTAGGGCACGCCTTGGCCAGCAATGCCGGAGCGGGAGCGGGATTCGCTACCCTCAGCGCTGGCGAGAACCATACCTGCAGGATACTCGACACGGGCGCCGTGGGGTGCTGGGGGGACGACAACTATCGTCAGTCCAGTCCGCCAGCGGGCACCTTTGTCTCCGTCAGCGCTGGCGATCGGCATACCTGTGGGATACGACCCACTGGAACCGTGGAATGCTGGGGCGCAAGCGTAGGTGCCATTGGAAACTTCCTGGGGTATGAATCCAATTCGCCAGCGGGCACCTTCACCTCCATCAGCGCCGGCAACGCTTATACCTGCGGGGTGCGCCCTACGGGAGCCGTGGAATGCTGGGGCTATGACGGCCATGGCCAGGCCAGTCCGCCACCGGGCACCTTTGCCTCGGTCAGCGCCGGCAGTGTTTATACCTGCGGGGTGCGCCCTACGGGAGCCGTGGAATGCTGGGGTTCGGATGGCCATGGTGAGTCCAGTCCGCCACCGCCAGTGGATACCTTCACCTCGGTCAGCGCCGGCACTGGAGTTCGTGGTCATACCTGCGGGGTGCGCACGAGTGGTTGGGTGGAGTGCTGGGGATGGGACAGTCAAGGGCAGGCCCGCCCGCCGTCGGGCACTTTCGTTTCCGTTAGCACTGGCGGGTCTCATACCTGCGGAATGCGCTCCAGTGGCGTGGTGGAATGCTGGGGATCAAATGGCCAAGGTCAGGCCAGTCCGCCATCGGGGACCTTTGTCTCCGTCAGCACTGGCGGGTCTCATACCTGCGGGATGCGCTCCAGTGGCGTGGTGGAATGCTGGGGGCTGAACGACAGAGGTCAATCCAGCCCGCCCTGAGACACGACGGCACTTGTCGAAGCCGGGTTGACGGCGGGACACAAAAAATCAGAGGGAAGAGGATATGCCTATGATCCGCATGGTTCAATTTGTCGCTACCGCTGCCCTACTCGTCGCAGCCATGCTGTTAGTTGGTTGCGACGATTTGTTGGAAGACGACTACGAGGACGAATACGAATATGACGACGACACTACTTACGGTAGCGTCAGTGATGACAACGGCTCAGACGGCACTGGCAACCAATGCACCCTATCCAGTGTCTGGCGCGGTCCTGATGCGTCGATTCAGATTACGTCTCAGTGTCAATCCGCCTGTTTTTACAGGGAAGCAGGAAATATCGAAGGAGTGCGGGCCACCTGCGACATCCTTAGTACCTGGAGCGGGCATGCGGACTTCGACGCTAAGGGAAGTTGTCTTGCATGTGACTGAGAGGAGGAACTCATGAAAGGATTGATCATCACGATTTTGGCGCTGAGCTTGGTGCTGTCAGCATACGCACAGGATGACGAGGAGAGCGAAGTTGTTGATGTCGGAAACGACATCACCGTAGACTTCGCAGTACTTCCGAGCGGGGTTTCTGTCCCCCCGTCATTCCAGATGGCAGGCATGACGTTCTTCGCGCACAGTTCACCTGACTTTTATGCCAATCCCTTCGATCCCTTTATAGCGGACTGGGGCCCACCACACGAACGGAGCTACGTCTTTCCGGATGAGGGCGTTACGGTCGTTCTGCCACTGGAAGCATGGGCCATCGAGGTTCGGCTTTGCCCAAGTGACACCGTCCTGGTTGAAGCGTATAGTTCGACGGGTATTTTGATAACGCAGGAGCTTGGTCACTTTTTTTACGGGTGTCACGACCTCTTTTTGCCGAGAGTATTGGACTCTGACTTGATCTCGGTTGTCCGTTTCACAGGCGGTTACAATGAGGCATCGATTGCGCGGCTACGCGCCATCTTGAGCACGTCACCCGTTGTGGACGCAGGAGATGACCAATTCGTTCAATTCGTTGCCGCCGGGGAGTTAGCGTACCTATACCTGCAGGGCAGCGCGTGGGACCCGGCCACGGGCATCTCTCGCGCAACGCTAACACCCGTTTGTGCACCTGAGAACCCAGAGGAATGTTATTCTCCTTTCGCCAACGCTGCCTGGGAGCAGACGGGTGGTACGGAGGTCTTTCTGGAGGGCTCTGACTTCTTCGCTGCCAGTTTCGCCGCCCCCGAGGTATCGGCGCAGGAGACGCTGACTTTTCGCCTAACCGTCACCAATCACGACGGCGAGAGAGGCAGTGATGACGTAAAGGTGGTCATCTACCCCCCCTTGGGTTCCTAGCTCAACAGATCCCAACATGCGAAGAGTTGTTTAAGGAATTTGAAAACGAGGATGATTACAATTTACAGCACTGCACCGTAACTGGATACTATATCCAGCCGCGCTTACGCTTGGCCATGTGCTTGTTGCGAAACGTCATGCCCTGTCTTCCTGTGTGGACACAACTACATACATGTTCATGGTTAACACACCCCCATGAATCGCTTCCCGGCAGGGCTCGTTCGTCCGCCGCTTTGTGCCATACTCTCCTTCACACAAACCCACCCTCTTGACGGAGACAACGCTATGCCAAAGCTAGACGACGAGACACTCCGCAAGCGCTTTGAAAAGGCAAAGGCGGACTGGGCCGAGCGCCAGAAAGCAAACCGCGCCCAGAAGCGCCGCGAGAAGGCCCAGGAAGACGCTCGCCGCAGGACTCTCATCGGCGAAATGGTCCTTGCCCACGTGAAGGATAATCCGCCCGAACACGACCGCCTCATGAAGCGCCTGGAGGCCTATCTCAAAGACCCCAAGGACCGCGCCCTGTTCGACCTGACGCCCAAGACAGCCACGTCCGATTCGGCTGTTTCGGAAGACCTGCCGACCCTCGTACACACGCCCCGCAAATAGCCCCATTTCGGGCTTGCCAAAGGTTTCCATATTCGCCACAATTCTGCCATCCTATGCCCCGCTGTGTGAGGCTCATACTTCGCCCCACACAGCGGGGGCAATCTCCATGTTATACATAATGATTCTCGCTATGCGCCCAAAACAAAACGCCAAGGATATTACGCCAGAGAATATGGCCAGCCTAATGGACAAGCTTGAAGCCGTCCGCGAACGCCGCCGCCTGGCCCGCAGGACGCGCTACCGCAGGAGCAAGATCGACCGCTACCGCGCCGAGCTAGTCGCCCTGCGCCGCATGGGTGCCAGCTACAAGGATCTGTCCCTGTACATCTGGCACGAGCACCGCAGGCGAGCCGACCCGACCACCATCCGACGCTACCTGGTGAAACTTCCCGAGATCAGCGCGCAGGAGGTCAACAGTGCCGGTATTCCGAACGCCTGCTAGCCAAGCCAAGAAAGCGCTGCGGCGCGTCCTCGCCCTCAGAACGCCCAAGCACGGGAACCGCGACGACGGCAAGGTGCACTCGGTAGGCACCGCCCGCTCGTACCAGCAGGCGCTTACCCGCGTCGCCGAGTGGATGCGGGAGAGGCGAGACAACAAGGGCCTTGAGCGGCTGACGGCAGAGGAAGCCAGGGCGTACCTTGAAGAACGTGCCCTCGTCGTCCGCCAGAAGACCCTCGACCAGGAACGCCAGGCATTGCAGATCCTCCCCCTGGTCGGCAAGCTGGAGCGCGTCAAGTCGCATCCCGACCTGAAGCCAACTCGCCTGGCTTCGGAAGGGCGGGCCTACACCCCGGAGCAGGTGGAGATCATCGCCCGGGCACAGACGCCGAGAAACGCCCTGGCGACTCGCATCGCCTACGCCTCCGGGGTGCGGGCGCACGAGCTTATGACTCTGCTGCCGGCGGCTGAGCGGCCGCCGTCGGATCACCGCGAGTGGTCGCCTGAGCGCTTCGATGGGAGAGAGGGTTTTCAGCTCTACACGGTAGAGGGAAAGGGCGGGTTGAAAAGGGAAGTATCACTGCCTGCGCACCTGGCCGACGAGCTGGAGGCCAGGCGCTTCAGGAAGCCGGAGCGCGTCACCGACCGCGGCGTGCGCTGCAACCAGCACTACGACCTCGGCGGCGGCAACGCCTGGAGCAAGTCGTTCGGCACCGCGAGCCGGAATGAGCTCGGCTGGTCGACCGGCGCCCACGGCCTCCGCCACAGCTACGCCCAGGACCGCATGGACGAGCTCAAGGGCGACAGGCACGGGCACGCCTCCGCGCTGGAGACGGTGAGCCAGGAGCTCGGGCATTTCAGGCCGGATATAACGAAGGTATATCTGCGGTGAGAAAGTTGGCCGCCAGCATTATCATCCTGGCCGTAGTTCTGCCACTGATTGTCTACTTCTTTCTCGATCCATTCATTGAACCCCACCGCCACCAACGAATCGGCAGACTAAAACCCCAGGCTCGGGGTTTGGAAGTCCTGGAACTGTGGGCCGCCTGGCCGGTTCTGGCGTTCTATGGCACACCCCTGTTAGCCCTTGCCGCTGGCCTGGGATGGCTGGGAGGGCACACGCGCAGGGATTACGAACGTTACTGGGAGGAAAAACGCAAGAAGGACGCCACCGATCGTATGCGCGAAGCCAACCGACTGACGGCAGAAGCCAAACGGGCGAGGGAGCTCGACCAGGCCATCGTCACCAACGTGAAACGCGACAACATGCACCTGTCGAGGCAGGCCGGAAAAGACAGGGGCCAGCGTATCAATGCGGTCGGCGAGCTCAAGCGCCGGCGCGAGCGCGAAGGCAAGCTGCGCGAGGAGCTGGCGGAGGCGCACCGCGAGATCGAGCGCCTGAAACATGCATTGCCGCCGGAGAGCGAAACGCAGTAAAATAACGGCGTTGCTATACGGTCAGTCCACCGCCAACGGACATCAGTAGCGGGTGCCAGCTTGACCCGTGCCGACTGTGAGGCGTCCTTGATCCCTCTGAAACGGCATCAGGTTCCAGCCCTCGAGCAGGACCTGTCGGCGTTGTGCGAGCCGTAAATCGTTCCGTGATCCGTACGACCCAGCGGCCCCCCGCAGAGCCTGAATATGCGGCGCGGCGGACAGGAGTAATCGGGACCGCAGGGAAACGAGTTTTCAGGATGGCCCAGGACCGGTTTTTCCGGATGGAGCAGGACTTCGGATAGGGGGAACCATCCCGATCCGGCCTGCACTCCCCTGGCCGCCTTCGGAAACAAGGCAGGACCAGCGCGGGCCTGGATGGTTAACCAGGCCGAGGCGGCGTGAACGTTTCGCTGCCGTGACGCCAACTGCTGATTACAGGGCGAATCCCGCAGGTCCCCGTCGAGCTGCGGCGCGACGGATACCGGGATCGCAGGAAACGAGGCTCCCGGACGGCCCAGAATCGATTCTTCCGGGTAGGGATGTTCGGACAGGGGAGAGACCTTCCGAACCGGCCTACACCCACTGGCGGCCCTCAGACACCCTGATGCAGGGTGAGTCCCGCAGGCTCCCTTATCTTCCCGCCAAGCCTGAATATCCGGTGCGGCAGGAAGATTGAAGCGGGACCGCAGGGAAACGAGGCCCCAGGATGGCTCAGGATCGATTCTTTCGGGCGGGGCAAGGGGTCTAGGTAGGGGGAAAATCTCCCGATCCGGCCCTATTCTGGAAGCCTTCAGACACTCAGAACAACAGGCGGGATCGACGCGGCCTGGGTGATCGTTACAGATCATCGAACCGGGATGAGGCAGTGTGACTTCTCCACTGTCGTGGCGCTTGGCTAAGCCAGGCGTCATGCATCTGACGGAATCGAAGACAACGGCCTCTCCCTGGAGCTCCACAGCAGAGCCGAAGGGAGGGGCCGTTGTTGTTTTCGGGCAGGGCCGCCTTGTGTTGACGCTTTTACCCTGTTATGATTTTACGTAACGCCTTATAACATGGAAAGCGTCTATGCGTACTATCGTCATTGCATCGCCTAAGGGCGGCACCGGCAAGAGCACCCTGGCGGGGCACCTGGCGGTCGAGGCCGAAAGACAGAGGGGCGGTCCCGTCGCCATCGTTGACACCGATCCGCAGGGGACTCTTTCGGATTGGTGGAACGCCAGGCAAACGCCGACGCCGCTATTCGCAGCCGTGGATACTGCGCACCTGTCTTCGCGTCTTGAAGCCTTGCGTGAGCACGGCATCGAGGTCGTCCTGATCGACACCCCGCCGGCCTTCACGCAGACCACGCACAGGACGCTTTCCGTGGCCGACCTGGTCGTTGTTCCCGTACGTCCCAGTCCGCATGACCTGCGGGCCGTAGGAACAGTCATCGAGGCGGTCGAGCAGCAAGGCAAGCCGTTCGTCTTCGTGGTCAACGCCGCGATCCCGAGAACCCGCATCGCGCTGGACGCGGTGAGAGCCCTGGCGCAGCATGGCAAGGTCGCGCCGGCGACGCTTCATAACCGGATCGACTTCGCCACGTCGATGGTCGACGGCAGGACCGCGAGGGAGCTCAACGAGAAGTCACGGTCATCAGGCGAGGTAGCGGAATTGTGGTCCTACGTTAACATCCAATTACGTAAACACGTCGTGGAGTAATTACTATGAAGGAAAATCGGAAGTCGGCGCTGGACGCCGGCCTGATTACCAGAAAAGGCCAGGCCAAGCCGGCAGACATGCCCTCAGGGGTTCACAACACCGTTGCGGTAACGGTCCGTCTCGACCCGGATCGCTACAAGCGCCTGGTCGCCTACGGCGCGCGCTTTGCCCCACGGCGAAAGAATCAGGAGATATTCGTCGAGGCACTGGATGCGTACCTGGCAACGGTCGAATAGGGGGTGAGGACATGGTGGCAAACACTGAAACTAGGCGAAGCCTGACCTTGTCGCAGATCAGGGAATGGCTGACCCTGATCGGCGCCATCGTGGTGGTTCTCGGAGGCCTGCTCGGTGGGATGCGACTGGTAATCGCGCCGCTGTACACCGAGATACAAGCAGTGAGCGGGCGTCTCGACCGCATGGACGAGCGGCTTGACCGCATGGAAACCGAAATCAGGGATGGCCGGGAAGAACTGAAGGCCGTCCGGGAAGATATTGCAGCCCTCAGCGAACGCTTGACACGGGTAGAAATCCTGCTTGAGCAACGAGGCGAGGTAGCCCCTCAGGAGCCACCCGGATGACCCCTCATCTCAGGGCACTTCCTTATCCCGCTCAAGCAGGATCGTCTCAAGCCGCACCAGCCGTTCACGGAGTTCAGGCAGTATTTCGAGCTGACTCTCTATCCGGTCGATGCGCACGACAAGCGGCGCAACCGCAGATGACATCGCCCACTGCATTCCCGCTGCCAAAGCACCTATGACTACGGCAACGGCCGCCGCGATCGCCAGCCAGTCCCTCGTCTTCGCCAGACCCAAACCACGCCCCGCCTCAGCCTGTGTCGCCATGTCTTACCCCCCCCC
>WTFY01000008.1:0-72854 GCA_011523795.1 Gammaproteobacteria bacterium
TTCGGGAGGCAGGGGTCGGAGGTTCAAATCCTCTCACTCCGACCATTAAATCAATCACTTAACGAGTTTCCGAGACTCGTAATTCCCATCGAAACTGGGGAAATCCCCAGTTTCATCATTACTTCATCTTGAAAAATCCAAACCAACGCCCATATATACTTCTGTATTCAACATCAGGAGAAAGGCATGTACCAACCAGATCAATTTACAGATGATGAAATCAGTAGTTTAAAGCGTGAATTGTGTGCGCGAACTAGGCAGGTTTACTTTCACACTGCCGAAGATAGGGAAGATGATGATGTGTTGGAAAAGTTTAAGGATGACATTCTGCGTATTTCTATGACTCTTTTAGCGGTAAGGGAAAGCACTTGAACTCCTGCTGCCGAAACTGCCACTTTCTGACACGTTTTAACTGGATGGGCAATCCGCCCAGGTATGAACAGATTTCTCTAGAAAGACGGGCTGATATAAGCAGCGCAGGTCCGTGTTGCTATCACGGCGAATGGAATAGTGACAACCCCATACTAGCCAGATCAATAAAAGATTTTACAGAACTCTTGGATCAATCAGAGCGTGACTGTTTTTGGCCACATAAGGAAGGTATGACGCTTGAAGCAGGGGAAAGGCGACAAAAGAAGGAAATTGAAGAGAAACGGGTGAAGAAAACTTACCTCTTAATGAAGATAAGCATAATTTTTTCTGCAGTAGCAGCCTTTAGTGGACTTGTATATATGATTGATTCAATCAGTGCATGGGGTAGTTGATCTAAGTTTGTGAAACAAAAAAGAAGGAATGTAAATGCCAAGCAATGACAGCAGCAATCAACCTGAACTAAATAAAGAAAACTTTATTTGTCCGCATTGCGGTGTGGTAGCACAACAAGTTTGGGGGAATGCTAGTAGGTCTACTGATCATACACTCGAATTGGTAGACCGATTTTACCGGGATTACAGAAAAGGTATAGATCAATACAAAGATAAAGCAATTGGCAACTTTCTCAATCGCATGAATGAGGTATTGCCTCGTCAATTAATGACTGCTTTCCCAAAAGGCCTTAGCTTCTCATTTTGCGGAAATTGCCATGAGCTAAGTTTTTGGTTCGGAAATAAATTAATTTTCCCAAAGCAATCTTCTTTCTCAGAACCCAATGAGGACATGAGCGAGGAAATTAAAAATCTTTATAGTGAAGCGGCTGAAATATCCTCCTATTCCCCGCGTGCATCTGCTGCATTACTGCGTTTGTGTGTTGAAAAACTATGCGCTGACGACTTGGAAGAAAAAGGAAATTTAAATACCTGCATAGGGAATCTAGTACAAAAAGGACTACCTGTACAAATACAACAGGCTTTAGATTACTGTCGCGTCATTGGTAATAATGCTTTACATGCAGGAGAGATAAGCCTTGAAGAAGATCCTCAAATAGTTCCTCTTCTCTTTAGCCTAGTGAATGACATTGCCCAAGAAATGATAACCAAGCCTAAGCATTTAAAGGAAAAGTATGATGCCTTACCTGCGGGTTACATAAAGCAAATCGAAAAAAGAGATGACAATTAAGTTTAAGCTAGAGCACTTAATGTAACTAACGCTTTGGGAATTATATCTAATAGTTCCTAAGGTAAACTTTTATGTCACAACAAAAACAAATACTTAAGAGGAATAACAATTATGAAGATATTGTTTACTAATGATTTCTACAAATTGGAACGATCTCTTGCAGTGTTTATGGCTGAAGTTAAAGGGTATGAAGTGATAAAAACCTTTTCCAAAAAAAATCTGCCAGATGTAGTGTGTATAGGTCTTAAAGAATCAGCATTTCGCAAACGTTATTCAAGTGAAAAGATTAAAAATAATGAACCGACTTCAAAAGAAAGGAAGACACTAGAAGCCATTGAGAATGGAGCAAATATAAAGATTTTGAGAGGAGTGGAAGAATTTGTGCGTTTTATCGTTTTAGATGAGTTTCCTTAGCAAGGCAAAGTCGTCTTGCAATTCACTTTTTCGTCTTCTTAATCGGTCCTGCTGCATCAGCCCCCACAATCATCTGGCACCTGAACTTCCGTTCCATTCGATAGCATGAAAACGACCGCTCGCTAACTTAAGAGTACGAACGTTCACACCTGCAACATGAGCAAGTTCAGCAGCACAGCAATGAGCTTCGGCTCAGGGTAAAAAAGCAACGTTAAGGAAGTGTGAAACCTTGACTACACTTTCATGAGCCAGGCTGCTTCGACATCGGGCATCAAAGCAGGGTTGCCGACGGACTGGATGCTCGAAGAGTTTTCATCGAAAGTGCATCAGGCACTCTGGAAAGATGCGATGAGCAGAGCCCCCTTTATGCAGAGGGAAAAACCCGCCCATCGCGGGCAGCTGATGCTGCCCGCGGATCAATCCAGATGTTGCAATACCGCACTCATGCTGTCCTTGGCATCCCCGAACAGCATTTCCGTGTTGTCATGAAAGAACAGGGGATTGTCTACCCCGGCATACCCCGATGCCATGCTGCGTTTGAGCACGATACAGGACTTGGCTTTCCATACCTCGAGTACAGGCATGCCTGCAATGGGGCTGTTCGGGTCCGTTTGGGCACTGGGGTTGACGATGTCGTTCGCTCCGATTATCAGGGAGACGTCGGTATCCGGGAAGTCCTCATTCAGTTCGTCCATCTCCAGGACGATGTCATACGGGACCTTGGCTTCCGCCAGCAACACGTTCATGTGGCCCGGCAGGCGCCCTGCGACAGGGTGAATGCCGAATCGTACGTTGACACCCTTTGACCGCAGTTTCTTGGTAATTTCGCTGACAATTCCCTGGGCCTGCGCAACAGCCATGCCGTATCCAGGTACGATGATGACCTCGCTGGCATCCTTGAGCAGTCCCGCAACTTCCTCTGCATTCGTGGAAGTCACTTCACCTTGCTCGGAGTCGACAGCCGTTCCACCCGAGGTACCAAACCCGCCCAGGATGACGCTCACAAATCTGCGGTTCATGGCTCGGCACATGATGTAACTCAGGATGGCACCGCTTGATCCTACCAGGGATCCCACGACGATCAGCGCGATGTTACCCAGCATGAAGCCGGTGGCCGCAGCCGCCCAGCCCGAGTAACTGTTCAGCATGGAGACGACGACCGGCATGTCGGCGCCCCCAATGGCCATGATGAGATGAATGCCGATGACGAATGCAATAAGGGTCATGGCCAGCAGCGGGTAGAGGCCGGATGCATGTGAACCAGCGCTCAGGAAGACATACCCGAGGTAGATGCAGGCCAGAATGGCGATCAGGTTCAGCCAATGCCTGGCGGGCAGCATCAGGGGTTTGCCGCTGATGATGCCCCTGAGCTTTCCAAAGGCAATCACCGAACCGGTGAAGGTAATTGCGCCGATGAAGACACCCACGTAGACCTCGACTTCATGGATGGTTTTTTCGGCCCCTTCTAAATGGAGGCTTGGGTCGAGGTAACTCGATACACCCACCAGCACGGCAGCCAGACCGACGAAGCTGTGCAGGATGGCAACCAGTTCAGGCATTTGTGTCATCTCGACACGGGATGCGATGAATGCGCCAATCAGGCCGCCGATGATCATGGCAGGAAACAGTTTCTCAAACCCTCCTACCTGCCCACTGAGTATGGTAGCGATGATCGCGATCGCCATGCCCAGCATGCCGCACAGGTTGCCGCGACGTGCAGACTCCTGATGGCTCAGTCCGTTCAGACTCAGAATAAAGAGAGCGCCCGCTGCAAGGTAGGACGCTGTCAGTAATTGTGGATTCATGCGTGCGTTCTCCCTTATTCTTCCTTACGAAACATCTGCAACATTCGTTGCGTGACGAAAAACCCGCCACCGATATTAATCGAGGCAATGAGCACGGAAATGGTTGCCAGCACCACAATCAAGACACTGCTGCTGCCAATTTGCAGCAGTGCACCGATGATAATCACGCTGCTGATCGCGTTGGTCACGCTCATGAGGGGAGTATGCAGTGCAGGAGTCACATTCCAGACTACCCAGTAACCGATGAAGCAGGACAGAACGAAAACGGTAAAGTGCTGCATGAATTCGGTCGGGGCATACTGTCCCAGTCCCAACAGGGCGAGTGCAGCCACAAGCAGCGTGACGGCAAACTTGACCCCGCTTTTCTTCTTTTTTGGTGGTTCGGCAACAGGCGCCTGCGCAGCTGCCTGTGCAGGAGGAGCCGCAGTGACTGAAATGGGCGGCGGCGGCCAGGTGATCTCACCGTTGTGAATGACCGTGGTGCCCCGAATGACATCGTCCTCCATGTCGACCGTCAGGTTGCCGTCTTTTTCCGGTGTCATGTCTGTCAGCAGGTGACACAGGTTGGAGCCGTATAGCTGGCTGGACTGCGTAGGCAGGCGGCTGGGTAAATCCATATAGCCGATCAGTGTGACACCATGCTTGACGACGACCTCGCCCGGGCTGGTCAGTTCACAGTTGCCTCCCTGTTCAGCAGCCAGGTCGACCACGACACTGCCTTCCTTCATGAGTTCGACCATGTCAGCCAGGATCAGTTTGGGTGCAGGCTTGCCAGGGATCAAAGCGGTGGTGATGATGATATCGACTTCTTTCGCCTGCTCCCTGAACAGGGTCATCTCCGCCTCGATGAACTCCTTGCTCATGACCTTGGCATAACCGCCCGCGGTACTGCCGTCTTCCTCTTCCTCGAAATCAAGTTCCAGGAACTGCGCACCCATGCTTTCAACCTGCTGTTTTACTTCCGGGCGTGTATCGAATGCGCGCACGATGGCACCAAGTCCGCTTCCGGTGCCAATCGCTGCAAGTCCAGCAACGCCGGCGCCGATCACCATAATCTTTGCCGGAGGCACCTTTCCCGCAGCGGTGATCTGTCCGGTAAAAAACCTGCCGAAATGATTGGCAGCTTCAATCACTGCGCGGTAACCCGCGATATTCGCCATGGATGACAGGGCATCCAGTTTTTGTGCGCGTGAAATTCTTGGGACGGAATCCATGGCCAGCACCGTGCCCTTGCTGGTTTTCAACCTGTTCATCAGGTCTTCGTTCTGGGCGGGCCAGATGAAGCTGACCAGGGTGCAGCCTTCATGCAGCAGGTCCGACTCATGCATGCCCAGGTCCGGGTGTTCCTCAGGGGCCCGCACCTTGAGCACGATGTCGGAATCGGCCCAGAGTTGCTTGGTATCCGTGACTACGGTTACTCCTGCCTCCCGGTAGGCCTCATCGCTGAATTTTGCACGGGTGCCTGCGCCCGACTCGATGGTGCACTCGTAGCCCAGTTTTTGCATGCGGGCAGCAGTGTCTGGCGTCAGGGCCACGCGGCATTCGTTTTGATGGATTTCTCTTGGGACTCCAATCTTCATGCTTGAAATTTCCTTGGATAAACGTGGGTTAGGTTTGCGGATTCGTTTCTGCACAGGGTTCTTTGGATCACTGCACGTACGTACCCTGCGCGGTCAAGTGGTAAATGTCAGCTATTGAATCCAGTAATTTATACTTTCGAAACGGTTGTTTACACTGGGCGGCTATACTATATAATTATTGGCGAAACGGCCACAGGAAAATTCCTCCCTGAGAGGAAAACGTTACAGGTTTATAATTCGGCAAGCCTTGAGTCTGAATCATCTGACGATCAAACCATCTGTGGCGTTCCTGCAAGTTTACATCCCTTATTTTGGTGTCCCTGGGTGCGAATGCAGATGAGCGCATGTGCCTGACCGGACTTTTTCGGCCGGAATCCACGGGGAAGGACATTGCCCGTTGTCGACTATGTAGACAGTAACATGCAAGGCGTTTCTCCCCAACCTGCTATTTACCCGGAAAAATCTTCTCCGGAAACTCCTTCTGTAATTGCCGCGGTGGACCTGGGTTCAAACAGTTTTCACATGGTGGTTGCGCACGACCAGCATGGACAACTGAAAATCATTGACAGGATTCGCGAGATGGTTCGCCTGGGAGCCGGACTTGATGATTCCGGCAGGATTTGCGAGGAAGCGCAGGAGCGGGCCATCAAGTGTCTGCAGCGATTCGGTCAGCGCATGCAGGAAATGCATGCCCATTCAGTGCGTGTAGTCGGTACCAACACGTTTCGTCATGCCAAGAACAACAGTGGTTTCGTACAGCGTGCGGAAGAGGCACTTGGACACCCTATCCAGGTGATTTCGGGCGTAGAGGAAGCGCGCCTGGTATATCACGGGACGACCCATTCGATCACCGGTCCGCATGGAAAGTGGCTTGTGGTTGATATTGGCGGTGGCAGTACCGAGGTCATCATCGGAGAACAGAGGGAGCCAATCCTGATGGAAAGTGTACAGATGGGTTGCGTCGGCATGAGCCAGAGGTTTTTTGAACAGGGTGGCCTGGAGAAAAAACGATTCAAGAATGCCCTGGTGGAGGCCAAGCTTCAGCTGCAGCCGATCATCGCTTCAGTAAAGAAGCTTGGCTGGAACTATGTGGTGGGTACTGCGGGGACGATTCGTACCATTGACCAGTTGATGCGTGAACTCGGACTCAGTGACCGCGGCATCACGTACGGGGGCATTCAGGCCCTGATTGCCGAGTTGAAGGCAGCCGGGCAGATGGATAATGTCCAGTTCAATTCCCTGGCGGCTGAACGAAAACCCGTCTTTGCAGGAGGACTGGTGGTGCTCAAGGCGATCTTTTCCGAACTCGGAATCGGTGAAATGATGACTTCCGAGGGAGGGTTGCGGGAAGGATTGCTGCTGGACCTCGCCGGGCGTATTCATCACCGGGATACACGCGACCGGACCGTATTTTCACTGATGCGCCGATACCATGTCGATTTCAAGCATGCCGCGAGAATTAAAACCACTGCACTGCACGTGCTGGACCAGGTGTCGGGGATACTGGAAATTGACCGGGACCTCGCCTATCCCTTCCTGATCTGGGCTGCAGACCTGCACGAAATCGGCCTGGATATCTCGCACTCACGCTATCACCGTCATGGCGCCTATGTACTGGACCATGGTGACCTGCTTGGATTTTCATGGAACGAGCAACGCCTGCTCGCCTGCCTCGTGGGGAATCACCGCCGCAAGATCAATATGGAGATGGTGGAGCAGTTGCCGAGTCAGTGGCAGGCGCAGGCCGTATACATGATTGTTATATTGCGGCTGGCAGCATTGCTTAATCGAGACAGGGTTCCGAAAAGGATTCCCCCTGTGAGAGTTACCCGCCATGCCCGGCACATCAAGATTGCACTGGACCGCAAATGGCTCAAACGGCATCCCTTGACGGCTGCAGAACTTGAGATGGAAGAAAGCTACCTGAAAACCCTGAACATAGAGGTGAGAATCGGCGGTCTTGAGCAGACTGCACGGTAAGCCGGCATCCCCGGGGCGGCTGCCTTGGGCATCCGTGCCAGGCTAGACCCGCGCGAACTGGTTCAGCAGGGCCTGCTGAGCACAATAGGAGTCCGGCTCGCTTTCGGGTGTGTTGGTGTAGGTGCCGTCAGGCTGAAGGATCCACGCTTGCTGGTTGTCTTTGAGGTAGATTTCAAGTTCCTCAATGATCCGGTCACGCATGTCTGTATCGCGTATGGGCCAGCAGACTTCCACACGGTGGAAGAAGTTCCGGTCCATCCAGTCTGCACTGGAACAGAATACCTTCGGGTCGGTGTCATTCCGGAAATAGTAGACGCGTGTATGCTCCAGAAAACGTCCAACGATGGAGCGCACCTCGATGTTTTCCGATATCCCGGGAAGACCCGGGCGCAGGCAGCAGGTGCCACGGACGATCAGGTGAATCCTAACCCCGGAGTTCGAGGCCCGGTACAGGGCCTGGATGATTTGCGGTTCCACCAGGGAGTTGCATTTCGCGATGATCCGGCCCTCCCGGCCCTGCCTGGCATGCTCGGTCTCGATGTCAATCATCCGTATCAGCGAGTTGTAGAGCGTGAACGGTGACTGCAATGCGCTGTTCAGGCTCGGTACCTTGGTGAAGCTGGTCAGTTCGAGAAATATTTCATGGGCATCGGCCGTAAGCTCCGGATCGCTGGTGAACATCCCGTAGTCCGTATACAGGCGCGTGGTTTTTTCGTGATAGTTGCCGGTACCGAAATGCGCATAACGACGCAGCCCGCCCTGTTCACGGCGTACGACCAGAATCATCTTGCCATGTGTTTTCTTGCCTACGATACCGTAGACAACATGGGCACCGGCCTTCTGCAGCCGGTTCGCAAGGGAAATGTTCGCAGCCTCATCGAAGCGTGCCATGAGTTCGATTACGACTGTGACCTCCTTGCCCGCCTTGGCCGCCTTGACAAGGTTGTCGACGATGGGTGAGTCTGGTCCGGTCCGGTACAGGGTCTGCTTGATTGCCAGCACCTTGGGATCTGCAGCCGCCTGACGTACAAAATCTATGACGGGCGCAAAGGACTGGTATGGGTGGTGCAGCAGGATGTTGCTCTGTCTGATCAGTGCAAACAGGTCGGCATTGTGACTGAGCCTTTTCGGCAGGCCGGCAGAGAACGGAGGGTATTTCAGGTCCGGCCGGTCAACCAGGTCGTAGGCCTGGCTGAGCCGGTTAAGATTGACGGGCCCGTTCACCCGGTACAGGTCTACCGCCGACAGGGAAAACTGCTGCAGCAGGTAGGTCACCAGCTCACCGGGACAGTTGTCCGCGACTTCAAGACGCACTGCATCTCCGTACCTGCGTGAAGCCAGTTCGCCTTCCAGGGCACGCATGAGGTCATCAATTTCCTCATCGTCCAGGAACAGGTCGCTGTTGCGCGTAAGCCTGAACTGGTAGCTTCCTTTCACTTCGAGTCCCTCGAACAGCTCGTGTACAAAGGCATGCATGACCGAAGACAGGAACACATAGTTTTCTCCTTCCTGGTCATGGGTATCGTCAGGCAGGCGGATCAGACGCGGCAGGGAGCGTGGTGCCTGCACGATTGCATGTTCGCCCCGTCGTCCGAAGGCATCCAGTCCTTCCAGCTGAACGATGAAGTTCAGGGACTTGTTGATGATGCGTGGAAATGGATGGGCCGGGTCCAGGCCAAGAGGACTCAGTACCGGCTCGACTTCCTCCAGGAAATACCGGCGCAACCAGGTGCTTTGGGCCGGGGTCCATTGTTCACGGGCGATAAAGCGGATATTTTGCGCGACCAGTTCCGGCTTAAGCTCTTCGTTGAAAACGCGGTATTGCTCGGCAACCAGTTCGGAAGCCTCGCTGTGGATCTGCTTCAGCAGATCGCGGGGGGTTATTCCATCTGCAGCAAGGCTCGCGATATCCAGTTCGATATGCGACTTGACTCCCCCTACACGTATCTCGAAAAACTCATCCAGGTTGGTGCAGGAGATGCACAGGAACTTCAGGCGCTCCAGCAGGGGCGTCGACGGCTCTCGCGCCTGTTGAAGCACCCGGGAATTGAACTTCAGCAGGCTGAGTTCCCGGTTGATGTAATTTTCGGCTAGTCCGAAGTTCTGTTCGTCCATGTCCGGCTGAATATCGTTGTTCAGGACGGATAGTATACGTGATGCAGGTTTTCAGGAGGAGTCTCCTGCCTGTCGGCTGTGACCTTTTTCCTGCACGTGCCGGCCGTTGATGACCGGTGTAATGTTTGACAGAAACATGTGGGTAGCGCTTTCCCACGTGTACTCCAGGGCCTGGTTTCGACAGTCTTCCGGGTCCAGTTCCAGGGCATCCAGGGCAGCCTGTCCGAGGTCCTTGTCAAGGCAGCCCGTAACCCGGTTTCGAACCACGTCAATGGGACCGGTTACAGGGTAGGCGGCGACCGGTGTGCCGCAGGCCATCGCCTCCAGCATGACAATTCCAAACGTGTCAGTCTTGCTGGGAAACACGAATACATCCGAAGCGGCCAGGTAACTGGCCAGCTCCTCTCCGAACTTGTAGCCTGCAAATCGGACCTCTCGGTATGCCTTGCGCAGTGCATGGTAGGCCGGTCCGTGTCCGATGACGTACTTGGTGCCAGGCAGGTCAAGCTTCAGGAATGCCTCGATATTCTTCTCGACTGAAACCCGTCCCACGTATATCCAGATGGGTCGTGGGTCCGGGATCGAAGCCCTTTTGTCAGGTTTGAATACCCCCGTATCCACGCCACGGGGCCAACGGACAAGGTTTTCAAACCCGCGCAACCTCATCAATTTCTCCATGTACGGAGTACCGACCATGGTACAGGCGGAGGCGGAATGAAACCAACGCAAGAACATGTAGGATGCCCATAATGGCACCGGGTACCGCTTGCGTATGTATTCCGGAAACTGGGTATGGTACGAAGTTGTGAAGGCCCACCGCTTGTTTTTGCACAGTGCACGTGCGGCGAGACCCATCGGTCCTTCTGTAGCAATGTGGACGGCTTCCGGGCCGTAGGATGCAAGCGATTTTTTCAGGCTTCCACCGGGGTTCAGTGCAAGCCTGATTTCCGGGTATGAGGGGCAGGGCACGGACTTGAAGCCGCTCGGCTCGAAGACTCGAACCGTGTGACCCTGGCGAACCAGTGTTTCCCGCGTAATTTTCAGGGTAGTGACGACACCGTTGACCTGTGGTTCCCAGGCATCCGTGACGATGGCTAATTTCATGCTGCCCGTTTTGAAATTCCTGTCTTGAGATCGTCAGGCGGGGTGCTCGGCACCCGGGTATTGGTCCATTTCAGCAAATGGAGACTGCCATCAATTGATTCGGCGAGTGCCGTGCAACTTTCAACCCAGTCTCCGTCGTTGCAGTACAGTATACCGTTAATCTCCTCTATTTCCGCATGGTGGGTATGCCCACAGATGACGCCATCCACGTGTTGCGGCCCGCAGCCATGCCTGTCAAGGCTTCCTTGAAATGTGCGATGTGTTTCTCGGCGTTTTTTACCTTGTGTTTCAGATGGCTTGAGAGGGACCAGTATGGAAAATTGAACCGTTATCCATGGTTTGTCTGGAGTGTTCGTCATGCAGGCTACCGATGCGGTCTGTGGGCATTAGAAACTTAGTGGCTCAAGCCCTGTGTTAGAATTCACAGCCCTGCCCGATGATGAAGTGACCATGAGAATAATCAAGTCTATTGCACTGATTGTCCTGGTGTGGTTTGCCGCAGGCAGCCTGTTCGCCGATGAAAAGCGCATCATCTACGATTTCGAGTACGGAATATTCTCAAGAGGCATGGAAGACTACAGGGGAGGCGACCGGTACCTGACGCCCGAAGGGCCCTTGGAGAAGACCACCGTGATTCCGGCCAGGCTGGGGATGAAATTCGGTGTCCGTTACTGGCTGTCGCGAGGCGGCTTTCTCACCAAACCCACGTTGCACCTGATCTATCACGTGCCCACCATGATCAATCCCGATACAGGTGAATTCATCGACAAGATTGAAATCTTGCAGGAAGAGTCCGAGCTTGATTACATGCATACGATGGCTTTCGAGATTGCCCACCAGCATGAACTGGTACCGGGTGAATACCGGTTTTACGTGTTCTTTGAGAACCAGAAGCTGCTGGAGCAGGTCTTTCAGGTTGTGCTGCAGTGACCATGCATTTGAAATCGATTGCCTGCAAGGGTCGCAACGGGTGTTATTTTTCCGTTGATGTGACGTGCATCACTGCAAAGGCCACCTGTGAGGCGGCCTTTGCAGGGGAAGTATCAACCGTGGTCAGAATGCGTACTGGGCGCGGAAGGATACGGCCTGGCCGTCCTCATCTTGTCCCGGGTCCACTTGGTTTGCGTGATCGGTATCAACGTCAAGGTAGTTCAGCATGAGCTTTACGTTCTGGGTCGCATACCAGTTCACTCCCAGAGTGAACAACTCGAACTCATTCTTTTCTGCCACGTCATCTATGTCGAGTTCACCGTCCTCGTACTTGGCAACAAGTTCAACCGCTCCGTTCGGCCCCTTGGGCTTCACCTTGTCGAACTTGCCGGACCTGCCTTTGTACCCTCGGGTTTCACCCGTGACAATATAGCTGGCCTGCACGTAGTAGCCTTCCGCCTCTACATCACCTTTGCCTTGGTATTCAGCGTCCTCTGCTGTTTCTCTCCCGTCAAAGTCCACATTGCGATATTCAGCCTGAAGGGAGAATGGCCCCAATACTGCGGCGGCTTCCAGTCCGTACTGATCCGCATCATCGACAGCAATTTTATGATCAATGGGCATGGAACCGATTGAATGGATACCCAGGCGTGTGCGGAAACGCTTTTGTCCGTCATTTCCGAAGTCACGGGATGCAAGGGATCCCGCCAGGTGCATGAAGCTGTCCTCACCCATTGAGAAGTACCCGCCGACGCGACCGGCAATACTGTACGCATCGCTGCCATCGTCGTCTTCGTTATCTTCATCGATCAGGGCGGCCTGCCAGAACATCGGCTCGCTGTGGCCGTGCAATGCGAACTGGAAAGACGGCTTGTCTGCCAGGAACCCCAGCTCCGGAGTTGGAGAGCGTTCGATGGTGCTGACCCATTTTGAGCTGGTCAGTTCTTCCAGCCCAAAAGGCGCCTTGAACCGGCCCACTTTTGCGGTCCCGAAGCCCATGCCTTTATAGGAGATCACGGCTGTGTCCATTTCAGCTTCGCTCTCGTCAATATCGACCGCGAACTTGTAACCCCAGTTCTTGCCGGAGGTGCCCTTCAGTGTCACGCGGGTGCGGCGAAACTCGGATTCCGAGGCGGAGTCATCTTGATCGTGGTTGACTTCGCTCCAGGGGCCGTCGTAACTGTCATAGTCATACATGATACGGCCACCGATTGCGAAGCTGTTGCCGTTGTCCGATTTGATTTTGATGCCGCCACCCGTCGTGCTGATCTTGAGCTCTTCCTTTGACGTCACGGCCCCGGCAAGTAGTGCCGAGCTGGAGCAGAAGACTGTGGCAACGCCGACAGCGCAAAGTAACTGCAGAGTACGTCTCACGAGGTAACCTCCCTAGTGTGATTTGAATGAGTTGTCCTGTCTGGTACTGCTGATCGAGAATTTCACAAGCCCTATCCTATGGCTGTTGTATGAAATGAAAGTGAATAAATTGTTATAGTTTTGTTATATGAAGGCATGGCACCTTGGGTTGAACCCATTTGGAATCCTTGGAACAGGACCGGGACGAATGATCGTATGCCTCAGTTTTACGCTGGCCGGGCACTGAAAATGAGGAATATTTGTGTCGGCAGGACAGCTTGTTTACGCAGATGTAATAGTCGTGTAATAAAAATTGAAAATAATCAGGGTGTTTACTTCCACTAATGTCAGGAATACCACCATGCCAAACCAGGATGCAGCCGAAGCCCTGCAGGGTTCCAGCACTTGTGCCGGGCCAATGAACGGCAAGCGTATCCTGCTGGTTGAAGACGAGCGCCCGATACGGGAAATGGTAACGTTTGCCCTCACTCAGGATGGCTACCAAATTGATGAAGCGGAAGACGGCACGGCTGCGGAAGCCAAGATGGCCGAGCACTTGCCAGACCTGGTCCTGCTGGATTGGATGTTACCGAATGTGAGCGGACTGGAACTGCTGCGTCGATGGAAACGTAATGAATCCATGCAGGAGATTCCGATCATCATGCTCACGGCGCGGGTCGAAGAGCGTGACAAGGTGGACGGGCTGAACTCGGGAGCGGACGACTACATCACCAAGCCTTTTTCGGTCAAGGAGCTGTCTGCGCGGATTCGTGCCGTACTGCGCCGGGGTGCGAGCATCCTCGATGACCAGCTCCGTGTCGGCCCCCTCCAGCTGGATTCCAAGGCGCATCGTGTCCATGCGGACGGGCAGCCCATTAGCCTGGGCCCGACCGAGTTCAGGCTGCTCGAGTTTTTCATGAGCCATCCTGACCGGGTCTATACACGCACCCAGTTGCTGGATTACGTGTGGGGTCGCAACATGTATGTGGAAGAGCGAACCGTGGATGTGCACATCGTGCGCCTGAGAAAACTTCTCAAGCCCCTGGAATGTGGCAAGATGATCCAGACGGTCCGCGGGTATGGATACCGGTTTTCAGCCACGCAGTAATGTCATTTAGCGCATGGTTGTCCGAACTCAATCGAGTGCTGGTCGTATTCGTACCCTGCGTGATACTCGGCCTGGCCATCGGGTACCTGCAGGAATTCATCATGATCGGGCTTGTCGTGTATGGCATCTGGACGGTTACCCAGATGGTAACCCTGAAGCAATGGCTCGAAGGTGGCGCCCGGCCGGACGATGCGCCGGAGTACCTGGGTCTGGCTGATCTGCATGTTTCCTGCATTGTGGACATTCAGAAAGAATACATGGACAGGCAGGACACACTGGAGGAATTTGTTGGCCAGTTCAATGAAATGATCGCGGCATTGCCGGATGCCGTGGTCGTATTGAAGGTGTCCGGAGAGATACAGTCTTGCAATCGTGCGGCGCATGACCTGCTCCAGATCAATCCGGCCAGTGATTTGCACAGCCGAATCACCCAGCTTTTTCGTGATCCCTCCTTCAACGACTATTTCTATGCCGGCCAGTACGATGAGCCTCTGGAAGTGCATGGTTCGGAGGTCGGGGGAAAGGAGCTGAGCATTCGGATCATCCCTTTTGGCCAGGACCGCCTGCTCCTGATTGCCCAGGACCTGTCGCAGGCGGCCCGGGTCTATGCAATGCGGCGCAGTTTCATCTCCAACGCTTCACATGAACTGCGAACTCCGCTGACTGTAATTCTCGGCTACCTGGAAACCCTGTCCGAACACCCGACGCTTCCGAAGGAATGCCAGATTGCCGTGCATTCAGCACGCCTTCAGGCCCAGCGCATGAAGCAGCTGGTCGAGGACCTGCTGGCCTTGTCACGCATCGAGTCCACCGCTTCGGTCGCCAAGGAATCCACCGTGGTTCCGGTCCCTTCCGTCGTCATGGAAGTCGTCAAGGAAGTCCGGCTCTCTCCGGGAGTTGCCGCTCACGACATCCAGGCGCGTATCGAGACGGATGCCGGGCTGAAGGGTGACCTGCGGGAAATTGAAAGCGTTGTTTCCAATCTGGTGAACAATGCCGTCAAGCATACCGAACCCGGCACGGATATCCAGGTGATCTGGAGGCTGGGAGATAGCGGTTCGGTGCAATTGACAGTCTCCGATACCGGACAGGGAATTGCACCGGAGCACATTGACCGGCTGACGGAGAGGTTTTACCGTGTCGATGCGGGGCGCTCGCGGGAAAAAGGGGGAACAGGGCTGGGCTTGTCCATTGTCAAGCATGTGGTGGAAAGGCACGAAGGGCAGCTGAAGATCAGCAGTGAACTCGGTCAGGGGGCCTGTTTCACGTGCAGCTTTCCTGCCAAGCGGCTGTCTTTCAACGGTTCCTGAAACCGCATCTGCATTCTGACTGGGTTCATAAAACTGTAATAAATCACCCATAAGCTTGTAACACTTCAGGTTCACCATGGATCGGCATAAGAAATACATTTCGTAACCTCAAGGAGTTACACATGTACAGGATTTTTGGCAAGTGCACTGCAATGCTGGTCGCGTTGTTGGTACTGCTGCCCTTTTCCGTGTCGGCCGAAGTCAAGGTTGACCAGGAACTCGGGGAATATGCTGCTACCCGTGGCGTTTCAGGCAACTTGTCCAGTGTGGGTTCGGACACGCTGGCTAACCTGATGACACTGTGGGCCGAGGAGTACAAGCGGTTCTATCCGAATGTGAACATTCAAGTCCAGGCTGCGGGATCCTCGACGGCCCCGCCTGCCCTGACGGAAGGGACTTCCAACCTCGGGCCGATGAGTCGCAAGATGAAAGACAAAGAGATTGCAGCGTTTGAGAAGAAGTTTGGCTACAAGCCGACCCCTGTTCCGGTTGCAATCGATGCGCTGGCGGTGTACGTGCACAAGGACAACCCGATCGCGGGCATGTCCATCGCAGACGTGGATGCAATTTTTTCCAGCACCCGCAAGTGTGGCGCAAGCATGGACCTGACCACCTGGGGCGAACTTGGTCTGGTAGGCGATTGGGCCAGGCGTGACATGCAGCTGTTTGGACGCAACTCCGTTTCCGGCACCTACGGCTATTTCAAGAAGAAAGCGCTGTGCAAGGGTGACTACAAGTCTACCGTGAACGAACAGCCAGGTTCAGCCTCCGTGGTGCAGTCCGTATCTTCATCATTGAACGGCATTGGCTATTCCGGTATCGGGTACAAGACATCCGGTGTGCGGGCTGTCCCACTGTCGAAAAAGGCTGAGACAGAGCGTGTGGAAGCCACGTCTGAGAACGCCATTTCCGGAGCATATCCCTTGGCCCGTTTCCTGTATGTGTATGTAAACAAGGCACCCGGGCAACCCTTGTCACCCCTCGAGGGAGAATTTGTCAGGATGGTTCTGGCAATACAGGGCCAGAAGGTCGTAGTAAAGGACGGTTACATTCCACTGCCGGCGAAAGTGGCGTCCAAGGCACTGGCTAAGCTTGAACTCTAGGTCAGTTGGAAAACAACAAAAAGCCTGGGTTGAACCGGGCCCGCAGCCAACTCGAGGTCTGCAAGCAGTAAGCCAGTTGAGGCCTTGGTGTAATGCCGGGGCCTTTTTTAGGGACACTCGGGTTCCTATCCACAGTCCAGGCATCAGGATTCCCCAGACACAACAAAAGCCATGACGCCGGAATCAGGTTCCAAAACCGCACTCGTACCCAGGTCGCTTGAGTTCAACCAGAGTCTTTGGCAAAGACGGGCCATCCGGAATTTTCTGGCCCGCTACCTGGTCGGTGCTGGCGGGATTGCCGTCATCGGTTCGATCATCCTCATATTCGTCTTCCTGTTTGCTGTGGTATTTCCCCTGTTCAAGGGTGCACAGATGCATCGGGTCGCGAGTTATACCCTGCCTGTGGCGGGCGCCGGGGATAGCCTGCTGTATTCGACAGAAGAACAGGCAGAAATCTCCATGCGTCTGGATTCGAAGGGGACGGTACACTTTTTCCATGTGGATACCGGTACAGCCGTACAGAAGGTTGACCTGCTGGCGGATCTTGATGCCAGCCGGATCAGCAGCTGGACCCGAATCAGCATCGAAAACAACATTATCGGGCTGGGACTGGACACCGGGCAGCTCCTGGTATTCCGGCACAGTTATGACCTGAGGTACGATGACGGTCGTCGCACCATCATCCCCAGAATTACCTTTCCGTACGGCGAGTTGCCCATTGATCTGGGATTGGGCAGGCAAGAGCTGATGCATATCGCAGTAGGGGATGACGAAGAGGGCCTGACCGTATTCGCCTATACCGAAGCTGGCACGAGCCTGGTGGATTTTGAAAAGGTGTCGTCGTTCCTTGATGAAGACGAGCTGGAACTGGAAATGGCCAGCCAGGTGAAATTGCCTTACGTCGATACTCTGACCCGTGCCTTGCTGTCACCCGAAAGACAATGGCTTTACCTGCTGAACCGGGAGGGTGTGATTTCCTATTATGATGTCCGTGCCAAGGACAGGCCCGTACATGTCGAGGATGTCTCGCCTCTGTCCAATGACCGGTCGCCTGCCTCGTTCGAGTTCCTGATCGGTGGGATTTCGGTACTTCTGGGTGATGACCAGGGCAATATCCATCAGCTGTTTCCGGTGCGCGATGACGACGGTGTTCATCATCTGACCGATATCAGGCAGTTCAACAGCGGGGATGCGAAGATCTCGAGTATTACAGCCGAGCAATTGCGCAAGGGATTCCTGGTCACGGATGATGCGGGCAACGTCTCGATTTTTCACACCACCGCCTCCAGGCACCTGTTGAGCGAGGGGATTTCGGATCGCCCCCTCAGGCATCTCAGTATTGCGCCGAGAAGCGACAAGATTCTGGCCGAAGACAGCGCCGGTGCGCTGCATGTCTGGAAGCTGGACAGTGAACATCCGGAAGCTTCGTTCAGTTCGATCTGGGGCAAGGTCTGGTACGAGAGCTACGAAAAACCGGAATTTGTATGGCAGTCGTCCTCAGCATCCAGTGATTTTGAACCCAAGTTCAGCCTGACTCCACTTACCTTTGGAACATTCAAGGCGGCGTTCTATGCCATGTTGCTCGCCATGCCGCTTGCCATATGCGGGGCCATCTTCACGGCCTATTTCATGGCCCCGAGAATGCGGGGACTTGTCAAGCCGACGATTGAGGTGATGGAGGCGCTGCCTACCGTGATTCTCGGGTTTCTCGCAGGTTTGTGGCTGGCACCGTATGTGGAAGCCCACCTGCCCGGAATCTTCGTCTGCCTGCTGGTGATCCCTGTGGGAATGTTTCTTGCCAGCCTGGTCTGGTGGCATGTTCCGGAAAATGTCAAGTTGCTCATCCCGGACGGATGGCAGGCGGCGCTATTGATTCCCATTGTCCTGATTTGTGGCTGGATGGCCCTGGCATTAAGCCCCTGGATGGAGAACACGCTGTTCGATGGCAACATGAGGATCTGGATCACCGATACCATGGGAATCGGTTATGACCAGAGAAATTCAATCATAATCGGTATTGCAATGGGGTTTGCCGTGATCCCTACCATCTTCTCCATTGCAGAGGATGCGGTGTTCAGCGTGCCCAAACACCTGACTGCAGGGTCTCTTGCGCTGGGCGCGACTCCCTGGCAATCCCTGGTACGGGTCGTGCTGCCTTCTGCCAGTCCCGGAATCTTTTCTGCAACCATGATCGGGCTTGGCCGTGCAGTGGGAGAAACCATGATCGTGCTCATGGCGACCGGAAACACTCCCGTTATGGATTTCAGCATCTTCGAGGGGATGCGCACGCTTTCTGCCAACGTGGCGGTGGAACTGCCGGAGTCGGAAGTAGACAGCACGCATTTCAGGATACTGTTCCTGGCCGCGCTGGTGTTGTTTGTGTTCACGTTCTTCTTCAATACCGTTGCGGAGATCGTTCGCCAGCGGTTGAGGGAAAAATACAGCACGCTTTAGGGAACGGTCAGCCAGGTCAGTCCATGTCAGCACGCACCAACCAGAGCAGTTTCAAGTCATTCATGTCATCCGGGCAGCCCTGGGTATGGATGAATGGGGGGGCCGTGGCCATCAGCATGATCATGGTGGCGGGCCTGCTCCTGCTGATTGCGATGCGCGGTCTGGGCCATTTCTGGCCCAAGACAGTGTACGAGATTGAATATGACAACGGTACCCGCATGGTCCAGATTGTGGGCGAGCGTGTGGAGACCGAGGAGGTGCCCAGAAAACGCATCGTTGAATCCGGAATCAAGATCGACAGCGACGCGGACATGGTTGAGCGCAGCCTGATCAAGGTCGGCATTCGGGAAGTCCTGGGTGTGGACTTCATGCTTACTGTGGCCCCCAACGAGAAAAGCGTAAGCGTCCCGGAAGACGTGCTGGTGCTGGAACGTACGCAATGGGGAAATTTCTATGGCTTTCTGACTGGCGTGAAAGAAAGCGGCCAGCCGGTTGATGTGGCAAAGGCGTCCCTGTGGGAGGAAATGCAATTCCGCCTGCATCGCGTGAAGGAACTGAGGGAGCGCATCGAGGGGATCGAGAAAATAAAGATCGGTGCAATCAACTTCCAGCTGGAAAAATTGCGGCTCAAGAAACGGGGGCTTGAACTGAAAAGCGTGACCGAACGGAAGCCGTATGCACAAATCGAGGCCAGGGAAGACCAGTACACGCGTGATTACGAGATACTGAAAGAGGAGCTGGATAACCTGTACAGGGATATCGCGCGTGACAGCATCACGGCGCGAGTCATGACCGGGGACGAAGTCGAGATCAAGCTGGCCAACGTGGTCAAGGCCTACCGGCCCAACGCGATGAGCCTCGGCGAGAAAATCGTGTTCTACATCAAGACATTCTGGGGTTTCGTTGCTGACGACCCGCGCGAAGCGAATACGGAAGGCGGCATATTCCCGGCCATTTTCGGCACGGTCGTGATGGTATTGCTGATGTCGATCATCGTTACTCCGTTTGGTGTCGTTGCCGCGATATACCTGAGGGAATACGCACGCCAGGGTTTGATTACGCGCCTGGTGAGAATTTCGGTCAATAATCTCGCCGGGGTGCCGTCCATTGTGTACGGGGTATTCGGACTGGGCTTTTTCGTGTACGTGGTTGGTGGCACGATCGACGAACTGTTCTACCGCGAAGCCCTGCCGTCCCCGACCTTCGGTTCCGGGGGTGTACTCTGGGCCTCCCTGACCCTGGCGCTGTTGACCGTTCCGGTGGTCATTGTCGCCACGGAAGAGGGGTTGTCGCGCATACCGCGGTCAATTCGCGAGGGTTCGCTGGCGCTGGGTGCGACGAAGGCTGAAACACTCTGGCGCACGGTTCTGCCCATGGCAAGTCCTGCCATGATGACCGGTCTGATTCTTGCCGTGGCGCGTGCGGCCGGAGAGGTGGCACCCCTGATGCTCGTGGGCGCTGTCAAACTCGCGCCCTCGTTGCCGATCGATGCGAATGCGCCGTTTGTTCACCTTGAACGCAAGTTCATGCATCTGGGTTTCCATATCTATGACGTGGGTTTCCAGAGCCCGAATGTTGAAGCGGCCCGCCCGCTGGTTTATGCAACCGCTTTGATACTGGTGGCAGTGATTGTTATCCTGAACATCTCTGCAATATATATCCGCAATCACCTGCGGGAAAAATACAGAAACCTGGAAGAGCACTAGGCCCTTGTACTGCAGAGCAAAATTGAACGGGAGTTGAGGAATTGTGACTATGGCGGCACCACAAATCTCGGAAGATGTGCTTCTTCACCGGGCAAGCCCGAAACTGGAAGAGGAAAAGACCTGCTTTGAATGCAAGGACCTCAGCCTCTATTACGGGTCCGCGCAGGCCCTGAAGGAAATCAACATGCTGGTTCCCGAGAAAAGGGTGACGGCGTTCATCGGTCCCAGCGGTTGCGGAAAATCCACGTTGCTGCGCTGCATGAACCGCATGAATGACTTGATCGACATCGTCCGGCTGGAAGGCGAACTGATGCTTTATGGAAAGGACATTAACAAGAAATCGGTCAATGTGGCGGAGTTGCGCCGCAAGGTAGGCATGGTGTTTCAAAAGCCCAATCCCTTTCCGAAAACCGTCTACGAAAATGTAGCCTACGGGCTGCGGTTGCAGGGTGTGAACAAGAAACGGGTACTCGACGAGCGCGTCGAATGGGCGCTGAAAGGTGCCGCGTTGTGGGACGAGGTCAAGGACCGCTTGCAGGACAATGCGCTGGGCCTGTCGGGAGGGCAGCAGCAGCGTCTGGTGATTGCACGGGCCATCGCAATTCAGCCCGAAGTGATCCTGCTGGATGAACCGGCTTCTGCGCTGGACCCCATTTCCACGCTGAAGATCGAAGAGCTGATCATCCAGCTGAAGGCGAACTACACCGTCGTCATCGTCACTCACAACATGCAACAGGCCGCCCGGGTTTCAGATTACACGGCCTTCATGTACCTGGGAGAACTCGTCGAGTTCGGTGCAACCGACCAGTTGTTCACCAACCCGGCCGAAAAGCAGACTGAAGACTACATCACGGGCCGCTACGGCTAATCACGCTCGGATCATTTGGAGTATCACATGGTATTTCAGGACATCGGACAACACATATCCCGCCAGTTCGACGAGGATTTGGAATCCTTGCGCAGCAAGGCACTGAACATGGGAGGCATGGTCGAGAAACAGGTTGAAAACGCGCTGGCGGCACTGACACGTGCTGACAGCAGCCTTGCGGAAGACGTGGCGACCAGTGACTACCGCATCAACTCGATGGAGGTCGCGATTGACGAGGAGTGTGCGCAAGTGATTGCACGAAGGCAGCCGGCTGCCAGTGACCTGCGTCTGGTGATCGCAATATTCAAGACCATCACGGATCTGGAAAGGATCGGGGACGAGGCGGAAAAGATCGGCAGACATGCCGTGAAACTCGCAGCAGTGGAACGCTCACCCACCTATTTCATGGAACTCAGGCATCTTGGAGACCAGGTGTGCAAGATGCTGCACGATTGCCTCGATGCCTTGGCACGCATGGATATCGAGAGTGCACTCGCGATTGCAGAAGGGGACAGGGCGATCAACGATGAATACGATTCGCTGACCCGTCAGCTGATTACCCACATGATGGAAGACCCCCGTACCATTAAACGCTCGCTTCGTGTCATGTGGTGTGCACGTTCGCTGGAACGTATCGGAGACCATGCGAAAAACATCTGTGAGTACGTGATCTATACCGTGGCCGGGAAAGATATCCGGCACACCAGTTTTGATCAGGTCAAGGCCGAGCTAGGCGATATTAACGACAACTAGCCCGTTCGGGGGCGCCTGCGGGAACCCGTATCCTGTGGTTTTCTCATCGATACAGCATCCGGTATACTTGATTGCAACCCTGCACTATTGTTACCCTGCACGGGTCATGCTCAGGAATTCTCGACGTGGTTGAGCAGCACTGCGGCTGTATTGGCTCTCGTCAAATCCGCTTTTGAGCAATAAAATTAGAGGCTTTACGGGGTGAAAAGCCCAAGACAACGTGGAATAAACTAAGGAGTGACATTGAAATGCGTAGATCAATTCTTGTTTTGTTCGCTTCTGCACTACTAGTTGCCTGCAGCGGTGAAAAATCTGAAGAAGCTGCGGAAGCAGAGGATACCAGTGCTGCTTTAACAGCCCAGGACAAGGTAAGCGACAGCGAGTACTCAAAAAAATATGGGGCTGCAATGAAGCAGGCCATGAGCAAGAAGGAAGAATAGCAGCCTGGCCTGCATGACAGAGCTCTGACCTGTTTGCAGGTGATAAGCAGTCAGACTTTATATATTTGGAGCCGGAGCAGGGTTTAGTTAGGGCTGCTCCCGTATCTGCAGCAGCCTGCTATGTGCACGGGGCTGGCCTCGTCGGTCCGTAGTCGTATCTATTGAATTGTGCCGGGATTTGTACCAGGCCCGCGGTGTCCTGCAGGGTGTGATTTGGGTGCAAGGCTGAATGACCCGCAGACCTGTTTGCCGGAATATGAGCAAGAGCACACTATTTATCGTCTCGGGGCCTTCCGGATCAGGAAAAACCAGCCTGGTCAAGGCGCTTACCGAAAAAATCCAGGATTTAGTGGTTTCGGTCTCGCATACAACCCGTCCAAGACGTCCCGGTGAAGTGTCTGGCAAGCATTACCATTTTACGAGTCTTGAAGAGTTCGGGGAGATGGTAAAAAACGGAGAATTTCTGGAACATGCTGAGGTTTTTGGCAGTTTTTACGGAACTTCCCGGGTCTCGCTGCAGCAGCAGCTGGATCAGGGCCTGCGGGTCATACTGGAAATTGACTGGCAGGGTGCACGGCAGGCCCGCCAACAGATGGGTGATGTCTCTTCGATATTCATCCTGCCGCCTTCAAGACCAGAACTTGAGAAGCGCCTGCGGCTCAGGGGACAGGACAGCGACGATACGATATCGGGCAGAATGCGCAAGGCTGAAAGTGAAATCAGTCACTACGTCGAGTTCGACTATGTGGTGTTGAATGATGAATTTGATCGTGCCCTGGCAGAGCTCGAGTGCATCGTTTCAGATCCGGACGGCTACCGGCCCCCGGGAGAGGACACATTACGTTCCCTGACCGAGGGGTTGCAGGGAGGCGTGCTGGAAGCCGGAAGGTAAATTCGTTACACTCGGCGCATCGGGAGATCAGATTCGATCAGGAGTACAGGATGGCTCGGATAACAGTGGAAGACTGCTTGGAACACGTGGAAAACCGTTTCAAGCTGGTGTTGCTGGCAAGCAAGCGCGCACGCCAGCTCGCACGGGGCATGGAGCCCCTGCTGCCCTGGGAGAATGACAAGCCTACTGTGGTGGCATTGCGCGAGATCGCTGACAACCTGGTCAATGAGGAGATGATGCGCCAGTCTACGGCCGCGCAGGCAGAGGGCGAGGGAGCCGAGCTTGTAGAAGACGAGCTGGCAGCCCTGTATAGCGAGATCAGTCGTGAAATGAGTCAGGCAGGATTTGACAACGACCGTAAACAGGAAACTCCGGAAGAACCCGGAAAAGTTTTCAGACAGGGCATGAATCCTCCCGATGAGCAGGGAGACGAGCAGGGAGACGGGACCGAGGATCGCGCAAGCGGTCAGCCACCCGCTCCGGATTCCGGAATGTGGAACTCAAGCTGGCAGCTACTGGACTCTCCGGATGCGCCCAGGGAGGCCGGCTCAGATGAATCCACTGCAAGCCCGGATCCATCGTCTGAAGAGGAACAGGGGCGCTAGGTGACCCGGTAGACCTTTGCTTCACCGATGGCTAGTGTTGCAGAATCCGCTAGCGAAAAACTCGTTGCAAACTTACCGTCGCGGTTCTTGATCAGTGACCTGTGTGCGTTGCTGGAAACGTACCTGGAACCGCAACCCATAAAAAACGTATATCACGCCTACCTGTTCAGTGCCGCCGCACATGAGGGCCAGACTCGCCTTACCGGAGAGCCCTACATCTATCATCCGCTAGCCGTGGCCAGGATCCTGGCCGGGATGCATATGGATGCGCAAACGATCACCGCTGCAATTCTTCATGACGTCATCGAAGACACGGAAACGGCCAAGGACCAGATTACCGATGAATTTGGCAAGGACGTGGCCAATCTGGTCGATGGGGTCAGCAAGCTTACCCATCTGGAGTTCGAGTCAAAGCAGGAAGCACAGGCAGAAAATTTCAGGAAAATGATGCTCGCCTTTGCAAAGGATATCCGGGTCATCATCATCAAGTTGTCCGACCGTTTGCACAACATGCGCACGATCAGCGTGATGTCCGTGGCCAAACGCAAACGAATCGCCCGCGAAACGCTGGATATCTATGCGCCAATCGCCATGCGGCTGGGCATGTCGGAACTGTGCATGGAACTGGAGGAACTTTCGTTTCAGACGCTGTGGCCTCACCGTTTCGAGGTATTGCGTGATGCCGTAAAGCGCACGAACGTGAACCGCAAGAAACTGCTGCAGGAGGTGGAAAAGAAGATTTGCGAAAAACTGGAAAGGGCGGAAATTGTCAGCCGGATTCACGGGCGCGAAAAAAATACGTACAGCATCTACAGGAAAATGAAAGAAAAGCGCCTGCAGTTTTCGGAAGTGTTTGATGTATTCGGCTTCCGGATTGTCGTGGAAGACGTGGATACGTGTTATCGGGTGATCGGTGTGATCCATAACCTGTACAAGCCGGTTCCGGGCAAGTTCAAGGACTACATAGCCATTCCCAAGAAGAACGCCTATCAGTCGCTGCATACCGTTTTGTTCGGGCCCAGGGGGATTCCGATCGAGGTGCAGGTACGTTCCGAGGAGATGGATCAGGTCGCACAGTCCGGGATTGCTGCACACTGGATGTACAAGGGCAGCAAGCTGGAGGATGCCGCGCCCCACACCCGCACCCGCGAATGGCTCAAGTCCGTATCGGAGATGCAGCACAGCTCAGGCAGTTCGCTTGAATTTCTCGAGAGTGTGAAGATCGACCTGTTTTACGATGAGATCTACGTGTTCACGCCGAGAGGAGACATCATGGAATTGCCGACCAATGCCACGGCAGTGGATTTTGCCTATGCGGTACATTCGGATATCGGGAATCACTGCGTGGCAGCGCGGATCAACCGCAGGCTGGAACCCCTGAACACGGTTCTGGAGAATGGACAGACTATCGATATCATCACTTCACCCGATGCCCATCCGAACCCGGCCTGGCTGAATTTCATCGTTACCGCCAAGGCGCGAACGAATATTCGAAGCTACCTCAAGAATCTGCAGAGAGAGGAAGCGCGCGTGCTGGGCAGGCGGCTACTGGACCAGGCACTGCAGGCCTACGGGAAATCCTGGGAGGATGTCGGCAAACGGGACCTCGCCCATCTGCTCAAGGAGCTCCAGCTGGAATCCGAGCAGCAACTGTTTGAAGAGGTGGGCCTGGGGGACCGCATGGCGCCGTTCGTGATCAAGTATCTGGTATCCCTGCGTGAGCGATGGATCCGCCTGCGCCGCAGGAGTGATCGGAAAAGCCCTCTGGCAATTCGTGGCACGGAAGGCATGGTGGTGACTTACGGAAAATGTTGTCATCCTATCCCCGGCGACCCGGTCGTCGGCGTGATGACATCGGGCCGGGGTCTGGTCGTGCACTATGTCAAGTGCCGGAATATCTCAAGGAGCAGATTGCAGAGCAGGGACAAATGGATCCATGTCTACTGGAGCAGCACCCAGTCCAGCGAGTTTACAGCCGGCATCAGCATCAAGACTGCCGACGAGCCGGGTGTGCTGGCCGTGGTGGCGGCAAAGATTTCCGAGGAAGGCTCCAATATTGAAAACATCATGATGGATGAAAAACATGGTGAAACGACCACCATTACTGTCCTGCTCACGGTCAAGGATCGTGATCATCTGGCCCGTATCATCCGGGCCGTGCGCAATACACCGAAAATCTACAAGGTCAAACGTATTTGAAAAGGAGATGTACACATGGTCCGCGAGACAATTGCAACCGAGCACGCACCCCAGGCCATAGGCACCTATTCGCAGGCAGTCAGGGTAGGCAGCACTGTATACCTGTCCGGGCAGATCCCGCTGGACCCGGCATCCATGCAGCTCGTGGACCAGGACATGCGGGCACAGATTCGTCGGGTATTGGACAATCTCAAGGCCGTGGCCCAGGCAGCAGGCGGCAACCTGGATCAGGTTGTGAAGCTGACCGTGTTCCTGACCGATCTGGCCCATTTCCCCCTGATCAACGAGGTCATGCAGGAATACTTCACTCAACCCTATCCCGCCCGTGCCGCCGTCGGTGTGGCAGCATTGCCCAAGGATGCGGGAGTTGAAATGGAAGCCATCATGAAGCTCGATTGAAAACAAGGTGCCAAGGCCAGCCCATCAAATCCATCCGTTTCGTAAATGAACCTGAATGAACGCCCCTTGAGAGGGGACATGTTTCCGCCTGTCACCGTTCTGAAGGGGATTGGCTCCAAGATCATGGAACACCTGCAACGCTTGCAGATCCACACCGTGCAGGACCTGCTGTTCCACCTTCCGATCCGGTATCAGGACCGCACACAGGTTCGGGCCATCGGGACCCTGAAACCTGGCGATGAATGCGTCTTGATCGGTACGGTTGAGCACAGTGAAACCGTCTACCGGAAAAGACGCATGCTGCTGGCCAGCGTGAGCGACGGTACAGGCAGGATCCTGCTGCGTTTCTTTTATTTCAGCAGGGCACAGTCCGATAACCTTGCTTCAGGTGCGAGTATCCGCTGTTTTGGTGAGGTCAGGCGTGGGGTCAGAGGTCTGGAGATGGTGCATCCGGAGTACGAAGTCCAGCCCGAGCGAACGGTAATCAAGCTGGAGGACCACCTGACCCCGATCTATCCGACAACAGAAGGCCTGCACCAGATTGTCTTGCGCCGCCTGACCACGCAGGCACTGAAATGGCTCGATGGTGAAAAATTACCTGAACTGGACTTGCTGCCTGTGCCGCCTGATATAGACGGGCAGCAGGTTTCGATCATCGAGGCGCTGAAGTTTGTACACCGCCCACCGCCTGAAGCCAATACCCTGGCACTGGCTGGCGGGACACACTTGATGCAGCGAAGACTGGCCTTCGAGGAATTGCTGGCACAACGACTGAGCCTGTTCAAGCTGAGACTGAAGATCCAGAAGCAGCCTGCAGTTTCCATCACTCATCCAGGCAGCCTGTTTGCAAGCTTGGTGGAAAGACTGGAATTCGAGCTCACGAAGGCCCAGCAACGAGTGATTAAAGCTGTCTTTGCTGACCTGCAGAACCCTTACCCGATGTTGCGCCTGGTACAGGGTGATGTGGGCAGTGGCAAGACGTTGATTGCCATTGCGGCCTGTCTGCAGGTGATCGAGGCCGGATACCAGGCCGTGGTAATGGCCCCCACGGAAATACTGGCCGAGCAGCATGTGCAGGTATTTTCAAACTGGCTCGCCCCGCTGGGCGTGCAGCTCGCGTGGCTGTCAGGCAGCATGAAGGCGGCCAGGAGCAATGAAATGAAAGACCAGATTGCCAATGGCCAGGCACAAGCCGTTGTGGGGACCCACGCCCTGTTTCAGCAAGGTGTAACTTTCAGGGATCTGGCACTGGTAGTCGTTGACGAGCAGCACCGCTTCGGTGTCCACCAGCGTCTGGCCTTGCGTGAAAAGGGCATACAGGGTGCCCTGCATCCGCATCAACTGATTATGACTGCCACTCCGATTCCGCGAACCCTGGCCATGACTGCTTATGCCGACCTGGACTACTCGGTAATCGATGAACTGCCGCCAGGACGCAAGCCGGTTGGCACGATTGCAGTCCCGCGGGAAAGGCGACATGAAGTGGTTGCGCGGGTAGCCAGCGCCTGTCGGAGAGGGCAGCAGGCTTACTGGGTCTGTACGCTGGTCGAAGAGTCGGAAGCCATGCAGTGCAAGGCGGCCGAGGATGTGTACAGGGAACTCGGCAGCATGCTGCAGGACGTCAGGGTTGGGCTTGTTCACGGACGCATGAAGGGCAAGGAAAAGAATGCCGTGATGCAGGGTTTTGCGAATCGGGAAACTGACCTGCTGGTGGCAACCACGGTGATTGAAGTCGGAGTGGACGTGCCCAATGCCAGCCTGATGATTATAGAGAATGCTGAACGTCTGGGTCTTGCACAACTGCACCAGTTACGGGGACGCGTTGGAAGGGGCGGACAGGACAGCAGTTGCGTGCTGCTTTTCAGCCCTCCGCTGACGGAAAATGCCAAGCTGCGCATCGATACCATGCGCGGCACCACCAACGGGTTCGATATTGCCAAGGTCGATCTGGAAATCAGGGGGCCGGGAGAGGTGCTGGGTACCCGCCAAACGGGCATGCTGCAATTGCGGATTGCCGATATCCTGCGTGACCAGGACCTTATTCCTGATGTTCAGGAGTGTGCGAAGCAGCTGTTTACCGAACACCCTGAAAGGGTGGATGCTCTGATTGACAGGTGGCTCGGCAGGTCGATGGAGTTCGGGCAGGTATAGCCGCAACTCAGCCTGATTTGGCCTAGATCCCGAATGTACCAATCAGGATGGTAGCCGAGTAAATTCCGCTCAGGGCCAGCAGGGCCAGCAGGGTCAGGATGTCGATCCAGTTTGATTTGCGGGTAACCATGACGCCGATGTTGAAAATTAGGCCCAGCGCGGCAACCGTGAAGGAGATCCAGAATACCGTGTTGACGCACGAAGTCTGGCAGATTCGGCCATCGAAGGTTCCGGACAAGAGCTGAGCAACCAGAAAAAACGCCAGTGCCCAGCTGACGAGAGTGCTCAGTACAGAGATCAGTGTGTACGATTTCACGGCTGTTGCCAAAAATGCCTTTGATGAATTTTTCTCCTCCAGTCAGCCAATTATGCCATATCAGGAAATCCGATGTCCCGTGCGGTTCGCAGGCTGGTCAAGGCAGGAGATAGGCCATTCGGTCCCGTACCACGCACTCCAGCGACCGGAGGCACTGGTTTGCACATGGGCCGTACAGGCACAGGCCATCGTGGATTCTGATCAGAAAAGGTAGTAGAAGATCAGGTAGACCCCCAGGAGAAATGCCACCCACAGGACCATGCTGCCTGTTGGCCAGGTCCGTGCAAGCAGCCCCTTGGGGCCGTGATGGCGGTGCAGGCGGGCGCCTGCCATGAAGGACAGTTTCCTGATCGTGATGAACAGGCCCTTTTCGCCGGATTCAACGGAGTGCAGGGCTTGGTGTGCAAGCCATGCCCCGGGTTTGCGGTAAAGCCAGTCCGAATCGAGGTTTACGGAATGCAGTTCCGGGGGGTAGATACCTCGTCGAATCAGCCAGGTGAAAGCGAGTGCCGAGAAAAACAGCAGTTGGAGCTGCGTGACGACGTGCGTGAGGGTGAACGGCTCGTATCCGGTTTGGTAGGGCAAAAGTGTGTACAGGGTCTGCGGGAAGATGCCGATGCACATGGACAGGGATGCGGCGAGTGCCATTGCAATCAGCATGCTTGCAGGGGCTTCCTTGCAGCGGATACCGCTGTCATGGGCAAAGAATGCAAAAAACGGGATTTTGATTCCGGCATGGTGGAACACGCCGGCCGAGGCGAACAGCAGGATCAGCCAGGCGACGGTAAGTCCTTCCTGGGCCGCCGCCTCCATGATCATGGATTTGGTGACAAAAGCGCTGAACAGGGGAAAAGCGGATATGGAGGCCGCGCCGATGATACAGAATCCGGTGGTATAGGGCATGGATTTGTACAACCCGCCCAGGTCGGAGCCGTTGATCTTTCCCGTACGCAGCAATACTGCGCCCATGCTCATGAACAGCAATGCCTTGAACAGGATGTCTGCGAATGCGTGGGCCGCCGCACCGTTGAGCGCCAGCTCGGTACCTATTCCCACACCCACCACCATGAATCCCAGCTGGTTGATCATGCTGTAGGTCAGCACCCGGCGCAGGTCATTCTCGATCACTGCATAGAAAATCGGGAACGCGGTCATCACCAGCCCGATCCAGATCAGGATTTCCGTGCCGGGAAACGCAGTAGCCAGCGCGTAGACTGCCATCTTGGTGGTAAATGCCGACAGCACCACCGTGCCTGTCACGGTGGCTTCCGGATAGGCGTCCACCAGCCAGTTGTGCAGCAGTGGAAACGCGCACTTGATACCGAAGGCGATGAAAATGAGCAGACCACCGGCCGTATCCAGGTCCAGCTGGGTGAACTCGATTGAACCGCCGGAGCCGGTGTGAAGGATGATACCGCCCAGCAGCATGAGCCCGGAGATAACCTGTATGATCAGGTAGCGCATGCCGGCCCGGTAGGAAGCCGGAGTGCGGCGGGCCCAGATCAGGAATACTGAGGAGATTGCCGCCGCTTCCCAGTAGATGAAAAGGGTTACCAGGTCTCCAGCCAGAACCACTCCGAGGGCACAGCCGGCATAAATCAGGCTGATGGCCTGCTGCATGGGGTCGCGCAGGTGCAATGAATACACCACGGTGATGAAAGCCGCGATATGAAAGATCACCGCGAACATGAAACTGAGCCTGTCAACATGCAGTGTCGTCAGGGTCATGCCAAGCACTTCAAGTTCAGCATGGCTGCCTGCCGGAAGTGAGTACAGCTGCAGGAATGACAGGACAGGCAGCAGCAACGCATAGGCAGCACGCCAGTAACCTTTGAATAGCGGAATCAGCAATGGCCCCATCACCATGATCAGGGCCGGGTTCAGGTCAGCGATCACCGTAATACTCCTCGTCCCGTTTCACGATTTTCCGCATCTGCTTGGCGAGCAGGACCAGGGCCACACATGCAATGAACCCGAACCAGCCGAAAAATCCGAACCAGTTTTCAAACGGGAAATACGTGTGCTTGTGGTAGAAGAAATCGAACAGCATCAGTGCGGCACACACCGCATACAGCCCGTATACGAGCCGGTCAATGTTACCGCGGTGGTCCAGCCAGTATCTTTTTTTCGGATTGTTCATGGATCGAAAACAGGGTAAAGAAATTCATACAAGGGCTGTATATAGAAAAATAGCAGCAACGTGGCGATAGCGGTAGCACACAGGGGTACCAGGCAGGCCAGCGGGGCTTCCCTGATTCCGGGCCCCGCTGCAGTTACGTCGGGTCCAGGCGGCCTGAAGAATGCCCGCAGTGCCACGGGAAGCAAATAGGCACAGTTCAGCAGGGTACTCAGTCCAAATGCAGCCAGCACGAAGTAGTGCCCGGTACTGGCACTGCCTTCAACCAATAGCCACTTGCTCCAGCTGCCGACAAACGGAGGCAGGCCAATCACGCTGAGCGCAGCGAGCAGGAAGGCCATGAATGTAAACGGCATCTTGCGTCCCAGGCCGTCGAACTGGCTGACGCGCGTGAACTTTACGGCGGTGTAGATGGCGCCGGCACAGAAGAACAGCGTGATCTTGCCAAACGCATGCGTCACCATGTGCAGGGCTCCTCCCAGGGCAGCGACTGGCCAGGCCAGTGATGCTCCGATTACGATATAAGCGAGCTGGCTGATCGTTGAATAGGCAAGACGTGCCTTGAGGTTGTCTTTGCTGAGCGCTACCACCGAAGTCGTGAGCATGGTGATCACTGCCAGCCACAACACCCAGGTTGCGGCATCCTGGGTGGCGATGAAATCAATCCCGAAGATATACACGGTGACTTTCAGCACGGTGAACACCCCTGCCTTGACCACCGCGACAGCATGCAGCAGGGCGCTGACCGGAGTGGGTGCAACCATGGCAGCTGGCAGCCATCGGTGGAACGGCATCAGGGCTGCCTTGCCGATCCCGAGCATGAACAGGGTGAACAGCAGCGCGGCCGTGATTCCTTCGATTTTCCCTTCCAGGATCCCGTCGGGTGTGAACTCCAGGGTACCTGTGTGGATCCAGGTAATGACCAGGGCACTCAGGAAAAACATGATTGACGTGCCGAGCAGCACGCCCAGGTAGACGCGCCCCCCGTTCTGGGCTTCCGGGGTCTGCTTGTGCGTCACCAGGGGATAGGTGCAAAGGGTGAGCGTTTCGTAAAAGATGAACAGCGTGAACAGGTTGGCGGCAAATGCAATGCCCATGGTTGATGCGATGGACAGGGCAAAGTACAGGTAGAACCGGGTCTGGTTTTTTTCGGCATTGCCATTCAGATAGCCGATTGAGTACACGGTGGTAATAACCCAGAGTCCGGATGCCAGCAGGGCAAAGACCAGTCCCAGTGGCTCCAGGTGGAAGGCGATGGAGAGCCCTTCTGAAATTTCGAGCAGTGTGCGGGCTTCGGTCCTTTCCGTGTCAGGGTCCAGCAACCGGGTGACGTACAGGAACAGGAGTGCCCCGGCAAGGATCGAACTGGTTTCGCGAAGCTTCGGCCGGTTGCGGAATACCAGGATGCACAGGCCGCCCAGCATGGGAATCAGGATGGCCAGTTCGAGATGTTCGGCAAGCCAGGACATGACTTATGGAAAGAATGCCCGCATGGCAGTGTCTGCAAAGCCTGCACTGAACGAAGTGTCCAGGCCAAGATAGAAATTGCCTGCCACGAGCAACCAAAGAGGAACCAGCATTGTGAGGGGCGCTTCCCGTGTGGCAGGGATGTCCCGGGCAGGATTTGGCGAGGGCCTGAAATAGGCGTGTTCGACGATTTTCCAGACATACAGGATGGCCAGCAGGGATCCGCCGAGTATCACTATGGCACTCAGCCACCTGTCCTGTTCGATGGCTGCAGACAGGATGTACCACTTGCTGATGAAGCCGGCGGTAAGCGGGACACCGATCAGTCCCAGGCCCAGCAGCAAGATCGCGCTCATGGTCCAGGGCATGCGTCTTCCCAGTCCGTTGAAGTCCTCCAGCTGTACCGACTGGATTCTGAACACAACGCATGCGATGGCGAGAAACAGGCCACCCTTGATCAATGCGTGATTCAGCAGGTACACCAGGCTGGCAATGCTGCCGGCCTGGGTGCCCAGACCGATTCCCAGGGTCATGTACCCGATCTGGGCCACGCTGGAGTAGGCCAGCATGCGCTTGATATTGTCCTGAAATATGGCGATAAAGGAAGCCGTAAGGATGGCAACAATAGAGAGTGGCAGCAGGATTTTTCCCAGATAGAAGTATTCGAATGAAACCTCGGGGGAGAACAGTCCAAAAAAGAATCGGAACAGTACGTACAGCGAAACCTTGGTTGCAGTGGCCGACAGGAAGACGGTCATCATCGAGGGTGCATAGGCATAGGCGTTCGGGAGCCACAGATGCAGAGGAAAAAGAGCGATTTTCAGTGAAACCCCTGCGGTCAGGAAAGCGAAAGCTGCATGCAGTGTTCTGGAACCGATTACGGCAGGTATCCTTTGCTGCAGGTCCATGATGTTCAGGGTGCCTGTGAGCATGTAGAGCAGCCCGACACCAATCAGTATGAACGTGGCACCAATTGTTCCCATGATCAGATACTGGTATGAGGCGGTCAGGGCCCTTCGGTCCCTGCCCATTGCAATCAGCGCATAGGATGACAGGGAACTGATTTCCAGGAACACGAAGATATTGAACGCATCCCCCGTGGCGACGATACCCAGCAGGCCGGTGAGGCACAGCAGATAGGCGGAATAAAACAGACCGGATTTCCGGTCGGCTACTTCCTGCCCGATGCTTTTGTGCGCAGCGATCATGGTGATGCTGGCGGTCGCTGCGACGATGATCAGTATGTAAGCGCTGAGATGATCAATCCGGTATTCGATACCCAGCGGCGGCACCCACCCCCCCAGGTGGTAGGAAAGCACCCCCTTGGAGGAAACCTCGCGCGCCAGCAGCACGGCCATGGCAAAGGCTGCAATGCTGACCGCTGTCGCGATCCTCCATGCCCATACTGCACGCGTGACCAGCATGCAAACGGGTGCACTGATAAGCGGCACGATGACTTGTAACGCGGGAAGGTGATCCAGCACTAGGCTTCATCCTGGGTTTCATCCTGCTCGTGAATCAGGGTTTCGTCCACGGTACCGTAAGCCCGGTGAATCCTGGAAATGAGCGCAAGACCCAGTGCGGAAGTTGAAACGCCTACCACGATTGCAGTAAGGATCAGCACATGAGGCAGAGGGTTCGAGTACAGGCTGGCCTCTTCGGTCAGTATGGGAGCGGTCCCGCCTTTTACCTTGCTCATGGAAATGAACAACACGAAGACTGAAGTCTGGAAGACATTCAGCCCGATGATCTTTTTGATCAGGTTGGAATCAGAGACCACGATATAAAAACCCATCATCATCAGGACTATGACAACCCAGTAATTGAAATGGCCCGCGATCACAGGTTACTCGCAGAACTCGTCAAGCAGATAAAAAATCGTAATCATGACCGCGGCAACCGTTATACCGACACCCAGTTCAATGAGGAAGATACCCAGATGCTGGGCGTGTTTGGGGTCATGCAGCAGCACGTTGTAGTCTAGGAAGTTTCCTCCTAGAAATATCGTTCCCACACCGACACCCGCATACAGCAAGACGCCTGCTGCGATGAATATCCGCACGGTGGTCAAGGGAAGGATGCGCTGGGCAGTCTCCCTGCCGAATACCAGCGCGTATAGGATCACGCCAGCTGCGAATATGACTCCCGCCTGGAATCCACCGCCCGGGCCGTATTCTCCATGAAACTGTACATAAAGGGCAAACAGCAACACTGCGGGAATGATGATCTTGCACACCTCACGCAAAATCACTACGGCACGGGTATCCATTATTTGTTCCGTTTTCCGACGGTCTTGCCCAGCAGCAGCAGGACACCGATCGCAGCCGTGAAGATCACGATGACCTCGCCCAGCGTGTCGTATCCCCGGTAGCTGGCCAGGACCGAGGTGACAACATTGGGGATGCCTATCTCATTTGTGCTTTCTGTCAGGTAGTGCGGTGCGACATGGGTGTGAATCGGGGCCTTGGGGTCGCCAAATGGGGGCATGTCCAGCGTGCCGTAAATCAGGGCCGCACCCGTAATGAAGATGACTACCAGTGGCAGAAACTTTCCATGCCGGCTGACCGTCTGTTCCATGCCCGTTACGGCAATGGTTCCCAGCAGCAGGACGGTGGTAATGCCTGCACCGACTGCTGCCTCGGTGAATGCCACATCAACCGCATCCATGGTCACGAACAGCCCGGCCGACAGCAGGCTGTAGATGCCATTGGTCAGTGCCACGCCCAACAGGCTTTTCAGGCGAATCAGCACCACGACGACCAGCATCATCAGTGTCAGCAGGGAAAAATTGACGAGGATTGCAATATCCATGGGCTTATTTGGTCAGGACAGCTGGCTTGCCGAATCCGGTTCGGAGTCTTTTTCTTTGAGCGATGCGGTATGGGCCAGGGCATGCACTGCAGTCGGGCCGGTCAGCATCATGAACAGCAGGATCAGGATCAGCTTGGCAATCACCAGGATGTCCTGCGTCTGCACTAGCAGGCCCAGCAAGACCAGTATCGTGCCCATGCTGTCTATAATCGAGGCGGCATGCACCCGGGAATAAAAGTCTGGCAGACGCATGAGTCCCAGTGTACCGATCAGGCAGAATGCACTGCCCAGCAACAGCATGACCCAGCTTATTACGATCATGTCTTCGATTCCGCTTACCTGTCCGCGGCCTTGCCCAGGCGCTTGTACCGGAATAGCTTCAGTACTGCGATCGTGGAGATAAAGTTGGTCAATGCGTACAACAGGGCGATGTCCAGGAAATCAGGGCGGTCGACCAGAAAGCCGAACAGGGCAATCAGCAATACGATTGCCGTTCCAAAGGTGTTCACCGCCAGGATGCGGTCGAACACGGTGGGTCCCAGGGCCACCCGGATCAGCAGGAAAAACATAACGATCAGGATGGCGATGAATGTGACAGTGAACATGCGGGTTGCGGCCGGTCAGCTTGTTTTTCCCGAGCCACGCAGGGCTGCAATCCGTTTTTTCATTTTTCCATGCCGAAGGTTTTCTGCCGTCTCTTTCGTGAGAGAGTGCACCTCGATCGTATCGGTACCGGTGTTTAGGGTGTAGGTTCCCGGTGTCAGGGTGATGCAGTTCGCATAGGTCGTCTTGGCCACGTCACTGAGGCTTTTGGTGGAAATGGTGCTCAGGTTGGGAGAGATCGGCAGTTTCGGATGCAGGATTCTCCAGCTGACATCCAGGTTGGAGCGAAAAACCTCTAGAAAAAACCATGGCAGGAATCTTGGCAGGTCGAGGCTGAACTTGAGCGTGTTAAAAGCTGGGTCGGGCAATGCAAGCCTGTGGGCCAGCCACGCCGTGAACAGGCAACTGCCCAGCCCCAGTCCCAGCAACAGGATATCCATGTGTCCGGACAGCAGGACCCAGAGGATCAGCAGGAGGGATGCCGCAGTCAGAACACGTATCAGCATGGCTTGCAGACAGGCAATCGATAGTACACGTGCAGAATACGTGTCTCAATGAATCTGTTCAAGCGATCATGCCTGCGTGGCACGGGTTGCCAGCAGGAGGCCCTTTTTCGAACAGTGTTGTGCCGCCTCGCTTTCGTCGAGGTGTTCATGCAGTTCGGCTAGCTCGGCATAGGTCTCTGCGAAAGGTTTTCGAATCAGGCTCTGTTCAAGATAACTCTTGGCCTTGCCCCACAGTTGAGCCTGCTTGCACAGGCGCCCCAGGGTCAGGTAAAGGACTGGATCCTCGTCATGCTGTCCCGTCCACTGCTCGGCCTGGTGCAGTGCGCGGTTAACGTCCGCATGCTTCATCAGGCCGTATAGACGGGCCAGTCCGGCATTCCAGTGGTGGCCAAGGATCTCAAGACTCAGCGCAGCTGCCGGGCCCAGCCTGTCCTGGTCAAGAAGTGTCTCGACGTAGGCTACGGCCAGATTGTCATTATTCATGATGACTTCCTTGTAGCGGGTCCCAAGCTTTTCCGCATCTTCGGCTGTATTCCCGTTTCGGACTGCAGCGAGCAAGCCGTGCACGGTCTTATTCTGCAATATTTCCAGTTCAGTGCGGTCGAAACATGGGTTTTTTTTGAGATCCGGCAGGATGCGCGCGAGTTGCTGCCAGTCCTGCAGCTGGTCATAGGCCCCGGCCAACAGCCCTGCTACTTTTGAATTGCTGCGAAGCTCTCCGCAGTGTGGTTCGATGCAGGACAATGCCTGCTCTGGCTGGCCCTGCTGAAGCAGGATTTCCGCATGCAGAATGTCCAGAGCAGCCCTCTGTTTTGCAGGCATGCACTTTTCAGCCTGTTCAAGGTAATGATTGAGCGATTCGTCATTTCCGGACAGTTTTGCAGCCTGCGCAGCCAGCAGGTAGTGGATGAACGGGTGGTTTGCATGTTCCGCTGCGCGTGCCAGCAGTTTTTCAGAGCGGGCCCAGTCCCCGCTTACAAAACGCGTCAGGCCCTTTCGGGTGTCCTGCTCCGACGCACGCTGCCTGTGGCGTGCGCGTGCTGCATGGATGCGCCTGGGCATGTGAATTATCAGGTTCAAAAGGCGTAGCAGGAGGTAAAGCAGCACAAACACGATGAATATTCCGATTACAAATCCGACCAGGGGCAACTCGATGGTGGTATCACCATAAGTCAAGATGGCCTGACCAGGAGCCTGCAGGACGAACAGAACGATTCCTGCGAAGATGATCAGGAAAATTATGAAAATCAGCAGCGCACGCAGCATTTAGCGGTTCTCTATCGTTTCCAGAAATTCGGTAAGCAGGAGGGCGGGCTCGCTGATGTCCGGCAGATCAGGTTCGAGGTCGATGCCGTTAAGCTCGTCAAGTTCATCAATCAGGCCGCTCGTGTTCTTCAGGGTGTCCGTGCTCCGGAGCCATGCCAGGGCTGCATCAAGTTCTAGATGGTAGCTTTCGTTGTCACGGCTTGCCAGGGCATACTTGGCCCCCAGCAGCCGGGCGCGCAGGAATTCGTAGGCATGCTGCCTTTCCTGGCGGCTGATAAATACCTTGGAATTGATGTCTTTCCGGGTGACCGTGACAGAACGGTTTACGGTGTCTTTGACATATTCGATCAGCCTTTTCCATGCAGGCAGTTCAGGATGACCAGGCTCCAGACCCTGTGATGCATTCGGGGCTGTTGGGGCTACCGGTTCGGCAATGTCCGGCCTGACACCCGCCAGGAGGTTGTTGAACTGCAGGCTGATACCTGCCCAGTCCGGGTTCGGGACTTTTTTCAGCTCGCCGATCTGCCTGGAGATCGATTCGCGCACCATGAGCAGGCGTGGATCGTTGAGTTCATGCAGACGCGAACTGGCTGTGTCTAGGGCAGTGATTGTTCCCGTGATATCACGTTCGATGCGAAGACGGTGGTTGGCCATGTGCAGGACATGCAAGGCTTCCTTCAGTCCCCAGCCCAGTTGGCTGCGGTTCACACGGGTCAAGGTTTCCTCGATGAATTCCCGGAGCCCCTCCTGCCGGTTTGCAAGCTGCTCCACTTGTCCGGACAGCTCGTTCAGTCTGTTGTCGAGTTGGTCGGCCTGTTCCTGCGTGTCCTGCTTGAAGTTCTGGAATTTTGCGCTTTCGTCAACGGTGGCAATATCATGTGCGATGGACTGGCGCGCGACAGCTGCCTGGTCAAGACGCGTGTTCAGGTCCACCCACCCATAATATCCCGCACCGCTTGCAGCCAGCAGCAAGACGATTACCAAAACGAAGAGCAGCGGGCCTGCGTGCATTTTCCTGGAATGCCTGGCTTTCTGGCTATCTGCTCCAGGCTTGGGAGTCAGGGGATCTTGTGTACTTTCCATGGTCTAGGTTTCACGGGTCCAGGTCAGCAGGGCGTCCAGCATGGATGCATCACTGGCATTCGCAGCTATTATAGGGGTTTTTGAGAAGCCTATGGCAGTGGCAGTTCGGGCAATACGCGGACTGCCGGCAATCAGCGCCGCCTTTGCTAGCCAGGCATGCTCTTCTTTCGTGCACAGGGTCCACAGGTTTCGCATGGATTCACCACTGTAGGCCAGTACTGCCGAATCGTTTTCTGGATGGGTGCACAGGCTGTGTGCCGGGCGCGTGGCCGGGCAAAGCCGCTGGTATACTTCCGCAATGTCAACACGGCTGCCGCGGGCCCGAAGTTCGCGCGCCAGGTGGCCGCGCCCGCCCACACCCCGGATGATCAGGATGTCCTGTCCCCACAGGTCCTCATGTGCCAGCAGGTCTTCGCTGCTGAACCCGGCCTCGGGCACGACGTCAGCCTGCATGCCGAGATTTTCCAGGGCATCTCGCGTAGCAGGGCCTATTGCGGCGATGCACTGCGTACTGAGTGACCTGCCCAGTGTCTGCAGGAGTTGCGCTGCATGACGAACGGCATTTGCGCTGCTGAATATGACCGTGTCGTAATCGTTCAGGTTCCGCAGTAACCTTGTTGCGGGATCCGGGTCTTCGGGTGCCCGGATGATGAGGGAAGGGAACCGGATGACCGTCGCACGGTGATGCTCCAGGGATGCCTGTATGCCCCCGGCCTGTTCGGCCGGGCGCGTGACCAGTACCGTCTTGCCGGCCAGAAGTCCAGGTGTGCGTGACCCTGTCACTGCCATGCACCTGTCTGGATTCCGTGTGTGTACACCGCTCAGGGCAATGCCGCCAGGATATGGTCAGCGCCTTGTGCCAGGAGGTCCTGTGCGACCGACTGGCCCAGTTGCACCGGATCCCGTTTGCTGCCAACGTCGCGGCTGCGGCAAATCCTGCTTCCATCGGGATACCCCACCAGGGCGCGTAGCTCAAGTCGTTCATGGTTTGCTTCGGCCAAGCCCGCAATCGGCAACTGGCATCCCCCTTCCAGTGCCTGGCTCACTGCGCGTTCAGCCAGGATGCATGCCTGGGTATCGCCATGATTCAGGGGCCGGATCAGGGATTCGGTATGCGAATCGTCCTGTCTGCACTCAATGCCAATTGCTCCCTGCCCGATGGCCGGAAGGACTACATCGGCGGACAGGCAGGCCCGGATACGCTGCGAAAGGCCCAGACGTTTCAGCCCGGCTACGGCAAGTATGATCGCATCATACTCTCCCTGGTCAAGCCGGGTCAGGCGTGTGCCGACATTTCCGCGCAGCAGCCTGATTTCAAGGCCTGGTAATGCGGCCTTGAGCTGACAGGCACGGCGCTGGCTGGAGGTTCCCACCCTGGCATGTTCCGGCAATGCATCCAGCGTGCCGTAGTGGTTGGAGACCAGTGCGTCACATGGGTTTTCCCGCCTGAGCACGGCTGGCATATGAAGCCCGGACGGCAGTTCGACGGGGACATCTTTTATGGAGTGCACGGCGATATCGGCCCGGTTTTCCAGCAGAGCATGTTCCAGCTCCTTCACGAACAGGCCTTTTCCGCCCTGGGCGGCCAGTGACTGCTGCAACAGGCGGTCCCCTGTGGTGGTCAACCTTACCAGTTCCGTCGACATGTCGGGGTGGGTCTTGCACAGTTGTCGTGAAACTTCCCGAGCCTGCCACAGGGCCAACTCGCTGTTACGGGTAGCGATTCTTATATGCACAGGGTACTGCTCATGTCCCCATCATGGGTGCCGCACATCAGGAATGGCATGCCGTGGCGCAATCCTGGCCGGTTTGGAAGTGCCACGTTCACAGCCGGTAGCCGCCCGGTGGCCACGGGCCGTTCAGGCCTGCAAAGGACCGGAGGTCCTAGGCCACACATGCCGTTCCCTCCCCGCCACCCGGCAGGGTGTCGATAATCCGGCGCCACAGTTCCTGCTCGGGAATGCCAGGCTTGCGCTTGCCGAAAAACAGGGCAATCAGTTCACCATCCTTGTCGAAGATCTCCAGGGCCGTGACCGTGCCGTCTTCAGTCGGTTTTCTCGTCACCCAGGAGCGGGCTATCCTGTCTTCGCGCAAATGCAGGCTGAATTCCGGGTCAAGGATGTTATACCAGTTCCCGTGCACGACCAGTCGGCTTATGAGTCCCGTATGGATCTGGATACAGCCTCGGTTGCCTACGAACACCATGATCTCGCATTGTCTGTCACGTGCCTGTTCCAGTGTGCGACGAACTGAATTATTCGGAACCTGATTGGCAAATTCCTGCCCTACACCCTTGAGAGCCTGTTCACGACGGACTCCGAACCTGCGAAGCATCGGCTTGAAATCGTGCGTGTCTTTCAGGTTTTTCCAAGCCGTGCGAAACCCTTCCCAGTCAACCCTGCTTCGTGCTGTGTCAGGTGCATCGGGCACATAGGCCTCAGTTTCAATAGACGTGTCCTGCCTGGCATGCCGATGGTTTTTGACCAGAACATCGAGCGCAGCCGCATCGGAGTTTGAAGTCAGGTAGATCTTGTGAACCGCCTCACCGGATTTATCGAAGAACTGGAGGCTTTTCCGCAGTTTGCCACGACCCGGCTCGACGGCATGAAAACAGAATTTCCAGTGTTCCAGGAACAAGCGCAGGTCAATGTCCGGGTTCAGGAATAGTCCCATCGACTTCCTGCCGTGGCTGAAGAAGTGGCAGTTATCGTACAAGCCTTTGCGCTCGTGCACACAGGATTCATTGCGGGTGAGCGCCATGACTTCACCCAGTGCCAGAACGTCCTTGAGGATGGCCTGTGCATTGTCGTCCAGCCGTGTCACGTTCGAGCCTACGTGTGCGGCCAGCAAGCTGCCTTCGGGGACACCCAGTTCCCGCGCGGCATCCCGAGCCCGGATACCCGGCCTTTCCTGTTTCAATAGCTGATACTGTGCCTTCAGTTCCCTTGAGGCATCGTCTCCCAACTCACTGGTGGATTGATTCATCACGCTCCTTTCGGTCTTCAGTAGCGGCTCACGCCATGTACGCCCACGCCTGTAACGGGCGGTTCGGATTCCCGGCTTACGGTCTCGGCAGCAGGCTGACCAGCCGAATCACCCGGAAAATCCTTTCCTGTTCAGTTTACCCGGAAACCTGTCCGGCATCCCAATATTCCCGTTTCCACGAATAAATCGTTGAGCTTTGGCTTGTTTGGGGGATAATTCAGACTTTAGTCACGGACAGCACACAGCATGAAAGAAAAGGGTACAAAACCTTGGGCAGGCCGGTTTTCGGAAACAACCGATGCATTGGTCGAGCAATTCAGTGCCTCGGTAGGATTTGATAAACGGCTGTACAAGCAGGACATCCAGGGTTCCCGGGTACATGCCCGTATGCTTGCCCGGATCGGCATTCTTGATGACCGGGAATGCGAACAGCTGTTGCAGGCACTGGATACGGTTGCAGCAGAAATCGACGCCGGTTCGTTCCCCTGGGACAGTTCTTTGGAAGACGTTCACATGAACATCGAGTCAAGGCTGGTGGAACTTGCGGGAGATGTTGGCAAGCGGCTCCATACCGGCCGTTCAAGAAACGACCAGGTTGCCGCCGATTTGCGGCTCTACCTGCGTGAGGCCATCGATCGCATTGACCCGCTGCTGGAAACCCTGCAGCGTGCCATGGTTGACCTGGCGGAACAGGAGTCAGGTACGGTCATGCCAGGGTTCACCCATTTGCAAGTAGCCCAGGCCGTCACGTTTGGACATCACATGCTGGCATGGTTTGAGATGATTTTTCGCGACCGTGAACGCCTGGCCCGGTGCCGGAAAGGTGTCAACCTGTCCCCGTTGGGTGCGGCGGCCCTTGCAGGCAGCAGCTTTGCCCTGGACCGTGAATTCGTTGCCAGGGAACTGCAGTTTGCAGCACCTTGTGACAATAGTCTGGATGCCGTGAGCGACCGGGATTTTGCGATTGAGTTCTGTGCCTTCGCGGCGATTCTGTTCACACATCTGTCGCGAATTGCAGAAGAGCTTGTGTTGTGGGCTTCAGCACAATTCGGTTTTATCGAGCTCCCGGACCGGTTTTGCACGGGCTCTTCCATGATGCCGCAGAAAAAAAACCCCGATGTGCCGGAACTGGTACGTGGCAAAAGCGGGCGCGTGTTTGCCAGCCTGCTTGCCTTGCTGACGCTCATGAAGGGTCAACCACTGGCCTATAACAAGGACAATCAGGAAGACAAGGAAGCCTTGTTCGATACGGTAGACACCGTGCTCGATTGTGTCACGGTCCTTGCGAGCCTGCTTCCGCATGTCCGTGTAAACCGTGAGCAGATGCTTGCTGCTGCACAGCAGGGTCATGCCACCGCCACGGACCTTGCGGATTATCTTGTACAGAAGAAACTGCCGTTCCGGGCCGCGCACGAAACGGTCGGCAGGATTGTTCGGCATGCAATCACCCGGAACAGGCGGCTGGAGCAACTGGATTTGCAGGAACTGCAGGCATTCAGCCCCCTGATAGAACCGGATGTTTTCGATGTGCTTTCCCCGGAGGGTTCGGTGCGCTCCAAGAATACCTATGGCGGAACCGCACCGGCACAGGTAGCCATGCAGGTCGAGCAGGCACGCCTGCGCCTGAAAGCCTTCAAAGCTGACTGAGGAAGCGAACTACTGCCAGCATTGCAACAGCCAATTCCGGATGTCTTCGATTTCTTCCGGAGCCACCGTGTGCTCGCAGGCATATGTCCGCAGGGATACTGTAAAGCCCTCCTGTTTGAGGAGGTTACGCATGTTCCCGGCGACATCGACCGGGATAATCTCATCGCGGTTGCCATGAGCCAGCAGGATCGGCATCGTCCGGTCGGCGTTCGCAGCGTAGGCTGGCAGTTCACGCCACAGTGGCAGGTAGCAGGACAAAGCAAGGATGCCAGCCAGCCGGTGCTCGCAGGACAGTCCCGTGTATAACCCGAGTGCCCCGCCCTGTGAAAATCCGGCCAGCACGACTCGACCTGGCGGAATGCCGGACTCTTCGAGTTGCCCGATCAGCAAGCTGATGGCGGACTTGCTGTGTTTCAGCCCTTCGGCATCTTCCGGGCTGTCCTTGTCCAGGCCGTACAGGTCGTACCAGGCCGGCATCATTGTTCCGCTGTTGAGTGTAACGGCCTGGACCGGTGCATGCGGAAAGATAAATCGGGCGTGCACGTCGGAGGGAAGAGCCAGCTGGCCCACGACGGGCTCAAAGTCGTGTCCGCTGGCTCCGAGACCATGCAGCCAGATCACGGCACGGTCGGGGTCTGCCCCGGTATCGACGGTAATGGCCTTGAGGCTCACGAGATGGTTTCCAGCACGTATAAGGGCCTATACAATGATGCCTGATTTACTATGAAAGGGTATGTCCATGTTCCACCCCAGATTATGTGCCTTGAGCCTGGTTTTTTTTCTTGCAGTCATTCTTGCAGCATGTGGCCAGACCGGCGACCTGTATTTGCCCGAAGATAATCCTAAAGAAAAAGTAAAAAATCAATCCCGAAACTGAGCAGCGCACACACCTGGACACATACCGCATCCGTTCCATACAGGACCCCGCCATGAACCCTTTCGAGTACCGAGACAACCAGCTGTATGCCGAGCAAGTGAGCTGTGCCGAGATTGCGAACGCCTACGGGACACCCAGCTACGTATATTCGAAGGCAGCCATCGAGGACAGGTACCGGGCTTTTGAGGATGCCCTGCAGGACTGGCAAGCGAGGATCTGTTATTCAGTCAAGGCGAATTCCAGTCTGGCCGTACTGAGCCTTTTGGCACGCCTCGGTGCCGGGTTTGACATCGTGTCCGGGGGTGAACTTGAACGGGTCTTGCGTGCAGGTGGCGATGCGCGAAAGGTTGTTTTTTCGGGTGTGGCCAAGCGGGCAGATGAAATTCGCCGTGCACTGCTTGCGGGAATTTACTGTTTCAATATCGAATCCCTTCCGGAACTCGACCGCATCGAGCACATCGCCGGGGAAATGGATATCCCGGCAAATGTCTCCTTGCGTGTCAATCCGGATGTTGATGCGGATACCCATCCGTATATATCCACCGGACAGAAGGAGAACAAGTTCGGCCTAGGCATTGACCAGGCCCGGGAACTTTACCAGCGGATTGCGGACAGCCGTTCCCTGCGCGTCACGGGAGTGGACTGCCACATCGGTTCCCAGTTGCTCGACCTGGCGCCTTTCCGGTCCAGTTTTGAGAAGGTATTCGAGCTGGTGGACTGGCTCGAAGACCGGGGTATTCCTTTGCGCCATGTCGATCTTGGTGGCGGACTCGGCATTCCGTACACGCGTGCGGACCTGGCTCCTGCGCCGGTTCAGTACGCCCGCGCCATCGAGCCGTTCATGCACGGCAGGCAACTCGAACTGGTGGTCGAGCCGGGGCGATCGATCGTGGGCCATGCAGGATTGCTTTTGTGCAGGGTCGAATACCTGAAAAGCACAGATGAAGGAAATTTTGCGCTGGTCGACGCGGGCATGAACGATTTCATGCGTCCGTCCCTGTATTCCGCATGGCATGAAATCAGTGCCGTGCACCGGGAAAGCGGTGAACAGGTTCTCTACGATGTGGCTGGACCGGTTTGTGAGAGTGCAGACGTGCTGGGTCGCCAGCGAAGCCTGTGTATCCGGCCGGGCAGCCTGCTTGCCGTTCACGATGCAGGTGCCTACGGGTTTACCATGGCCAGCAACTACAATTCGCGCATGCGTCCAGCAGAAGTGCTGGTTGACGGGGACCTGGCAAGGTTGATCAGAAAGCGAGAGAGTATCGATCAGCTGTTTGCCGATGAAATCATACCGGACTGATGCTGCGCCAGCCAGAACCCGAGTTGATGGACGATCAGGAGCAGGCTCTCGCCTATGCCCAGGCCGATTTCGAGGTGACTCACAATACCTTGCTGGGACATTTCCCGCGCGTATTCCCTGAGCTGTCATCCCCTCGAACGATCCTGGATTTGGGGTGTGGGCCGGCTGACATCTCAATCCGCCTCGCGCAGCGGTATCCTGACTGCAGGTTTGATGCCGTGGATGGCGCTGCGTGTATGCTGCATCAGGCTCGGAACAGAATAGAGGCTGCAGCACTGCAGGACCGGATCACGCTTTACCTGCAGCGTTTGCCGCACTGCGAGCTGCCGGAACAATCCTACGAGGCCATCGTTTCGAACAGCCTGCTGCATCATCTCCACGAGCCCCAGCATCTTTGGTCCACGGTCCGCAAGTACGCCTCGAACAGGACCGCCATTTTCATCTGTGATTTGTACAGGCCCGCGTCTGCCGCACAGGCCCGCGTCCTGGTGTCCCGTTATGCTGCGGGCGAACCCGACATCCTGCGCCGGGATTTTTACAATTCGCTGCTCGCGGCATTCACTCCAAACGAAGTTCGTGAACAGCTTGACCGGGCAGGACTGGAAAGCCTGCAACTAGAACAGGTCAGCGATCGGCACATGCTGGTACACGGATACCTGCGGCAACCTTGACGGCATCCTGGCGATGAGACCTGTCCGGGATAAGGTTGCACAGGCGGCACATGAGGTAATATTCTTGAGCCGGGAAGCATCTTCGCACAGCATCGCATTAACCGGGGTGAACTCGCATGCAGGTACGATTCGCAAAAATGCACGGTCTGGGGAATGATTTTGTCGTGTTCGATAGTATTAACCGGGACCTGCAACTGAACCGCGACCAGTTGCGCTGGGTAGCGGACCGGAGGCTGGGCGTAGGCTGTGACCAGATATTGGTAATACGGGCAGCCGGTGCGCCCGGTGCAGATTTTGACTACCAGATCTACAACCAAAACGGCGAGGAAGCTGAACAGTGCGGCAACGGTGCGCGCTGCATCGGCAAGTTCCTTTCGCGTAACGGGCTCACAGGCAAAAGTTCGATTCGCATCCGGACAGTCAGTGGCGTGTACTGCGTGGAACTGCGCGAGGACGACTTGGTGACCGTGGACATGGGTGTCCCTGTCATTGAGCCTGGTGATATCCCTTTTGCTGCGGCCCAGGCTTCACAATGCTATACGCTCAAGGTTGATGGCCAGCCTGTCGAGATAGGAGCCGTGTCGATGGGGAATCCACATGCCGTGATAGAGGTCGAGGACGTCGAGCATGCACCGGTGGGTGAGCTCGGCCCGAGGGTCGGGAGCCACCCGATGTTTCCCCATAACGCCAACGTCGGCTTCATGCAGATTGTGGATGAACGGCATGTCGTACTGCGGGTGTTCGAGCGGGGCGCAGGTGAAACCGGTGCTTGCGGTACAGGAGCCTGCGCAGCCGTGGTGGTGGGTCGTATCTGGCAGCGGCTGGATACGGAAGTGACCGTGCAGCAGCCCGGAGGCAGCCTGCTGGTCGAGTGCAGTGACCTGTCCGGTCCGGTCCGGCTGACCGGTCCGGCCGAACAGAGCTTTGAAGGGAGCCTGGAATTGTGACTACACGCAATCCCTCGGATGTCACGCCTGAAGACGGGGAATTCGACCGGGAAAAGCTTACCCGGGAAGAGGTGGAGCACTACCTGCGCAAGCATCGGGATTTCTTTGTCCACTACCCCGGACTGATCGAAACACTCGCCATACCTCACGAAACGGGGGAGGCCGTGTCGCTTGTCGAGCGGCAGGTTACCATACTGCGCGACAAGGTCCGGGAGCTCGAGAAGAAACTGGACCGGTTCATTGCCACCGCCGGGGAAAACGAGAAGGCAAGCCGCAGGCTGCATAACCTGGCCCTGAAAGTCATGTCCATCAATGGATTTGACGAGTCACTGGCCGGAATCTGCGAGCAGCTGCATGCGGAATTTCCGGGCACGTTCGTCAGGATACGCCTGCTGGATGCACTGCCTGCAACCCTTGTGCCGGACTGTGCCGCGATGGAGGCGTCCCTTCGCGGGTCCGGCCTGGTTCAGGAACTGTTTTCTGACCGGCACCAGGGTGTGGCATTTCTGAACGAGACTCAGATTGACGCTGTGTTCAAGCCCGGGCCAGGTGGCCAGACGGTTCACTCGGCCGCATCGGTGGTCCTGAAGAACTCCCGGCATCTCGGCGTGATGTTCTTGGGCAGCGCGGATGCATGCCGCTACCAGAGTGGTATCGGCACACTGTTCCTGGAATGCCTGGGCGAGATCGTCAGCACCAAGCTGCAGCAATTCGCTTCAGGATAGGTTTTTGACTGATTCTGTATTTTGCCTGCAACCAGTGGTACCGTACTCAGAATCCGTTACTGAATTGTCAGGGTGTGCGAGGCCGTGAGTCTGCCGGATACCGAGGAACTCGTTCAAAATTACCTGCGTTACCTGAGTGATGAACGCAGGTACTCTCCTGCAACAGTGAGCAGTTACCGGAGAGATATCCGGCAGTTTGTGGAATTCATCTTCGCAGCCGGTGTCAAGCACTGTTGTCAGGCGGATGCCCTGCATGTCAGGGATTTCGCCGGATCCCGCAGGAGGAAGGGCATTTCGGCCCGCAGCCTGCAGCGGGCCCTGAGCGCACTCAGGGGGTTCTACCAGTACCTGCAGCGCGAGCAGCAGGTAGGGCATAACCCGGCTGCCGAGGTCAGTGCACCCCATGTCAGCAAGAAACTTCCTCAGCTTCTGGACGTGGATGAAATCCAGCGCCTGCTTGCCACGCCTTTGCAGGACCCGCTCAAGTTGCGGGACCATGCCATGATGGAACTGATGTACTCGTCCGGTCTTCGCCTGTCTGAACTGGTCAGCCTGGACATTGGAGACATCGACTTGTCCCAGGGCCAGTTGCATGTGCTCGGCAAGGGCAACAAGGTTCGTTACCTGCCAGTCGGGCGGGCCGCCTGCAAGTCTCTTGAACGCTGGCTTGCTGTTCGTGCCGGGAAGGCTGCTGAAAACGAGCAGGCCGTGTTTGTCAGCCATCGTGGCCGCAGATTGTCCCCGCGGGCCGTGCAGCAGCGCATGAAACGCCTTGGCAGTGAGCGGGGACTTGACAAACATGTTCACCCGCACATGCTGCGGCACTCCTTTGCCAGTCATCTGCTGGAGTCCAGCAATGACCTGCGCGCCGTACAGGAGATGCTGGGGCATGCCGACATCAGTACAACCCAGATCTATACCCATCTGGATTTTCAGCACCTCGCAGAGGTCTATGACCAAAGTCACCCGCGTGCCAGAAAAGGGGCATCGCGCGCCCGGCCCGATGCCCAGGAAGAATAAGCGGCGTGAGACCGGTATAATCTGCCTGCAGTTTTTGCTAACCTGCCCCCTGTAGGGTGGAACCGGCGGATGCAGCGTTCTGCAGTACCTTTCTTTCTGTCAGCAGGATCACTGGACAACATGGAACAATTCAAGGGCACTACCATTGTCAGCGTAAGGCGTGACGGCAAGGTGGCATTGGGCGGGGATGGCCAGGTTTCACTGGGAGATACCGTCATGAAAAGCAATGCGTGCAAAATCCGGCGCCTGTACGAGGACAAGGTCATTGCAGGTTTTGCAGGGGGTACCGCCGATGCCTTTACCCTGTTCGAGCGATTTGAATCCAAGCTGGAACAGCATAATGGCCAGCTGGCCCGGGCTGCCGTCGAGCTTGCCAAGGACTGGAGGACTGATCGCCTCCTGCGCAGGCTTGAGGCCCTGCTTGCGGTGGCAGACCGGTCCACATCGCTGGTCATTTCCGGTAACGGCGATGTCATCGAACCCGAAGATTCGCTGGTGGCAATCGGTTCCGGGGGGGCCTATGCCCAGGCCGCAGCCCGGGCACTGCTGGACGACACGCAACTGAATGCCAGGGAGATCGTACAGAAGGCGCTGGGTATCGCAGCCGGGATCTGTATCTATACCAACACGAATCTCACGATCGAAGAGCTTTAGGATTTGTTTGCAAGAAGGGCTGGCAGATGTCAAACATGACTCCGCGAGAAATTGTCCAGGAGCTGGACCATCACATTATCGGACAGGATGAAGCCAAGCGTGCCGTAGCGATTGCGCTGCGCAACCGGTGGCGGAGAATGAAGTTGCCGGAGATATTGCGAGTGGAGGTCACACCGAAAAACATCCTGATGATGGGCCCGACGGGGGTAGGAAAGACCGAGATCGCACGACGCTTGGCACGCCTTGCCCGTGCTCCGTTCATCAAGGTGGAGGCGACGAAATTCACGGAGGTCGGCTATGTCGGGAAGGAGGTCGATTCCATCGTGCGGGAACTGGTCGACACCTCGGTGAAAATGATGCGTGAACAGGAGGTTGAGAAGGTGTGCTTTCGTGCCGAGGAAGCGGCAGAGGAGCGCGTGCTGGACGCATTGCTGCCTGCGAGAAACGATGATGCCCAGGCTGAGGATCGTGCCGAGTTTGCGAGTGATACGCGGCAGAAATTCCGCAAGCGGCTGCGCGAGGGGGACCTGGATGATACCGAAATCGAGGTGGATGTCGCGATCGCACCGATGGGCGTGGAAATCATGACACCCCCTGGCATGGAGGAGATGGCCAGCCAGCTGCAGGGCGTGTTCCAGAATCTGGGCGGCGGCAAGAAGAAAACGCGCAAGATGCGCATTCAGGAGGCCATGCGGGTGCTGACCGATGAAGAGGCGCAAAAACTGATCAATGAAGACGAACTGAAGGCCCAGGCCCTTGTGAATGTAGAGCAGAACGGCATTGTGTTCCTGGACGAGATTGACAAGGTCACAAAACATGGCGAGATGAGCGGGGCAGATGTCTCGCGGGAGGGAGTGCAGCGGGACCTGTTGCCCCTGGTGGAAGGCTGTACGGTAAGCACCAAGTATGGAATGGTGAAGACCGATCATATCCTGTTCATAGCTTCCGGAGCATTCCATGTCTCCAAGCCCTCCGATCTGATTCCTGAATTGCAGGGCCGCCTGCCGATCCGTGTGGAACTGAAGGCGCTTACCACGGATGACTTCGTACGCATACTGGTCGAACCTGATGCCTCGCTCACGGAGCAGTATGCTGCGCTGCTGGCGACGGAAGGTGTACGGCTCAAATTTACCAAAGGCGGCATTCGCAGGATTGCCCAGATTGCCCATGATGTGAATGAATCAACGGAAAACATTGGCGCACGGCGGCTGCACACCGTGATGGAGCGCCTGCTGGAGCAAATCTCGTTTTCAGCACCCGATTCCAGAGGCAAATCCGTTACTGTGGACCAGGGCTATGTGGATGAAAATATTGGTGAACTGGTCAAGGATGTCGATCTGAGTCGGTATATACTGTAACTCCTGCCGGATGATTCAGGCATAAGAAGTAAGGGTTTTCAAGCTTTGGCGAAAAGGGTCCCGATTGAAATCCAGTTGCATCAGAAATCGAGAAAACTGGAAATTGAGTTCGATGACGGCAAGCGCTTCGTGCTGCCCTGTGAATACCTGCGTGTTCATTCACCTTCAGCGGAGGTGGCGGGGCATGGCCCGGGGCAGGAGGTGTTGCAGATCGGGAAGGAAGATGTCGGCATCAATACCATTGAACAGGTGGGCCATTATGCGGTGCAGCTGGTATTTGATGATAATCATGATACGGGCATCTATTCCTGGGAGTACCTGTATGAGCTGGGCATACACCAGGAACAGAAGTGGAAGCGGTATCTGGAACGGCTGGAAGAGGCAGGTCATTCGCGCAAGGCTTCGAATGAATAAGCCCGAGACGCTGTCATCCGTCAATGCAGGTCCAGGCATCCGTACAGCACCCGGTTTGGAATAGTTAACCATTCATACTGCCATCGACACATACCATGCAGCAGAAGAATACCCATTTCGGCTATCAGGATGTCAGTCCTGAGGAGAAAACAAGTGAAGTCGGGAGGGTGTTTGATTCCGTAGCGGACAAGTACGACTTGATGAACGACTTCATGTCGCTGGGCCTGCATCGCCTCTGGAAGCGACAACTCGTACACCTCGCGAACATACGGCCACATCACAGGATACTGGACCTCGCAGCCGGAACGGCGGATATCACGAGGTTGCTTGCCCCCAAACTTGACAAGCAGGGAGGAGTTACTCTCTGTGACCCCAACCGGGTCATGCTTGAACATGGGAGGGCAAAACTGGTTGACAGGGGCCTGTTGAGAAACTTGGAATTCGTACAGGCCATGGCAGAAAATCTGCCGTTCCGGGAAAATCATTTTGACCGGGTCGTACTGGGGTTTGGCCTGCGGAACTTCACGGACAAGACCCAGGCTCTGCAGTCGATGTACAGGGTGCTCAGGCCAGGCGGACAGCTCATGATCCTGGAGTTTTCCAGGCCCGAAAAATGGTTGCAGGGTGCTTATGACGCCTACTCGTTTGGCCTGCTGCCAAGGCTGGGCAGCGTGGTGGCCAGGGATGCGCAAAGCTACAGGTATCTTGCCGAGTCCATCCGCATGCACCCTGATCAGGAAACCCTGCAGGCAATGCTGGAGACGGCAGGTTTCCAGGCATGCGACTACCTTGATTTCAGCCTGGGGATTGTCTGCATTCACCGTGGCTACAAGCTTTCTGCATGAGCGAGTCCATGCTGGTCAGGCTGATTAATTTTTTCCTGCAAAAATATCTTGATTGTGACCCTGAAGTGGCCCGGCGGCTGCATGGGCTAGAAGGCTCAAACCTCGTATTCAGACTGAAAGACCTGGACAGGGAGTTTCTTGTCATACCGCGGCAGGCCGGAATTGATGTCACTGAGTATCGTGGCGGTGAATCAGATGGGATGGCCACATGGGTTGAAACGGACATGCAGGCCCTGGCCAGAGCCGTGCTGTGCAAGGCATGCGAGTCGATGCTGGAGGATGGCACCCTGCATGTGGTGCGGGGCGACCCTGGGCCGGCAAGGCAGCTCGCTGCGGTGCTGGATGCCGTTGAAATGGACTGGGAAGAACTCGCTTCAGCCTATCTGGGTGACCTTCCTGCACACCAGATCGGCTCGTGGCTGCGCAAGACCCGGCAATACAGGCGCCGCTCCCTGGAAAATTTCATGTCCGATGTGAGCGAGTTTCTGCAGGAAGAATCCAGGATCTTGCCTGCAAGGGCGGAAATGGAGCGGTACCTGGAAGACACGGAGGAGCTGGATGCCTCCATTGCCGGCCTTGAAGACCGAATCCGCCGTTTGACTGAAGCAGACTGATCATGCGCTACGTACGGCTGCTGTTCAGGATCCTGCATATCAACCTGGTATTTGTCCGGCATGGGCTGGAAGAAGTCCTTTTTGCCGTTCCCTACTTTCGACCGATCCGTTTCCTGCTTTTCATGTTGCCATGGCGCTGGTTCAGGAAAGCGGAAATTGCCTTGGGCATCCGGATTCGCAATGCACTGGAGGACCTTGGCCCGATCTTCGTGAAGTTCGGACAGACCTTGTCTACACGCCGGGACCTGCTTCCGGAAGACATCGCCGATGAACTGGCCAAGCTTCAGGATCGTGTTCCGCCATTTTCGGGGAAAATCGCGCGCGAGATAATTGAGCAGGCCCTCGGGAAGCCGGTAGACAAGGCCTTTGGGCAATTCGACGTGGTGCCCATGGCCTCCGCCTCGATTGCCCAGGTACATGCCGCCAGGCTTCATGATGGAGTGGAAGTCGTGGTAAAGGTGCTGCGGCCGGGTGTAGAGAAACATGTGCGTCAGGACCTGGAGCTTTTGCATGTCTTGGCGGCCATCATGCACCGCTACTGGAAAAATGCGCGCATGCTGCAGCCTCGGGAAGTCGTGCGGGAGTTCGAGAGGGTTCTTCTGGATGAACTGGATCTCATGCGGGAAGCAGCCAATGCCAGCCAGCTGCGCAGGAATTTTGAAAAATCTTCCGAGTTGTACGTGCCGAAGGTCTATTTTGACCTGTGCCGGCGCAACGTGATGGTCCAGGAGCGCATCTACGGTATTCCGATCAGCGATACCGAGGTGCTGCGTGAGCATGGCGTGAACCTGAAAAAGCTCTCGGAACGTGGATGCCGGATATTTTTCACGCAGGTATTCAAGCACAATTTTTTTCATGGCGACATGCATCCTGGCAATATCTTCGTCTCCTATGAGCACCCGGAAGATCCCACATTTATCAGCGTGGACTTTGGCGTGATCGGCACGCTCACCAAGTCAGACCGGAAATACCTGGCGGAGAATCTTGTCGCCTTTTTTGATCGTGACTACCAAAGGGTAGCAGAGTTGCACCTGGAATCCGGCTGGGTACCGCCCGACGTCCAGGTGGAACAGCTTGAGGCGGTGATCCGGACGGTGTGCGAGCCTGTTTTTCAGCGGCCCCTGAGCGAGATATCCTTCGGCAACCTGCTGGTCCGTCTGTTCCAGACTGCCAGGCGTTTCAACATGAAGGTGCAGCCCCAGCTGGTTCTGCTGGAAAAAACCATGCTGAGCATAGAAGGCTTGAGCCGTCAGCTGGACCCGGAGCTCAATCTGTGGGATACGGCCAAACCTTTCATGGAGCGCTGGATGAGCGAGCAGGTTGGCGTGCGAGCACTGGCTTTGGGGATGAGAAGGCAGTTACCCCTGATTGCCGAACGCCTGCCTGGCATTACCGATCTTGTCTATTCGAGTGTCAAGAAGTTCGAGCAGAATCAGGGCAGGCTCGAGCAGTACAGCCGTGAACTGGAAGAACTCCGCTGGGAAGTCAGGAAATCAAACCGTAATGTCGTGCTCATCCTGATCCTCATACTGGTATTTGCCCTGCTGGGGCTTTGGTATTTTCAGTTTTCCTGAACAGGCTGCATTTTCTGTGGACCGATGGACGTCAGCCCGATTCTTGACCCATTGAATGAGGCACAGCGAGCCGCGGTGACTTCCGAGGATGTTCCGGCCCTGGTCATTGCCGGGGCTGGCAGCGGCAAGACACGCGTGCTGGTGCACCGGATTGCGTGGCTGTGCGAGGTACACTCCGTTTCCCCGTTCAGCGTGCTTGCTGTCACCTTTACCAACAAGGCAGCCGCAGAGATGCGTGCACGGGTGGAAAGCCTGCTGAAGCATGCGTTGGGCGGAATGTGGATCGGTACCTTTCATGGCATTTCGCATCGACTGTTACGGGCACACTGGCAAGAGGCCGGACTCAAGGAAAATTTCCAGATTCTGGACAGCGATGACCAGTTGCGCCTGGTCAAGCGCATCATCCAGGACATGGGACTGGATGATTCCAGATGGCCGCCCAAGCAGGCACGCGGATATATCAATGCCCGGAAGGAAGAGGGTCTGAGGGCCGGACAACTGCAGCACCGGAATGATCCTGCAGCCCGTCAGCTGGTCCGGATCTATACCGCCTACGAACAGGAATGCGAGCGCACGGCTTCAGTGGATTTTGCCGAACTGTTGCTGAGGAGTCTGGAACTGCTGCAGCAAAACCAGGAGATTCTTGACCACTACCGCAGGAAGTTCCGTCATATCCTGGTAGATGAATTTCAGGATACGAATGCGATTCAGTATGCGTGGCTCAGGACATTTGCAGGAGAAGAAAACCCGGTGTTTGCGGTAGGTGACGATGATCAGTCCATTTATGGATGGCGAGGAGCGCGTATCGAAAACCTGCACAACTTCGAGCGCGATTACCGGAACACGCAATTGTTCAGGCTGGAGCAGAATTACCGTTCAACCAATACGATACTGTCGGTCGCCAATGCACTGATCGATAACAACCGTGAACGCATGGGGAAAAAGCTCTGGACGGAGGGTGTGACCGGTGATCCAGTCTGCCTGTATGCAGCGTTCAATGAACAGGATGAGGCACGCTTTGTAGCGGAAAGGATCCGGCAATGGGTCGAGGCCGGTCACAGCCGCCGGGACGACATTGCAGTGCTGTATCGCTCTAATGCCCAGTCCAGGGTTTTTGAAGAGGTTTTCATTTCGCACAGTGTCCCGTATCGCGTGTACGGAGGTTTGCGTTTCTTTGAACGGGCGGAGATCAGGGATGCCTTGGCCTACCTGCGCCTGGCAAGAAATCCGGATGACGACCCGTCGTTCGAGCGAGTCGTGAACGTGCCTTCGCGTGGTATCGGTCAACGCACGATGGCCTTGGTGCGAGAAAGGGCTGTACGAAACAGGGTCACGCTCTGGAAGGCAGCCGAAGAAATGCTGCAGTCGAGGAGCTTGACAACCCGTGCTGCGCATGCGCTTGAGCGGTTTCTGCAGTTCATGAGTACACTGGAAGAGGAAATCAGGGCGCTGGTACTGGATGCGCAGATCGACCATATCCTTCGGTCAACTGGCCTGATGTCACACCATGGCCGCGAGGGCAGTGAAAAAGCCAAGTCACGGGTCGAGAACCTCAAGGAATTGGTTGTGACGGCACGCAGTTTTGATCTGGACAACGAGCTGTACAAGGAAATGCTGCCAGCAGACGCCTTTCTGGTGCATGCCGCACTCGAGGCGGGTGAAGGTCAGGGGGCGATATGGGAGGACTGCGTGCAGCTGATGACCCTGCATGCTGCCAAGGGCCTGGAGTTCGCACTGGTATTTATAGTTGGCATGGAAGAAGGCCTGTTTCCTTCCGACATGTCGAAGGAGGAGCCGGGTCGCCTGGAGGAGGAACGGCGTCTGTGTTACGTGGGGATCACCCGTGCACGCGAGCAACTGGTATTCACCTATGCGGAGTCGAGACGCCGCTACGGGGCCGACAGCTACTACAACTCACCCTCGCGTTTCATTGGTGAGCTCCCGCCTGAACTGATTGCCGAAGTGCGCCCCCGTGCAATGGTTTCAACACCTGTTCGCACCCGTTCCATGCCTGGCCGCCCCGGGCAAAACTCGGGAATCGGTGTCGGGGACAGTGTGGTGCATGCCAAGTTTGGCAGGGGAGTGGTGCTCGACTGTGAAGGGGCCGGATCGAACGCGCGGGTGCAGGTAAATTTCGAACGGGAAGGAAGCAAATGGCTGGTCCTGGCCTATGCCAACCTGGATAAGCTTGTATGAGCCTTGTGCAATGTCCTGTACGGAATGCATTCGTGCGAGAGGCCGGGTCCAGGTGATCATCCGCGGAATGTTCCGGTCGAATTTCATGCGAATTTAGAAGTCTTTCCGCAAGTAGCTTATACTGGCCCCGGAATACGGATCGGGTTGCACGTGCAGAGAAGAAAATTTTTACGTTATGCGGGGATCGGTGCGGCGCTTGCCGGGGGTCTTGCCGGATGCAAGGAAGGACCTACTCCGGCACCGTCCAAACCGGCGGCATCCCGGGTCTGGAAATGGAAAATGGTCACTACATGGCCGAAAAACTTTCCGGGACTTGGCAGCGGGGCAGAATTTCTTGCAGAGCAGATCAATGTGATGTCCGGCGGGCGGATTCACGTGGAGGTGTATGGAGCGGGCGAGCTTGTCCCGGCCTTCGAGATTTTTGATGCCGTGGAAAGTGGCTCTGCCCAGATGGGGCATGGTTCGGCCTATTACTGGAAAGGCAAGTACCCTGCCTTGCAGTTTTTTTCTACCGCCCCGTTCGGGATGACTGCCATGGAAATGAACAGCTGGCTGTACCATGGGGGTGGCATGCAGCTGTGGCAGAAGGCTTATGACCGGTTCGGCCTGGTCGCGGCAGCATCTGGAAATACCGGTGTGCAAATGGCTGGCTGGTTCAACAAGGAAGTGAATTCTCTGGATGACCTCAAGGGCCTCAAGATGCGCATACCCGGCCTGGCAGGAGAGGTGTTGAAGCGTGCGGGCGGCACCCCGGTCAATCTGCCGGGAGGCGAGTTGTTCACTGCATTGCAATCCGGTGCGATCGATGCCACGGAATGGGTAGGCCCCTACAATGACCTGGCTTTCGGGCTCCACAAGATTGCCCGATACTACTACTACCCTGGGTGGCATGAACCGGGCACGGCGATGGAATGTTTCATTAACAAGGCTGCTTTCGAGGCATTGCCCGAAGACCTGCAGCGCATGGTACTCAACGCCTGTCGCGTGGCGAACCAGGATATGCTTGCGGAATACATCGCGCGCAACAACGATGCATTGGAGACGCTGGTGAACGAGCACCATGTCGAGTTGCGGAAACTGCCCGTGGAAGTCACCGAAAGGTTTGGAGTCCTTTCAGAGGAGGTTACTGCCGAACTGGCATCCAACGACGATTTGGCACGTGAAATATTCGACTCCTACCGCAATTTCTTGAAGAAATCACGTGCCTGGGCGGAAATTTCCGAGCGCGCGTACTTGAACTTGCGGGCCGGATAGCATAAAACTGTCCCTAAGCGATACGAATTTACCATAAGAAGATATAAAGAGGAGCTGAAATCGTGGAAGAACTCTTTGTCCAGTGGCGTACAATGTGGGATGCCAAGGAATACACAACCCAGTTATTCTTTCTGTTTAACCTGGTGTTTGCAGTGTATGTGGCGTGGCTTCCGTTTCGCGCAGTGAGCAAGGACACCACTGCACTGAACCGGGGCATCATGTTCGGCTTCGGGATTGGATACGCGCTGTTGATCATTTACGCGTACATCGCACTGGTACCTACCTTCTCTCCGTACGAGTAATTCTTTTCCGCGGGAGCCTTCCCGCCGGGTGGGTAAGTGCGCCGTGGGTGCAGCTTAACTGTACGGTGCAAGGGCTCAGTAAATTCTGTGAGGCAGCCAGGTAGCGAGGGCCGGGAAACTGGCCAGCAGGACCAGAGTCAGGACCTGCAAGGCAATAAACGGTGCCACACCACGATAGATCTGCCGAGTTCTTATTTCAGCCGGTGCCACACCACGCAGGTAAAACAGGGCAAACCCGAATGGCGGTGTCAGGAAGGAGGTCTGAAGATTGATCGCAATCATGATTCCCAGCCAGACCGGGTCGATTCCGAGACTCAGCAACACCGGTCCCACGATCGGCACTACGACAAACGTGATCTCGATGAAGTCCAGGATGAACCCGAGCAGGAACATCAGGACCATGACTATCAGCACTGCAGAAAACGTGCCTCCGGGCAGATGCATCAGCAGGGCATGTACGGCATGATCTCCCCCGAATCCGCGAAATACGAGTGAGAAGACGGACGCCCCGATAAAGATCATGAACACCATACAGGTGATACGTACGGATTTTTGCATGACATCACGCAGGCATTCGAGGTCAAGGCGGCGATAGAAGAGTGCCAGAAGCACTGCCCCTACAGCTCCCACCGATGCGGCCTCAGTGGGGGTAGCGATTCCCTGGATGATGGAGCCGAGTACCGCGATGATCAGCAGCAGTGGCGGCACGAGTACATGCAAGATCTTGCGAATCCATTCAGAAACGGTGATTTCAGACTCCTGTTTGATGGCAGGCATCGCTTGAGGCTTGATCCAGGCAATGATGATCAGGTACAGGAGGTACAACCCTACAAGCAGTAGTCCAGGGAAAATTGCTCCGACAAACAAGTCTCCCACAGAAACGGTGTCAGGTGTGAAATTGCCTTGGGTAAGCTGGGACTGCTGGTATGCCGATGACAGGACATCACCCAGCAGCACCAGAATAATGGAAGGAGGGATGATTTGCCCGAGGGTGCCCGAAGCACAGATCATGCCGGTTGAAATCTCAGGCTGGTAACCTCTTTTGAGCATGGTAGGCAACGACAGCAGTCCCATGGTGACCACTGTGGCCCCCACAATGCCGGTGCTTGCTGCCAGTAGCATGCCAACCAGGATCACGGATATTCCCAGACCCCCTCGCAGGGAGCCGAAAAGGGTCGCCATGGTGTCCAGCAGGGTGTCGGCAATTCTTGAACGCTGCAACATGACACCCATGAATACGAACAGGGGCACGGCGATGAGCGTCTCGTTGGTCATGATGCCGAAGAGACGACTCGGGAAGGCATGCAGCAGGGCTGGTTCGAACGCACCGCCTGCGATTCCGCCTGCAGCAAATACCAGTGAGACCCCCGCGAGCGTGAAGGCGACCGGAAATCCGAACAGCAGTACCAGGATCACGGCAAGAAACAGGATGAAGGCAAAAATTTCCATGGCTGCCTATTCGCGCATAACCAGCCACGCCTGTCCGCCCATTGCAACCGCTTGCAGGAACAAGAGCATAGCCATGGCAGGAATCAGGGTTTTCAGAATAAAGACGAATGGCAGTCCGCCCGCCTCGCGGGATCCTTCCATGAGCTTCCACGAGTTGATGACATAGTCAAAACTGGTCCAGACGATGAAGCCAGTAAACGGCAGCACCAGGAGAATGCATCCGAAAAAGTTCACTCTGGCCTGGTTCTTCCGGGACATGCCCTGGTAAATGATGTCCACGCGCACATGCTCATTGTGTTTCAGCGTGTAGGCGCCTGCGAGCATGAAAACGGATGCGTGCAGGTAGGTAATTGATTCCTGCATGGCGATGCTGCCGAAATTGAAACCGTAGCGCAATACTGCAACCGAAAAGGTAATAAGCGCCATGATCGGCAACAGCCATGCCACGAGCGTACCCACGCGTTCGTTGAATGTACTAATCCCGCCGCACAGCTTTTTCATGAAGGGCTCCAGGATGACCAGGCTGCTTCAGGAATCCAGTTCGGGTGTGTGGCGGATGCGTGCCTGCAGGATTCGTTTGAAAACATCAGGATCCTTGATGTGAGTGATTTCGCCGTCCTTGGGATAGATCTGGTCATGCAGGCGCGATAGCCAGAATCTGAGCGCCGCGGCACGCAGCATGTACTCCCAGATTTCAGCTTCCCGGGGATGGAGTGTACGTTCCATGCGGTAGCCCTTGATCAGCGCAGCATACAACTCTGGATCCAGTTCGCCGCTGTCATCGCTGCACCAGTCATTCACGGTCACGGCAAGGTCGTACAGCAGGTAATCGTTGCAGGCGTAGTAGAAATCAATGATACCGGTGAGTGCATGACGCTTGAACATGACATTGTCGCGAAACAGGTCTGCATGCACCACGCCCTGAGGGATCTCTAACCCAAGCGGATGCTTGCGTAGATGAACCTCTTGTTCAAGCAACTGCTGGTCTTCTGGGGACAGTTTGTGGGATACCCTGCCGGCCGTACGTTCTGCCCAGGCAATTCCTCTGGGGTTTGCCTGCATACCATTGAACGAATTGCCCAGCAGATGGATCTGTGCCAGGGCATGTCCCACTGCCATGCAGTGTCTGGCATTGGGTGTCAGCACATTCTGTCCCTCGAGACGTCGAACGATGGCTGCAGGTTTGTCTTTCAGCACAAGTACGTAATTTCCCTGCAGGTCTGCAATCGGGTGTGCGGTAGGCATTCCGTGATCAGAAAGATGAGCCATGAAGTTCAGGTAATATGGCAGGCGATCGAAACCTACCTCTTCAAAGATCGTCAGTACGAACCTGCCATTTTCCGTGGTCACAAAGTAATTGGTGTTTTCGATGCCAGCATTGATTCCTTCGTGGTGTAATAATGCCCCCAGCGAGTAATTCTTCAGAAACCCTTCGAGTTCCTGTAATGTGATGTTGGTGTAAACGGACATGTAGGCTGGCTGTGGTCGGTAAATTTGCAGTGTTGAAGGGTTACAGTCTACAAGTCCGGCGAATCCCGTTTCCCGGACAACAACTCACACTTGCCCGGGATATACCGGGATGTAGTTCTGTGAGGAATGTCATGCAACCTTTACATAAAACACGCGCAATGATAACGCGTCAACCGTTCTCCCTCTAGTCGTCACAGGTGTAAAACTGCACATGTCCGAAACCCGGGTTCCACCTCTTATTCTGGTAGATGGATCATCCTACCTGTATCGGGCCTTTCATGTTCCGCAGTTGCAGGCGTTGACCACGCGCTCCGGTCAGCCTACCGGTGCCGTGTACGGTGTGGTCAACATGCTCAGGAAACTGCTGGCTGAAGAGCATCCCAGCCATATTGCAGTGGTATTCGATGCCAAGGGCAAGACTTTCCGTCATGAGTTGTACCCCCAGTACAAGGCCAACCGTCCGGTGATGCCGGAGGAACTTCGCATGCAGATTGCGCCCTTGCATGCTGTGATCAAGGCTCTGGGCCTGACACTGATTTCCGTGCCGAACGTCGAGGCGGACGATGTCATCGGAACGCTGGCATCGCATGCTGCGGGTCAGGGCCATGAAGTACTGATTTCAACCGGTGACAAGGACATGGCTCAACTGGTCAATGAACAGGTCACGCTGGTGAACACCATGACTAACTCAAAGATGGATGCATCCGGTGTCATGAAGAAATTCGGGGTGACTCCCCCGCAGATTGTCGATTTCCTGGCATTGACCGGTGACAAGTCCGACAATGTCCCGGGCGTACCGGGTGTGGGCCTGAAAACTGCAGCAAAGTGGCTGAACAAGTACGGCACGCTGGAGCAGCTCGTCAGCCAGGCGAATGACATTCCCGGGAAGGTTGGCGAAAAACTGCGCGCACACCTTGAGTTGCTGCCTCTGGCGAAGGAACTTGTATCCATCCGATGCAGCCTGGATCTCGGTATCCGTGTAGAGGATCTGCAACTGCATTCACAAGACCCGGGAGAGCTGGCAAGGCTGTACACGGAGCTTGAGTTCAAGTCCTGGTTAGGGACACTCGATTTGCCGGAAAACAGGTCGGCGGGTTCAATCAAGCCGGTCAGCGCCACGGTCGTTCCAAGCTACGAGGTCGTGCTGGACGAAGCAAAGCTCGACCGGTGGCTGACACGGTTGCAGCAGGCAGACAGGATCGCCATGGACATCCAGACGGATCACCCGGACGATTACATGCAGGCTGACGTGGTCGGACTTTCGTTTGCAGTGCAGCCAGGTGAGGCTGCCTATGTTCCGTTTACCCATGAATATCCCGGAGCCCCCGGGCAGCTGGACCGTACCCGCACCCTGAAGCTGCTTGAACCCGTGCTGGGTGCAATGCCGGGAAAAATTCTTGGCCACAACCTGAAGTACAGCCGGAATGTACTGCTTAATCATGGAATATGTCTGCGAGGCATACAGCACGACACCATGCTGCAGTCCTATGTGTGCAATTCTGTAGCCAGTCGGCATGATCTCGCGACCTTGTGCGAGAAGCACCTGCAGCACACGAAAACCGATTTGAATGGCCTTCTGGGTCAAGGTGCAAAACAGGTCAGTTTCAATCAGGTCAAGGTGGAGGATGCGGCACAATATGCAGCGGAATGTGCGGACATGGTACTGAGGCTGTACCCGGTATTCTGGTCTGAACTGGAGAAAGTGTCCAGTCTGCAGGAACTATATCTGAAGCTAGAGCTTCCCATGCTGAAAGTACTGTCCAACATCGAACGTGAGGGTGTGCTGGTTGATTCGGGGCAGCTCAAGGAGCAGAGCAGGGAGCTGGCCGAAAGGATCAGCGAGATTGAAAGCCAGGCGTTCGAGCAGGCAGGTGAGGTATTCAACCTGGGGTCACCCAAGCAGATACAGGAGATCCTGTTTGAAAAGCAGGGCTTGCCGGTTATCCGCAAAACACCCACCGGTCAGCCTTCCACGGCGGAAGACGTGCTGCAGGAACTGGCAAGAGACTATCCCTTTCCCAGGCTGCTGCTGTCACATCGCATGCTCAGCAAGTTGAAATCGACGTATACGGACAAGCTTCCTGTACTGATCAACCCCCGTACAAAAAGGATACATACGTCGTATCACCAGGCAGTTGCCGCAACCGGCCGCCTGTCCTCTTCAGATCCCAACCTGCAGAATATTCCCATCCGCACTGAGGAAGGAAGGCGGATTCGAAGGGCCTTTGTTGCACCGGAGTCCTGCGTGATCCTGGCTGCCGATTATTCGCAGATTGAATTGCGCATCATGGCGCATTTGTCGAAGGATGAAAGGCTGTGTGATGCATTTTCCAGGGGCGCTGACATTCATCGTGCCACGGCTGCGGAAGTGTTTGCGATCAATATGGAGGATGTCGGTACCGTGCGCCGTCGCGCAGCCAAGGCAATCAACTTCGGATTGATCTACGGCATGTCGGCCTTTGGTCTGGCAGCCCAGCTCGGGATCACGCGTGGAGAGGCGCAGCAGTATGTAAATCTCTACTTTGAGCGATACCCGGGCGTGAAGAAATTCATGGGCAATATACGTGAACAGGCCCGCGCTCAAGGCTATGTTGAAACACTGTTCGGCAGACGTCTGTATCTGCCGGACATCAATCACAGGAATGTGAAACTTCGCCAGTATGCCGAGCGTACTGCCATCAACGCACCCATGCAGGGTACTGCTGCAGACATCATCAAGCGGGCCATGATTGAAATCAATGCATGGCTGGAGCACGAACAGCTGGACTGCAGGATGGTAATGCAGGTGCACGATGAACTCGTGTTTGAAGTTCACAGTGACTGCCGGGACCTTGTCATGAAAACTGTGATGCAAAAGATGGCGTCCGCGGCAGAACTTTCCGTTCCGCTCGTAGTGGATGCCAAGTTCGGTGCCAACTGGGATGAAGCGCATTGATGACCACTGGTTTGGCCCGGCCAGCGCAGAGCCAGGCCAATGGCTGCCCGCGTTTCAAAACAGCCTATACAGGTAGGATCAGACAGGGGAGAATGTAGTACGGGAGGTGTACACTTCTTCCCCAGCTGGCCCGTCCTGTAAGGCAGGTTATTCGTACTCCTGTGCTTCCGACTGGCTTTGACTGCACAAGGAGGCTGGACTTGTTATTCTGCCTGCCCTACAGGGAACATTTATGCTGATTCAGGCCGGTGTCATTCAAATACCGCCTCTGGATTATCCAGGCTATCGGAGCCTTCGAAATCGATAGAGGCCAGCTGCAGTGTCGTGACGACTTTCTCGATTCCACGGGTTTGCGAAGTCAGTGCATCAATGGCGTCCTGCACAAGACGGTTTCCCGAATTATTCCCCGGGCCAATCATTTGGTCATAGGCTTCACCCGCTTCTGCATTCTTCACCAGCGTGTGCATCGCTGACATGGTAGCGGCCAGTTGATCACGAAGGTTTTTGTCAACTTCAGCCGATGCAGCCGCAACAAGATCAGAGAGGCTCGGCCCGGCTACCATCGTACCGTCAATGCGCCGGTACTCGCCCAGATAGATATTTTGGATGCCCAGTGCGTCGTAGTAATGGGAGTAATGTGTATTGTCGCTGAAGCAGTCATGCTCTTCTTCCGGGTCGTGCAACAGCAGCCCGAGCTGCATGCGCTCACCGGCAAGTTCCCCGTAAGACAGGCTGCCCATACCGGTGATGATGGTAGACAGACCCGCTACAGTAGTGCCGTTGAGCAAGTCTTCACGGGCTTTGCCGCCTGGCGCCCACTGGGAGACCATCCACGCCAGGTCATCGACAAGCAGGTCCGTCGCGGTTTTCAGATAGTCCACGCGTCGTGTGCAGTTTTTCCATGAGCAGTTTTCCGGATTGAAGTCACTTGCCGGGCGTTTGCCCGAACCTGGTCCGGTTCCATTCAAGTCCTGACCCCAGAGCAGAAATTCGATGGCGTGATAACCGGTTGCCACATTCGCTTCCACGCCGCCCAGCTCATGCAGTGTGTCAGCCAGCAAATCCTTGGTGATCGCATGGGCATCAATCATGGTGCCGGAGAGTGTAAAGCTGGTGTTTGCAATGACGTTGGCCCTGAATGCAGGGTTCTCTTCCGATTCTCTGCCGTAGCTTGATGCGACATAGTCAATCAGTCCCTCGTCAAGTGGCCAGGCATTGACTCTGCCCTCCCAGTCATCAACGATTGCATTGCCAAAGCGATAGACTTCGCTTTGCATATAGGGTATGCGTGCCGCCTTCCATGCGATGCGGGCGTGATGCAAGCTTTCCTCGGTCGGCTTGGCAATCAACTGGCGGACGGCCTGCTGCAGCTCACCTGCGGTGATCAACGAATCCTCATATACGGCATGGGCCAGTACGGTATAGTGCTCCAGCACTTCCTGCTTTTGTGGAGTTGCCAGCGCCTGCATAGACAGGAGCAGTACGGCACAAGCCAGGGACACTTTCACCATCAGGTTTTCAATCATGGATTTATCCTCTTTTGTTGGTTGTTAGAACTCGCTGGCCAGCTGGACCGTAACGATTTCAGCATCTTTGCCTGTTCCTCCGTCTGATACGCTGTAGTCGTCGTCAAAAGCACCTTCTACAGCCAGTGTGACCCCTTCCATCATCTCGACCGAAAATCCAAGCATGAAACGTTCTTCAGGCAGTTCCAGGGCAAGTGCTTCATCCGTTTCCTGGTATCCGATGGCGATGGTTGAGGACTTGCCGGCCAGATCGAAGTCGTAAGCCGCCTCAAGCATGTAGCTGCTCGGCTCGGCCCCGTCACCGTCAAATTCCATTTCATGAGCTTCGAAATCTTCAGAAGCCCCCAGGTATTCCGCAAGGAATGACAGGCTGCCGAAACGTAACATGCCGCTTGCAGACCAGCCAGAGACGCTGTCGTAATCTTCATCAAGCTCAATGGTATCTTGCAGGCTGTCCGTATCACCGATGTTGCTGATGTAGGACACATTGACTGCAAATTCTGAATTCTCATTTTCCGCTGCAAATCCGATCATCGCACCCAAGTTTTCGAAGCGATCATCGCCGTCTTCGTCGCTGTCACCGTTGAATGCATAAACGGCTCCCTGAAACCCGCCGGATTCAATGCCGAACTGCAGGGCACTTTCCCTGGTTTCACCAAGCTCAAGGGTCATCGGGTCTGATATGAAATTGCTCTCGAAGGTGCCGAAGGGCAGGAAATACTGGCCGGCTGTGAACGACCATGGGCCGGCCGCCGGACCTACCGTCATGATGGCGACATCGACCTCCAAATCCGTATCATCTTCTTCATGCAACAATACAACTTCGCCGCCCACCCAGTCTGTCACCTGGGCTGTCACGGCAAGTTCCATGGTTGCAAGGACGGCATCCGAGCTACTCTCTCCCTCATACGGGTTTTCATAGGCGGCCTCAACTTCCAGCAGGCCACCGACTTCGACAGAATCGAACCAGCCTTCCTCCTGTTCGACTTGAACACCATGTTCCATTAGTTTCGCAATTTGCCTGTCCTTCTCAATAATCACCTCGTCCTGAATCGCGACACGGTCTTCAAGGTACTGTATACGTCTTTCCAGGTTAGCCAGTCGTTCAGCCACTGAATCCTGGGCATGGGCTGGCAAGTGCCAGAGTGACAGGATCATGCCTGTTACAATCAATCCTTTTAGCTGTTTCATCTAAGACCTCCCTATGAGATTATATAAATGATAATCATTATCATTATTGAAAAGCAAATTATTTTAGGTAGTGATATCGTATAGCTATTGCTTATAGGTGATATAAGCTACTAAACCATTCTTGAAAAGGAAATTATTTATGATGGCAATATCGCGATATCGTATAGCTATTGCTTATAGGCGGTATGGGCTACTAATGGCATGAGCGCTTGAATCCATATTGATATGTTATTCCGTGCCAAATTAGGCATCCTTTTATTGGCGGGCCTGTTTCTCAGTTCAACACTTGCTCCGGTCTTGGCAGCACCTGAAAGTGAGCGACAGCGGGTCTTGGCCGTTATGCGGCCGACTGACAGCTTTCAGCGGCCCGAGCCTTACGAGCTTCGACCTGCAGGTGCATCCACCGTATTCAAGCTGCTGAACCGGGATATCTTTTCCCATGCCTCCACTAACATGCCATTTGAGCGTGAACTCGAATTCAAGGTTGGCAATGGCATCTTCAAAAAGGTTTGGGTTTCTTCTCCGAGTTCAACGCTTTCTTCAGATGGCATAGGTCCCCTGTTCAGTGCACGCAGCTGCCAGCGCTGTCATCTGAAGGATGGCCGTGGTCAACCTCCAAGATTCGGTGAAACAGCAGAATCGATGATCGTGCAGCTGTCCATCCCACCCCAGAATATGCAGGAAAAAACCGCAGTTCGGGAACACCGTCGAAGTGTTGTTCCTGAACCTGTGTATGGTAGTCAGCTGCAAAGCTTTTCGGTCCAGGGGGTCCCCAGTGAAGGAAAATTCAAGGCCGTCTATGAAGAAGTACTGGTTGTTCTGGATGATGGCGAAGTCGTTTCGTTGCGCCGTCCAACGTATCGCTTCACCAACCTGCAGTACGGACCACTTCATTCCGACGTGATGTTCTCGCCGCGTATTGCGCCTCCGATGATCGGCATGGGACTTCTGGAAGCCATCCCTGAGGCAGATATCGTCATGCATGCGGACCCGGAAGATTCCGATGGTGACGGAATCTCCGGCAAGGTCAGGCGGGTATGGAGCGATGAATCCGGCCAGGTAGCAGTCGGGCGGTTCGGGTGGAAAGCGGGCCAGCCTACGGTTGTGCAACAGGCAGCCGACGCATTCTTGGGTGACATGGGTATTTCAACCGCACTCTACCCCGTTCCGCATGGCGATTGCACAGTCGAGCAGCCTGCATGCAGGACTGCTCCACACGGGGATGTGCCTGAAAAGGATGGTATCGAGGCAAGTTCCAGGGTATTTGACCTGCTGGTATTCTATGCAAGAAATCTTGGGGTTCCTGCCCGGCGCAACGTGGATGACCCTCAGGTACTGGACGGGAAGCGCCTGTTCTATGAAGCGCGTTGTGTGGCTTGCCACGTGCCGAAATTTGTGACCCGGCGGGATTCCATCGGTCTTGAGCAATCCTTCCAGCTAATCTGGCCATACACCGACCTGCTGTTGCATGACATGGGTGAAGGATTGGCAGACCATCGGCCTGAAGGCAATGCGAGTGGACGTGAATGGCGTACGCCACCGCTGTGGGGAATTGGACTCACAGAAACAGTCAGTGGTCAGACATCGTTCCTCCACGACGGTCGTGCACGCACTCTGCTTGAGGCCATACTGTGGCATGGCGGCGAAGCCGAAGCGTCCAAGCTGCACGTGATGGCGATGGGGCGCAAAGAACGTGATGCACTGCTTGCTTTCCTCAAATCACTTTGAACAGCCAGTGCAGATGAACCGTCCAACCCGGCCGGGACCCCTGTTCATGCTTGTGAATGCAGCATAGGCTAGCAATATCCAACCGATGAATGCTTGCCTGGTCCGGCAAATTCAGGCCACTAAGATCTGAATTTGTCGCAGCCAGTTACTGGGACAACCATCTAAATGTTGCAGTCTTTGCATGAATTGATGTGCTGGTGAATTCAGTTACCCATCCACTTTGCTCAGCATTACATATCAGTTTTGTATATCAACCTGTCCCAATTCGGGCTGGGCGATAAATGATTGGCAAATTGTTTGGTCCGGATGCTTCCAATCGTGAACTTTCAGGGATTTCAGTCCTCTAATGACTAGTACTGCAGTACTACCCGCTTCCCTCCCTAAGCGGGCATTTCAGACTTGGGTTTCCCAAACCCGGGTCCATCTCTTGCCCCGGTTTCTCCGTTATTAGCCGGGGCACCTTTTATTATCGTCGGGATCAAACCCGCATCAAGGCTTTTGCAATCCATGCGGAAATCTTGGCCTGAGCCTGTGAAATGCCGGTTCGCTTGGTTGCTGAGAAAATCTGGGTACCGGCATCAAATCCCTGCTGCTCAAGCTCAGAGGTGACTCTGGTAAGGGATTTGGCCATCGCGTTCCGGCTCAGCTTGTCAGCTTTGGTGAGCAGGATATAGAGGGGTAACCGGTAATGTATGCTCCATTGAATCATGGTCCAGTCAATATCAGTAAGCGGATGGCGTATATCCATGGACAGGACCAGTCCGCATAGTGCCTGGCGGTGTACCAGGTAGGATTCCATCAAATTCTGCCAGCGCTGCTGTACCCTGGCTGGCGCCTTGGCATAGCCATAGCCAGGGAGGTCCACCAGTCTGGCATCACTGTCCAGGTTAAAAAAATTGACCACCTGGGTGCGTCCTGGGGTTTTGCTGGTCCGTGCCAGGCAGTTCTGCCTGCAGATGGCATTGATTGCACTTGACTTGCCGGCATTGGAGCGTCCGCAAAAGGCGACTTCCGCACCGGTATCGGGTGGAAAATCCTGGGAGCTGCTGGCGCTTTTCAAAAACCGTGCATGTTCGAAGGGAATGTTCATTCCTAAATTTTGTCCCCCGTGTCCTGCAAAGTGTACAGGCATACCCGGCCAGCAGGTGAGACGATCTCCAAATATTGCCATATTTTTGCGACTACACCTGCTTTTGTGGTATATATCCGCACTTTCGCGAATTCACGTTCCTGTGACAGGATCAGCCCTGATGGGCAGGTTGCAATACTTGGTATTTATATTTGATAAAGGGGTTTGGCGCATGAGGAAATTGTGTCTGCTGGCCATTTGCATGGTATATGCAGCCTGTATCCAAGCAGGTGGTGACCCGGAAGCCGGCAAGGCAAAGTCGGCAACCTGTGTGGCATGTCATGGAATAAATGGAAACAGTATCAACCCTGCCTGGCCTAAGCTTGCTGGTCAGGGTGAGAAATATCTGGCTGAGCAGATCCAGATGTTCAGGGACAGGATTCGTGTCAATGTCTTGATGAATACTCAGGTAGAGAACCTTTCTGACCAGGATATTCTGGATTTGGCTGCGTATTATGCGCGTCAGGCACCCGAGCCGGGGTATGCTGATTCAGACAAGGAGTTTCAGGGCGAGAAACTGTACAAGATCGGTGAAAGGATCTATCGCGGTGGCAATGCAGGCTCAGGTGTACCGGCCTGCATGTCCTGCCATGGACCCAATGGTCTTGGCAATGCCCCGGCAAAATTTCCGCGCCTTGCTGGCCAGCATGCAGTCTATGTCGCGACCCAGTTGCGGGCATACCGCAGTGGTGCGCGGTTCCAGCCGGATGACAACCTGAACTCGATGGCAGGCATCGTCAGCTACATGACAGAGACAGAAATCGATGCGGTTGCAGAGTACATTGCCGGGTTGCATTGAGCCTGGCTGTAGAAATGTGATCGGTCCAAGCCTGATTCGCCTCGTACTTGCACCGCTTCTGGGGCTGACCCTTTGGGCATGGCTGGCCACGCTTCCTGTACTCAGTTCTGAAGCGGAGTTCGAACAAGGCATCCACTATCACGTGATCATGCCTGCCGTACCGGTAGAATCCGGTTCAGGCGAGGTGGTGGTGCTGGAATTGTTCTGGTACGGGTGCCCGCATTGTTACAACTTCGAGAGTTATCTGGACGAATGGAAGCAGAACAAGGCAGATCATGTGAAGTTCGTAAGAATGCCAGTCGCTTTGAACCGAAGCTGGGTGCCTCATGCCCGAATGTATTACGCCCTGGAGATGATGGGGGAGGAAGATAGAATGCACCCGCTGATCTTCGAGGCCATGCATGTACAGGGCAGGCATTTGCGGGATGTGAAGTCAATGTCACGGTTTCTGAGTCAACACGGAATAGATACCGAGGCGTTTGAAAATGCCTATGATTCCTCATATGTGAATGAAAAGATGCAGCACTCCAGCCAGTTCGTTCGAGCCTCGAAGGCAAGTTCCGTACCGACCGTGGTCATCAATGGCAAATACCGTTCCACGGCAAGTACCGCTGGCGGTTATGACCTGCTGCTGTATTTGACAGACGATCTCGTACAGCGCGAGATGAACTAGCCCGCACCTGAACGGCGGCCAGGACGGTCGCGCAGTTCCTGTTTCGAGTTCGCTCGTACCCTGGCAGTTGGTTCTAACCCGTATGGCAATAATGTATGATGGCATGCGGCCCGCAGTGAATACATGAGGGACTCATCATCGCTACTGATCCACCCGGCGAGCGCGTAAACGTTCGTTATCAGCCTGACGAAGCACCCCCTGCTGCGCTGGCGTGCGGTCTGGGCCTGCAGCTTGCGATTCTCTGCATATCCGGAATTGTACTCACTCCTGCGATCATCGTTCGGGCAGCAGGCGGAAGCGAGTCCTTCCTGTCCTGGGCAGTATTTGCAGCCGTGGCGGTGAGCGGTGTCAGCACGATCTTGCAGGCAGTTCGCGTAGGCCGAATCGGTGCCGGGTATGTACTGGTCATGGGCACTTCCGGAGCATTCATCGCGATCTGTGTCACAGCGATAGCAGAGGGCGGCCCAGCAATGCTTGCAACCTTGGTTGTGATTTCTTCGTTATTCCAGTTTGTGCTTTCTACCAGACTTTCGCTTTTTCGCAGAATCCTGACACCAGCTGTTGCAGGGACAGTTATCATGCTGATTCCAGTCACCGTGATGCCCATCATTTTCGGGTTTCTGAAGGACGTTCCAGCCGGGGTCTCGGACCTGGCTTCTCCGTTTAGTGCACTGGCGACCGTACTGGTCATTGTCCTGATTGCACTCAAAGCGAAGGGCGTCCTGCGTCTCTGGGCGCCCGTGATAGGTGTGGTTGCCGGTTCTTTAGTTGCCGGTTATTTTGGCCTGTATGACATGGAGCGCGTTCTCGATGCTTCGTGGATCGGCTTCCCGGAGGGTGCTGCATGGCCAGGTCTTGATCTGAGTTTTGGGCCAGCTTTCTGGGCGCTTCTTCCCGCATTCGTGTTTGTGACCTTGGTCGGTGCCATCGAGACGATCGGAGACTCCATCGCGATTCAGCGCGTGTCCTGGCGCAGACCCCGCGCAGTCGATTTCCGGGCAGTACAGGGTACAGTGGCTGCGGACGGGATGGGCAACCTGCTTTCAGGGCTTCTCGGGACCGTGCCGAATACGACCTATTCGACAAGCGTGGCGGTAGCTGAACTTACCGGAGTTGGTGCACGCAGGGTAGGAGTCGCACTCGGGGTGGTGTTTATTGTCCTGGCATTCTTTCCCAAGGCACTTGCCGTGATTCTCGCAATTCCGGGTCCGGTTGCTGCCGCGTACATAGGCGTGTTACTGGCCATGCTTTTTATTGTAGGCATGAAAATAGTCATTCAGGACGGAGTCGACTACCGTAAAGGCCTCGTTGCCGGGATCGCCTTCTGGGTCGGTGTAGGGTTCCAGAACGGGTGGATTTTCCAGGAACAGGTTTCGGAATTTGCAGGGGGCCTTCTTGAAAATGGAATGACGGCTGGAGGGCTGGTTGCCGTACTCATGACGCTGTTCATGGAACTGACCGCACCCCGCCGCCGCAGGATCCTGACGGAACTTGATCTCTCGGCTCTTCCGAATATCAAGTCATTTCTCGGTGAATTTGCACTACGCAGCGGATGGGAC
>WTFY01000008.1:72954-214103 GCA_011523795.1 Gammaproteobacteria bacterium
TCTTCCGAATATCAAGTCATTTCTCGGTGAATTTGCACTACGCAGCGGATGGGACACTGAGATGGCGAACCGTCTGGTCGGGGCAGCCGAAGAGACGATATTGACACAGCCTCAGGACGAAGAAGGCACAAAACTTCCTGCCCGCCGGCTGCTCCTGACCGCGCATAAGGAAGGTGGCCAGGCGGTGCTTGAATTTGTTGCATCGACGGATGAAAAAAACCTGCAGGACCGGATCGCGCTACTGAGTGAACAGGGTGATGCCACTTCGGGTGAATGGGATGTTTCGCTGCGACTGTTGCGACACCTTGCCTGTTCGGTGCGGCATCAGCAATACCATGACACGGATATCGTGACGGTGACTGTAGATGCCTCGGAGACGGTTCACCATGCTCGAATGACATGAGGTTTTGCCGTCAGGAAGAGAGTCCTGTCCGGCTTGAAGGCGAGTACAGGAGATGCCGGGAGTCGCGCAGGACCAAAAGGCAATGCTGGCTATCGCATAAAGAGTATTTGGTTTCGTGAGGATCATTCACTATAATCCGCAGCGCACCTTGAGCAAAGAATCAACATAAATAGGAGTTTGTGTGAGCGACACAAAATTTTCAGCAACGTTAAAGATCGTATCCGGAGTTCTGGTCGGGTCAACTATCGCGGTATTGGCTCTTGCGAATGTACTCATTTCGGATGCGGATTATTCCCATGAGACCGTGATCAAGGAAAATATTGAAGATCGAATCAAGCCGGTCGGCAGTGTGCATCTTGCTGGCAGTGAACCGCAGCCAGCCGAGGACGTTGCTGACAAGCCGGTAAAAGAAGAGCCTGAGCTTGTTGTTGCCAGTGCGGAAAAATCGATCGAGCAGATCTATCAGGCTTGTGCAATATGCCACGGCCCAGGTGTCCTGAATGCACCGAAACTGGGCGACAAGGCAGGTTGGGGTCCGCGTCTTGCCAAGGGTGAAGACCAGCTTTATGCAAATGCGATCAACGGTATCGGTGCAATGCCGCCCAAGGGCGGACGTCTTGATTTTTCGGATGACGAGGTCAGGAGAGCGGTCGACTACATGCTTGATTCCGTGCGCTGATCCTTCTTTTCTGTCACCACCAGGGTGCCGCCTGCTTGCGGTATACTGCTGACCTGTTATGGGGGCTGGAACTGGCTGATTTTGGAAATCAGCTGTGCAACGCGCTTGTATCCGCGGTGCTGACGGGCGTCACGGTTGCTTATTCAGCATTCTTTCCTTCGAGTTCCTCGATACGCTTTTGCAGTTCCCTGATGCGCAGCTGACTTTGCGCCAGCATCTCGCTTTGAGCGTCAAACTCCCTGCGAGAAACCAGGTCTAGCTGCTGGAATACACCCTCAGCCACTGCACGCACGTTCTTTTCAATCTTATCCTTGCCTTTTTTCAAGTCATCAGGAAGGGATGCGCTGATCTTGTGTACAACCTCATCCAGTATGCGTGGGCTAAGCTTCATGGGTCACAACTCCTTGGCGTTTCGTCTCCAAAATATACCACATTTGATTTTGCCTAATGGATTTGGCAAGGCCGCAACGCGTAGTACCTGGACGATACCCTGTCTGCATCCAGTCCGGAAAAATGAAGCCTCTTCGCATGACAGCGGTTTACAGGGTCTGAGGGAGCAGGTTGCACATGCCAGGCAACGGGTCCAGGTGGTCCGGTAGGGCACGAATACGGTGCATCTGGAGTCGAATCTGGTGCACAGCTCGTGAGTCAGGCGTGCTCGACATTCGAGAATGCCTCATAACTCATTGTTTTTTCTGGATCAATACGAGTTGGCACGATGTGTGCTCTAGCTTGTGTATAGCACCAAGCAATCTATGATCGAGGAGAAATGCCCATGTTTAGGAAATTACATGAGATGGCATTGGCAGCCATGCTGATGAGCAGTCTTGGGCGCTGTGCAGTAACGGCTGATATGAATATCACCGGTAACGCGGGAGTTTTGCCTGATTACATTTTCGCGGGATTCCGCAGGGTTCTGACGTGGCCAACGGTGCTATCGATCTGGATACAAGCTCCAGTCCATGTGTACATTCTGAATCGTGATCACATAACCGAAAGCAAATACAGGAGTTATGACTATGAAGCTTGTCACCGCAATTATTAAGCCATTCAAGCTGGACTATGTACGCGAGGCGTTATCGGGAATCGGTGTAACCGGTGTCACCGTGGCCGAAGTAAAAGGCTTCGGCAGGCAAAAGGGGCACACGGAGTTGTACCGAGGCGCAGAGTACATCGTCGACTTTCTGCCCAAGGTGATGCTGGAGATTGCAGTGGAAGACGGCATGCTGGATTCCGTAGTCGAGGCCATCATCAAGGCGGCCGGTACGGGAAAAATCGGCGACGGCAAGATTTTTGTCACACCCCTCGAACAGGTTGTGCGGATCCGTACCGGAGAAACCGGCCCGGAGGCATTATGAATGACAGATGGATTCTTTAGGAGGATGTTGTGATGGAGCAGATTTTTGAACTGCAATATGCAGTCGACACTTTCTACTTCCTGGTATGCGGTGCACTGGTGATGTGGATGGCCGCCGGCTTTTCCATGCTCGAATCGGGTCTTGTACGAAGCAAGAACACTGCTGAGATACTTACCAAGAATGTAGCTCTGTACTCGATTTCCTGCATCATGTACATGATTTGCGGGTATATGATCATGTATGACGGTGCCTGGTTCTTGTCAGGTATTGCAGGGGATGAGAATCTGGTACAGGACCTGCTGTCGGCCTCTGCGGAAAACGGATTTCATGGTGATTCGGTCTATTCGGATGCATCGGACTTCTTCTTCCAGGTGGTATTTGTGGCGACAGCCATGTCGATCGTATCAGGAGCCGTGGCCGAACGAATGAAAATGTGGTCGTTTCTGCTTTTCGTGGTTGTGTTTACCGCATTCATCTATCCACTGGAAGGCAGCTGGACCTGGAACGGCAAGGACGTATTCGGGTGGTTCAACCTCGCAGATGCCGGGTTTTCCGATTTTGCAGGATCCGGTATCGTGCACATGGCAGGTGCGACAGCCGCACTGGCCGGGGTGATCCTGCTGGGTCCTCGCAAGGGCAAGTACGGTCCAGGTGGCAAGGTAATTGCCATCCCGGGTGCAAACCTTCCACTCGCCACTCTGGGGACATTCATCCTGTGGATGGGTTGGTTCGGGTTCAACGGCGGTTCGGTCCTGAAGCTGGGAGATGCCGCCAGTGCCAACGCGGTGGCCGTGGTATTCCTGAATACCAATGCTGCTGCCGCTGGGGGGCTGGTTATGGCCTTGATTGTGGCACGGCTTTGGTTCGGCAAGGCAGACTTGACCATGGCACTGAACGGTGCACTGGCTGGCCTCGTTGCCATAACAGCAGAACCTCTCGCACCATCTCCCTTGATTGCAACCCTGATTGGTGCAGCAGGTGGGACCATGGTTGTCTTGTCCATCGTGCTGCTGGACAAGCTCAGGATTGACGATCCTGTAGGAGCCATATCCGTACACGGTGTTGTTGGGCTGTGGGGGCTGCTGGCAGTGCCGATTACAAATCCGGATGTGAAATTCACCGGGCAGTTGCTGGGAGCCGCCACGATTTTCGTATGGGTTTTCCTGGCAAGCCTGGTGATCTGGGGCATCATCAAGCTGGTGATGGGAATCCGTATCAGCGAGGAAGAGGAGCTGCAGGGTGCGGATATTTCCGAATGCGGCTTGGAGGCGTATCCGGAGTTCGTTATCGAATAGCCCGCAGTCCTGTTCAGGCGCTTTGTGCAAGGCACTACTTATGGCTTGGAGTCTTTCATGAACTGCGGGACTGAAAGGCTGGCAAAGTGGATTGCATGGTTGTAGTAGCGGGTTTCAAATCCTGGGTGCCTGGCAGATTCCGGGCGGTGGCAGCTAAGCTGCCCGGTCTTGCTTGCGATCGTTGCAGTCCACCAGCCGGTAGGGTAGCAGGGCTGCGGAAAATGAATCAGTTCGGTTGCAGCGAATCCGGCTTTACGCATGCATGCATGCATGGGCCGGATGATGCTCTCAAGATGAACCAGGGGCGATTCACTTTGCTGGACAAGCAGGCCATCATTTCTCAGTGCATGAAAACAGTCCTTGTAGAACGGTGTGGAGAAAAGGCCCTGTGCGGGGCCAAACGGGTCCGTACTGTCGACAATGATGACATCCACCGATTCGGGATTCCTTTTTTGGATCCATTCGGTGGCATCCTCGAATATAAACTCAATACGCGGGTCATGGTTTGATTCGCACAATTCCGGGAAATACTTCTCGGAAAGCCTCGTTACCCGCTCGTCGATCTCGACCTGTAGAATCTTCAGTACGCAGCTATGTTTTGCCACTTCACGCAGGGTACCGCAGTCACCACCCCCCACGATCAATATTTCAGCAGGTTCTGGGTGGCTGAACAGGACCGGGTGTGCCAGCATTTCGTGGTATATAAAGTTGTCACGTTCCGTTAGCATTACGAAACCGTCAATCGCCATCATCTTGCCAAAGCTTTTGGTTGAATAGATTTCAATAGTCTGGAAGGGCGTCTGCTCCTCATGAAGTTTTTTGTGAATCTCGAATGAAAGTGCCGTGCCACATTCCGTGCAAGGTTCGGTAAACCATGATTGTTCCGTGTACCACATGCGAATCTGTCCTGAAGGAAAATAAGTCAGGCCGTTCCAGATAACCGGCAGCCAAATCATACACCATGGTGAGCACCTGCAAGCATTGGAATCCCAGGCATGCCTGCCAGCACTACCGTGTCTCCAGGTGGAGTATGAAATTTTTTGGAATCAATGCGGCAGGGCATGCCTGTGCCCGAGGCGACTCTGGCGAACTGGACCTGTATGAACTGGGTTTGGACCTCAAGGACAGGGGGATCGGGTTTCCTGTACTGGTTCGTTTTCCGCATATCCTGCAGCAAATGCTAGGCAGGCTGTACACGGCCTTTCACGAAGCCATCGCTTCCTGTCACTATGCCGGCACTTATGTTGCGGCCTACCCGGTGAAGGTGAACCAGCAGGCTTCTGTGATCCGGTATTTTCACCAGCAGGATCGCTGGCCGGTAGCCTTCGAAGTGGGCAGCAAGGCGGAACTGGTAGCCTGCCTGGGGATACTGCATGCAGGGAGCCGGACCATCATCTGCAATGGGTACAAGGATGAGGCCTATATACGCCTGGCACTCACCGGACGACGTCTGGGGCACGATGTCATCATTGTCCTGGAAAGCCCGGATGAATTTCAGCATGTATTCAGGCAGTCGACACAGTTGAATGTTGAGCCGGTGTTGGGCATGCGTATCCGTTTGTCAGTGACTGCGCAAGGCAAATGGCAAAACACTGGTGGTGAGCACTCGAAATTCGGACTCACTTCGCAAGAGGTTTTGCAACTGCTGGCGGATCTTCAAAGAAACGCTGTGTCAGGCTGGATGCGCATGCTGCATTTCCATATGGGTTCGCAGATCTCCTCCCTGCAGCATATCCGTGCAGGCATCGAGGAAGGTGTGAGCTATTTCGCGGAACTTTACAGGCTCGGCGTCGAGTTTACACAGCTGAACGTGGGCGGGGGTCTTGCCGTGGATTATGAAGGCAGCCAGTCTAACTCGTACTTTTCGATGGATTACAGCGTCAACGAATATGCCCGTTCCGTCGTCAGCATCGTACATTCCGTATGCAAGTCGCGTGGTGTTCCTGCGCCGACGCTTTTCACTGAAAGTGGCAGGGCAATGACGGCCTACCACGCGGCCCTGCTAACGAGCGTCATCAAGGCGGAGTATCGCAAGGGAGACATCCCGGGCACAGTTCCGGATTTTCCGGGTGCTGCAAACGAAAAGCTGATGGGGCTGGTCAAGGTATGCCAGCAAATCCGCTCAAATACCGCGGGGCAGGACCATGCGGCGGATCATTCGCGCCGGTATGCTGATCTGATACAGGCCATGAAACAGGTCAACCATGCATTTTCCCGTGCTGGAATTTCACTCGCTGAAAAGGCCTATGCAGAATCGTTAGAGCTGGATGCCTGCCAACGGCTGTTCAGATCCGGGGAGTGTCTTGATGCTCCCCAGCGCAGTGAACTTGAGGAAAGGCTGGTAGACAAGTATTTCTGCAATTTCTCGCTGTTTCGGTCGACACCGGATATATGGGGGCTGGGCCAGATTTTCCCGGTTTTGCCCCTGCACCGGCTGGATGAGGTACCCACCCGGCATGTGCGCCTGCATGACCTGACATGCGACTCGGATGGTGCGATTGAGCAATATGTAGAAGCCGATTCGCTCAAGCCGTACCTGTCACTTCATGAACTAGAACCGGATCGTGATTACCTGGTAGGTGTATTTCTTACCGGGGCATACCAGGAAATACTGGGTGACATGCACAACCTGTTTGGAGACACGAATGCCGTGAATGTGGAGATGGTTCCTGGAGAAGGGTACCGAATCTGCGAACAGACGCCGGGTGACACCATCGAGGAAGTGCTTGCGTCGGTTCATGTCAGTGCCGATGAAATACGTCGAGCCTGGCATGCCAGGCTGGCAGAAATTGAAGTATCCCGGACGGACGCCGCCCAAACGCTACAGGTACTTGAAGCCGCTCTGCAGGCGGGCTGCTACCTTGAGACTGGCAAATCCGGCAGACACCGGTGCAGTTCATGAAATGCTACGTGTACAAAAGCCTGAAAAGACCGGATACGTATCTTTATCTGGACAGGAAAGGCGGGTTCGATGCCCTGCCGGACAAGATGATGGACCTGTTTGGCGGGCCACAACTGGTTCTGGAGTTCGAGCTGGTTGAAGGCCGTGCTCTCGCCCATGCAGATTCGGCACAGGTTATGACAAAGTTGAATGAACAAGGTTATTACCTGCAAATACCATTGAATTCAGGCAAGCCGGCCTGATCGTAAGTAAAGCTCCAGCTGGAAGACTCTGGTGTGATTCCGTGCATTCTCCAGGCTGTCCGCAGACAGGTGTTCAGAAATGGCTTCAGTGAGCAATGAAATCCAGCATGCGCCGCGTGGACCGATGTGCCTTTTTCCTCACTTCCTCGTCCACGAATATTTCGTTCTGACCAGACTCAAGAACGGCTTCAAGGTTGTGCAGACCATTCATTGCCATCCACGGGCAATGTGCACAGCTTTTGCAGGTGGCCCCTTCTCCGGCTGTAGGGGCCTCTATGAAAATCTTGTCCGGTGCAGCTTTTTTCATCTTGTAGAAAATGCGGTTATCCGTTGCCACGATGAATGTACTGTGGGGAAGTTCCCTGGCAGCCTTGATCAGCGCAGTGGTGGAGCCGACTACGTCGGCAGCCTCGATTACTGCTTCGGGAGATTCAGGATGCACAAGGATTGCCGCCTCCGGATATTGCGCAATCAAGTCTCCCAGAGCACGTGCCTTGAATTCCTCATGCACAACACAGGACCCTTGCCATGAAATCATGTCGGCGCCTGTAACCTTTTCTATATAACGGCCCAGATGACGGTCGGGTGCCCAGATAATCTTTTTGTCCTGGTCCATCAGGTGGGCAATCACCTTGACAGCAATGCTTGAAGTCACGACCCAGTCTGCACGGGCTTTGACTTCGGCACTTGTGTTGGCATAAACAACCACTTCATGCTCCGGATGCAGGTCGCAAAACTCGCTGAATTCCTTGGCAGGGCAGCCGAGATCAAGTGAGCAGGTTGCCTGCAGGGTAGGCATAAGGACCCGTTTTTCGGGACTCAGGATTTTTGCGGTTTCCCCCATGAAACGAACTCCTGCAACGATCAGTGTTGTGGCATTATGGCGGCTGCCGAACCGTGCCATTTCGAGCGAGTCTGACACAAAGCCACCGGTCTCCTCGGCGATTCTTTGCAGGGTCTCTTGGGTATAGTAATGCGCAATCAGTACTGCATTTTCCTTTTGGAGCAGGCGCCTGATACGCGCAATCTTTTCTTCTCTCTGCTGTGCGGTGTACACGGGCATACCAGCCTGGATCACCGCTGTTTCTGGGATGCCTTTCAGGGGCACTGCAAATACGGAGGGTGTGTCTGACATATTCAGGAGGAAGCTTTATATTTGTCCCTTATAAAGCGGCAATGGGTGTAAATCAAGTTTGAACCCCTATACTGGGACATACCGAGGTGTTGAAAATGCATGAACCAAAGGAAAAAATTCCTGATTCCGGTTACCCTGAACAGGGTCCGGGGCTTTGCTGGCGGGTCCCGTCATGACGGGCCGGGACGGCTGCATAACCCCCGAAGCCGCACAGACCTTGCCGGGTCTGCTTCGTGAGAGGGTGAAGCGTAATCCGGACTCACGGGCCTATGGTTTCCACGATGACGGGACCCGGTCCTGGAAAAGCCTCACCTGGAGGCAGGTTGCTCATGGTGCGGCAAGTATCCAGTCAGCGCTCCGCAAGGAGCCGCTTGCCAGGGGGGACCGTGTTGGGATCATGCTGCGCAACTGCGTGGAATGGGTCATGTTTGACTTGGCAGCACTGGGTCTGGATCTGGTCACAGTGCCCCTGTATACGAATGACCGGGCTGAAAACGTGGCCTACATCATCCGGAACGCAGGAATAAAGCTGATCCTTGTCCAAAATCAGCGTCAATGGAGCCAGCTGTCACAGGTCGAAGGTATCCGCGTAGCATTGCAGCGAGCAGTATGTCTGGCGCCAGTGGAAGGTTCCGGCAGTGACGGGATTCTGGTTTCTCTGCGGGATTGGCAAGAAAAGGGTGCACAGGACAGCTACGAGTGCCTGCCCACGAAGAGTGGGGAACTGGCAACCATCGTCTACACCTCGGGTACTACGGGTCGGCCAAAGGGGGTAATGCTCAGCCACGACAACATCCTTCGCAACGCTTATGCCGCCTTGCAGTGTGCAGAGTTCTCCAGCCATGACGTCTTTTTGTCTTTTCTGCCCTTGTCCCATGCGCTGGAACGAACTGCGGGCTGTTTCATGCCCATGATGGCCAATTCAAAAGTCACTTTTGCCCGTTCAGTGCAGCAGCTGGCACAGGATCTGTTAGAGGTCTGCCCCACCGTATTTGTATCCGTTCCGCGCATTTACGAAATGATGTATACGAGAATTTTAGGCCAGATAGAACAGCGACCCTCCCTGGCAAGAAAAGTGTTTTCCTGGACACTGCAGACCGGGTGGCGCAGGACTGAATGGAAGTCAGGCAGGAACAGATGGCACTGGAGCCTGCTGCTTTGGCCACTTTTCGAGTACCTTGTTGCCGGTAAGATCACTCGCCGGCTGGGCGGAAAACTGCGATATGCAATCGCCGGTGGTGCGGCACTGGACCGGACCATCACGCAGTTTTTCATCAGCCTCGGTGTACCGCTTTATCAGGGTTACGGCATGACTGAAAGCGGACCTGTGATCAGTGTAGGCCGCCCCCGTGGCAATGACCCGTTCAGTATCGGGAAAGCCTTGCCGGGAGTCGAAGTCAGGTTGACCGCGGACAGCGAATTGTGTACACGCAGCAAATGCGTGATGCTCGGGTACTATAAGAACCCCCAGGCAACGCAGCAGGTGATCGATGAGGAAGGATGGCTGCACACGGGTGATATCGTGCGGGTTAGCGCAGAAGGGTACCTGTATATCACGGGGAGGATCAAGGACATCATTGTACTTGCCAATGCCGAGAAGGTGTCTCCCCAGGATATGGAAAGCGCCATATGTGCAGACCCGCTGTTTGAGCAGGTCATGCTGCTGGGTGAGGGGCGGCCATTCCTGTGTGCCCTTCTGGTGCTGAATGAAACACAATGGAACGCGCTTGCTGCAAGCCTGGGGCTGGAGAGAACTCACCTGGCAGATAAGGCCGTGCGCAAGCATGCGCTGCAGCGTGTCGCGGACTGCTTGCAGTCATTTCCCGGTTACGCCCAGGTCCGCAGGGTATGCCTGTACCTGGAGCCCTGGACAGTTGAGAACGGCTTGCTCACCCCGACCCTCAAGGTCAGGAAACCTGAACTTGCCAGACGCTTTGCAAAGGACATTGATGCCATGTACGGGTCCCTGGCAGAGTGATCTGGAATTCGCTACTGCTTGGTCTGCATGAGTATCGTGTCGATGTGGTTGGCGCTCAAGTGCTTTCGCGTCTGCTCCAGGGCCGGTCGATCCTTGCTGGGACCGATGCGCACCCGGTGCCACGTGGTGTTGTCGACGTTCACGGATTGAATATTCGACTCAATGCCCAGCAAAGCCAGACGCGCCTTGAGGCTGTCTGCTTCCGCAAGCCGTTTGAATGAGCCTGCCTGCAGCAGGTAGCTCCCCTGGCTTGCAGCAGGGGCTGGTTTGACGGGCTGCCTGTCAAGCGGCGTGGTTTCTTCTTGCGGGATTATGATTTCCAGTTCGGGCAGCAGGGTATAGAAATCAAATTCGCGTTTTTCAGAGGGCTCGACAGGTACCGCGGTTTCGTGCTTGGCCGAGCCTGACCGGTTCGCAAACCAGCCATCTATGTCAATCGTCATGGCAATGGCGATACCTGCAATCATGCCAACTCCCAGCCATGCCCAGCCAGGGAGAAGATTTGAGGTTTTTGCAGGTTTTCGTTTCTTTCTTACAGTCATGTCTCCCCCTACATCCTTTCCGGTGCGCTGACATCAAGCAGGGCCAAGCCGTTGCCGAGCACAATTTGTGTCGCACGGGCCAGCTTAAGCCGCGCGCTACGCAAGGCCTGATCCGATACCAGTACCTGGTGAGCGTTATAAAAACTGTGGAATGAGTTTGCAAGGTTGCGCAGGTAGCTGACCACTACATGGGGTGCGAGCTGCTCGGCTCCCGCCTGCACACTTTCTGGAAACTGGGCCAGGTGTTTTATCAGGTTTTTTTCCTGCTCTTGGACCAGAAGCGATGTTTCAGACGTTGCCAGCTCTTCATCCTGAACGGGCGGGTCGGCCTGTCTGAGAATGCCGCAGATTCTGGCGTGGGCGTACTGCACATAATAGACAGGATTGTCCTGTGTTTGTGAGGCGGCAAGGTCCAGATCAAAATCCAGGTGCTGTTCACATTTGCGCATGACATAGAAAAAGCGTGCGGCGTCCTTGCCGACCTGTTTTCGTAATTGTCGCAAGGGGAGGAATTCTCCGGAGCGGGTGGACATGGCGAGTTTTTCCCCGCCCTCGAAGAGATTCGCGAATTGCACCAGCAAGATATTGAGGCGACCCGGGTCCTTGCCCAGAGCCTGCATGGCGGCCAGCATGCGAGGTACATAACCGTGATGGTCGGCCCCCCAGATGTTGATCAGACGGTCATAACCTCGTTCGTATTTGTCAAGGTGATATGCAATGTCCGATGCAAAGTAGGTGGGCTGGCCGTTTTCGCGCACCAGTACCCGGTCTTTTGCATCGTCAAATGCCGTACTCCTGAACCACAGGGCGCCGTCTTTCCGGTAGGTGTGACCGCGTGCAGCCAGCGTATCGAGTACAGCCTGGACCTTGTCATGGGTCAGTGAAAGTTCCGAGTACCATCGGTCGAAGGTCACCGCAAACCTTTCCAGGTCATCTCGGATATCGCGTGAGATTGTATCCAGTGCACAGGTACGCAATGTTTCATACTCGCCCTGTGTCAGCAGGGACTTGGCCCGTTCGATCACCCTGTCGACATAAGCCTCTGCATCATTCTGCTTTCCGTCATTTTCATGGGCTCGTATCCAGGCTTCAGCCGGATGCAGGAATGATTCTGCGTGTTCACGGTGTATGGCAGCTGCTATGTCCCAGATGTAGTCACCCTGATAGGCGCTGGCCGGAAAGTCCAGTATCTGCCCGCACAGTTCCAGATACCTGAGCCATACCGAAACGGTCAGGATATCTGCCTGACGCCCCGTGTCATTGACATAGTATTCTCGCTGTACCTCGTGGCCTGCCGCTTCAAGGAGGTTGGCGATAGTTGCCCCGTAGGCGGCTCCCCTTCCGTGGCCGATGTGCAAAGGTCCGGTAGGGTTGGCCGAGACAAATTCGATCAGCACTTTCTTGCCGGTGGATTCCGGGTTGCAGCCAAAGTGTTCTTTCCCGTCGATGATCTGATCCAGAATTCCGGCTTCGGTCAGGTCATGCATGTAGAAGTTTATAAAGCCCGGGCCCGCAGTCTCGATTTTTGCAATGCCGGGGCATTCGGGGATGTGTTCGGCAATTTTGCCGGCCAGTATGCTTGCCGGTATGCCGACAGAGCTGGATAAGCGCAGGGCAAGGTTGGTGGTAAAATCCCCGTGGCTCTCGTCCTTGGTGCGCTGGACCCGGGTGTCTGCATCCAGGTCGGCAGGCAAATCGCCCATGTCTTGCAAGCGGGACACCGCAGCAGCCAGCAGTTTCGAAATTTGCGCTTGCATAAGAAGGGTCATCCAGTAAGGCAGGCTGCATTGTACCCAAATGCAGGAGCCCAAGCACAAAATTCAGATGCCCCTGTTCCTGTCTCTTCAGCCTGTTTCAAATGGGTCCACTTCAATGGCCCAGCGGACCCTTTTCGCAAGAGGATGTTGAACGATGTACTCAGTCCAGCGTTTGCGCATGGCGCTACGGCTCGTGGATATGACGACCAGCAGGCTGTGGTACATTCCAGCCCTTCGCTCCAGATTGGCCGGAATGGGTCCATACATGTCCAGGCCGGAGGAATCATTTTGCTGCACGGAGGTCTTGATGTCTCGAAGAAACCTGTGAGTCAGGTCCTGCTCATGTGCGCGTGCCCGAATCAGCAGCATGTAAGAGTAAGGTGGCAGCCCGAAGTTTTTGCGCTGCCTGAGCACCTCCTCGGAGAATTTTCGGTACCCGTGAGCCAGCAGGCAGTTCAGCAGTGGATGCTCGGGCTGATGGGTTTGCAGCAGTACCTTGCCTTTGTGTAATGAACGACCAGCCCTGCCGGAAACCTGTACGATCAGCTGCCCCAGGTGTTCTGTAGCCCGAAAATCACTGCTCAATAGTCCGTGATCGACATTCAGGATGCCGACCAGCGTGACGTTGGGAAAATCATGTCCTTTGGTAAGCATTTGTGTACCGATGATGATCTGGTATTTTCCTTTTCGGACATCGTCAAGCTTGTCCTGCAGCGAGTTCTTGCCACGCGTGCTGTCGCGATCAATACGGATCAGGGAAGTGTCGGGAAATATTTTCCTCAGCCGGTCTTCTATACGTTGTGTCCCTTCACCCAGAAACAGGATCTTTGATGAGTTGCACTGTGGACAGGCAGCCGGGGCCTGTTCCTGTTTCCGGCAATGATGACATTTGAGGATATTCTGATTTTTGTAGAAGACCATATGGGTATTGCAGCGGGGACATTCCGCTGTCCAGGCACAGTCATGGCACAGCAACACCGGGGCATAGCCGCGCCGGTTCAGGAAAAGCAGAATCTGGTGGTTCAGCAGCAGCTCTGTCCGGATTGCCTGTACCAGTTCACTGGACAGACCGTCCACGACAGGCCTGGATCTCAAGTCAATAAGCTTGACTTGCGGAACCTCGGCATGTTTCGCACGCTGCCTCAGTTCGATTCGCCGGTAGTGACCGAGATTGACATTGTGCTGGCTTTCCAGGGACGGTGTAGCGCTGCCCAGGACGACAGGGACGGACAACTGCTTGGCCCGGTACACAGCGAGATCTCGTGCACTGTACAGCAGTCCTTCCTGCTGCTTGAATGACGCGTCGTGCTCCTCGTCTACTACGATCAGGCCAAGATCCGTGAAAGACGAAAAGATGGCAGAGCGGGTACCGACCACGATTTGTGCCTTCCCGCTGCGTGCCTGTTGCCAGGCACGCACACGTTCACCTGAGGTCAGGCTTGAATGCATTCGGGCAACTGGCACATTCAGCCTGCTTTCGATTCTGTGCACCAGCTGAGGGGTCAAGCCGATCTCCGGCACCAGGATGAGAACCTGCCGGCCTTGGTCGATGACCTCTCTTGCCAGGGCAAGGTATACCTCGGTCTTGCCGCTTCCTGTGACGCCGGCCAGGAGGTATTTGCCAAATTTGTGCAGGTTCCTTCGAACCAGTTCATAGGCATGCTGTTGTTCCGGATTAAGCGTAAGGGGCTGTGCCCGGGCATGCGGAGTTTTGGGCAGAACCTGCTCATAAGGGGCTCTCCTTACCAGGCCTTTGTTGACCAGCGCCTGCACTGCGGGGCGCCAGCGAGTCATGCTGGCGCCCATGTTTTCAGCATCAAGTCCTTCCGGGTGCTCCAGAATCAGCTCGAAAGCCTTCCGCTGTTTCGGAGCCCTTTTCAGGAGTTGTACGGCCGAGTGGCTGGCACAGGCCTGGTAGACCATGCCTGAAGCTGAAGCGGCAGGACGATTTTTGCGTAGTAAAGCAGGGAGTGCCGCACTGAACACCTCACCGGGAGGCTGCTGATAATAGTCCGCTGTCCAGCGCAGCAACTGTTGCAGTTCGGAATCAAATACAGGTTCGGCATCCAGAACTTCCAGGACAGTTTTCAGCTTGTGCAGCGGAAGCTGGGTGTTGCGGGATTTTGCAGCCACGACACCGACAAGGGTACGTCCACCAAACGGCACCCGTACGCGAACCCCTACCCGAATTACCTCAAACGCCGGTTCCACGGGTGCAAGGTACTCGAAGTACCGGTACAGTGGCACGGGCAGGGCAATTTTCAAAACTGGAGGTACTGACATAATTCACCCATAGTCTACCAAGCTGAGCAAACCACGATTCGGTCCCGTGAATGCAGGGATCCGGCCTTCCGGCACGCTCGTGGATAAGGCTGTGGACAAGTTGTTGATTTCAAGGGGATACTGTTGTGCCGGACTTGCGCATATGCCAGATCTTCCAGGCTTATCCTGAGAATGCCCTTGATGTTATGGGGCGTTGTGTGAATCCTGCAGGTCTGTATGGATTGGACCTGATCCATGGTCAAATTCTGCGCGATGTACATCACCCGGTATCGCCTTGCAGTCGCTTCCTTCCTGTAACCACAGCAGTCCGTATCAGTCTGCGACTGCTGCCATAGCTGTGATCGGGGAAACCTGTCTGAGCGTAATCAAGCTGCATGGAGCTTCTCCTGATCCGGCCAGATTTCAAATAGTGACTTCAAATCGTCAGAAATAGTGTAGTATTTCCGTGGTCTAATTCCGTGAAACACAGCAGTTTGTAACGGTGCAATATGAACGTGAATCCGCAGAGCCTGGTGAGCGACTTCAGTCTGCAGATACTGCGCACAGACGTGTCGGGCATGCCTATGGAGTGGGTCAATTACCAGGATGCCGTGCGCCTGTATCATATTGAGCAGGTCGCCTATACCTGCGGTGAACGGCTGTATGTCATCCGTGGCGGGGTCAATGCGCGCAGTGGCCTGCGCAGCCAGATAGAGGTTCATTCCATCATTGCGACCCAGGGCAGTAACCGCTCCCTGCACCAGAGCTATACGCCACCCTTGAATAACCGTGCGTTGTTCAAGCGTGATGCAAACATGTGCCTGTATTGTGGAGAACGTTTTCACCGCCGTGATCTCTCAAGAGATCACGTACGACCCTTGAGTCAGGGAGGCAGGGATGACTGGAAAAACGTCGTTTCGGCATGCAAGCGCTGCAACAACCACAAGGCGGGCCAGACGCCCGAACAGGCAGGAATGCAGTTACTTGCCATTCCGTTTACGCCTACCCATGCCGAGTACATTTTCCTGCAGGGACACAGGGTACTGGCCGATCAGATGAAATTTTTGCTTGCTCATTTCCCGCGTACCAGCCCCCTGCACAAACGCTTCAACAAAGTGGCCTGACTGGCCTTACAGCCTGCTGAATGCCGGTCATGATTGCATTACCACTTGCCGCCGGATCGTGATCTGCAGTCACCTGCAAGGCGGGACTGTCCACAGTGAAGTCGAAATACACGGGTAACCGGGATTTTGAGCACGGAGGCGAAACATGTCTCGGAGTGCTGCTTGTGAATCTCGGGACACCTGATGCCCCAACGGTTCGTGCGATACAGAAATATCTTGCAGAATTTCTGTGGGACCCCAGGGTGGTCGAATTGCCTCGGGCATTGTGGTGGGTGCTCCTGCACGCAGTGGTCCTTCAGTTGCGCCCCCGCAAGAAAGTCGAAGCCTATGCAAAGATCTGGACGGATGAAGGCTCACCGCTTCTGGTGATTGGCAGAAAACAGGAAGCGGCATTGCAGGCCGAGCTGGAAAAGTCCTGTATCGGCAAGGTAAAGGTCATTCTGGCAATGCGTTATGGTCAGTTGCCCATCGCTTCTGCACTGCGGGAATTTCAAGCGTGCAATGCACGCAGGGTTCTGGTGTTTCCGTTATACCCGCAGTATTCGGCCACGACCACGGCTTCCACATTTGATGCCCTTGCCAAGGAGTTCGCCCGGTTACGGTGGTTGCCGGAAATTCGGATGGTGAACAGTTACGCATCGGAGCCCGAGTATATTGATGCCTGTGCTGTACAAATCGAGTCATACTGGCGACAGGGTTCACGCAGCCAGAAGCTGCTGTTTTCCTTTCACGGGTTGCCGAAAAGGAACCTGTTACAGGGAGACCCCTATCATTGCGAGTGCCAGCACACGGCTCGGTTGATCTCGCAGCGGCTGGGCCTCAGGGACGATGAGTGGTTGCTCACTTTCCAGTCACGTTTTGGCGTGGCTGAATGGCTGCGTCCGTATACCAGTGAAACGCTGGAAAAACTCCCCCAAAAGGGCATCCGGACGGTGGACGTGTTCTGTCCGGGATTTTCGGCTGACTGCATTGAAACACTGGAAGAAATCGACATGCAGAACCATGAGATTTTTTTGCGTAGCGGGGGTGAGTCCTTCAATTATATTCCGGCCCTGAATGATGAGCCCGTTCATATCCGGGCCTTGTCTGGGATCATTTCCCGGCATATCCAGGGATGGCCGGAACACAGGTCGCCACAGGCAGGACCCGAGGACCGGGAAGCAGCCAGACAACGCGCTTTGAAGCTTGGTGCCAGACGGTAACCTACCTGACTTCGCTTAAAACCTTCAGGCATAAATTCTCTGCCTGCCTGGCGTAACTTCCACCAAACAGGTTAAAGTGGTTCAAGACATGATAGAAATTGTAAAGTCCCTTGCGCACCGTAAAGCCTTGGTCCATAGGATAGTATTCTGAATAGGCACTGTAGAACTCTTCGCTGAACCCTCCGAACAGTGTGGTCATCGCAAGGTCGGTCTCACGATCACCGTAGTAGCATGCCGGATCATAGACCACAGGCCTGGATGCCGCATCGAATGCATAGTTTCCTGACCACAGGTCTCCATGCAGTAGGCTGGGTTTCGGCGTGTAGCCTTCAAACAGGGCAGCGAATTCACATACCAGGCGTTCACCGCTTTCAAGAAGCGAACAACCGGCATGATTGTCTTTTGCCAGATCCAGTTGGTGTGCAAGCCTCCTGTGACGCCAGAACGAGACCCAGTCCGGGCAACTGGTATTCGGCTGTGGTGTGCTGCCGATCCAGTTATCCTGGGGCCATCCGAAATGATCTTCCGTGTGCTGATGCAGCCGGGCAAGCTGTTGGCCAAGGATTGCACCCGGTCCACCCGTATGCAGTTCAAGGAATTCAAGCAGCAAGAAGCTGTATGAGCAGGTCTTTCCGCATGCAACGGGCTGCGGTACCCTCAGGGTATTCGTTTCGGCTAGGGCACGAAGGTTGTATGCCTCGCATTGCAGCATGTCGAACATGTGCAGCCCATGGATTTTCAGAAAACAGGTTTTCTCCTTGAACCGGACCCTGTATGCCCGACAGGTGTCTCCTCCTGCCACTGGCGTGACCGCATGAGCGTTCGGTGTATCCGAAAGTGTCAGCCCAACCTGTCGCCCAAGAGACCGGGCATCAATGGACATGACTGATTCAGGCCCGCAGCATGTCCAGCCAGCGTTCACGCCTGAAATTTCCGAACCCGAACTTGTCGAACAATTCCTCCAGTGCAGGGATATCGGGTGATTTCCAACGCAGGCTGATTGCATCAGGGAATTCGATGTCACACCGGATAGTAGTCAGTTTCTTGTATAGCAGCAGATTTTCCCTGTGGTTTTCAATCAGTCCCTGGATCCGCTTGGCGCCCCGAATCTTCATTGATCCAATTTCGGAACAGTTGGCAAGCAGATCTTCCAGGCTGGAGAAACGGTTCAGCAGCTTGGCGGCCGTGGCCATACCGATTCCAGGCGCACCGTGAATGTTATCGGTTTTGTCTCCGGCGATTGCCAGCTGGTCGGCGATCTGGCTGGGGTATACGCCAAACTGTTGCCTGATTTGGGGGATGGAGTGTCGCTGGCCTTTTGCAAAATTCCACAGAATATCGTTTTCGAAAATGAGCTGTGCCAGGTCTTTATCTGAGGTCACAATCGTGATCGGGTGTCCACGCTCGCGCATGTGCTTGGCAAGCGTGCCGATAATGTCGTCTGCTTCAAAACGTGGACGAGCCGTTTCAAACAGGCCCAATGCCTGCAGAAATTGCCTGCAGTAGGCAAACTGTCGCTTCAACTCTTCCGGTGCCGGCTCACGGTTGGCCTTGTACTCGGGGTATAGCTGGTTGCGGAAAGAAGTTCTCAGGCTGTCATCAAATGCGAAGGCAATGTACTGCGGCCGTGTCTGGCGGAGAAACTGGTAAACGAAGTCGGCAAAGCCGTACACGGCATTTACCGGCTCGTTTTCCCCGTTTACGACATCGTCTGGCACTGTAAACCAGGCCCGGAACACATAGATGCTGGAATCGATCAGGTAGACCTTTTCAGATGTCATAGGAAATGATGAAGGTACGGTTTGCCAGTGTGTACGCCGATGTTCATTGTACGGTCTTGATCCATTGACCGGGCTTGGGCTCGCCTTCCGGGTACATCCCGTTCAGCAGGCGCAGCCTTTCAACAGGCTGGTCTTCGAGCGCGGATCGTTTGGCCAGTGAAGCGAAGGTATCCCCGGCTTGTGCACGGGTGATGTGGATGCGTTTGGGCTTGGCAAGTCTCGCCTCGTCGCCCTGAAGGCGGCGCATGCTCTGGATGGTCTCAAGAGCTGCGCTGTCGTGGCGTTCAAAAGCATCCTGGTCTTTTCCCATGAACCTGATTTCATAGACGCGTCTGTCCTGGGTGACCGCTGCAATGCGGCCAGGCCGGACAATCCCCCTGACATGGAAACTCGTGCGGCCTGTATATCCATCGAAGCCGGCGGTACGTATTGCCTTGCCCATGTGAAGCCTGTTCCAGTTTCGTTTCAGGTAGTTTTCGGCCGTCTCGCGACTGCTGAGATTCGCGGTTGTGATCTGTATCTGGACCATGCGGTCAACGGGCACTGCAACCAGGCGGTCAGGCAGGTTTTCCACTTTCCAGCCTTCTGGAAATTCGACATACAGGTCAAGCTCATTGTGATAGAACATGCGGCCCCGTAGCACACCATCTTTTTCGCCATGGCCCAGTACGAGTCCTTCCATATGCTGCAGGAAAGTCTCGCGCTCGGTATTGCGTGCTGTGGCAGTTTTGTACTTGTTTGCGGCCAGCACGACCTCCTGAAGGCGCTTGTCGTTGGCCGGGTGTGTTGAGAAAATTCCGTGGTAGATGTTGGGTTTGCGTCCTTCTTTCTGGGCAAGCCTTGTTTCAAACACTTCCTGCGATTTGAGCAGTCCGACGACATTGATCATTTCTTCCGGATCGTAGCCGGAACGGGCCAGATACTCTGCACCCAGACGGTCTGCCTCCAGTTCCTGCTTGCGCCCGTATCCACGTATCCACACCAGGCCTCCCACTTCGGCTGCCTGGGAAGCGACGCGGCTGCCGGTAAGAATGCTGATTCCCGTGCCAAGCAGGTCCGTGACAGTGCCCAAACTGTGCTGGCGTACACCATGGCGGGCCGTGACATGTCCGATTTCATGAGCAAGCACGCCCGCAAGTTCGGCCTCGGAGTTCATGAAGGCCATGATGCCTCGGGTGATGTAGATATAACCTCCCGGCAACGCAAAGGCATTGACCTGCGGACTGTCCAGGACCGTTACATGGAATTTCAGCTTGTCACGGTGGCTGTTACTGGAAAGATCACGCACAATCTCTTCAACGTAACTTTGCAGTTCTGGATCGTCGTAAGGGCGGTACTGTTGCATGATCTTCTGATGCGCCTGGCTTCCCAGTTGGATCTCCTTTTGTTCGGACATCAGTACCAGGTCCTGTTTGCCGGTTACCGGATTGGTGGCACAGCCTGACATGAGCAATCCCGCTGCGAGCACGAGGATCGTGGCAAGCATCAGCTGAATTGTGCGGCGGAAGTAATGCATACTGCCCGGTGGAAGCGCCGAACTCTCCAGGTTCCGTCGATGAATACCTGCTCTGAACAAGGTCAGTCCTGTCATGTCAGGCAATGTACTTGTGATAGCAGCCGCCTTGTGATGACAGCGCATGGGGAAGGAGCCACTGTGCGACTAGATTGCAGCAATCAGCCTTTTCTCCCATACCGCTTTCTGAATTTGTCCACCTGTCCAGCTGAATCGACAATCTTCTGTTTGCCAGTGAAAAATGGATGGCATAATGAGCACACGTCGATGTGCAGGGACTCCGACCCATAGGTCGAGCGTGTGATGAAGCGGTTGCCGCAAGTGCAAACTACTTCCACTTCTCGGTAATCTGGATGAATATCTGGTTTCATGATCTAGAAATTCTTCGGAATGTGGCGCGGAGCATACTGAACGCAAAGCTTCAACTCAAGTACTGCACTGGAATTTTAAGTTAGCAGATTCCTTTAAAGTATTTTTAACTATTTTCGTTTAACTGATTGTCAGCATGGGGGTTTACAGTTTAATCCACAAAATTTGTGGATAAGATTGTGGATAATCATACAACTTTGCAGGAATTCCCGGTAATAATGACATATTTGTTAGACTGCTTAAATAACGTACTAAATTTTAACTGATTGATTATACAGAAGTTTTTCAGACAAAACGATTTTGACCGATCAATTTGGTGCATCAGACTGCACTTTTATTACAATTGTGCATAACTTGCTGCGTTTCATGTACGATCCTGCTTCCAGCGCAGTGCGCAGAACCCTGGATTCCTGCATCTGCCTGCATGGCTTGCTGGCAGGTCTGCAAGGTGGCTGTTGGCCTATCAGGCAACAAGCGCAGCAGCAGATCATCAAGAAATCGGTACCCGTTTTGGCTGCAGCACACCCGCTCGGTTTCCTTGGCCAGCAGGCCTTCATGATATAACTCCTGCAGCCTTGATGCGAGCAGCTTGAATTCAAGACCGGTGTGCAGCTCAAACTGTTGCCGGGTAAATCCTGACTTCAGGCGCAGAGCATTCATCAGGAACTCGAATTCCAGTTCCTCGGGCAGCAAGCGCCCATCTGGCGTTTCCGGAGAATCGCCGTTGAACACGTGCTTCATGTACTGCTGCGGGTTTCTGGGCTTTGCACTGCGGAACACGCCTGTTCCTTCCAGGCTGATTTTCTGATGTGCACCGGCCCCGATTCCCAGATAGTCTCCGAATTGCCAGTAATTCATGTTGTGAAGGCATTGGTGCCGGTCTTTCGCATAGGACGATACTTCGTATTGCTGCAAGCCATGCTGTTCAATCAGATGTGTCCCCTGCTGCTGCATCGCCCAGGCTAGGTCGTTACCAGGCAGTTTTGGAGGCTGTCTGAAAAACCGGGTATTGGGTTCCAGCGTGAGCTGGTAATAGGAGAGATGTTCAGGTTCGAGCTCGATGGCCTGTTCGACATCCTGTCGAGCTCCTGCCAGGGTCTGTCCGGGCAAGGCATACATCAGGTCGATATTGATGTTTTCAAAGCCTGCCCGCCGTGCCGCGAGTACCGCCTGTCTTGCAGTGTCTGCATCGTGGATGCGGCCTAGTGCGTGCAGCATGGTGTCATCAAAACTCTGCACGCCGATCGAAATACGGTTGATGCCAGCCTTTCGAAAGCCCGTAAAGTTACCTTGGTCCAGGGTGCCTGGATTGGCCTCGATGGTGATTTCCGCCTGAGACCCAATCGTCAGGATACAGTTTATGGTATCCAGCAGGCGCGAAATGGTGCCTGGCGTAAACAAGCTGGGTGTACCGCCACCGATGAATATGCTGATGACTTGACGATTGGCAACGACTTGGGCATGCGCTTGCAGGTCAGCGACCAACGCATCGACATAGTGCGTTTCCGGAAGTGGAGACCGAACCTCATGCGAGTTGAAATCACAATATAGGCATTTCTTCACACACCAGGGGATGTGCACGTAGAGAGAAAGTGGGATTCGGGTCGTATGCATTCGGATGTGTAAGGGAAAACGGGTTCCTTCACTGCAGTGCGCGAATCAGTTTCTGCAGAGCCTGTCCACGATGACTGATGCGGTTTTTTTCTGCCGGGTCCAGCTGTGCAGAAGAACAGCCGTGTGTCGGCACGTAGAACAGGGGATCGTAGCCGAACCCGTTGTCCCCCATAGCTTCATGCAGTATGCGACCTTCCCAGGAACCCTGACACAGGATGGGGACGGGGTCCAGTGCATGGCGCATGTATACGATCACGCAATGGAAGCGTGCGCTACGTTCATGGTCTGGTATGCCTGCCAGTTCAGCCAGCAGTTTTTCATTATTCGATGCATCGCTGGCATGGTTCCCGGCGTAACGTGCGCTGTGGACACCTGGAGCCCCCTGCAGGGCATCGACTTCAATTCCGGAGTCGTCCGCCAGGGCACAACAGCCACTTTCACTGGCAGCATGACGGGCCTTGATGATTGCATTTTCCACGAAGGTGGTCCCGGTTTCGGCGATCTCCCCGATCTGGAGATCGGACTGGGCTACAAGCAGATACCGCTGCGGGTCAAGCATTGCCTGGATCTCCCTGAGCTTGCCAGGGTTATTGCTGGCCAGGACGGTTCGCTGGGGCATCTACTTGTCCAGGCAAAGTTTTTGCTGCCTGATGACCTCACGCACACCCAGACTCGCCAGGTCAAGCATGGATGCAAACTCATCTCTGGAAAACGCCTGTTGTTCTGCCGTGCCCTGTACTTCAATGAATGCGTCTGCATCGTTCATGACGATATTCATATCGGTATGTGCCTGACAGTCTTCCTCGTAGTCGAGGTCCAGTACCGGAATGTTGTTGACGATACCGACCGATACTGCTGCAACAAAATTCCGGACCGGAATGAAAGGGATGCAGTGGCTGTTTGCAAGTTGTGTGACTGCCTCGTGCAAGGCAACAAATCCACCGGAGATCGAAGCCGTCCGGGTGCCGCCATCAGCCTGTATCACATCGCAGTCCACGGTCACGGCATACCCCGGAATACCTTTCAGGTTTACTGCTGAGCGCAGGGAACGACCGATCAGGCGCTGGATTTCTAGTGTGCGCCCACCCTGTTTGCCACGCGCCGCTTCCCGGATTGTGCGTTCGCTGGTTGAGCGCGGTAACATCCCGTATTCGGCCGTGACCCATCCTTGCGTCTTGCCCTTGATGAATTTGGGCACCTGGTCTGATACGGTTGCCGTACATACTACCCGGGTGTCCCCGAATTCCACCAGTACGGACCCTTCGGCATAACGCGTATAGTTGCGTGTAAAGCGAATGTTGCGCATCTGGTCCGGTCTGCGTCCGCTGGGTCTGCTTGCAGAATTCATAAGACAACCTGATGATGTGAAAAGAGGCGTATTATACGCAAAAAAGGCGTCTGCACCGGGCAGGCGGAATTTGAACCGGCTAATGGGGGGCAGCCATGCTGCACAGTATGACAGGATTTGCGCGAGTCGAGGACACCAGTGAACTGGGTGACCTGGTCTGGGAAGTGCGTTCTGTCAATCATCGCTATCTGGATATATCTTTCCGTCTCCCGGAGGAGTTTCGCAGGCTGGAATTATCGTTGCGCAAGCATCTTCAGGCTCGTTTTACACGCGGGAAAATTGATTGTGCGTTCCGTTACCGGTTTACCGATGTGCAATCGGCCGCACTGGAACTCAACAGGCCCTTGCTGGATTGCCTGCTTGTGCAGATCCAGCAGTTGAATGAAAAGCTTTCGGCCCCTGCGCCGGTTCGTGCCTCGGATGTCCTGGCCTGGCCTGGGGTGGTGCAGTCTGCAGAAAGAGATATGCAAGCCTTTCATGCTGCCTGTACCCGGCTTTTCGAAAAGGCAGTTGACCAGTTGGCCGATACGCGAAGTGCGGAAGGCGCTCGGATTGAAGCAATCTTGCTGGACAAGTGTGCTGAAGTCCGGTCCATTGTCACGGCTGTGCGCAATCGTTACCCGCAGGTGCTGGCATCAGTTCGAGAAAAGCTGCAGCAACGGGCCGGTGAGCTTTTGCACGAGCTTGATCCGGTCCGGCTTGAGCAGGAACTTGTCTTCCTTGCACAGAAGCTGGATATCATGGAGGAACTGGACCGGCTGCAAAGCCATCTGGATGAGATGGCTTCAATCTTTGCAAGCCGTGAGGTGTCCGGCAGGCGCCTTGATTTTCTCATCCAGGAATTTCACCGTGAGGCCAATACCCTGTCATCCAAATCGGCTGACTTGGAGACCACACGGGCCGCAGTTGACCTGAAGGTCCTGATCGAACAAATGCGAGAGCAGGTTCAGAACGTAGAGTAAGCTTTTGCGAGGCATAAACCCATGAACCATGACCTCCACCTGGAAAAACATCGAGTCAAGATATTTTGTGCGGGAGGCACCCTGGACAAGGTGTACTTTGATGCACTGAGTGAGTATCAGATAGGTGAACCAGTAGTGGGTGAAATTCTCGAAGAGGGACTGGCAGGATTCCCGTTTGAAGTGGAATCCATTCTCAGGAAGGACAGCCTTGATATGACCGCACAGGATCGCACCTACATTGCTGATCTTGTCAGGACCGAGCCATGTCAGCACATTCTGATCACTCATGGAACCGACACCATGGTGGAGACTGCTTTATGCCTCCAGGACATCCCGGGCAAGACCATCGTGTTGACGGGTGCCATGCAGCCGGCCCGATTCCGAAACACCGATGCAGTCTTCAATATAGGTTACGCCATTGCCGCTGCCCAGCATTTGTCTCACGGGACATACCTGGCCATGAATGGACAGGTATTCACTCCCCAGGCCGTGCAAAAAAACCGCAAGGCTGGACAGTTTGAATACGAAAAGGTCGATCCGGCAGGAAAATAATGGACTCTCAAGCTTGAAAATACATGATTAGCCCATATCTATTGGTCATCAATTATTAGATTTAGGAGGCTAACATGCTTGCAAGAAGAATATATCGTGACCCGTGGGATTCTTTGAGGGAATTTCGTGGAGAAATGGATCGCATTTTCAACGGCAACCAAGTGGGATACACGGACACAGCATCTGACTGGGTTCCTCCAATTGATATCAAGGAAGGTAAGGATGCCTACGAGGTGAGCGCGGAACTGCCGGGTGTGGATCCGAAGGATATCGAAGTTTCTCTGGAAGACGGAGTGTTGACCGTGAAAGGTGAACGAAAGTCAGACAGTCATGAAGAGGAACACGGCTATACCCGAACGGAACGTGTATACGGCAGTTTTTTCCGTCGTTTCACGCTTCCCGACACGGCTGACTCAGACCACATTTCCGCCAAGACGGTGCATGGAGTGCTGACGCTTCGGGTGCCGAAAAAGGAAAAGGCATTGCCGAAGAAAATCACGGTAGAGGGGTAATTTCCATCCATTCAGGATGTATGCAAGGACCACGGAACGCTGCGTCCGCCGCGGCGTTCCGCTGATCTGAAGCATAGAATGCACGTATGCAGTATAAAGATTACTATGAAACACTGGGCGTAAAGCGAGATGCGGAAGAAGGTGATATCAAGCGGGCTTACCGCCGACTTGCACGAAAATATCACCCTGATGTAAGCCGTGAACCGGGTGCAGAGGAAAAATTCAAGGAAGTGGGTGAGGCGTATGAAGTCCTGAAAGATCCGCAAAAACGACAGGCATACGATCAACTTGGAGCCAACTGGCGAGCAGGCCAGGATTTTCAGCCACCTCCCGGTTGGCAGGACATGCATATCTTCAATTCCGGCTTTTCAGGCCGCACTTCTTTTTCCCACTCAGGGTTTGACGCATCCGGTTTCAGTGACTTTTTCGAATCGTTGTTCGGTGGGGGCTTTGCACCGGGCCAAGCCCGTCAAGCAAAAGGTGCGGACCGGCATGCGAGTTTGTCAATCACCCTGGAAGAAAGCTTTTCAGGCGCAACCAAGAGTGTGAGGCTCTCCAGTGGCCGCAGTCTGGAGGTCAAGATTCCGCCTGGCATAACTTCAGGCCAAAGAATACGTCTTGCCGGACAGGGTGGTGCAGGTGCAGGGGGTGGTTCGAGTGGAGATCTTTATTTTGAAATAAAGATACTGCCTCATCGATTCTTCGGGCTGGATGGCCGGGATGTTCTACTGGATTTGCCGGTCAGTCCGTGGGAGGCTGCGCTCGGCGCACGTATAATGGTTCCGACTCTTGGAGGTCGAGTGGAGATGAGTATTCCTGGCAATTCAAAGCCGGGCAAGAAACTGCGTTTGGGTAAGCGCGGCCTGCCGGGGAATCCTGCTGGAGACCAGATTATCATTTTGCAGATCGTAGTACCTGAGGCCTTGACAGAACAGGACAGGGAGTTGTACAGGAATATGGAACATCATTTTAAGTTCAATCCACGTGAATACTTTTAACCATATATCCCCGTATAATCTGGCCCGGTCACATTTTCAACGGACACGGTGCAGAAGATGCTGAGAGTATTTCAACAAGCTTTGATATTGGGCCTGGTGGTGATCCTGACTCCCGTATCGGGTGCCCCGGCTGCCGGGTCAAACAACCTGGTCCTGCCGACACTTGCCCCGATGCTGGAGAAGACTACCCCTGCAGTTGTCAATATTTCCACTACGGGTAAAGTCATCGTTCGCGACCCGTTTTTTGATGACCCGTTCTTTAGGCGGTTTTTCGATGTGCCCGAGCAGCGCCGTGAGCGGCGCATTAGCGGATTGGGGTCAGGTGTTATCGTGGATGCAAATGACGGTTACATCGTGACGAACTCGCACGTTATTGACAAGGCCGAAGACATAGTTGTGACACTGGAGGATGGACAGCGTTTCAATGCGAAGGTTATCGGCAAGGACCCCGGTGCGGACATTGCAGTGATTCAGATTGATGCAGAGCGGCTGACTGAGATCGCACTCGGGGATTCAGACAATCTCCGACAGGGAGATTTCGTGGTGGCGATCGGCAATCCTTTCGGATTGGGCCAAACAGTAACGTCCGGCATTGTGAGCGCCCTCGGGCGTAGCGGGCTCGGAATTGAATCGTATGAAGACTTCATCCAGACCGATGCGTCCATCAATCCAGGCAATTCAGGCGGTGCACTAGTGAATCTGCGAGGGGAACTCATTGGTATCAATACGGCCATTTACGGATCAGGCGGCGGCAACATAGGGATCGGGTTTGCAATACCGGTCAATATGGCCAGGCAGATCATTTCCCAACTGGTTGAGCATGGCGAGGTCAGAAGGGGTCGACTCGGGTTTGTCGTGCAGGACCTGACCCCTGAACTGGCCGAGGCATTCGGTGTAGCTCGCAAGAAGGGTGTGGTGGTGGCACGCGTTGAAGCGAAATCTCCGGCACAGCAAGCAGGCATAAAGGTGGGTGACGTCATCACTGCTGTCAACGGACGTGAGGTGGACAATTCGGCCCAGGTACGTAATGAAATAGGATTGTTAAGGGTGGGTTCTGAAGTCGAGATCGAGGTATTGAGGGATGGCAAGACACGCAGTCTCACTGCTTCAGTGGGCCGGCACACGACCTACACGGTCAGCGGCAATACGCTTAGTGAAAAACTGGCAGGTGCCAAGTTCAGTGAAGCACAAGAAGATCCTTCGCGCAGGACTGCCGCTGGAATTGAGGTAGTTCAGGCACGCGGCAAGGCTGCGTCGGCCGGGCTGCGTAAAGGGGATATCGTTATCAGTGTGAACAGGGAACGCGTCAAGACGATCAAAGACATGAAGGCTGCCATCAAGAAAAATCCAGAGGCATTGCTGTTGAATATCCAGCGTGCATCAAGGGGTCTGTTTATTCTGATCCGGTAAGCAGGTTATCTGGCCCGTCGCGTGGAATATCAGTATAGGTTCAAGGTACAAACGGAGAGCCTGCACGGGCTGAACACCGTGCAAGGTGCACGATTGAACGCAGGTTGCGGTATTCGATTGAGAAAGACTAGCCTCCGGTGACAGGGGGAAAGAATGCGACTTCGTCACCATCTTGGACGATATGATCAAAATCGGCGTACTCCTGGTTGACGGCTACCAGCACCAGGCTATCTCGCTGCAGGTTGCCCGTCGTTTGGTGCCAGATTTCCTCAACTGTGGCTGTGCCGGAAATCGAGACTGAGTCCTCAGCACGGCCAATCTCCTCGCGTAGGCTCGCAAAATACTTTACGTGGACTGACATCGTTCAACTTCACCGTTTTTGAGTCATACGAAACACTGGTACCAGATGGTACCATCACAGTTCCGGGAACTCGGATTGGATGACATGAGTAAATTTACGCACTTTAATCCCCAAGGTGAAGCCCATATGGTGAATATCGGTGAAAAACCCGTCACCCGCCGCCAAGCTACTGCTGACGGGCGGATATGCATGCAGGCAGAAACCTTACAGCTGATTCAGAGAGGCGGCAATAAAAAAGGGGATGTACTGGGGATTGCTCGAATTGCCGGCATATCCGCTGCCAAGAAAACTCCTGATCTGGTTCCTCTGTGTCATCCCATCCAGATCACTTCGGTGGAAGTGGAGCTGGAGGCTGAAGAGGCGCCCCCGGCAGTTTACTGTAAAGCTACGGTGGAATCTGTCGGACAGACCGGGGTGGAAATGGAAGCACTAACTGCCGTGCAGATCGCGTTGTTGACGGTATATGACATGTGCAAGGCTGTAGACCGGGGCATGACATTCCAGACGGTTGGCCTTGTCAGGAAATCGGGTGGCAAGTCGGGGATTTGGGAACGTGACGGGCAATGATTGTGGATGCGGGCTCTTAGGACTGGTTCATCGACAGACAACATTGTTCGCAAGCTGTGGGTATTGATGTGGGCATGTTCAGCAAGCAGGTTCTGGCGTGGTTTCAGCTTCATGGCAGGAAAGACCTTCCGTGGCAGCAAAATCCTGACCCGTACAAAATCTGGGTTTCAGAAATCATGCTGCAGCAGACGCGAGTCGATACGGTGATTCCGTATTACCAGAAGTTTATTCAGCGCTTTCCGAATGTCAGAGAGCTGGCTGATGCCGGAGTTGATGAGATACTGCACTACTGGGCCGGGCTGGGATATTATGCGCGTGCACGAAACCTGCACAAGACCGCACGACAGGTATGTGAGTTTTATCAAGGCCGGTTTCCCGACGACATGAAAGAAATGTCTGCCCTGCCAGGAATCGGTCGTTCCACGGCAGCGGCTATTCTGGCACTGGGCTTCCATCAACGACATGCCATCCTGGATGGCAATGTGAAGCGCGTGCTGGCAAGGTATTTTGCAGTGGAAGGCTGGTCCGGTGAACGCAAGGTCGAAGCCCAGCTCTGGGCACATGCAGAGTCCCTGTTGCCGATTTCGAAAGGCCAGATCGCTGACTACACGCAGGCCATGATGGATATCGGGGCAACGCTGTGTACCCGTGTACATCCAGATTGCCTGTCGTGTCCAGTCCAAAACGGTTGCAAGGCCTTCAGGCAGCATCGCCAGCACGAGTTGCCCACCGCAAAGCCTTCTCGCATTTTGCCTCAGCGTGAGATACAGGTAGCAATGGTAAAAGATGTTCAGGGTGCCATCTGGCTGGAAAAGCGCCCGCCAGCGGGTATTTGGGGTGGCCTGTACAGTTTTCCAGAATTCGTCGACGATGCCAGCCTGTTAGAATGGTTGGAAAGTAGATACGGGGAACTTGCCTACAGGACACAGGCCTTGCCAGTAATGACTCATACTTTTTCGCATTACAGGCTGCATATGCATCTGAAACTGGTGCAACTGGTTGGTCAATCCATTGGTGTGATGGAAGATGATGCTGGGGTTTGGTATAAAGCGCCTTGTGAAAAAATCGGTCTGGCTGCCCCGGTCCGCAAGGTTCTACGGCAGGCTATGTTGAATACAAAGGAAAGCTCCCATGACACGCATGGTTCAATGTGTAAAGCTGAATAAAGAAGCGGAAGGTCTTGAGTACATGCCTTATCCAGGTGATCTCGGGCAAAAAATTTACGAAAACGTTTCCAAGGAAGGATGGCAGAAGTGGGTGAGTCATCAGACCATGTTAATCAATGAGTATCGGTTGACTCCTGTTGATCCCAAAGCGCGTAAGTTCCTGGAAGAAGAGATGGAGAAATTCTTTTTTGGAGAAGGATCGGAAAAACCCAAGGAATTTGTTGAGCCGGGCAACGAATAGCAATTTCTGAAATATATGCGCGGCTCTTGTTACTTCACGGGAGTCTCAGCACAATTCCTTAAAATCTGGCCAGGTAGCTCAGTCGGTAGAGCAGTGGACTGAAAATCCTCGTGTCGGTGGTTCGATTCCGCCCCTGGCCACCACCTTATTTTGCGGTGTCCTGCCCCCGAAGTTGCTCCCGTTTATGGTGCTAGACTATGGGGAGACCACCTGACATACAGCCTGTGAAGATTTGTATGTTCAGACGATCAAGATCGCCGGTTACTGTTGTTTGGACACTATTGTATATAATCCTCTCTCTTGGAATTTAGGTTGATTCGGGCATGGAATTTCGTTGGAGAGAATCAAGGACATGGGTAGAGCGGGGGTTCCGCGTGAAGCGGACGTAGCCATGCCAAGGAAAGTTGCAATCATCGGTGCGGGGGTCTCGGGGCTGGGAGTAGCTTGGGCGCTGAATCACCATCCTGATCGATTCGATTTTCGACTGTTCGAAGCGCAATCCAAGATTGGTGGAAACGCCATTACGGCCGATATGCCACAAGATGATGGAACCTCCATCCCATTCGATATCTCCGTCACCGCATGCATACCCTCGGTATATCATCATATTCTACTGTTCATGCAGCAGCACGGTATCGAGTTGGTCGATACCGGCTTCAGTTACAGCGTGAAGTATCGTGGTGGCATTTACGCTCACGATTTCGACTCCGACATCCGGAGGCAACTGCAACCGGAAATCGAGAAATTCCAGAAACTTCTGAGACGTCTAAAATGGTTTGGTGTACTCAACAGGTCCAAGTCCAGATTGCTTAATGCCCTGAACCCATTCAACTATATCAGCATGGGTTCGGTTCTCACCCTGGGCAGGTTCTCCGGGGATTTCCGGTACAAGATTCTGAAACCCATGTTTGTCAACTTCCTGATGGCCACGAACGTATTTGACATGCCTGCATCCCTGTTTTCCCGATATCTGGAGTTTTTCGATATTGAATCTGCCACACCGATGCAAACCTGGGACCAGGGTACTCGACGAATCTATGAAAAATTGTCGGCTGATTTTCAGGACAAGATATATCTTGACCGACCAATTCACAAAGTGTACCGACGTTCATCCGATGTCGTCGTAGAGGACGAAAACGGAAAGAAAGAGACGTTTGACGATGTGGTTTTTGCCTGTAACGCGAATCAAGCGCTGATGATCTTGGACAAGCCGACCTTTCTGGAGAGCTGGATCCTCTCTTCGATTCGTTACGAGAGTGAACTGCACAACCATACTGTCGTACATTCGGATGCCTCGATTCTCCCTGACAATGCCGTGAAACCACTCGCCACCCGCAGCAACCACATCGAGCAGTATGGTGTCAGGCCTGACAACTACGAAATCACCTACATCATGCACAATCAGCAGCCTTGGGCAAACCGGTCGGATAAGCCATGCCTAGTGACCTACAATCCAATCAGTCGTATCGACGAAGGCAAGATCATCAAAAGGTGGTGGTTTCAGCACATCGTGCACGACGTGCGCCACGTGGCCCTGCTCATCCATATTTTCCGCTTCGTTCAGGGCAGGAGGCGAACATGGCACTGTGGTGCCCATACCCTCATCAACAGTCAGGAGACATGTTTCGTGACTGGACTGGTCACGGCGAAGCAGCTTGGAGCCGACTATCCATTTCAGGATCCTGAGGCAAGGAAGTGGTTCAACTTTTATGGGCGTATGATGTACGGCTGGCGCTTCAGGAAGGCGTGAATTAGGGCAGCACGTCGCTGTTTTGTACAGCCCTTCAATGCGCGTGCCTGTGCCGCGGTGGCAAGGCTATCCTTCTCCGGATCTACACCATCCCACATGGGTAGCAGTCGAGAGGATCAGGTCAGCGTCGGAGAATGGGCTGGAGTTTCGTGTGCCAATCGGTTAAGGCTGTCTAGCCTGGTTCTGCTGTGGCATACAGTGAATCGCAGCTGCTGCGAGATCTTCTACAGCTGTGAGAGCATGGTATATCCAGCTTCTCAACATCCATCGGAAAAAACTTGTGTCAGTGCTATGGCCGTGCAAATCTGATGGGTCAGGCATCTTTTTCCTGCTGTACTGATTAAGCAGCTGGCTGTCAAGAGACAGGTAAGACGACTTGCAGCAAATCCTCGGCAAGAGGCCGGCCTGTCTTGGTCTGGCTACGGTTAGTCAGATATGGCCAGCCGGACGGCCCACATTTGAAAACACCTGTTTCAGGTGCATGCATGCATGATAGTAGTGCGTGCCAGCTGCTATCAGGCATCACCTAACCCCGCAAGTCATGCAATGCTAATTTATCCTGTTGATTCCATTCATGATCTTAAGTTAGCACTATCGGTGGCATGCTTAGTGCATAGCATTAGGGAGACTGCACATTCTGGTGGACCTGTTTTGACTGTTTCCATGTCAGAAGAATGTGTCAGTGGATAGCAAATGACTACAGAAATGAAATTTCAGGAGTTAGTGAAATGAAGTTTAAAAAGTGGGGAATACATGGAATCTGTGCCTTGTTGGGCATGCTGTTACTACAACCGGTAAATTCCGCTGACAAGATAAAAGTTGGTGTTTTGCACTCTCTTTCAGGGACCATGGCAATTAGTGAAACCACGCTTAAGGACACTGTCCTGATGATGGTCGAAGAGCAAAACAAGGCGGGAGGTTTGCTTGGAAAAGAGCTGGAAGCAGTCGTGGTCGACCCGGCATCAAACTGGCCACTGTTTGCCGAAAAAATGCGAGAACTGATTGAAGTACATGACGTAGATGTGATTTTTGGCTGCTGGACGTCGGTGTCGCGCAAATCAGTATTACCGGTGGTTGAGGAGTTGAACGGCTTGCTTTTCTACCCGGTTCAATACGAGGGTGAGGAATCCTCCAAAAATGTGTTTTATACCGGTGCTGCGCCCAATCAGCAGGCGATTCCAGCCGTTGATTATCTTATGAATGATGTGGGTGCAGAACGATGGGTACTGGCTGGTACGGACTATGTATACCCTCGAACCACAAACAAGATTCTCGAAGCTTACCTCAAGCAAAAAGGTGTAGCTGATAAGGATATCATGATCAACTACACACCGTTTGGACATTCTGACTGGCAAACCATTGTTTCAGATATCAAGGCGTTTGGGTCAGCAGGAAAGAAAACAGCTGTAGTCTCAACCATCAATGGCGATGCCAATGTCCCATTTTACAAAGAACTCGGAAACCAGGGATTATCGGCTGAGGATATTCCTGTTGTCGCATTCTCGGTGGGCGAAGAGGAATTATTGGGAATTGATACAGGCCCTCTGGTAGGCCATCTGGCTGCATGGAATTATTTCATGAGTGCAGAATCCGAAGAAAATGACAAGTTTATTGAAGCATGGCATGCCTTTATCGGGAATGAAGACCGGGTAACCAATGATCCGATGGAAGCCACCTACATTGGATTTAAGATGTGGGCAGCGGCTGTTGAAAAAGCCGGGACAACTGACGTGGATGCAGTCCGACTCGCAATGTATGGACTTGAAGTGCCCAATCTGACAGGTGGTGTGGCAGTGATGAATACCAATCATCATTTGTCCAAGCCGGTACTGATCGGTGAAGTTCAGGATGATGGCCAGTTCGAGATCGTCTGGTCCACGGATGATGTGGTCAAAGGTGATGCCTGGACTGACTGGTTGCCCGAAAGCAGCAAAATCGTTGCCAACTGGACGGCTCCAGTGAATTGCGGAAACTTCAATACAGAAACCAAAGAGTGTTCCGGACAGAATTATTGAACACGTAGCCGTTTCCGAAATGTGTTCATAACCAACTTATACCTGAGGCTGGCTACCCTGGAGATGAAGGGTAGCCAGCCTTCAACATTTTTGAAAATGTTGAGACCATGAAACGCATACTGGTACTTGTTGTATTCGCTTCAATCATCTTGCATGGCCTGCATGCAGCAGACGATGCAGGTCTCGACGACTCCCTGCAGAGTAGCTTCGGGCTGCTTGTCTCTAAAAGTTTCAGCGATAAAGCTGCAGCAATCCGTGATATTGCAGCATCTGGAAATCCGCATTCCATTCGGGTTTTGAGCAGCCTTCTGGATGGCAATCTCTATTTTCATAAAAAAAACCAAAGCATGATTTTAGTGTCGGCAACAACAACCAAGGAGTATGAGATTTTCGATCTGTTGACAGGGAAACTGATTGAAACAAGAAGTAAAAAGGAACTCAGAAAGCGCTATAAAAAGGTTGTCATAAACAACAAGCTAAGAGGACTCCTGAACGAGAAGCTGGCCACACTTACGATATTCAGCGAAGATAAGAGCACACGCCTGACTTCGGTACGAAATATTCTCAAGACCCTGAATCCTTCAGCCGTAAAACTGCTGCGCGATGCAATAACCCAGGAAACGGATCAGGATGTGAAGGAGTTGATGCGGATCTGCATTGCAGTATTTGATGCCCGCTCAGAAATCCCCGAAATACAGCTTGCTGCGATCAATACATTGTCCGGGTCACTGTATCCTGAGGCGCGGACGGTTCTTGAACAACTGAAAACAACACAATTCGACAGAACTGGTGCAGACAGTCCGTTGCTGCAGGCCGTGAACTCCTCATTGCAGGCAATCGAGTTGAAAGCCGGGGTTTACAAGCAGGTTGAAAACATATTCTTTGGTTTGAGCTTGGGATCGGTTTTGTTGTTGGCTGCCGTGGGGCTGGCAATAACGTTTGGTGTAATGGGCGTTATCAACATGGCGCATGGTGAAATGTTGATGCTGGGTGCCTATACGACTTTTGTCGTGCAGCAACTCATGCCGAACTCAATCGAGTACTCTCTTTTTGTTGCGATCCCTGCTGCATTTGTTGTGACCGGCTTGGCCGGGATTGGAATTGAACGCGGCATCATCCGCTACCTGTATGGTCGTCCGTTGGAAACATTGCTTGCAACATTTGGTCTGAGTTTGGTATTGCAGCAGTTGGTACGGTCCGTGTTTTCACCGCTTAACCGCTCGGTGGTGACTCCGCAATGGATGAGCGGGTCATTCGAATTCAATCCAGTTTTATCACTCACGTACAACAGGATGTACATTGTCGTGTTTGCATTGCTGGTGTTGTTCGGCTTGCTCTGGCTTCTGAAAAAAACTTCATTTGGACTGCAGTTGCGTGCGGTAACCCAGAATCGGGTTATGGCAAAAGCCATGGGGATACGCACGGACAGAGTGGATGCACTTGCATTTGGTCTGGGTTCGGGGATTGCAGGGATAGGAGGCGTTGCCTTGAGCCAGCTTACCAATGTGGGCCCGAACCTTGGTCAAGCCTACATTGTGGATTCATTCATGGTTGTGGTGTTCGGTGGTGTCGGGAATCTGTGGGGAACGTTCTTTGGAGCTATGATCCTGGGAATTGCAAACAAGTTTTTGGAGCCCGTGATGGGGGCCGTGTTTGCCAAGATTCTCGTTTTGGTTTTCATAATCTTGTTCATACAGAAATATCCGAGGGGCATGTTCGCGCTCAAGGGCCGTGCTGCGGAAGGGTAATGATGAAATACAAACCGTTCATTTTCAGGTTGTTGGAAACTGACCAGGGAGGCAGGTATTTCATGTCCATCCTCCTGGCATTGATTGTGCTGGTCCTGGTGTGCAACCTTGTGGTTCCCGAGTCCTCTTCATTTCACATACCAACCTATGCAGTCACCTTGATAGGGAAGTACCTGACGTATGCACTGCTTGCCATATCGCTAGATCTGGTCTGGGGCTATCTGGGCATTTTAAGCCTGGGTCATGGCGCTTTTTTCGGTTTGGGCGGTTATGCCATGGGAATGTACCTGATGCGGCAGATTGGTGACAGGGGGGTATATGGCCACCCTGTGCTGCCTGATTTCATGGTTTTTCTGGACTACGAGGTGCTTCCGTGGTTCTGGTACGGGTTTGACCATTTCTGGTTTGCTGTGCTCATGGTGCTGCTGGTGCCTGGCATGCTGGCTTTCGTGTTCGGTTGGCTCGCATTCCGCTCGCGGGTTACCGGTGTGTATCTTTCGATCATCACGCAGGCACTGACATATGCTCTGATGCTGGCATTTTTTCAAAATAATCTCGGATTTGGTGGAAACAATGGGTTGACAGATTTCAAGGATATTCTGGGTTTTGATCTTCGCTCGGACAAAACCCGAGTAGCCCTGTTCGTATGCTCAGCACTTGCACTATTGCTGGGATATCTTGCATGCCGGTTCATCGTGCTGTCGCGTCTTGGCAGCCTTATCATGGCGATTCGAGACTCGGAAGGCCGGGTCCGGGCCTTGGGATACCGCGATGAATACTACAAGCTTTTTGTTTTTGTTGTGGCCGCCATGCTTGCGGGAATTGCAGGTGCCTTGTACGTCCCACAGGTGGGGATTATCAACCCTGGAGAGTTTTCCCCGATTAACTCAATCGAAATGGTGATCTGGGTGGCCATGGGTGGGCGCGGCACCCTTTACGGGGCTGCACTGGGTGCGGTGGCAGTAAATTTTGCAAAGACCTACTTTACAGCAGTAGCTCCTGAGGTGTGGTTGTTTATACTCGGAGGGTTGTTTGTCGGGGTGACCCTGTTTTTGCCACGTGGAATCGTGGGTGCAGTACAGAACATTCGTGGAATGTACAGGAATTCATCCGAAGCGGGAATTTCCCAAGAGGCGGCAAGAAAATGAGCAACCTGAACGTGACCGAATATCCTGCCATACATGTCCCGGGCGAAAGCATCCTGTATTTGGATGGAGTATCAGTCAGCTTTGATGGTTTCAAGGCCATAGACAATCTGAGCTTGTATATCAAGAAAAATGAACTGCGCTGTATCATCGGACCGAACGGTGCAGGAAAAACCACGATGATGGACATCATTACTGGGAAAACCCGCCCGGATGCAGGACGGGTCATCTTTGGTGACATGACAGACCTGACTTCCATGAGTGAGGCAGAAATTGCAAACATGGGCATTGGCCGGAAATTCCAAAAGCCTACGGTGTTTGAAAATCACACGGTATATGACAATCTGAAACTGGCACTGAAAGGACGCCGTAGGGTATTTGAAAACCTGTTTTTCAAGTTGTCTTGTGAAGACGATGACAGGATACGGGACGTTCTGAAAACCATTGCCCTGCAGAATCATGAATGCCTTGAAGCAGGCAAACTTTCTCACGGCCAGAAACAGTGGCTTGAAATCGGCATGCTGCTCGTACAGGATCCGAAATTGTTGCTGGTGGATGAACCGGTGGCAGGTATGACGCGACAGGAAACGGAACTTACGGCAGAACTATTAACCTGGCTTGCTGAAAAGCATTCCGTTGTTGTGGTAGAGCATGATATGGAGTTTGTCCGGTCACTGGCTACCCGTGTCACCGTACTGCATCAGGGAAGTGTGCTTGCAGAAGGTTCGATAGAAAGCGTCCAGGAAAATCCCAGAGTTGTTGAAGTTTACTTGGGTGAAGGACAATACCTGACATGAAGATCTGCAATCTTGAGCATTACTACGGTGAAAGTCATACTCTGCGTGGCGTGAACCTTGAAGTCGAGAAAGGAGCTTGTATGTGCCTGATGGGTAGAAACGGAGTAGGCAAGACCACGCTGCTGAAGTGCATAATGGGACTGGAGAAAATCAAATTCGGTGAAATCCTTTTCAAAGGCATCAAATTTTCTGGCAAACCCGCCGAGCAGCGTGCAAGATACAGGATAGGCTATGTGCCACAGGGGCGAGAGATTTTTCCACAACTCACTGTGGATGAAAACCTGCGGACTGGGTTGCTCGCATGTGCAGGCCGGAAAACATCCCTGCCTCCGCTGATTTTTGAGCTGTTTCCCGTTTTGAAAGAAATGTTGAAGCGGAAGGGAGGAGACTTGTCTGGAGGACAGCAGCAACAGCTGGCATTGGGAAGAGCTTTGGCACTTGAGCCTGAGTTATTGATTCTCGACGAACCGACAGAAGGAATTCAGCCAAACATTGTCACGGAAATAGGGGATATCATAAACAGGCTGAACAGGGACCTGGGTCTTACGGTTTTGCTGGTCGAGCAAAAGCTGCCATTTGCCAGGAAAGTGGCAAGCCATTTTGGCATCATGGAAAAAGGAGCTGTAGTCGCTACAGGAGAAATGAGTAAACTGGACGATGGCCTTATCGATCGATATTTAAAGGTCTGAGCAAATTTGGAGCAGAAATATGATGCAAGTCAAATCAATATACGTACATGTTTTCTGGGTCTTCATGCTGTTGCCCGGAGCTGTGATGTCACACCCGGGTCATGGCGGGTGGTCGTCAGGATTCTTACACCAGATGCTGGACCATCCGCTTTCATTCTGGATTGCGTTGACTATCCTGATTTCTGTGCTGGTGCCTGCAGCCCGGTTCATGCGGAGTAAATTAAGGCTGTAGATGTCTGCAGCTGCAGAAAGACACCCCATGTATCCCCATGGCTGGGAGGCTCAACTGCGATTCGGGCTGACTCCGAAGCAGGGCAAGACAGTCGTTAGCAGGCAAAGACACCGGGGGCCGCTGACCATGCAGAAGCCGTTTCATCCTGAATCCGATGGAACTTGCCATGCCTATATCCTCCACCCGCCAGGTGGAGTAGTGGGAGGAGATTCACTGGATATAGAATTGACATGTGATGCAGGAGCCCGTGCACTCATCACGACCCCAGCGGCGAACAAGTTTTATCGGTCAAATGGCATGACTGCCACGCAAAGGCACGAACTCAGGGTACTGGGTACTGCCTGTCTGGAATGGTTGCCTCAGGAAACCATATTGTTCGAGGGTACAAAGGTAAATTCCAGTACAAAAGTCTACCTGGAGGACCAAGCCAGTTTCATAGGGTGGGAAATTGTAAGTGTGGGACGCCCGGCATGTAACGAAGGATTTACCAGAGGCAGTTACCGGCAAAGCTTCGAGATTTGGAGGAGGTCTGAACCCCTAATGATTGATCGTATCAACCTGCAAGATTGTTCAGAAATTTTGAATGCGCAGTGGGGTCTTCGCCAAAGACCCGTCATGGGCCTGATGGTGGTCTCAGGTGACGAGGAGGTACTGGAAAAAGCTCAGGACTCTGCACGTAACCTGGTTGAAAATCCAGGTTGTACCAGCGTTACCGTAACAGGTTCTGTCTTGTTGTGCCGCGCTCTCGACACCAGTGCTATGGCTGTGCGGAATCTGTTCATTGATGTCTGGAAGGTTATTCGGCCTGTTGTGCTGGGGAAGTGGCCGTGCGAACCGAGAATCTGGGCAACCTGAGTCTGATGCGAAGGAGCTGACATGGAGCTTTCACCCCGGGAAAAAGACAAGCTTTTGATTTTCGCAGCAGGCCTGCTTGCAGAAAAAAGAAAAGCCAAAGGCATCCGGCTCAATTATCCGGAGGCGGTCGCATACATTTCAGCGGCCATACTGGAGGCAGCAAGGGAAGGCAGGACCGTTGCAGAATGCATGGCCTACGGGCGTACCCTGCTGACCACGGAAGATGTAATGGAAGGCATTGCAGATTTGGTGCATGAAGTTCAGGTGGAAGCCACTTTTCCAGACGGCACCAAGCTGGTTACCGTGCATAATCCGATTGTTTGAGTGTGGGAGGTTCCTTCGTGAAACCGGGTGAACTGATTGCAGCAGAAGGCGAAAGGGAACTCAACGAGGGCCGGGCTACCTGTACGGTGTCCGTTGCCAACACAGGAGACCGTCCCATTCAGGTGGGCTCACATTACCATTTTTATGAGACCAACCCTGCGCTTGAATTTGATCGTGAGATGGCCCGGGGCAAACGCCTCGATATCCCTGCGGGTACTGCTGTCCGGTTTGAACCAGGGCAAAGCCGTACCGTAATCCTGGTTGACGTGGCGGGAACCAGAACCGTATACGGGTTCAATGCAAAAGTGATGGGTCCGCTGGATGGTCATGGCACGGAGTGACAGGCATGGCTAAGATCTCAAAACAGGCTTACGCAGAGATGTACGGACCAACCGTAGGTGACCGGTTGAGACTTGCCGATACGGAGTTACTGATTGAGGCAGAGAAGGACTTTGCTGTGTACGGAGAAGAGGTGAAGTTCGGGGGCGGCAAGGTCATACGCGACGGGATGGGTCAAAGCCAGGTTTCCAGCAAGGAGGCCGTGGACACGGTCATTACCAATGCCCTGATTGTGGATTTCTGGGGAATCGTCAAGGCTGATGTGGGAATCAAGAATGGAAGGATTGCAGGTATCGGGAAAGCTGGAAATCCTGATGTGCAGCCGGGAGTCAGTATTCTGATCGGACCAGGTACCGAAGCCATTGCAGGGGAAGGCCTGATATTGACGGCGGGAGGTATTGATGCGCACATACATTTTATCTGTCCGCAACAGGTTGAAGATGCACTGATGTCCGGGATTACCACCATGATTGGCGGAGGGACAGGTCCAGCAACCGGCACCAATGCAACTACTTGCACGCCAGGTCCTTGGAATATTCATCGTATGCTGGAGGCGGCTGACAGCTTGCCTATGAACCTGGGATTTTTGGGAAAAGGCAATGCCAGCTTGCCAGAGGCACTCAATGAACAGCTTGAAGCCGGCGCTATGGGGCTCAAGCTGCATGAAGACTGGGGCACGACACCGGCAGCCATAGACAACTGTCTGGATGTTGCTGAGACACATGACGTACAGGTGGCTATTCATACTGATACATTGAATGAGTCAGGTTTTGTCGAAGACACTATCGCAGCATTCAGGGACCGTGCAATTCACACCTACCATACGGAGGGTGCAGGGGGAGGACATGCACCGGATATCATTCGTGTGTGTGGATTGGCCAACGTTTTGCCATCCAGCACCAATCCTACTCGGCCTTACACGGTAAATACCATTGATGAACACCTGGATATGTTGATGGTTTGTCATCATCTGGATCCGAAAATTCCTGAAGATGTTGCTTTTGCCGAGTCGCGTATACGGAAGGAAACTATCGCCGCAGAGGACATCCTGCATGATCTGGGCGCATTCAGCATGATTGCCTCGGATTCGCAGGCAATGGGGCGCGTGGGCGAAGTCATCACACGCACTTGGCAGACGGCAAACAAGATGAAAGTACAGCGTGGAGCGCTGAAGGAAGACAGTGACCACAATGATAATTTCAGGGTCCGGCGTTATATCGCCAAGTACACTATCAATCCTGCCATAACACATGGTGTTGCAAACGAAGTGGGATCGGTTGAAGTTGGCAAACTGGCTGATCTGGTACTGTGGAAGCCGCCGTTTTTTGGTGTGAAGCCCTCACTTATCCTGAAAGGGGGGTTCATAGTTGCAGCACCAATGGGTGATCCGAATGCATCCATCCCGACACCGCAGCCTGTGCATTACCGGTACATGTTTGGTGCCCAGCCCAAACCTACAGCCTCTACCTCGCTGACCTTTGTTTCGAAAGCAGCGCTGGATGCCGGTATCAAGGATCAGCTGCGGTTAGAAAAGAGGGTCGCCGCTGTCTCCCATACCCGTACGATCAGGAAAAAAGACCTGCTCTTGAACACTTACCAGCCTGATATGAAAGTGGACCCACAAACCTATGAAGTACGCGCTGATGGCAAATTGCTGACCTGTGAACCTGCAGTCTCCGTTCCATTGGCGCAAAGATACTTCTTGTTCTGAATTTCTGATGCTGTTGCTGACTGAACGTGTTGATTCTGGGTATCACCATAGTCACACGATGACTCTGGACTATGAACGACGCCAGAAAGCGAGGTTCAGGGCCAGATCCGACAGTGGTGAAGAAATGGGTGTCATGTTACCCAGGGGGTCGATATTGCGTGCAGGTGATTGTCTGCGAAGTGAAGACGGCACCGTGACTGTGAAAGTCATTGCCGCACTGCAAGAAGTATCGGTGGTACGAAGTCCTGACAGGCTGTTGCAGGAAAGGGCCTGTTATCACCTGGGTAACCGGCATGTGCCTTTGCAGATTGTCACGGACTGCCTTGTGTACCAGAGAGATCGTGTGCTGGATGAAATGGTGGAAAAACTGGGACTTACCGTTTCACATGAAATGCTTTCCTTTGAACCAGAACCAGGCGCTTACCAGAATCATGTGCATTCATACGTCCCTGCCCAAGGCAAGAGCAGCAGAAATGCCAGATAAGGCATCAAATGGCATGGCCAACCTGAACCTGATGCGCCTGACCAGCCCGTCACTGCCGATAGGTGCGTATGCCTATTCCCAGGGTCTCGAATTTGCCTGTGATCAGGGCTGGATACATGATCAGGTCAGTGCCCGGGACTGGATTGGGGGACTGCTGCGAAATACGCAGGCCTGCCTCGATGTCCCTGTTTTGGGTCGGCTATTCGATGCCTGGAGCGTGTGTTCTACGGGGAAAGTGGAATACTGGAGTCGCTTTCTGCTTGCCTGCCGTGAATCCAGTGAACTGCGAAGCGAGGATCGCCATCTCGGAAATGCCTTGTTCAGGCTCCTTGCAGACCTAAAGATTTGGCAGGGAGAGGAAATCGTGAATGTGCCCTGGGCCACCTATGCTGCTGCATTCTCACTTGCGGCAGTGCAGTGGCATGTCAGCAAAACAGATACGTGCATTGGGTATCTGTGGGCCTGGTGCGAAAATCAGGTAAATGCTGCCGTCAAACTTGTTCCGCTGGGCCAGACGGATGGTCAGCGTCTGGTATCGTCCCTGATCCATGAGGTCCCGACCTTGGTTCGAACAGGGCTGGAACTGGGAGACGATGATATAGCTGGCACTTCAGTCGGGCTTGGGATTGCCAGTGCAAATCATGAACTACAGTATTCGAGATTATTCAGATCGTAGGTGCTGAATGCCGAGACAGATATTGAGAATAGGGGTAGGTGGGCCGGTTGGCTCGGGCAAAACGGCATTATTGAATTCGTTGTGCACAGCCTTGCGTGACCGGTTTGAGATAGGTGTAGTAACCAACGACATCTATACTCGGGAAGATGCTGAGTTCCTGATCCGGCATAAAGCTCTTCCTGAGGAGCGTATCAGAGGGGTTGAAACGGGGGGTTGTCCGCATACTGCCATCCGCGAGGATGCCTCAATCAATCTGGCTGCAGTACACGAGCTTTGCGAAGAGTTTCCTGAACTGGATTTCGTGCTGGTGGAAAGCGGTGGGGACAATTTGAGTGCTACCTTCAGCCCTGAACTTTCTGACCTGACGATATACGTGATTGATGTTGCTGCAGGAGACAAGATTCCACGCAAGGGAGGGCCAGGAATTACCAAGTCTGATCTGCTGGTAATTAACAAAACAGACCTGGCACCCATGGTTGGTGCATCGCTTGAAGTCATGGAACGTGATGCGAAAAAAATGCGGGGTGACAGACCGTTTGTGTTTACCAACCTGAAGCGTCAGGAAGGGCTTGAAGAGATCATCCGGTTTATATGTTCAGAGGGGATGTTGAGTGAAGGTGACAGCTGAATCTTGTGAAGTCAGCTATTACGTAGTGAGCATGGAATACCTTACGTAGATTTCACAATTTTCTGAAGATATGGCCTGCTCTCAGGCTCTTGCAGTTGACAAGCTAGGGCTTGTGCCACTTGCAGTGTTCGGCAGTATTGGTAGTCCAGTTGTCTTCAAGGTATTCGACCTGGTACTCGCAACTGCCTTTCACGCCGGCAAATTTTCCAGTACCACCAAGGAACTTCCATCGGCCAGTACCGCCACCACCCGTATCAGTATTACCCCCGCTTCTGTCGGCTCCTATGTAAAGCTTGTCGTTTGAAACATCTGTCACGGTACAGTGTGCTTCCAGGCTGTACTCACTGTCAGATCTTTTGGCATAGACCAGGCACGAAGAAAGGCCTTGTGTACCTGCGGTAAACGGAGCACCGCTGCTTTCGAAGAAAGTTGTTGTCCCGTTGAGGGTTCCTACTGTGATGGACCGCCCGGGTCGTTCCAGTGTCGTGTAGTTCCTTTGCCAGCTGCTGAACATGCTGAAGCTACCGTTTTCACCAGCCGAGGTGCTTTGTACCGTACTGAGTATTACCGCCAAGATCAGCGCAGTCGAGATTTGCTTGAATGAAAGCACGTGTTTCTCCTGTGTGTCAGGCTGACAAGTGATGATAACACCAGTTCTGCGACCGGTTTTACTACCAGGATACGCCTGTAGCAGATTTTCTCACAAGGGATACAAACCTTGCGATTTGAATCCCAGTTCTGCTCACTGGAAACAGGGAATGAAGTAATTTGATTGTTTCCAGCAACCCTGATGGGGCTACATGTTACGGTGCGAGTAGACCAGCGTGCAGTAGACTGGTACGGAATCATAGGAGGGAAAACCCTTTACAGTCGGCTTCAGCCTCCCGCAGAGCTTTCCCTGTTTCCTCCAAAACGTGTGTACAGCAGCGCAGAAAGGATGCCAAGCACTATCCAGAATACTGCATTGGTAATCAGTGTCGCGGCAATGAATGCATTTCTCAGTTCATCAGGTGCCAACCCCCCGTGACGTTCAGGTTGAGGTGCTCCAAACAGGTGTGGCAAAACAAGCAAGGCTACCCCGATGAGTTTCAGGTAGCGGTTCGGCTGAAAGGCGATTATCCAGAAACCTGCAGCAGTCACAATCACGGTCAAGATCCACCATACCTGTCGCTGCCCAAGTCCAGCCGCAGCATCACCCGGTAGTTCAGGAGGCAGTCCCAGTGCGGGTGCAAGGTGGAACGCTGCAAACCCTGCGAGTCCCCAAAGGATGCCGTATTGCCAGGTAATTTTCTTGCGCATGGCATAACATGCCGTCAACAGCAGCCCGAAGCCAATACCCACAAGCATGCTGTTGAACACTGTCCATAGGGTCCTTTCCAAACCGTCTTCAGGTCCCCATGCTTCCTCTTCATCTCCTGCTTCATGGGCGGTTTCCTCTCCTTCATCCCCACCCGATTCGTAGGTCTCCGCTTCGAGAATCATGGGGACCACAGAAAATTGCTGAATACTTCCAAGTACCAGTCCCGATAGCCCACCGGCAATCAGGGCCGTCAGGAGTATCGTGTTAAAGGTCTTCACGTTGGAATTCAGTGGCAGGGGAAGGCAAGCGCATGCCGCAGGTCATGCGCTGCATTGTGAATTACTTCTGACCCAGCCAAACCCACTCCTGAAATGATCAGTGTTCCGATCAGAAGGGCTGCAGAGACTGCAAAAACAGTTGCTGATGGAAAAGCACTTGCTTGACCTTGGTCGAGCAAGGATTTCGTGTTTTGTTCCGTATTCATTTTTTACTCCGAAAAATTTAAGCGGTTAATCAGGTATCGGGGAGTCTGGTTGCCTGTATGCCCAGATGAATTCAGGTTGCGATGCCAGATGCATCCGGTGCAATTCTGTCAATTAATACTCCTCTCTGTCGAGTACAGCATGCGAGTTGTATTTCTCGTTGATCAGGATGAAAGCATGGTTCATCGACTTTGTAGGGAGTTTAGTAATTTGAGCCGACATTTCCAAGGGTCGCAACCCCTGAATCCCATAGCTTCTGTCTATGTGGTTCTTATTTCTATTAGGCAATAGGGATAGTTAGGGGCTCCCAACAGGTATCGGATAACAAAGTGTTCATCCTTGGACCCGAGCCTCGTTGACATAATGTACCTGAGTGTCTAATGCATTACCCAAGCCTAGTTTGACAAACCGGTACGCAGGAGGCAGCGTGTCCGGGCAGTATGCTTGTGAAAGCGGTTTAAACTGATGACAGGTAGAAGGTGTTGACAGCAGGCGCAGTCTGCCCGATTGCAGGTCAACTTCCTGATGTACGTGACCGAACAGTACTAGCGTGTCTTCAGGATGCCCGCTCAAAACCTGTAAGAACTCTGTACTGTTTTGCAGCCCGATATCGTCCAGCCACTGGCTGCCTACAGGTACCGGGGGATGGTGCAGGACAATGATGTTGAACAGGTTACAGCTCTGCTGCAAATAGTCTTCGAGTTGACGCAAGTTTTGGCAGGAAATTCTGCCGTGATGCTCGTTCAAGACCCAGCTGTCGAGCAGAACCAGCGAAAACCTGCCTAACTGGATGATGTGGACAGAGTTTACCGGGCAGTCAGGGATCACTCGCTGCAGATGTTCTGGGTTGTCATGATTGCCGGGAACACAGTACACCGGGATGTCGTAATCCTTGATGATCGAACAAAATAATGAATAGCTTTCCGGTTTCCCTGTTTGTGAAATGTCACCGGTAAAAAGCCAGAAATCTATATCCGGGTAGCGTGTGATGCAGTTGGACAAAACAGCTTGCAGGCTTTTTCTTGTATTGAGCGCATGAAAGGATTCGCCTGCATTGTTCAGGATGTGCGTATCCGTGATGTGGATAAAACTCAAGGTATCTCGCGGATGTTCCTTGGGTCTATTGTACACAAGTGGAACTGTTCGCACGGCGGCATGCAAGACTGGTTGAGTTTGACTGATTGGTGCTTTCAGATGAGACGTATACTAAAGCGTGAGTAATCTGCGTCAACTGAAAATTAGGGCGGTATGCCGCATAAATTCCTGGCACCCTGACTGCCTAGGAAAGCAGTATCCGATTTCAAACTCCATGAGGCTCGGTTGCAATGCGTCTCTGCAGCCTCTTCAGAGTTCGGATAAACACCTCTGCGTCCTGCTTTGACCTTGCCAGCACCAGTGCGCCCTGAATGCTGACGATGATGTCCTCTGCAGTTTCAGCTGCATTCTTTTCACTGAAACCTGTGCGTTTGAGAGCAGAGGTCAGGGCATCCGTCCATGCGTTGAAGTACTTACTGATTCGGTCCCCGAACCGGTCCCGTGTGTCATTCAAAGCAAAGGCGCCAACCAGGCAGGTTCTTTCACCTGAACGAAAATAGCAGTTCACGGCCTCGAACATGGACCGTATGACGCCTTCTGGATGCTTGCTGTCAAGCATTGTTGAAAAAACATTTTCTTCGAACCAGTTCGTGACATCGTCCAGCACGGCCTCGGCCATCTCCGTCTTGCCCCCGGGGAAGAAGTGATACAGGCTGCCCTTGCCCAGTCCTGTGTGCTGTGAAATTTCTGCGAGTGAACTGCCAGAGAATCCGTGTTCCCTGAAGACTTCACCGAGTGCCGGGATCGCGTCTCGACGTTCCGCGATTTCCCGTGGCATGCCTACAACCCCAGTTCAGAGAGCCCTGGATAGTCATCCGGACGGGGTCCTTCCCCCCACAGGAATTTTCGGTCCGATTCCTTGATGGGAACGTCGTTGATGCTAGCCTCTCGTCGGAGCATCAGGCCATTTTTATCAAATTCCCAATTTTCATTTCCATGAGCCCGATACCAGCTTCCTGAATCATCGCGCCACTCATACTGAAAGCGCACTGCGATACGGTTGTCGTGATAGGTCCACAGTTCCTTGATCAGGTGATAGTCCAGTTCGCGTGCCCACTTGCGCTGCAGGAACTCAACGATTGCTTCGCGACCATGAAAAAACTCGGCACGATTTCGCCAGCGACTGTCTTCTGAATAAGCCAGGGATACTTTTACCGGGTCACGAGAATTCCACGCGTTTTCAGCCATTCGAACTTTCTGAGCAGCAGTTTCATGGGTAAACGGGGGAAAAGGGGGTCGTTCAGACATGGTGTCAACTCCTTGTTGTTTTGTACTGGTCAGTACAGTATATACCAATCAGTACAATAATGCTGAAATTTGTGGTCACCTAACATCCATGAGATTATCGCCGACCGCCTGGGAATCACGTCCAGCTTACCTTTCATACAGAGTCGACAAACCACGTATTCACGCATATCTGCTTGAAGATATCCTGGTGCCCGGTCGCATACATGATTCGGGGACTTGTTCAGAAGATGGATGGTCGTAACGATGGTGTACTATTTGGCGTCTGCTCAAGGACAATTTGTTTTCCGCAGAAATTCCATACACGCTAGGATTGTTTATGGCACGAATCCATTTCAAGCCCAGTGGACGTGAGATCAGCAGCCGGGATGGCGAGACCGTGTTGGCTGCAGCACTTCGTGAGGGGCTGGTATTCCCGTACAGCTGCCGTAGCGGAAGCTGTGGGATATGCCACGCCCGTTTGGTATCCGGTGAAGTGCAGCCAGGCACTTCACCGGATGGAGTGCTGGATGCATCCGCTTTGGCATCCGGCGCGATTCTGCTGTGCCAGGCCATCTCAAGCTCAGATGAACTGGTCATAGAAGCCCACGAGATCGAGACGCTGGCCGAGACACAGGTCCGCACGTTGCCATTTCGTGTCACAAGGCTAGAAGCGCTCAGTCACGACGTAACAGCGGTTACACTCGGGTTGCTGAAAGGTCGCGGCAGGCTTGAGTTTATTGCTGGACAATATGTAGATCTGTTGTTGTGGGATAACTCTCGACGCAGCTATTCGATAGCCAGCACACCGGACAATACCGAGTCAATCAAGCTGCATGTGCGAAGGATTCCAGGCGGAAAATTCAGTGATCATGAGCTCAGTACGCTCAAGCAACAGGATGTGTTGCGTGTCATGGGCCCTCTTGGCACCTTTTTTATGCGAGATGACTTGCGTCCTGCAATCTGTGTAGCTGGAGGTACGGGTTTTGCCTCGGTTGCGGCCATGATTGAGAGCCTGCGAATTCAGGGTAAACGGAGCCCAGTCGAATTTTACTGGGGTGTACGTTCGAGGCGGGATCTGTATTGCCTGGAGCAGGTGAGCATGTGGGAAAACGAAATGGGTATCAGGTTCACACCCGTGTTGTCCAGGCCTGACCTGGATTGGGACGGGCAGAGTGGCTGGGTACATGAAGCGGTATTGGCCGACTACACGGACTTGTCGGGCTTACAGGTGTATGCCAGTGGCCCTCCAGAGATGATTGCCGCAATTCGCGAGACATTTCCTGAGCATGGTCTAGCTGCGGATGCCCTCTACTATGACTCATTTGAGCATGCTGTGGACCCGCCCGGCTTGGAACCTGAATAACGTTTCTCCCGATAACGAAATATGCTGCCGGGGCAGGTTGATTTTAGAACCATGGAATATAATGCTGCATGCGAATGCTAGTTATTCGAGGTAAACAATGAATACGTTGATTGATAAGTTGGTAGATGTAGTTACGGCAGGGAACAGGCCGTTTCGCATACTCCTGTTTGGAGGAATTTTCATGGGCTTGCTTATCATGAACCTTCTAGCAAGGCTTTTTGGTATAAAAACCGATATAGGAGGAGATGTGAACCTGGCCAATATTGTGTTGATCGTGATTTCCTTGCTCGCAGGTTTCGGGATCTCGTATTGCCTCGTGCATTTCGCAGACGCGAGCAAGCGAAGGCGCATGCAAAAATAAATCTGCTCGGGTACTTTCGTCTGTTTTGGCAGGTAGCGGGGTCAGCCGGGCTAGGCTACGTTCCAGACCAATGCATAGCCTGACCTGTCCACATGGCCCTGGTTGTCAACAATGATGATTTCAGCCCCACATGACCGCACGGCCTGATTGAGAGGGCTGCTAAACACCAGCTTTCGAAACTGACTATATCCAGTGTGAGCGAATATCGTGTTCTGGCACTGAAGGAAAGCGTGGAGGTCTGGCAATGAGAAACACCAGCGACCCGGTTCGATGCTGAAGTTCAAATCAAGTTCCAGTTTTTCCAGCACATTCTGGTCTTTTCGAGCTGCCTGCTTGAAAAAAGAGACAAGCTCCCGCTGTGCGGCATCGTCAGCAATAGATTCCACGTCGAGGCGGTTTGATAGTGTTGGATCCTGTCAGGATTCCGATGCTGGAGCAACGGAGTCCTGGAGGAGGCCGCAAATCCCGAACCCCGAGATCACCACGCACTGTATTTCAGGAATTTGCCATTCAAGGTAAGGATGACTCGGTCACCTTTGGGGTTTTCCTCCTTGTCGATGTCCATGGAGAAATCAATCGCACTCATGATTCCGTCACCGAATTTTTCGTGAATGATTTCCTTGATCGTGTATCCGTACACACCAACAATTTCGTACAGCCGGTAAATCACGGGGTCTTGCGGGATCGTCTTTTCCCATGACTTGCACGGGAACTCCTGCAGTGCTGCACAGACGTTTTCGTCCAGCTCGAGCACCTCACACAGGCTTTTTGCTATATTTTCCGGCATGCTGTTCATTCCGAAACAGGCAGAGGCCACCCACGTTTCACCCATGCCTACCTTGCTGGCAATAGCCTCCCAGGTTAATCCTTTCGCCTTTTTTGATGAGATGATCAAATCAGTCATTTCTTCTTTAGTCATTCCTTTTCTCCAAAACTAGCTATACAAGAGTATCTTAGCAAAAAGCAGGCCAACTCCTGTTTTGGCCTATACAAGCGGATAAGGGTCGATCCGGAGTAGGTGGAATTCGGCAAGGAACTGGTGATGCACTATTTTGGTGCGCCAATGCACCTCTGTTGACGACATCCAAATCAGGCAGGTCATGCATACCCAGCCGTGAGAAAGCGCACAAATGCAGAGCAAGTATGAAAATTACAGCATTTGTTTTTCATGGAGCATGCGTGAAGACCAATCCGATGCCAATTCAAGAAACGCTGTGCATGCAGGGCTCTTGTAGCCGCCCTTGTTCCAGACCAGGCTGACGGTATGGTGGGGAAGTTCTGGTACCACTTCTATAGGATTTAGCCCGGGTTGTGTATTGATAATTGTGTTGGGCAGTACCGTCGCGAGCATGCCGAGTTCTACCATTTCGATGATTACGGTGAGGGAATTGGTTTCGATTGCGATGTGCGGTTCAATGCTATGGTCATGGCAGTATCGATCAATATGATGACGCAATGCGAAGTCTGAATTGAGCTGTACCAGTGATTCCTTTGCAAATTCCTGCAAGCTCATCCGTCTCTTGCGGTTGACAAGGGGATGGTCTTTGCCAACCGCCAGGTACAGTGCCTCTTCAAACAGTGTGAATGTTTCAGTGGGACCTGATAGATCTTCTGGGCCGGCGGGCTTGCTGAATGTGATGCCAATATCAATCCGGGCTTCTGATATTGCAGACTCGATGTCATCTTGGGGCATGTCGAGGGTGCTCAGGGTGATGCCAGGATACCGGCTGTTGTAATGAGCCAGCAAGGAACAGGTCAGGTAGTCTGTAATTGGCGTCCATCCCAGCCGCAGAGAACCTCGAGACAGATTTTTAATATCATGAATTGCCCGGGTACCCGCATTCAGTTCTCCCCAGGCACGCCGCGCATGACGCACGTAGATTTTTCCAGCGTCTGTGAGCTTTACTGTTCGTCCGGACCTGTCCAGTAGGGGAGATTTGAGATAGTCCTCCAGCTGCTTGATTTGCTGCGATAAGGTGGGTTGAGAGACATGTAAAGTTTCCGCAGCTCGTGTATAACTCCCATGTTCTGCGATCGCAATTAGATACTGTAGAGAGCGTGGGAAAATATCCCTACGGTCCATAGTTAACTCCTATGGGTTTAATAAATATAAAGTCTTGGATTAATAACATAACTCCTTTAGACTGTCATTATTAAATATGTACGCCCTATAAAATAAGTAAATAAGAAGATACTAAGATACTTTGATTTCACGGGTTGCAAAACAACTAATTTGCTAATCAATTTAAGGAGGAATCTAAGGTTATGTCATCCGATACCAGACAGAGAGTCTTGCGGCATATTGACCTTGTGGGCCAACTGCAACCGGCCTTACATCAGCCGCAGCATGCACCGCTTCCCACCGAGGTTGACAATGCCCATTTCAGGGCTTACATGCGTACGTCGCATGATGTGGGTGGCGAACCTGATGTATCCATTCGGTGGCATGAAAAAGAAGAAGAGCAGTGGGAGCTGAATACATACGTGACCTGCGAATGCCTGGCATGGCGTGGCGTCTGGAACGCCGAAGAAAGGCGCCGTCGGCAGAATGTTGATCTTGGACAGACACAGTACTTGGGTCTGCCATATTATGGGCGTTGGTTACTGTCAGCGGCCAGGATCATGGTCGACAAGCAGCACATCACTCTCACAGAATTAATCAACAAGATTGATGAGGTCAAAAAGCGCTATGAGTAGAGGTCATCATGCCGAAAAGGCTACGGGGAAAGGCGACCCCCAGTGTTTTGCAGGTGAGGCTGGAGAGCCAAAATTCAAGGTCGGTGACCGGGTTCGGATTCGTGATTTGCCGGATGTTTTCTACACCAGGTGCCAAGTATATACCCGGGGAGCGGAAGGTGTAGTAACTGTTGTGACACACGAGAGTCCTGCTCCGGAAGACGAGGCTTGGGATAACGTTGATGATCCCGAGTGGTTTTACATTGTGCGTTTCAAGCAGAAGGACCTCTGGCCTGAGTATCCTGATGCCTATGCTAACGACACATTGCAGACTGAGTTTTCCGAGCGCTGGCTCGAGCCTGTATAAGACGACCAACGCGGTTCAACGTATAACAGAGAACAGAATACAGAGGATTAAAGAGGACAAGATTATGGCTCAAGATCATAAAGCTGCACCTATGGTGGATGAGGTCAGCGAATTCGAAGTGCTGGAAATTGCCGTTCGTGAACTAGCGATCGAAAAAGGTCTTTTCAGTGCAGAAGACCATCGGCGTTTCGCGGAGTTTGCGCACAGTATAGGACCATTGCCGGCTGCACGGCTGGTGGCCAAGGCTTGGCTGGACCCAGAGTTCAAGAAGCTTGCACTTGAAGATGGTTTCACTGCGAGCAAGGAAGTGGGCATTGACTGGCTGAATCCAACAGGATTTGGAACACCCAGTGATTACTGTGACCTGCGTGTCCTGGAAAATACGCCTTCGTTGCATAACGTGGTGGTATGTACACTGTGTTCGTGCTACCCGCGGCCAATTTTGGGACACTCTCCCGAGTGGTACCGTACGCCAAACTATCGTCGCAGACTGGTTCGGTGGCCTAGGCAGGTACTGGCCGAATTTGGTTTGCAGATTCCTGCTGATGTTGAGATCAGGGTCGAAGACTCGAACCAGAAATGCAGGTTTATGGTCATGCCTATGCGGCCTGAAGGTACGGAAGACTGGACTGAGGATCAGCTTACGGAAATTGTGACTCGTGACTGCATGCTTGGGGTGGCACTGCCACATCCTGACCGTAAGGGGGATGACAGGCGACCGGTACACAAGGCAGCTAACCCGGTACACGGGCACTAGGCGAACATGACGACCTTGAGGAAAAACAATCCTGAAGCCGAAGTCCCGAATTCTGAATTTTCGCCGATTTCGCTTCTGGAGAAGGTTCGAGAACAGGGCAGGGTGTGGGAAGACCTTGCCAAGCAGTATGGTGTAGATAACGCAGACCCACCCTGGAAGATCAATCTGGACTCAACATGTGAAGCACTTGCTGCTGAGCAGTGTACGTTGCCTGTGCTGGAACGGCGCAATGAAGAAGATGTGCTTTCCGAAACACTTTACAAGGACGTACCGTACCCGGAACGCCAACTCCTGGCGCTTGTACATTCAATGATACAACGTGGACTGATTGATGAAGAGGAGCTTGCTGCGCGTATGAAATTTATCGACAAACGCCTGAATAGCGCTTGATACTCTCGACAGTACCTGTTTTGAGTGTTGAATTGGGAGCAGTGAAGCAAACACGAATTAAGGAGTAATATGGCCAAGATATTTATGAAGTCTTCATGGGGCAGTGATGATCCGACCCGCGCTGCCATGGTATTTGGGCATGCCAATGCACTGGCGAGCAAAGGTCATGAAGTACGAATCTTTTTACTCGGAGAAGCGGTATGCTTGGCACGGCCTGTTGTACGTGAAAACATGATTCCGCTTGGATGGCCGTCTGTTGCCGAACAATGGGATGAAGCGATTGGAAATGGAGTCCGGATTGAGTGCTGCGGAGCGTGTTCGAGAGCCCGTGGAATCAGTGAAGAGGACATGGCGAAAGCCAGGGCGCAGCCAGGCAATCCTGATACGTTTGTGGAAGACGTAGAGTGGTCGGACAAGATCATTGCAGAATGACCCGTTGAAAATGCATTGGACCATTTTGACTGTGCCCGGAAAACAGTATAGAGGCTAAAGGATGGAAAACCGCAGCGGTGTTCAAATCAGCATCAAGGATCTTACTCATCGGTATACGGCAAGAAGCCCCATTACCTTTGACAAGGTTAACGTCTCTGCAGACCCAGGTGAGGCACTGGTTATCATTGGACGGTCCGGATGCGGCAAATCTACGCTTCTCCATATTCTTGCCGGGTTGCTGGATAAGACATCTGGCACTGTGCAGATTGACGGTAAAGATGTCACGGCTCCTTCATCTAGGTGGATCATGATGTTTCAGGCACCGCATCTTTTTCCTTGGATGACGGTTGAGCAGAATGTTGGCACAGGCTTGCGATTTGCCCGATGGCCTGAGGACAAGATCAAAAACCGGGTAAATGAGGTGATTGGTCTGGTACATCTTGAAGAATTTGCCCGAAATAACACACAGGATCTTTCCGGCGGACAGCAGCAACGTGTAGCTCTTGCGCGCTCTTTGGTCATGGAGCCGGATATGCTGCTCCTGGATGAGCCCTTTTCTGCGCTGGATGCCTTTACACGTGCAACCTTGCAGAAGGATGTCAGGGCCATCTCAAAGCAACTAGGTGTTAACCTGGTGATGGTTACCCACGACATTGATGAGGCAGTAATCATGGCTGATCGCGCACTGGTTATGGCTGGCTCACCCGGCAAAATTGTTCATGACTTCAAAGTAGACCTTGACGACCCGCGCGAAAGACAGGACCCTACTGTTCAGGAAATGCGCGCAAGACTGATGCAGATATTCCATGAAGCAGCCGGCACACCGGCTGCTTCTGATGATGAGGACAGTGATGCCGCAACCGAGGCCGAGTTGGTTGGCAACTGAATTGGCCTGAAAGTGCACTTCAGGCTTTGTAATGATGAGAGTAATGATGAGGGGAATTCCGACATGAAGAAAATTTATGAAAAACATGGCGACGGGATACAGAATGATGATCCCAGGCTCGCCATTGAATATGACCCCCTGTTCAAGGGGGTACTCGGTACCGGTATCAACCGGCGCGAATTGCTTCAGGTAGGAGGCTTAGCTGCCTTGGGAGGAGGCGCAAGTGCCTTACCCATGCCTACCTTTGCAGCCAAGAAAAAATGGGATCCAGTAATCAAGATTGGCTATATTCCTATCACTGACGCAGCTGCTTTGCTGATTGCCCATGATCAGGGATATTTCAAGGATGAGGGTATCGACTCTGTGAAGCCAACCCTTATACGTGGGTGGTCTCCACTCGTTGAGGCATTCGCAGCACACCGGTTTAACCTTACACATATGTTGATTCCGATACCAGTCTGGATGCGCTATAACAATAAGTATCCTATCAAGATCACAGCTTGGGACCACACCAATGGTTCTGCCGTGCTGGTTGGTAAGAAGAGTGGTATCAATGAGCCCAAGGATTTTGGAGGCAAGCAGTTCGCCGTACCTTACTGGTATTCGATCCACAACATTGTGTCGCAGCGGATCATGAAGGCTGCAGGCATCAAGCCGGTGATCAAGCCACAGTCTGCCAAGCTGGCTCCGGATGAGTGCAACTTCCTAGTGCTGGCACCACCGTCCATGCCACCTGCCTTGGCTGCGGGTACGATAGACGGCTATTGCGTAGCCGAACCGTTTAATGCGCTGGGTGAACTCAAGGCAGGAGGAAAGGTCCTGCGCTTTACAGGTGATGCCTGGAAAGGGCACCCCTGCTGCGTGGTGGTCATGCATGAAGAAGATGCAATGGACCCTGACCGTGCAGCTTGGGCACAGGGAGTCCATAATGCAGTAGTCAGAGCGCAGATTCTTCTTGCAGAAAACAGGGAGTCGATGTCTGAAATTCTGTCTCGTGATGGCAAGGGCTATTTGCCCGTCCCGAAAGAAGTCGTGAAGCGGGCCATGATGTTCTATGATCCTGCATACTACAAGAATCCGCCTGCAATCAAGCATCCGGAATGGGATCAGAACCGGATCGATTTTCAGGCATGGCCGTACAGGTCCGCTACCGAGTTGGTAGTGAGTGACCTGAAAGAAACAGTCGTTACAGGGGATGCGAGATTCCTGGATACGCTCACACCTGAGCATGTAGCGAACGACCTCGTCAATTATGACTTTGTGAAAACTGCTTTGGAGGCTAATCCGAAGTGGAGGAATGACGCAAGTGTTCCCAAGGAAGGTGACCCGTACATTCGTTCGGAGGTGTTCGTACTTTGAGTAACGGGAAAGCTGATGTAGCCAATACCGATACAACTGCTGCATCGTCACAGGCTGTCAAAAGTACAGCGGCTACTGCAAAATCTGTAGGAAAAAGCCTGTTCAACTGGGCGGCTGGCCTTGCAATCCTGTTAGTGCTTTGGTGGTTTGGTGGTTATCTAATTGAGATCAACCCTGCTACAACAAACTTCAAGGACTTTGGGCCGATACCTACGTTCAAGGCAATCCCGTATCTGCTGGAGGCAGGTAAGATCCAGGCCGCTGTCTTTACCAGTGGTTATCGTCTGGGTGCAGGTTTGCTCATTGCTATTGTCTGCGGGATCCCCATAGGGATCCTGCTCGGACGCAGCAAGGTCTTCCGTGAGTTGAGCAATTCACCATTTCAGTTGATCCGTATGATCAGTCCTCTCTCTTGGGAGCCTATCGCGGTAATTGTGTTTGCGACATGGAACGGGGCCATTATCTTCCTGATAGCTGTTGCGGCAGTTTGGCCAGTAGTGTTTGCTACTGCAGCGGGGTTGGCCAAGGTAGATCCTGCTTGGTTCAAGGTTGCTCGCAACCTTGGTGCCAAGCCCTGGCATATGGTAACGCAGATCATTCTGCCAGCCATCCTGTTCGATATTCTTACAGGAGTCAGGTTGGCTCTGGGTGTGGGCTGGATTGTGCTGGTACCTGCTGAATTTCTCGGGGTTACATCAGGCCTGGGCTACTCCATTGCTGATGCCAGGGAGACGCTTTCCTATGACCATCTCACTGCGATGGTGCTTACTATCGGGATTATGGGTTACATACTTGACAGTTCCTGTGCGATGCTGATCAAGCGTTACAGTTGGCATCACTCGTGAAGGGCAATTTAAAATTTATAAATGTATGAGGAGTTATAACTATGCAATATCAGACAGTCACCAGCGTCAAACAGCATGATGTTACGGTTTCAAAGGCCGCTCGGCCTTTACAGATCGCTGCCGCATTTCTGTTGGGTGCGATCATCATGTATGGTGTCGGATTCATGAATTCAGCTGCGGTGCACAATGCAGCTCATGACGTTCGCCATTCACAGGCATTCCCTTGCCACTAAAAGGGCCGGATTCCTTAGCGAATTAATCTCTCTAGCCCTGCGGATGGCAATCCTGGCCATTCACAGGGCATCAGGCCTGACGCAAACCTGTCGTTGCAGGAGGTTGTGAGACGGCGTAGGCTGTAGAGTCCTCTTTCGAAAATAGTTGCCGATAGCTTTACCTCGACCCCCAACACCCACCTGTGCCTGTCTTCGACCACAATACCAACTTCGTTGCGCTCCTTGTCGCGGAAGTGTGAAAGTATGTATTGATCATCGGCCCAACTCGCGAGTTTGAGGGGACTGCCAAAAACGAAGCTTTCCAGCAACGATCCGAACCGTGTTTGGTCCGACTCAAACTATCCCGTAAGGTGTTTTTCAGCGCGGCAAGCAATCCTCTATTGGGGAAAATGTAGCTTGGGAAATTTTACGAGACGCTTAGAGTATTTGTATACCAAGGTTGCAAGGTGCGGACGAGAAACAAGTTTTCGAAGACGCTCAAATATTTTTGTATGAGGATATGGTTCATGCCGATTATCGCACCGAAACCGGAGAAATTAAGATGTAGGGAACACTCAGCGAGAACACGCAACAGCCTTGTTATCAAGTTCAGATGCTCGACCCCAAGCGATATCGTGGACATCGTGCCGGATGATCGCTCCAGCAATGTCGCATTTTCAGTCATCACGATGTATCGCTCTATTGAACGTTGGTGGGTAACAGTCCTCCTCTGTCCTTCAGGGTTGATCTTCCGTGTCTGGATCCTTGTGGGCCTGTGTCTGCCTAGGCCGACACAGGGTTCATCGTAGGTCTTGCCTGAAGCCAGTATCGCCTATGCATGGCACAGGCCATACGATTAGTCATCGTTACTCCAGAATCTCCGCCAACGTAGAGCCTGCTGTACTTACCCAGTGCGCACTTGATCCCGACATCGTGCATGTTCGGGCGTATCTTCTGGTCCACGTAGGAGTGACCTCCAGTTCTGAGAGTTTTGTATCTAAAACTGGATCAAGTTAGGGAGGCAGGACAAGTTAAAGTAAAGTATATTAAGCCTCTAGCTTGAGATTACGTTACATAAAGGCTAGTTGTAAAAGTGGAAGCTATCATGGTAGCAAGCAGTACATGTGAAGGAGCACTGTTATGTGCGGATCGAAATACAGTACTAGCGATTGTTCACTTCGATCGCATATAGAAATTGATAAACGCTACGACACAATAAGCAGGCGATGTGTCAAAGGCTTTGCGCTATCGTCATTGATTGCACTATTCACCCAGTTTTTTTACCTGTCGCCAGTGTATGCATTAAATTTGCGTGAAGTTGAACAAATTACGAAACAACAAGATTTTATTTCTCAAGCACGTCAATTTCGAGGTGATGCTTTAGGTGAATCTGCAATCGCGGATGCACAACTTCCGGATCCACAATTAAACCTTGGGCTGTTCAACTTACCGACAGATGATTTTGATATTAATAGTGAGCCCAATACCCAATTACGATTTGGAGTATCGCAATCTTTTCCACGTGGTAAAACACTTGCTTTTAAAGAAAAGCAAACAAAATGGGCAAGTGATGCAGAATATCAACGTGCATCCGACGAGGTTCTAAAATCAATTCAATCGGCACGTGAACATTTCTTCAACCTTTACTATCAGATCAGTGCGCAAGAAATTCTTGAAGAAAGTCGTCAATATTTTGTACAGCTTATAGATATTGCAAACTCTTATTACAAAGTTGGGCGTGTTAATCAGCAAGATATATTACGAGCGCAACTTGAGCTATCAAGATTGGATGATCGTGTCATCGAGCTTAAAACCAAGGAAGACTTAGCAAGGGCAGCGCTGAGCAAATGGCTAGATGAAAGAGCATTTGAGCCAGTAGAAAAAGACTATCCGACTCTCCCACCACTGATCCCACAACAGGAAATAATTGATTCGTTAACCAATCATCAGTCTATTCAAGCAGAAGATGCCATGGTTTCGTTCTTTAATGCAGGTGTTGAAATTGCGCACGAACAATACAAACCAGGGTGGAACATCAATGTTGAGTATCGAAAACGCTTTGGTGACAACATAGACGGGACCAACCGTGAGGACCAGGTAGCTGCCATGGTAAAAGTAGACCTGCCTATTTTCACCAACAAACGCCAAGATCGGCGTTTAGCTGCCAGTCAACATCAAGTTTCAGCAGCAAAACTAGTTCGAAGCGATAAGCTGCAATCACTTAGACAAGCAGTTCACAGGGACTATGCAAATTGGGAACGACTGTCTGAAAGAAGCGAGCTTTATGAAACAAGGCTAGTTCCTGAAGCAAATGCGAATGCACGCGCTGCTTTAACAGCATACCAAAGTGGGGTAACAGAATTTACAACGCTTGCACAAGCACGTATTACTCAGTTGAATGTGCGCTTGGAAGCTTTGCACACGAAAACGGAACGTAGCCGCATACATTCACGCCTTCTATATTTTGCTGAAGGAACATTGTGATGATTAATGAATTTAATCTTTCACTCGTCTTTTTTTTAGGCTTATTTTTGACAACAGTCAACAGCACAACTCTGGCCGATGAAGAAGATCGTGAAGTTTTGTATTGGGTTGCCCCTATGGATCCTAATTATAAAAAAGATAAACCAGGAAAATCGCCCATGGGAATGGATCTGGTACCTGTTTATAAAGATGAACAGCAAGAAACAGGCAGTGAAGTCGTTATCGCGCCTCAAGTTGTACAGAATTTGGGGGTTCGTACTGCAACAGTGGAGCGGTCTAAACTGTGGAGAAGAGTGAGCACTGTAGGTTTTGTGGATTATGATGAATCCAAGCTAAGCCATATTCATTTACGCACACAAGGATGGATAGAAAGTTTGACTGTGCAGTCAGAAGGAGACCGTGTTCAAAAGGGCCAACTTCTTTTCAAGCTCTACTCACCTGAACTTGTTAATGCGCAAGAGGAATATCTTCAAGCACTCACGATAGGAAATACAACATTAATCAATGCATCCAAACAACGCTTATTTGCATTAGGTGTCCCTTCTACAGAAATAAAACGTCTCAATAGAGAACGTATCGCCCGACAGACTATTTCGTATTACGCACCCCAAGATGGTGTTGTGTCCTCACTTAACGTTAGAGACGGCATGTTTGTGAAACCTGAAAATCAAATTGCTACGCTCGCAGACCTTTCTACGGTATGGGTGACGGCCGAAATATTTGAGAGACAAAGTGGTTGGGTTGAAGTTGGACAGCCTGCAGAAGTGCGATTCTCATACTTGCCCGGGGAGAAATTTAAAGGACAAGTCGAATATGTTTATCCCAACCTAGACCAGATGACTAGAGCGCTCACCGTTCGTTTGAAATTTGATAATCCGGGTGAAACATTAAAGCCAAACATGTTTGGCGATGTGTATATCTTTTCGGGAGCAAAAGAAAACATCATTGTCGTACCACGTGAATCAGTCATCCGTACAGGCACTAGCGAACGTGTCATCCTTGCAAAAGGAGAGGGGCGATTCGAACCCCGTGAAGTTATTACCGGAATCGAGAGTGGTGATTGGATTGAAATTCAAAGTGGTCTGAATGAAGGCGAAGATGTCGTTATTTCAGGTCAGTTTCTCATCGACTCTGAGGCCAGCACTAAAGCTAGTTTTGCCCGAATGACTGGCCAATAAAGTGAAAAGGACATGCTTGAAAAAGTCTATGGATAGAAGATTGTTGCGGTAAAGATCGTAGAAGAATTTTAGAAGCGAACAGAAATTACAAATTTCGCATGAACCAATATAAGCACATAGCTGGCTACAACTGAGAATGGAATTTTAGGTCAGGGAGGATTATTGCGTTGGTGACTTCAATTTACCACTAAGCAGTCAGATTGCATTCACTTTAATAAATGTGGGAGATCGTTACTAAATCTTCTCCATCAAAAATATGGAACATTAAACGCAGAATTTCAGATGATTGAGAAAATAATCGACATATCGATTAAGAATCGAACATTTGTTTTACTGTTTATTTTTTTCATTGTGGGCTGGGGAATATACGCAGTAAAAAGTATACCTCTTGATGCAATTCCAGATTTATCGGATGTACAGGTTATCATCAAAACTAGTTACCCAGGACAATCACCACAAGTCGTTGAAGACCAAGTCACCTATCCACTTAGCGTTGCGATGTTATCCGTGCCTAAAGCCGTTAATGTTCGTGGGTACTCATTTTTTGGCGATTCTTACGTCTACATTATTTTTGAAGACAAAACAGATCTTTATTGGGCACGCACACGTGTACTTGAGTATCTAAGCCAAGTAGCCAGTAGCTTACCTGCTGCTGCAAAGACGCAACTCGGGCCTGACGCTACAGGCGTTGGCTGGATATACGAGTACGCATTAGTTGATCGCAGTGGGGGTCACGATCTTGCACAGCTTCGCAGTATTCAAGATTGGTATTTGAAATATGAATTGCAGACTGTGAGTGGTGTTTCTGAAGTGGCTACGGTCGGTGGAATGGTCAAGCAGTACCAGGTAGTTGTAAACCCGAACAGTTTACGAGCACATGGGATCCCTCTATCAAGAGTCCGTCAAGCCATTGTAAGAGCAAACCAAGAAACCAGTGGCTCTGTGATTGAAATGGCTGAAGCTGAGTATATGGTGCGTGCAACTGGGTATGTTGATGATATTCAGGATTTGTACAAAATACCTTTAGCAGTAAACGAACGCGGGACGCCAATACTACTTGAAAATGTCGCAGAAATACGACTAGGACCCCAATTAAGACGGGGCATTGCAGAACTAAATGGAGAAGGTGAAGTGGTTGGGGGTGTAATCGTCATGCGATTTGGAGAGAACGCACTGCAGACCATCCAAAATGTAAAAGGCAAAATTGAGGAGTTAAAAAAAGGGCTGCCAGAAAGTGTTGAAATTGTTGAAACCTATAATCGGGCTGCACTTATAGAACGCGCTGTCGATACATTAAATGAAAAGCTAGTTGAAGAATTTATTGTTGTTGCATTGGTATGTGCACTTTTCTTATTTCATTTGCGTTCCGCACTTGTCATTGTTTTATCTCTGCCAGTCGGTATTCTTGCTGCGTTTATTGCCATGCAACAGATGGGCATAAACGCTAACATCATGTCACTTGGTGGTATCGCCATCGCAGTTGGTGCGATGGTAGATGCTGCGGTTGTGATGATCGAAAACACCCATAAACATTTAGAGAAAGAAGGAGCAGAGCAACGAAATAGATGGGAAATAATAAGTGAGTCGACTAAAGAAGTTGGACCACCATTATTTTTCTCACTCATTATCATTACTTTAAGCTTCTTACCTGTGTTTACTTTAGAAGCACAGGAAGGTCGATTGTTCAGTCCGCTTGCTTATACCAAAACGTTTGCGATGGCTGCGGCAGCAGCTTTATCCATTACATTAGTCCCCGTGTTGATGGGTTATTTCATACGCGGGCATGTTATTCCAGAAAATAAAAACCCAATTAATCGATTACTCATTGCTGGATATCGGCCTCTAATCAGTTTTATTCTTAAAGCGCCAAAAATTGTTTTACTGGTTGCATTGATTGTGATCATTGTAGGGGTGTGGCCCATAACAAGACTTGGTAGTGAATTTATGCCCGATTTAAATGAGGGCGATTTGTTGTACATGCCGACAACGTACCCTTCTGTCTCGATTGGTAAAGCTCAAGAACTTTTACAGCAAACTGACAAATTAATTCGTACCGTACCTGAGGTCGAGACTGTATTTGGGAAAATGGGTCGAGCAGACAGTGCAACCGATACCGCTCCACTCACAATGATAGAAACCGTAATAAAACTTAAGCCAGAAAACGAATGGCGTGAAGGTATAACGATTGAAGATTTGAAACATGAACTTAACCAGCTTGTTCAGATTCCTGGTTTGACCAATGCATGGGTGATGCCAATTAAAAGTCGCATTGATATGCTTTCTACAGGCATTAGGACACCGGTTGGAATTAAGATCGCAGGTGCCGATTTATCTATAATTCAAGAAATCGGAAAAGAAATCGAAGTGATACTTAAGCGAGTGCGTGGCACTGTAAGTGCATACTCTGAACGTGTTTCAAGTGGGCGTTACATCATTATTGACATTGATCGTAATGCAGCATCTCGATATGCACTTGATGTTATGGAAATACAGGAAGTTGTACAAACCGCTATTGGTGGAATGCAAATAGCGATGACGACGGAAGGGCTTGAACGTTACCCTATCAATTTAAGATATCCGCGAGACTGGCGTGATTCTATTACTCGTCTCCATAATCTCCCGGTGGTTACACCTACAGGTGCACAAGTAGCGCTACAAGAAGTTGCAGACATCCGGGTTGAAGATGGTCCTGCTTTAATTAAAACAGAAAATGCACGCCTCAATGGTTGGATCTATGTTGATATAGAAAATCGAGACTTAGGTTCGTATGTACAGGATGCTCAAAAAGCGGTCGCAGAACATATAACGTTACCCCCTGGTTACAGCATCTCCTGGTCAGGTCAATACGAGTATCTTTTGCGAGCAAAGGAACGCTTGTCGGTTGTGATACCACTAACATTAGTCATTATCGTACTCCTTTTATATTTGAACTTCCGTAGATTCACTGAAGTAATCATCATTATGTCGACACTCCCAATGGCACTAGTAGGCGGAATTTTATTGCTGTATCTGTTGGACTATGACATGTCTGTGGCTGTCGGCGTTGGTTTCATTGCGCTTGCGGGCGTGAGTGTAGAAATTGGTGTGGTGATGCTGGTGTATTTAAACCAAGCTTTTAAAAATATACAACAACAAGCAGAAGCTAATCATCGTGAAGTAACTAGAGATGATATTCGAAGTGCGGTGATCTCTGGCGCATTGTTGCGAGTCAGACCAATCATGATGACCGTTGCAGCAATTATTGCAGGTCTTTTGCCAATCATGCTGGGAAGTGGAACCGGGTCGGAAGTAATGCGGCGCATTGCTACACCGATGGTTGGTGGAATGATTAGCGTAACTTTGCTTACATTGCTTGTCATACCTGCTATGTTTCTAGTCATTAATCAATTTAAGCTGCCAAAATCAATTGATACAGAAACTGCTGTTTTTCGAGTCTGATGTTCATTGATTGGTTCAACGATAAAGTTCATTGGTACACATAAGGCAACTAAATTTCTCTGAGTCAAACTCATAGAGGCGTCAGTTTTAACCTCGAATGTCGGGGTTGATAATCTTGCAGACAGTTTTGATCTGGAACTGCATAGGATCTTAGCTAAAAAAAGCTTCATTTCTGTAATGGTGGTAAGGCATAAGGGGATGTAAAACTTGAGTTATGCACTGTGGTCATTTATGACGAGCAAAAAGAAATATGAGTGGCTGAACCAGACCAGTAGTGTCACACTCAGTTCTTTGGGTCGAATAGGTTACACCATGACTGTTTTTTACCACCGTCATAGGGCTGTCCAAAGCCCACGTCAATCAGGATATTTGCAAGGTTTGATCTGTCTTCCAGCAAAACTGTTGCAACGACTCGTCCTGCGTTCTTACCATGTTTTGCATTTTCCAGTAGGACCGTCTTACTGATCTTATCAATCACGAAATCACGTGCCTTGATGGCAAAGCTGCGCTCCTGACCACATTTTCCTTTAATCTCGGGGGTATCCACTCCTTCCACCCTGATGTTGCCTTTCCAGATTAAACCAAACCCGGCCATATCATGGCTTCAGCCTTGAACGTATTGCTGTCATAAACTGGAATTACTTGAGTTGGTGTAGCAGATAGAAAATAACAGCAGTATCAGCACTGGGATATGAAAATGTGCGGATATTTTTTCACGCAGGTGTTTGAGTGAGAGTTAAACAGCAGAAAAGTATTTTTGGCTAAAAAAAAAGGGGTGCAATTTGCACCCCTCTGGTCTTGCGTAATGATTGCCTTTCAACAAAGCTGATCTGGTTATTTCCAGCGGTACTGGAGCAGTGCCCAAAACTTCTGGGTATCAGTGGAGAATCCGTCTTCACTGTTGAAGTCCGCATATTTCACAGCGAGCAGAAGTTTTTTGCCGATGGGCTTGCCCCAAAGTACACCCCACTCGTCTCCATAATCAGAAATGCGGTTGCTTCCCTGCATGTATGATGTATCTGTACTGTAGTCATGAAAATTAACGACAATCTTGTTTTTTCCAATTACGTGACCGAATAGACCTAGGATTTGCAAGGTAACACTGAAGTCTTCTATGCCACCCAAAGGGGTTGCCGAACCACCAGGTGCCGCGACAAACTTGTCAGCCCAGCCATTGAAGGCGTGCACTGTAGCCAACGGGGTTTGTAGTGCATTACTGCCGTTACCCCCACCTTCCAAGACTTCATAGCCTACTCTGATTTGATAGGTAGGCTCACCGATAGGCATAAAGCCTAAGTTATCAACCCGTGTACCCCCGAACCTGACCCCCATTTCAATGTTGTAATAATCATTGTCATCCAAATGGCTCGCTGCATCGTCGGAGGGATCTTGATTGGCCCATTCAAATTCAGTCAAGATATCCAACGAGTCACTCATTTCGTGTCTGCCTGTCCATCGCAGACCAAGGGTTTCCGAATCGAAATTCACTGGACCTACAAAAGGAGGTGCCATACCTGTACCCTCGGGGAACGGGGTTCGTCTGTTGTCTTCAAAATCCAGCAGGTAGGCATAGGCCACCAGTTTGCCCCCTAGGCTTGGCATCTTGTAGGAGACATTAAGGAGGTGGGTATCATCCATATTCCATTCGTGGAAAATCGAATCTTCTCCAAAGATCCGCTTCACTTTGTCAACGTACGTGTACGAGATTCCAAGGTGCTTGAAAGATTTGTCTACTCGTATGGCGTCCATGGATGCATTGTTATTACGCCAGACTACGTCACCTATCCAGCGGTGGTTGTCGTAGATTACTGTTTGGCGGCCTAACTTGAATGAGAAGTTGCCATCGCATGGACCTGGAGAATTGGGACAACCGCCAGTCGGGCTTCGCCAGCCAATGTACGCTTCGCTAATTTCCTCAAATTCGTTATCCGGGATGATTGCATGGCCCTCAGTATAGCGATTCATGGCCGGGAGGTTGCCACGTATAGGTGCAGGGATTGCCATAACCCCACCGGATGGGAGGTTGGGTGGAAAGCCAAAGTCATCATCAATATTAAATGCCCGGTCAGTACCCAGTATCCTGTTGAAGTCCGTTTCCAGACGGGCATACCAGCCGTTCCAGCGACCTGTGGTATATCCAATCGCTGTACGCCAGACCAGTGCGTCGGCATCATTGGTATGACCGAGCGGATGCCCAGGGGGGAAATCATCCTCAACGTCCTCAAAACGCAGGCGTGTCCAAAAATCAAGCTTCCCGTTAGCAACTGCACCCCCGATATCAGGAAATTGGGGTTGCATCTTGTGATGAGGGTTGTAGTGAGTGTTGGGGACATCAGGCAAGCCTACCGCATGAGCACCTTGTGCAAGCATCAGCATTGCAAAGGCCACGAAGAATGGCAGAGGTTTAAAGTAGACCATGGTTTTCTCCTCCCTTGCAGAGTTCTTCTGATCAGGGTGTCCTTTTCTCGCCTGACCGAGTACAGTATACCGTATCGAAGCCAGTGTTCTCGGAACCTGAACTTCCAGCTGTTAACATAAGCTTAATACTCTATATATAGTAAATATAAAGCCATCCGTCCAAGACTTTCTCATTATTGGACCCATAGATTTTAGCTATGGATAGATTAGCAACCATAGCGTGATAAGTATACTTCCACCGATAGGGCCATGTGGGAGCTTCCCCGGGAATACCTCGTTAGACCCGATACGCAGCCTTGTAGCATGCCCTGGCTGATTTTCACTCAGGACTGGCGGAAACTGCATCGTATGATGCAGTCAGTTTCCCGGTGCGGCCAGCCATTTCGAATCGGCCGCGACCGGACCTGTCAGTGTATGCAAGAAAGCTTCCAGTTGCCGTTTTTCCCTCCTGCCCAGGCCTAGAGTCTTGGCCTCGTTGTGGCCCACCATGGCTCCGGGTGCACGGTCGTAATGATTGATGACTTCCGTGAGGGTGGCCAGTTGACCTGCATGCATATAAGGGGCGGTTTCTGCTACATTCCTGAGCGACGGGGTTTTATGGGTTCCGATCAGTTCATCTCCAGTCCGTACGAAACGCAATTCCTCACATTCTGCTATTTCTGAATCACTGAATTGTCCCATGCAATTAAACGGATCTTTCAGCAATTCACGCAGTCCCTCTACACGACCCATGCTTGGAAGTGTCCCCGGACCGGAAAGCACCCCGGTGTTATGAAATTCATGATTGGTGAAAAGTGGCCCGTTATGGCAATTTATGCACTGTGCTTCACCAATGAACAGCTTCAAGCCGGCAAGTTCATCGGGACTCAGCATGTCCGTTTTTGCATTGTTGTCCGCAACCAGGGCCTCCACGTATTGGTCAAAGCGTGATGCTCCAAGAACAAGGAGGCGCTCATACGCGGCTATTGCCTTGCCGATATTTACAAAGACTCTTGTGACCGCCTCCCTGTCCCCATTCGACATGGAGAGCCAGTTACTGTTCAGGGTTTTGTCATCAATTGGTCCTGCAGCGGCCGGAAAACGCAAGGGATCAGAAAAGTTTGCGAGGGGGCCAAACAGTTTTTCGTATTGCATACGGTAGCTGCTGTCTTGTGCGACCAGATGTACAAGCTGCATGCGCGTACTGCCATGCTCCAGCGGGTTTTCCAGTGGTGAAAGCGCCTGTGACCACAGGCTATCCTTGCGTCCATTCCAGAAAAACCAGGGGCTGTAGGCTGTCCCGACAATGCTCATGGTGTTGCGCACTCCCGTCTTGGCTCCCACAGCGACTTCAAGCCCATCGGTAAAATGTCGTTCTGGCTGGTGGCAGCTTGCACAGGAAACCTGTTCGCTGGTGCTTAGCCGCTTGTCAAAAAATAGCTGATGTCCTAGCTGAGCGACCTCGAGCGAGTCTGCTGCAGCATTACTCTTGTTTGCAGGCAGTGTCGGTAGATTCGCAATCCACAACGAACGCAACAGGGTGATTTCTGCAGAGGTCCATGTCTCGGGAGAACGGGTTTGCGTGTACCACCAGATGATACTGGCCACTACGACTGAAATCACGGCAACTACCGCGAACGGTGCTGATTTTGACATGCTACGCCTACAGGTTCAGGTTGAAGGTCACGCTGTCAGAAATAGCACCTTGCAGGATTGAAAATGTAACTTGCCACCGCCCGCCCATGTGGAACTTCAGACCTTCAATCAGGTAATCGCCATTGCCAAGGTTCCGGGTGGCTTTGGGGCTTGTAGGAAGCCCATGGTCGTGTTCTGGCATCCCACCGGAAACCTGGATTTCTGCATCAATGACTGGTTCACCTGAGCTGTTTTCAATGTGAAGCATCCATGCGTGCATGGTGTTGATGGCGATCGGGTTCAGTTCACTGGTGAACTGTACTTGGAACTGTTGCTTGTCCGAAATTTTGACGGTTTCCGCTACGGGCATGTTTTCAGCCGATGCCGAGATGAAAACTGCAAGGAGTAGAACGGAAATTGCTGCTGGTTTCATTTTTCTAGAGCTCTGCGTATGCGGGCATAGCCTCCACTCATGAGCCAGTAACCTACCTGCAGGAAAACTGCCAGAGCAATAAACCAGGGAATAGTTCCCCAGTCCGAACCGCCTACGCGAAACGGAAAGACAGCTGTATACATACGGTCTTGTTCCGGATTCGGGGTCGAGACAATACCAATGTAGCCGCCTTCCTCGGTAAACGTGTAAAGCGCTAGAAAAACACCGTCCTGGCGAATCTGGGGAGGTTGGTGAAATACGGTATCACGGGACAAGTCCTTGTCCTTGATGTCGTCCCAGCGAGCGAACCGGCCAAGGTTTGAAACATCCCTGATTATGCGGAAGTCAACCGGCACTTCTCTCATGCTCGCGTGCAGGTACTCAAGCACGAAAACACTTTCGCCTAAATGAGGTATGTCTTCACAGAGCTCAGCATGCTGACTTTCCTGTGGCTGGTAGATCTTGAAATGTGCCTTGTAAAAGCCGATCTGGATGACACACTGGTCATCTTCCAGAAACACACCTCCATGTGCATGGACGCAGATGCTTGGCCACAGTGCCAAGCACGTGAACAAGGCTGTAGAGCGTGCAAAAAATATCGTATTAAACTGCTTAGGGTAGACAGTGCTGTTGCGCACAGCATAGCAGATACGCTGTGACTTCTGTAGAAATCATACCCGGTGCTTCAGCAGCTTCAGGGAAATTATCCTGTGAAAATGGAGAAGCCTCTTAAGGCTGGTACCACCTTCCCTTGCAGCAAGCTAGTTACTCGACTGGTACAGGCTAATGACCGCCATGATGCTCGACGACGGGTGCTTCTTCAACTCCGAAAAATTCGGCACGCGCAAGATAGGTGTAGTCACCTTCAATGGACATCATGCCCACCAGTACCAGCAAGGCAAGAGGAGGCAGAAGTATGGCAGTGATCAGTGCCAGCCGTTCCCAGGCCATGTGCATGAAAATTGCCACGATGAAACCTGCCTTCAGCATCATGAAAATCAGAATCAGGTTCCATCTGAGGTATCCCTGAAACTGGAAATAGTCTACGAAATAGGAGGCTGTACTGAATACGAACAGCAGAATCCAGATCCAGATGTAGATGCTAAGCGGATGCTGCTGACCTTCTTCTGTGCTTGTAGCCATGATGTTACCCTTTACCAAAGATAGAAAAATGCGAAGATAAATACCCAGACGAGGTCGACAAAGTGCCAGTACAGGCCTGCAATCTCGACAATGTCATACCCTTTTTTCTCATAACGCCCGTTCAGGACACCAACTGCAACATATATGAGGTAGATGACTCCTCCTGATACATGCCCTCCATGAAAGCCGGTGATCATGAAAAAGCTGGCCCCGAACTGGGCAGCACCGAACGGGTTACCCCATGGGCGTACCCCCTCGTCTACAATCAGCTTGGTCCACTCGAAGGCCTGCATGCCTACAAAAAGCAGCCCAAACGCTGCCGTGATGAGCAGGAAAATGGCTGTTTTGGTACGGTCGCGACGGTAGCCATAATTCACGGCCAGTGCCATGGTGCCACTGCTCGTGATCAGCACAAAGGTCATGATGGCGATCAGGATCAGTGGAATGGGCGCACCACCAAAACTCAGTGCAAAGATTTCGCTCGAATTGGGCCAGGGCACGGTAGAGCTGATCCGCACCTTCATGTAGCTGACCAGGAACGACGTAAAAATGAACGTGTCGCTCAAAAGGAAGATCCACATCATGGCCTTGCCCCAGTGGACCCTGAATACTTCTTTTTCAGCGCTCCAATCCGTAACCAGATCGGTCACGGCATCCTGCGTGGCGGCGACTTCTCCTGAACTTTGTGCCATGTTGTTCTATATCCTTTGATTTACGTAGATAGCAGTAGTGCAAATAATCCCAGCCACACCAACAGCAAAAAGTGCCAGTAGATCGTACAGAGTTCTACACTGGTACGGACCTTGTAGACTTCTACCTTGTTCTGCAGCCTGAATACGGTCCGGCTCCAGACCCAGAGCCCTCCCAGAATGTGCAATGCATGTATGGCTGTCAGTACATAAAAGAAAGCATTGGCGGGGTTGCCAGAGAGGAAATGTCCGGCTTTCTGCAATTCTTGCCAGGCCCACAGCTGTCCTGCGATGAAGGCAAAGGTAAGCAGGCCGGCCACAAGCAAGTGGACTTTCACGCCGCGTGCCTGATTACGCACTGCCGCATTGCGTGCAAGCTGGAAAAATACACTTCCCAGTACCAGCAGAACCGTGTTGAACCACAGTACCCCGGGGTCTGCAAGCTGGCGCCAGTCTCCGAATTCCATGCGCTGGAAATAGGCACTGGCAAACAGCGAGAACAGTGATGTGGCCACACCAAGAAACACGATCAGGCCAATTTTGGCCGCGGGCACGGAATAGGGTCCGCCGGCATGGTCCTGTCCTATTGGACCTTCTTCCGCCCAAGGCTGTACGTTGATGGTCTGGCGGATCAGCCAAAACACCATCGCGCCCATGATAAGGGCCAATACGACCAGTGTTGCTGTCATGCTCTAGACCTTTCCTTCGCCCCGGGTGTTCTCACTCGGAGGTTCATTCTGAGGTATGAAATCTTCCTTGGCTCCAGGCACGCTGTAGGAGTAGGCCCAGCGGTATACGACTGGCAGTTCCTTACCCCAATTGCCGTGTTTGGGCGGGTAGTCCGGAGTCTGCCATTCGATCGAGGTGGCACGCCAAGGATTCCGCTTGGATTTTCTGCCCTTGAACATACTCCAGAAGATATTGATCAGGAACAGGAACTGGGCCGCTGCCACGACCAGTGCTGCAATCGTGATACTCATGTTTGCAGCTTGGACACTGTCTGGCAGGAATTCCGTTGTACCGTTGGCATAGTAGCGTCGCGGTACACCCAGGATGCCTATGTAATGCATCGGCAGGTATATCGCGTAGGTGCCAAGGAATGTCATCCAGAAGTGAATCTTGCCCATGGCGTCGTTGAGCATGCGGCCGGTCAGCAGGGGGAACCAGTGATAGATGCCCCCGAATACCACCAGGAAGGGTGATACCCCCATCACCATGTGGAAATGCCCGACTACAAAATAAGTATCGGAGAGAGGCACATCCACGACCACATTTCCGAGAAACAGGCCCGTGATGCCGCCATGAATGAATGTGAAGATGAACCCGATTGCAAACAGCATGGGTACTGTCAGGTGGATATTGCCTCGCCACAGGGTCAGCACCCAGTTATAGACCTTGATTGCAGTGGGTACTGCAATGATCAGCGTGGTTGTGGCAAAGAAGAATCCGAAATACGGGTTCATTCCACTGACATACATGTGGTGGGCCCACACGATAAAGCTCAGGCCTCCGATGGCCACGATCGCCCAGACCATCATCCGGTAGCCAAAAATGTTCTTGCGTGCATGCGTACTGATCAGGTCCGAAACAATCCCGAACGCCGGCAGTGCCACGATATACACTTCCGGGTGGCCGAAGAACCAGAACAGGTGTTGGAACAGGATCGGGCTTCCACCTTCATGCGACAGGTTCTCGCCCAGCGAGGAGATAGCGGGCATGAAGAAACTGGTGCTCAGGGCTTTGTCCAGCGTCATCATGATTACGCTGACAAGCAGTGCCGGAAAAGCCAGCAGGCCAAGTATCGTGGCCATGATGATCCCCCAGACTGACAGGGGCATCCGCATCAGTGTCATGCCGCGTGAACGCGACTGGAAAGCAGTGGTCACGTAATTCAGGCCACCCATCGTAAAGGCAATCACGAACAGGGCCAGTGATACCGTCATGCATATGATACCCCAGTCGGCACCTGCCGAGCCTTCAGTAATCGCTTGGGGAGGATACAGGGTCCAACCGGCACCCGTAGGTCCCTCCGGGACGAAGAAACTCGCGCAGACTACGATGACGGACAGCAGGTATACCCAGTAACTCAGCATGTTCATGAAAGGGAAAGCCATATCACGGGCTCCGCACATAAGCGGCACCAGGACGTTACCGAAACCGCCAAGGAAAAATGCGGTGAGCATGAAGACGATCATGATCATGCCGTGCATGGTTACGGCTTGGTAATACTCATCTGGCTGAATGAAGCTGAATGCCCCCGGGAAACCCAACTGAAGTCGCATGAGGCCAGACAGGATCAGGGCCACCACCCCGACTGCCGTGGCAGTGATGATGTACTGAATTCCGATAATCTTGTGGTCTTGGCTCCAGACATACATGCCGATCCATGTTTTCGGATGGGCAAGTTCCTGTCCCTTATCGGCTAATGCGACGTGTGCCATGATGAGTCTCTCCCCAGTCTTTGCATGTTGGATACTGTATTAGTTTCGTTTCGTGTATTCAAATATATTAGCAGTAACCTGTCAGAAGGTATTGATGTACGCTATCAGGTCATTGATCTTTTCTTCGTTCAGGCTTATTACCATGGATTCCATCTGTCTTCCCGTGGCATCCTGCGGATGCGCTCCACGCAGCCCGTGCTTGAAGTTGATGAGCTGTGTGGCCAGATACCAGTCACTCATTCCAGCAATCCGCGGTGCATTCACCGCCCACCGGCCTTCGCCCTGCTTGCCATGGCACTTGCCACACGTGGTGTACAGCTTGCGTCCCTTTCCTGCGTCACCTTGGACGGTCGTGGGTGCAGGTTCATCTGGCAGGGTCTGTATATAGGCTGCAATATTGTTCATCGCCATCTGGTCAACCAGAGTTGCAGCCATTGGTGCCATTTGCTGGCCAAACACGTCTTCCGGATTCGAGCCTCTGATGCCATCCCTGAAATAGGTCAGCTGTCGCTTCAGGTACCAGTCTTCCTGCCCGCTGAGCTTGGGTGCATTGAGCGCCTGGTTGCCTTCACCCTGCACACCATGGCATGCGGTACAGACCTGATAAAGGGCTTCGCCCGCAGCAATATCACCAGGCGTCTTGTGTGACAGCTGTGCGTAAGTGGGTTGCTGTGCAAGCCAGGTATGGAATTTCTCTTCTTCCTCTACCACAACCTTGCCGCGCATGGTGTGATGGCCAATGCCGCACAATTCTTCGCAAAGAATCTCGAACGTCCCATTGCGTGTTGGCGTAAGCCATTGCCAGGTAACCATACCCGGCACCAGGTCCATCTTCACGCGGAATTGAGGGACAGTAAAGTTGTGCAGCACGTCTTTCGAACGCAGCAGGAACTTGATAGGCAATCCGATGGGTATGTGGACTTCGTTCCCCTCGATCAGGATGTCATCCTGACCGTACGGGTCTTCCTCGTTCATGCCAAACGGATTGTCGAAACTGATCTTCCTGCTGTCTGTAGTACCTAGCTGACCATCTTCTCCCGGAAAGCGGAAACTCCATTGCCACTGCTGCCCGATCACCTCCACAATGGCTGCATTTTCCGGCGGAGAAACGAATTTCCCCCACACGATCAAACCAGGGGCCAGCATCGCCACGACTCCGACGGTGGTAATGGCAGTCAGCCATCCCTCCAGTTTCTTGTTTTCCGGCTCGTAGCTGGCACGCTGATGCTTGTTCTTGTTACGGAACTTGATAATGCAGTAGGCCATGAACAGGTTAGCAGCAACAAACACCACACCACAGACAATAAATGTGATGGTTACAGTCGTGTCGATAGCGCCCCAATTCGATGCAATTTCCGTAAAGTACCACGGGCTCATGAAATGGAAAATCACGGACCCGACTACCAGCAAGATTAGTATTATGGCAGCGGTCATGCTCAAGACTCCTTAGTCATTAGGTACAGTGGTTGTGCTGACTGTGTGCGGCGGTGTCACCATATAATTCCTCCGCTGCATCTGCAATCTACAAAAATCAGGGTAAACAGACCCAGCAAATACAAGATAGAAAACCCGAACAGCCTGCGCGTGCCCTGAGGGGTGATCGGCTTGCGTGCAAAGTCTATGGTCATTAGCAGGTACGCCACTCCCAAGGCTGCTGAAGACACTAGATACGTGATCCCCACGAAGCCTAACCAGTACATGGCAGTACTTGCGGGTACCAGGGCAACAGTATACGCAAGCATTTTGATCTTGGTAGCTCTCTCACCTCGGGCAACCGGCAACATCGGTAACCCGGCTCTGCGGTACTCATCGGCTCTCAACAGGGCTAGCGACCAGAAGTGCGGAGGTTGCCATATGAACATGATGATGAACATCATCACCGCGGGCCAGCCAATATCATTGGTGACTGCAGCCCAGCCTATCAGCGGCGGTGCCGCACCAGCCACTCCGCCAATTTCCGTACATAACGGTGATGTACGTTTCAGCCACATGGTGTAGACCACCACGTAGAACAGCGTCGTGGCTAATGCCAGGTAGGCTGTCAGCGGATTTACTAGGTAGAAAAGGATTGCAAACGACCACATGCTGAACATCACTCCCAGCCACAGTGCCTGTTGCGGGTGCAGGCGGTAGGAAGGCAGTGCACGCATGCGTGTGCGGGCCATCTGTTTGTCCACTTCCCGGTCCACATAGTTGTTGAGTGCACCGCTGGCAGCCGAGGCAAGAGCAGTCCCGATGAGGGTAAAGGCAAGCAGGTCCAGGGTGAGCCTGCCGTTTCCTGCAAGCCACATGCCTGCAAAGGTGGTTACCAGCACCAGCGTGGCGATCCGCGGTTTGCACAATTCAGCAAAATCGCTCGCCTGATTACGGACTGCTGTTATTGTTGCATTCACTCTCTGGCAATACTCCCTACTGAGCCATGCATACGATTGGTATCTCAACTTGAATTGGCTGGATTTAAGTCCCGGCTGACCTGTCAGCTTGCCCAAGTATATTGCCTGGCTGTCAAACTTCTGTTCGTATGTAAATAAATGAGTCCGGGTTTCTTCAAGCTAGTACTGTACGAAAGCGAAGCTTGTGCAAGGGGTTTCCCGTAGCCTTATCACAGGCATCTTGAAGTACATACCGCGTGCATGAAACGTATCAATGTATCCGATTGTGTCGCTAGTCTGGTTCCTGCTCCGGAACTAAAGTTTTCTGGCTTGCGACCAGAATCCATAACCACGGCATTTGCAAATACCAGCAATGGCTGGTTTTACAAGGGTGCCGTACTCAAACAAGATAGATTTATCTCATTCTGTACTCACAATACCAAAATGGCAGGGAAATGATACCTGCCTGTTTTGGATAACCTGACATGCTACCACAAATTCATTTAGTAAGTTCAAACCGGGGATTATATATTTTACTAACCGAACAGCCTCAGGCAATGCTCAAGTCAAGTATTCAGCAAGCGAAAATGCTCTCCGGACTGCTTGCCTCAAATCTGTGAAGGGCCTGCCGGGATGGGACTCTGTTGGCAGAGTGAATTTCGCGTCTGATCCTTCGGCTGTCTGTTTGAGGTCCTGATATCCCGTATTCGGAAACACGATCTGACACTGTTTCCTGGCATGGCAATCCTTGCAGCAGGCATTTTGTTTTGGATGCATGGTCTGCGATGTCCATGCCTCATCCACTGCAAGATCAGTGAAAGGGCCGCTAAGCTGTTGTTCGGGAAGAATGTATTTCTCGGGCAAGAACAGGAATTTCTGTCCAGATGTATTAATATTTTCTTCTAACCCGCCTTTGAAGCATGCTACGATGGGGATGCGGGTCAGAATGGGGAGGAGGCGCGGTATGAGACAAGTATTGTACTCGTCATGTGAGCGTATCGTTGTGGTAATGCTCGCAACATCAATGTTTTTTGTGTTGGCGTACGCGTCCAAGGCGCGTGCGGCAGATTCCAGATGGTATGTAGGTGCAAACCTGCCTGTGATGTACATAGATGATACGGATACAACGATCACTGGTGAAAGTGCTGACCATACGATGCCGATGGCCCCGAGAACGCCGTACAGGGCTGAAGCCGAAAATAAGTTTGATACAGGCTACAAGCTGGAAGGCTTTGTTGGTTACGAGCTGGGCTCCAATTTCCGCATAGAACTTGAAGTGTTTTATGCCGAGGCTGATGTGGACAAGCTCTATTACAGCGGTATAACAACTAGCCACCCTGTATTAGGGCCACAGTCTGTACCGGGCAGAAAATCCATCCCCATATCCGGTACTGCCGAGCAGATGGGCGCCTCATTGAATCTCTGGTACGACTTTGATTTCGGGTCCAAATGGATTCCCTATGTGGGTGCCGGCATTGGTATTCTTGAAATCGACTTCGGTGATATTGATTACGATGACAACGCGCTTGCGCAAGAAGTGGCAAATCATCTCGCAGTGCTTGGCGCACAAGCCCTGGCAGCACAAGCAGGCCAACCCCCTCCACCTCCTGAATTGGTACTCATGGACCCGAGACTCCAGCTGCCAGAAGGTCATGTACCGGAAATTTCACGTACCGATACAGTGGTTTCCTACCAGTTTGCTGCAGGTGTCAGTTACAAGTTTCGGGAAAACATGCTGTTTCGTATGGGTTATCGCTATCAGACCTCGGACGACCTGAAATTCGATGGTTCGAACGCCTCGGGCACAGTAAGTACAAAGAGCGATTTTGAAGTTCAGTTCCTGGAGATTGGGATTCGGTACCATTTCTGAGACCGAGAGGTTTGTTTCGTAATAGTAGAGTTGCTTACTGCGATTGCCCTACTGGAGGTTCAGGAAGGCTGCTGCCGCCGGTCCGTTCTCTCAGTTTCAGGTGCTGAAGGATTGTCGTTGCAATCTCTTCTATCGAGATGGAAGTGGTATCCAGAAAGGGCAGTCTCGCAGCCCTGAAAATGGATTCTGCCCGCCGGGTCTCGTACTCGCATTGTTCCAGCGAGGCATAGCGGCTGTCTGGCCTTCTTTCTTGGCGAATCCTGTATAGCTGCTTGGGCGAAATGGTAAGTCCGAATAGCCGGTTCCGCACTTCCACAATGGCCCTGGGCAGTCCGGGATTCTCGAAATCGTCATCTGCGAGCGGGTAATTTGCAGCCTTGAGGTTGTAGTGCATTGCCAGGTATAGGCAAGTTGGGGTCTTCCCGCATCGGGACACGCCTGTCAGCACGATATCTGCACTCGCTATGTCCGTAAATTTTGTTCCATCATCGTGGTTCAGTGTAAAATCAAGGGCCTTGATACGCTGTACATATTTCAGCGGACTGCCCACGCCATGCGTCTCGCCGACCGCATGCGATGCTTTAGCACCCAAACGGGATTCCAGTACTGGAATGAATGTGGAGAAAATATCCAACACCGGGATGTCATGGGAAAGGAACAGGTTCTTGAGGGATTCGTCGGCTAGGCTGGTGAACACGAGGGGCGGGTGTTGCCGGTTCAAATTCGTGATGCGTGAAATATGCGCGATTACGCGCAAGGCCTCCTGTTCATTTGAAACAAATGGGAATACAGTCTGTAGGAACTCGGTATCCGGGAACTGTGTGAACAGGGACTGGCCCAGTGACTCGATGGTAATGCCCGTACTGTCTGATACGAAGAATACGTTTTGTTTTTTCCTGGCCATGCTGCAAATATACCCGATATGAACCGCTATACGATTGATCTTGATGAAATCAGTTCCGAGGACATATCCAGAGTAGGGGGCAAGAACGCCTCTCTGGGAGAAATGATCCGCAACCTCGGAAGCCTCGGGGTTTGCGTGCCAGGTGGCTTTGCCACGACTTCGGAAGCGTTTCATCTGTTCATGACCGTTAACGGCCTGACAAGCAAGGTTTCGCAACTGCTTGATGTTCTGGATGTGGAGGATATCTCCATGCTGGTCAGGACCGGAAGGACCATACGTGAATGGATCCTGGGTGGGAAGTTGCCTGATGAGCTGCAGACCGAAATTGTCGTTGCATACCGGGGCCTCGAAAGCCGTGTGCGTCCGAATGTGGCAGTCGCAGTCCGCTCTTCGGCCACGGCAGAAGACCTGCCGGAGGCTTCATTTGCAGGCCAACAGGAAAGTTACCTGAATGTGTGCGGTATTGCAGACGTGCTGGCTGCGGTCAGGAAGGTATTTGCATCCCTGTTCAGTGATCGTGCCATTGCATACCGGGTGCAGAAGGGATTCGGGCATGCCGGGCTCGCTCTTTCTGCAGGCATCCAGCAGATGGTGCGCAGTGACCTTGCCTCCAGCGGTGTGATGTTTACCCTGGATACGGAATCGGGCTTCAGGGATGTGGTGTTCATCACTGCCGGGTACGGGCTGGGCGAAACCATTGTTCAGGGGCAGGTCAATCCGGATGAGTTCTATGTTGCAAAGACCGCCTTGAATCGTGGCCAGCCTGCCGTCATTCGGCGCAGTTGTGGCAGCAAGATGCAGAAGATGATTTTCAGTAGCCAGGGTAGCGGCACAGAGACCGTTGCAGTCGAGGCGTCCCGGCAGAACCGTTTCTGCATCACGGATTCTGATGCACAGTCCCTGGCCCGCATGGCCGTTTTGATCGAGCAGCACTACCAGCGGCCCATGGATATCGAATGGGCTAAAGACGGAACGGATCAGCAGCTGTATATTGTTCAGGCGCGCCCAGAAACAGTGCAGAGCCAGCAGCAAAGGGCGATCGAGAAATACTCTCTGGAAGAAGTTTCTGATGTATTGGTGACCGGCCGCAGCATTGGGCAGCGAATCGGTTCAGGTCAGGCCCGTATCATTGAATCGCTGGAGGAAATCGAGCAACTGCAGGCCGGTGAAGTGCTTGTGACGGACATGACAGACCCCCACTGGGAGCCTGTAATGAAGCGTGCTGCGGCGATCGTTACCAACCGGGGCGGACGTACCTGCCATGCTGCCATTATCGCGCGCGAGCTGGGCCTGCCTGCAATCGTGGGATGCGGTGATGCTACCCGCAGCCTACGGTCTGAGCAGGAGATCACGGTATCATGTGCCGAGGGCGATACAGGCTATGTCTATGATGGCCTGCTAAGATTTGAAATCAACCGTACCCGGCTGGACAGGATGCCGGACATCCCCTGCAAGATCATGCTCAATGTCGGGGATCCCGAGCAGGCTTTTACATTTTCACAGACACCCAATGCAGGGGTTGGACTGGCTCGTCTGGAATTCATGATCAACAACTCCATCGGTGTTCACCCGCGTGCCCTCGTTGACTTTGACCTGCTTCCTGGCGAGTTGAAAGCAGCCGTTGGCAAACGCTGTTCGGCCTATCCGGATCCGGAGACATTTTTTGTCAGTAAGCTGACGGAGGGAATAGCGACCCTGGCTGCTGCGTTTGAAGGCAAACCTGTTCTGGTGAGGCTGTCGGATTTCAAGTCGAATGAATACGCGAACCTGCTTGGAGGCAACCTGTATGAACCTGCGGAAGAAAACCCGATGATCGGGTACAGGGGCACTTCGAGGTACCTGTCAGAGTTGTTCACACCCTGCTTCGAGATGGAATGCCGCGCACTGCGAACCGTGCGTAATGAAATGGGATTCACAAACATCCAGGTCATGGTACCGTTCGTGCGCACGCTGGATGAAGCGGAAGGTGTAACCGAACTGCTTGCCAGGCACGGACTGGAACGTTCAAAGAATGGCCTCAAGGTAGTAATGATGTGCGAGCTGCCATCGAACGCGCTGCTCGCAGACCAGTTTCTGCAGTATTTCGATGGGTTTTCCATCGGCTCGAATGACCTTACGCAAATGACACTGGGACTCGATCGGGATTCCGAGCTCGTGGCCGGACAGTTTGATGAGAGAAATGCTGCAGTACGGCAGTTGGTCAGCAGGGCAATCCAGGCATGCAGGAAATCAGGCAAATATGTAGGAATTTGCGGGCAGGGCCCCTCTGATTTTCCCGACTTCGCAGATTGGCTGGTTGATCAGGGCATTGACAGCATCTCGCTGAATCCTGATTCAGTACTGAGTACGTGGATGTACCTTTCGAAACTTCACTCGTAAGTTCTGGGGCATGCTGAAAGCCCTCCTTGTTCGCAGCCATTTCGAGGTGGTGCTTTCTTGAAGGGTTTCAGCGGGTATTGCGCAATTTCATCCTGATTTGTTATACCCGTGCAACAATGCTGTGCGAGGATCTGTTATACAGTCGGCAGTTACTGCTGTATCCTGTGATCGCAATAATATGGAGGACAAACGTTGAAAGCGGTCGGCTTGTACAAGTATTTGGCCATACACGAAGCAAATTCTCTGCTTGACCTGGAGCTTCCCAAGCCTAGTCCTGCTGGCAGGGAAATTCTGGTCAGGGTACAGGCCATAGCGGTCAATCCGGTGGACACCAAAATGCGCGCCCCGCAAGACAAGGTGGAGGAAAGTCCCCGTATTTTGGGATGGGATGCTGCAGGTGTTGTCGAGGATGTAGGACAGGATGTCTCACTGTTTCGGCCTGGCGATGAGGTGTTCTATGCAGGCAGTTTCATCCGTCCAGGCTGTAACTGCGAGTTTCATCTCGTGGATGAGCGCATCGCGGGGGGCAAGCCGGAAAGCCTGGATTTTGTCCATGCTGCGGCCCTTCCACTCACCAGCATAACGGCATGGGAGGCCCTGTTTGACCGTCTCGGTATTGACCCGGACGGTGCGGATCATGCTAGGCACCTGCTTGTTATCGGAGGTGCAGGAGGCGTCGGCTCCGTTGCCGTACAATTTGCAAAGCAGGTTGCGGACCTGACCGTGACGGCTACGGCTTCTAGGCCGGAGTCGCAGACATGGTGCAGGGAGTTGGGTGCGGATTACATCATCAACCACTACCTGGATATCCCGGCTCAGGTCAATGAACTGGGGATAGACGGTTATGACTATATCCTGTGTCTCAATGATACGGACGAACACTGGCAGGCCATGGCTGCAGTGATTGTTCCCCAGGGGAGGATCTGTTCAATCGTGGAAACCGCGGCCCTAGTCGACCTCGGCGCATTGAAAAGCAAGAGTGCAACCTTTGCATGGGAGTTCATGTTTACCCGTTCCATGTACGAGACAGATGACATGATTGAGCAGCACCGCCTGCTGGACCGGGTAGCCGCGCTGGTGGATGAAGGTAAAATCAGAACAACGGTCAACAGGGTACTCGAACCCATTAATGCGAAAAACCTGAAGACAGCCCATGCCGAAATTGAAAGCCATCACACGATAGGCAAGATTGTTTTGAACGGCTGGGGTACCGCCTGACCGTGAAAGCTTGTGAACACATAAGGGACAATGCCGGCGGGCGCTGTTAAGAGGATTTTGTCCGGCTAGTTGACTGTGAATAGCTGAAAAAGCCTGACAGGTTCATTGAAGCAGCACATTCCTCCATTGGTCATTCATGCTTCCAAGCACGATGAAAGAGGGGTTCAGTAGCGAATCCTTGGTGTTGTAGCGCACGGGCCTGAACCGTGTGTCAACCAATGAACCTCCTGCCTCCTGTACTACACAATGCGCCGCTGCCGTGTCCCATTCTGAGGTAGGCCCGAAACGGGGATAAAGATCGGCTTTACCCTCAGCCACCAGACAAGTCTTGATTGAACTGCCAACGCTGATCAGCTCATGTTCACCGATACGGGCCAGCAGGGTCATGAGCGAAGTGCCTGTATGAGAACGGCTGCCGCAGATTGTCGGGATGGAATCAGGCGAGGAAACACGGGTTCTGATCCTGTTTGCCGTCTTGTTCTGTTCCTGTTTGAAAGCCCCGTATCCCTTGGCCGCAAAATAGCAGATATCCTGTACCGGGATGTAGACCGCGCCAAGGTGGGCGGTATGTCCGACCACGAGTGCGACGTTCACAGTGAACTCGCCGTTTCTTTTGATAAATTCACGGGTACCATCCAAGGGGTCGATCAGCCAGTACCGTTTCCACTTGGACCTTTGGTTGTACGGGATGGAAACGGATTCTTCCGAGAGCACAGGAATCTCAGGGGTGAGAGTCTGGAGCTGTTCGCAGATCAGCTTGTGAGAGGCCAGGTCTGCTGTGGTCAGAGGTGAACGGTCCTTCTTCTCCTCCACCTCGAATCCGCCCAGGTAAATATCCATGATCTTGTGTCCGGCCTGCTTTACAATGTTGCAGACTGGAGCAATGAGTGCTTCAAGCTTGGCAATATCCTGATCCATCACGGGCAATTTGCGTCGGGGAAACATTTGACCATGTCAATGCAGGCAGAGTGGAAACATGTCGATACCGTCTTTCTGGACATGGACGGAACCTTGCTTGACCTGAGCTTTGATACGTACTTCTGGCACAGATACGTGCCCCTGCGATACAGTCAGAAAAACGGTATGGAGTTCAGTCATGCCAAGGAACTATTACAGGGTTATTATAAAGGAAAATCTGGCACGCTGGACTGGTATTGTACGGATTACTGGACGAAGGAACTGGGCCTCGACCTGCCTGCACTGAAACGCGAGATTGCCGGGCGAATTCAGTTGTTCCCAAATGCTCTACGGTTTCTGGAGAAGCTGGTAGAAGCCGGCAAGCATGTTGCACTGATGACTAATGCGCATCCTGACAGCATTGCAGTAAAACTGGAATCTGTACGGATAGAACCGTATTTCGACCGCATCGTCTCATCCCATGATTTTGGGTACCCGAAGGAACAGCTGGACTTCTGGAACAGGGTGATGCATTCGTATTCCTATGATCCGAGGAAAACGCTTTTCATAGACGACAATCTTGCGGTGCTGGACGCTGCCAATGCATTCGGCATCCGGTACCTGATCACGATTCAGCAGCCGGATAGTTCCAAGCCGAAACGTGAATCCTTACCGTATGAATCTATTTCGGACTTTGACGAAATCATGCCTGACTAGCTAACCCCGCATCCAGTGCTTGAAACGTTGCTTGCAGTATTCGAGCAGGGTTTCATAATCGGGGAAATGCAGTTCATAGTCGTTTTCTACGGGCGCATCGAATTCACAATAGTCGTTGCTGTGGTCTCGACAGATCTGCGGGCGTGCCTCGTAAATACCGCACTGCCCGTTCTCTTGTAGATGGGAGCAGCGCCCGAATATCATCAGCCACCAGCCCTCTTCGTCCTTGTATACCTCAATGCCTTCATGTGAAACCTGCCAGAGCAGGTGCTCGTAATCCAGCTTGCTGCGGGGCGTGACCAGCCGTTCCGTGACATAGGTGCAGCAGTATGAATTTGTACAGAATCCGCACTTGTTTTCTGCAGTGATCCTGATGCCAGGCTCAAGCTTTACCTTGATGTCTGAGAGGCGTTCCATTACAGGGTTGTGCAACAGACTCAGTTTTCATCCGGTGGTTTCTTGTGGGGGGGCTTGAACTTGAGAACGGTTGAGGTTTTCTGTTCGTCAGTAAAGTAGGGACGGTCCTTGTTTTCTATTCCGATTTCTTCAATGAGTTCGCGCTCCCGCGCCGCAATAAGGCTAAAGCAATCACGAATATCCTTGATGGTCTGCTCACGCAAGGGGTGTCGTTCACCGGGACCAGGCGTGGTGTCCCGGACTATCTGTGCCAGCAGTTTCCTCATCACTACCAGTATTCGCTGCTCGGTGCTTCTGCTAGTCATTTTCAAATGGACTTCTGATGGAATCTGGCATGCTGGGCATCATTTTGGTTGGCGGCTCAGGCATAGCCTAACAGATTTTGAATCGCATACCATCTCAAGCAGGGCGGAAACTGCCGAATACCGCGTTATACATCATGGCACGGCAATTGAGGTAGTATAATGACAGACATAGCCAGCAAGCTCGAGCCTAGGAGAACCAGAATGAATCAGGCACAGTTTTCAATCGGTCAGGTCGTAGTACACAAGAAGTTCAATTATCGTGGAGTAATATATGACGTGGATGCTGAGTACAGCGGCACGGATCAGTGGTATGAGGAAGTAGCAAAATCCAGGCCCCCGAAGGACCGGCCCTGGTACCATGTGCTCGTTGATGGTCAGCTGATGACGACTTATGTAGCCGAACAGCACCTGGAGCTGGATGACTTGCCCACACCAATCACCCACCCGCTGACGGAAAACTATTTCGAAACTTTTGAAGGAGGGCTCTACCGAAACTACCGGTACAGCAACTGACAATGTTCGAAACCGTGGCAACCTTTATCGAAAAGAAAATCCGCCCGCAGCGCGATGCGGTGGACGATGCCCACATCATGCATCTGGCTATCGCGGTCCTTTTGCTGGAAGTAAGCCGGGCAGACTTCGATATCCAGGAGGAAGAACTTCAGACTATCGTCTGTGCGCTTGCAGACAGATTCCATTTTACCGAACAGGAAGTGCAGAACCTTGTGGATCTTGCTCGTTCTGAGCAGGAAACCCATGTTTCGATCTATCCGTTTGTAAAAATTGTCAATGAAGAATGTACGATGGAAGAAAAAAAGAACCTTCTGCTGGATTTGTGGAAGACTGCTTATGCTGATCACAGGCTGGATAAGTACGAGGAGTACCAGATCAGAAAGATCGCTGATTTGCTGCACCTCCCGCATAGTGCATTTATCCAGGCCAAGCTGGATGTGTTGGAAGGGCGGGGCTAGTAGACGAGCAGTTGCGGGTACCAGGATGCCCGTACGGTCAAATCATGTCCTTGAGTTTTTTAAGTGGCAGGATCCTGACTGACTTGCTGGCGGGCTTGGCCTTGAACGTCATTTCTTCACCGGTAAAGGGGTTGATGCCCTTGCGTGATTTCTTGGCAGGTTTTTTAACGAGTTTGATTTTCAGCAGGCCAGGAAAATTGAAGGACCCTGCACCGCGTGGCCTTAATTCCTTTGCAATCATGCGTTCCAGTGATTCTAACACCGATGTCACCTGCTTGCGGGAAAGCGAGGTGTCGTGTGCAATTTGATTAAGGATATCTGTTTTGGTGGGGGGTTTCTTTTCCGGTCTGGGAGTGGCCATGTAGTAAATTCCTAGGTTATGGTGAAAAGATCAAGCACTCGCGCCGTGTCACGCAATACGACAGAAAGACACAACGGTGATGATCATGGTAGCGCAGGGACAATCGGTTTTTCACTTGACTGCATTGTAATAAAAATATTCCTGCATATCATCTTCCAGGATCTTCAAATTCTGTACGAGAGCCCTGACCTGCCAGTCTGCGTGGGAGGACATGAGCGGGCATAGGGTGAGGCGCCATCACCAAAACAAAAACCTGCCGGCAACAAAGGAATGATTAGTCCTGTCGGGGGCTGCAGCTTCATTCGGGTGGCACGGTGCCCTATGAATTCGATTTGCTAAACCGGTAAATGGCACTTTCACCCAGCAGGTTGGGGCACAAGCGGGTTTCCCTGCCGGGTCGGAAGGCATGGCTTACGGCTGCGCGTTGCAGGACCCTGATCCCTCGTTCCCGGCAAAGATCTTCGAAATCCCGGATAGAGCATAGATGGATGTTGGGGGTATCGTGCCACTCATGAGGGAGTGCTTTGGTGACAGGCATGTATCCGCCAAATCCCAGTTGTAGGCGGTTTTTCCAGTAAGCGAAGTTTGGGAAGGTGACAATCCCCTCCCGGCCTATGCGCAGCATCTCGTCCAAGAGCTTTCCAGGGTGCTGGATTGCCTGCAAAGTATGGGTCATGACGACATAGTCAAAGGAATTCTCATCAAAAAATTCGGTAATTCCCTTGTCCAGGTTGGTCTGAATGACCGGTATCTCCTTGGCAATACACTGCTGGATATTACTGGCGTCAATTTCCAGGCCATAACCAGTCACGTTGCGAGTCTGGCGCAGGTGTGTGAGAAGAGTGCCGTCCCCGCAGCCCAAGTCAAGGATGTGAGTGTCGGGGCGAATCCATTCGCATATGATCTCAAGGTCAGGACGCAATGCAGTGTTCATGTCTGCAGAATATTCATGTAGCAGCGCAGGATGTCATGGTATTCCGGAATGGGGGTCAGAAACGCATCGTGTCCGAGTTCGGCTTCAATCTCCACATAGCTGACTTTCTTCTTGGCGGCAATCAGTGCCCGTACTATCTCCCTTGAACGGGCAGATGAAAATCTCCAGTCACCAGTGAAGGACACTACCAGGAAGTCTGCGCAGGTATCACAGAATGCCAGAGACAGATCATCTCCTGAGTTAAGGGCAGGGTCGAAATAATCCAGCGCCTTGGTCATGATCAGGTAGGTATTCGCGTCGAACCGGTCTACAAAGGACTTTCCCTGGTAGCGAAGGTAGCTCTCGACCTGAAATTCCACGTCAAAGCCAAAATTGAGCTTTCCCTTGCGCAGGTCACGCCCGAATTTTTCCCGCATGGCATGATCTGAAAGATAGGTAATGTGCCCTAGCATGCGTGCCAGCATGAGTCCCCGGCGCGGTGTCGTGTTGTGCTCATAGTAATGCCCCCGATGGAAATCGGGATCGGAAAATATGGCCTGTCGTGCGACTTCATTGAACGCGATGTTTTGAGCCGTGAGCTTGGGTGCCGCAGCGATTATGATTGCATGGCGTAACCTGTCTGGAAAGTCGATGGCCCACTGCATGACTTGCATGCCGCCCAGGCTTCCTCCGATCACCGCAGCCCACTGTTCTATGCCAAGCTCGTTTGCCAGATAGCTCTGGCTCATTACCCAGTCATGCACAGTAACCAATGGAAAGTCTGGCCCGTAAGGTTTTTCCGTTTCTGGGTTCCTGCTCATCGGGCCACTGCTGCCTTTGCAGCCACCCAGGTTGTTAGGGGAGACGACAAAAAAACGATTGGTATCAAAAGGCTTCCCAGGGCCAATGCAATTGTCCCACCAGCCTGGTTTGCGGTCTTGTTTGCTGTGATAACCGGCAGCATGCTGATCTCCAGAAAGTGCATGGCAGACCAGCAAGGCGTTGCTGCGCGATGCATTCAGCTTTCCGTAGGTTTCATAAGCCAGCGTGAATTCAGGGAGTGACCTGCCGCAGTCCAGTTCAAGAGACCGTTTGATGGTCATGTATCGAGTCTCAACGAGACCCACAGAATTTACAGGAATAGAGTCAGGCACCTTGTTGGCATGGGTTGTTTAGATGACTAGTGTAATGAGAGCACGTGTGGCACACAAACTTCTGGCTGGCAGCGAGACTGACCGGGTCACGGTGAATGCAGGAAGATTTTCACGCAGAATAGGGCAAGCAGCACAACTGCCGTGGAGAAATCAAATACTCCTAGCCTGGGGATCAGTCTCCTTGCAGGACGCAGGACAGGTTCGGTGATTGACTGCAGAACTGAGACAAACGGGTTGTTATGTACGCGGACATGTGGCGCAAGCCAGCTAATCACGACCAGCACGATAATCGCGAAGATGTAGAGATTCAGTGCCAGGTCGATGACACCGAATATCGCTGAGAAAATTAACGGTCCGGTTTCGAGGGCTTTTCCAGCGAAATAGCCGCGCAGTACCAGTTCTGCAAACTTGACAGCTATCATCAGAATCAGGGCAGAGGTATCCAGGCGTCTGAAATTTGGAATCCATTTGTGCAAAGGCCGCAGGGCCGGGTCTGTGATGGCCAGGATGGACTGGGAAAAAGGGTTGTAGTAATTCGCATGGGTCAATCCCAGCAGCATACGAATCAATAGAGCGTAAATGTACAGGGTAAACAGGATATGGATCAGGAAATCAGCAATATTGAGCAAAGCAGTCATGACTTACTTGCCTTGGTCGGAGACGGTGGAGTCTGGAGACATGATGGGGGCGGTCTCGGAAAGCTGTCTGGCTTTCTGTTCGGCTCGTGTGATGGCGGCGAAAATGGTTTTTTTGACCCCGCCCTGTTCCAGGACGTCCAATGCAGCCTCGGTCGTGCCTCCTTTTGAGGTGACAGCCCGGCGAAGTTCGCCGGGATTCTGGTTGCTGTGTTTGACCAGCTTGGCTGCACCGGTCGCCGTGTGCGTGGTCAGCTGATACGCCTGGTCAGCGCTGAGCCCCAGTGACTGGGCCGCTTCCAGCATGGCTTCCATCAAGTAGAAAAAATAGGCTGGGCCGCTGCCGGACACGGCAGTTACGGCATCCAGCATCGATTCCTGTTGTAGCCACAGGGTCGATCCAACGCTGGCTAGAATAGCTTGTGCCAAGTCACGCTGTGCAGCGGATACATCCTGGCCAGCGAACAGGCCGGTGGTGCCTGCGCGTACCAGGGCAGGTGTGTTTGGCATACAGCGCACGACGGGAAAAGGGTCTCCGAGACAGGCCTGAATATCCTGGATCTTCGTTCCCGCTGCGATGGAAATGACAAGTGGTCTTTCCGATTTGCAGTAAGTGGCGATATCCCTGCATGCAAGAGACACTACTTGCGGTTTCACTGCCAGCATGATGACTTGCACGGAACTCGGATTTGGCCTTGATTGCGGGCAGATATGGCACAGAGGGAATAGTTTTCTCAGTTTTTCACACACGGAGGGATCAGTGTCGATCACTGTGATTTGCCCGGATGCCCATCCTCCTTCCAGCAGCCCTCCAACCAGTGCCCGGCCCATGTTGCCACCACCAAAAAAAACTATATTCGTGTTCTCTCTATGTTCATTCATTTACTTGGATTTCCGTGCACCAAAAATTGCAGTGCCGACGCGGACAATAGTCGCGCCTTCGGCGATTGCAGCCTCCAGATCGCCGCTCATTCCCATAGATAAAGTGTCCATCCTGAATCCTGACTGGTTGAGTTTTTCCAGCAGGTTCCTTAGTTGTGCAAAGCGTCGGCGTTGCTGAATAGTATCATTACTAGGCCCAGGTATCGTCATCAGCCCGCGCAATTTCAGATTGGGGAGATCCTGCAGGGTGCCCGCCAGATCTTGCACCTGTTCAATGCGCATCCCGGATTTTGAGTCCTCATGATCAAGGTTTACTTGGATGCAAGCCTGAATCGGGGGCAGGTGAGCCGGACGCTGGGCATTCAGGCGTTCGGCAACAATCAGCCGCTCGATACTGTGTACCCAGCTGAAATTCGCAGCTATCTGACGGGTCTTGTTTTTCTGGACAGGTCCGATGAAGTGCCAGCACAGGTTTCTGTCTTCGAGCAGGTTGATTTTTCCCAGTGCTTCCTGCAGGTAGTTTTCACCGAAATCACACTGGCCTGTTCGTGCGGCGAGCATGATTTCGTCCACCGGTTTCTGCTTGCTAACTGCCAGCAGGCGTACGCTGCCAGGGACACGCTGATATCTGGTTTCAAGTTCACGGATCATTGTTCTGACCTTCTCAAGGCGTGAGCTGGTCTGAGAATTCATGGACACCGAGCCCCTTGGCTGTGAGGCATGATTAAGCATTGCAGTACGTCGTGGCGGTTCACGCGTGATGGTTCCGGCATCTCCATGTACATACTGGCCAGCCTGGCAGCACAAGAGCATCCCATTCAGTCAGAATATATTGGTTGCATCGAACACGGGGCCGTCCACGCATACCCGCTTCATCGCCACGACACGGCCGTTTTCCCTGTACGGCACGACACAGCCTGCACAGCCGCCGACTGCACATGCCATGAACTCTTCCAGACAAACCTGGCAGGGTAGCCCGTGTTGCCTGCAGAAGGCTGCGACGGCTTCGAGCATCCGCACAGGTCCGCAGGCAAATACCTGTACGCCCCGCCTGGTAGAATGGTCCAGCCTCTGGAACCAGAGTTCAGCCAGTTCGTGTACGAAGCCGGTGTAGCAGCCCGGATAGCCCTGCAGGCTTGTCAGGCGTGAGGCAATGCCCCAGTCATCCAGCAGGGGCATTGCCGCGATGACGCCCTTCGGCATGTCCGGCACCAGGATCTTGGATGGACGGGTGGGAAATGGGAAAGGGATTTCCGAGCCCATGATCACCAGAGGTTGAAGTCCTGATTTCTCCTTCAGGGTCTCCGCCATGAAAATCATGGGAGGGATGCCCACACCGCCGCCAAGCAGTAACGGATGAGTTGTATTGTCATGCAGGCTAAAGCTGTTCCCGACGGGTCCCAGGCATTGCAGCCTGTCTCCAGGTTTGCGCAGGGCCAGTTCGGAGCTTCCTACCCCCACGGTCTTGAACAGGACCTGGATGCAACCTGTGCCAGCATTGCTGCGCATGATGGAAAAAGGCCGCCGCATGGCATGTTGGGAGTCGCATTGCAGGTGTACGAAGTTGCCGGGTGCTGCATGCTGCGCGCAGCCAGGTGCTTCCAGCGTGATGATGAACTGCTGTGCAGCCAGCGTTTCGTGGTGGGCCACGCCGGCACGTTCCTCAAAGATGGGGTGTCGCCGAGTTTTCACGCCTGCATGGTGACTGGAATTGATCGTTCAATCGGTTTCGAGCCGGAACACTAGATTGCCCCCCAGGATTGTATGCGTGACCCTGCCTTTGAGTCGGTGATCCAGCAAGGGCGTGTTTTTGCCACGGCTAAGCAGGTTGTCATGGCTCAGGATCCAGGTCTGTTCGGGATCCACAACACAGGCATCGGCACGTCCTCCCACGGACAGCTTCCCTGCAGAAATTCCAAGGATTTCTGCGGGTTGCTGAGTAATGCGCCGGACAGCTTCTGTCAGGCTGAGGATATTCTCATGTACCAGTTGCAGGGTCTTGGGCAGCAAGGTTTCCAGGGTAGAGCACCCTGGTGCAGTAGATTGAAAGGGAGCAAGCTTGGCTTCGATTTCGTGAGGTTGGTGGTCGGCACAGATCGCCGACAGCGTGCCTTCGCATACCCCAATGCGCAAGCCTTCGCGATCAGCCTTCGTGCGATAGGGAGGCAGGTTATGGCAAAGTCCGTCAAAATCCCGGATATCCTGATCGGTCAGGTGCAGGTGCAGAATGCTGGTGTCCGCAGTGATAGGAAGCCTGTCCTGCCGGGCCCGGGCGATCATGTTGACTGCACGCAGTGTCGATATGCGGCAGAAGTGTGTCCGCACATTCAGTTCCTCGATCAAGGCAAGATGAAACGCCAGGGCAGCGGTCTCTGCCGCTGCCGGGATGCCTGGAAGCCCCAGTCTCAGGCTGGTCAGTCCCTCATGTACGCAGCCAAGATTGGCAAGCTCGTGATCCAGTGGGTAGGTGAACACTGTCAGGGCCTGGCTGGATGCGTATTCCAGCGCACGGCGCAGTACGAGGGAGCTTTTGAGGGGGTGCAGAACATTGGTGACTCCAACACACCCGGCTGCTTTCAAAGCGGCCATTTCACTCAGACTTTCACCTTTCAGACCCTTCGTTAATGCTCCGATCACGTGCACGTTGCAGTGCCCACTGTCCTGTGAAAGCTGCTGAATCAGTTCCACCTGTGCAGGGGAGTCCACGACGGGGTTCGTAGTGGGGAGGCAGGCGAGACTCGTGACACCGGATGCCGCCGCTGCTTTTGTTTCGGTTCGTATGGTGGCCTTGTGTTCCTGTCCAGGCTGACGCAGGCTCGCAGACAGTTCAACCAGTCCCGGCAGAACCAGTCTGCCTGATGCGTTGATGGTCAGGTCGGCTTGCCAGGCCGCGGGCGGCTTGCTGATTGCAACTACCTTTCCGTCGGCAATGAAGACATCCGCAATCTGGTCGATATCATTTGCAGGGTCGACAAGATGACCGTTCAGAATTTCAAGTTTCATGGCTGACTTTGCGGTCACTTGTGCTGATGGCAATTGACAGGATTGCCATGCGTACGGCAATCCCGTATTTGACCTGCTGAAGGATCACTGACTGGGGGCCGTCAGCAACTTCAGAGCTGATCTCCACACCGCGGTTAATGGGGCCGGGATGCATGACAATCGCTTTCGGGCTGGCAAGAGCCAAGCGTTCCGGCGTCAGCCCGTAGAGCTGAAAATATTCATGTTCACTCGGGATAAAGGCTCCCTGCATACGTTCCCTTTGCAGCCGCAGCATGATAATCACATCCACATCACGAAGTCCCTGCCTGCAGTTCTGGAAAACCTGTACACCCAATTGCTCAATGTTTGCAGGCAGCAAGGTGCGCGGAGCAATCACACGGATTTCCCGGGTACCTAGAATGTTCAGTGCCTTGATCTGGGACCGTGCTACGCGTGAATGCAGGATATCCCCAACGATGGCCACGCGCAGTCTCGAAAATTCCTGCAGATGCTCCCGGATCGTGAAGGCATCCAGCAGGGCCTGGGTTGGATGGGCATGCCGGCCGTCCCCTGCGTTGATGATACTGACGTGGGGCGCAACATGCTTTGCAATGAAATCCGCGGCTCCACTTTCAGGGTGCCTGACAATGAAAATGTCCGTATTCATGGCTTCAAGGCTGAACAGGGTATCCAGTAAACTTTCACCCTTGACGGTTGCAGAAGTTGCGATGCTGATGTTCAGGACGTCGGCTGAAAGGCGCTTGGCTGCCAGTTCAAAAGTCGTCCGGGTTCGTGTGCTGGGTTCAAAAAAAAGGTTTACGATCGTCTTGCCGCGCAACAGCGGCACTTTCTTTACAGTCTGGCCATCCACGCTGGTGAACGATTTGGCGGTGTCAAGAATATGGGTGAGTTCTGCCTGGTTGAGTTTGCCAATGTCCAGAAAATGTCTCATGCGGGCTCAGTCTAAAATCTCAAGAACGATCGGCTCAGGGCCACTGAGTTGAACGTGTTGCCTGGCGTCCAGAGTCAATGTTACTCCTACAATGTCTGCCTGGATTGGCAATTCCCTTCCGTTCCTCTCTACCAGGATGGCAAGACTGACGGATGCGGGGCGGCCGTAATCGAAAATTTCGTTCAAGGCTGCACGCACCGTACGTCCGGTATACAGTACATCATCAATCAGGATGATGTCCCTGTCCGTTACATTCAGAGGCAGATGAGAGGGTTTCACCGTAGGCTGGATACCTGCACGGCTGAAGTCATCCCGGTAAAACGTGATATCGAGTACTCCGAGCTCATCTTTGATTTCCAGCATGGCCTTGAGCTGCTCTGCCACCCATACACCACCCGTGCGAATGCCAACCAGGAGGGGCTGGCTGATGCTCCGTTCGTTCATGAATGCACGCAGGTCATGGCCCAGCTTGTCAACCAGTTGCTGGGCATCCAGGACAGTCATGCGGTCACTGCTGAGCAGGGGTCTGCATGACACGCAAACCAGGACTGTAAAATGATGGCGGCTGCGGCCTTGTCAATGTCCGACTTGCTGATTTTCCTGCGTCGGCCCTGCTTGCGCAATTCCCTGAGTAGATCATAGGCGCGAGAAGAAGAACCGGATTCATCGATAGTTTCCACAGGCAGCCGATAACGCGTATTCAGGTCTCTGCAAAATCTCGCGATGTGTCGCTTGATCAGACCGTCATGCTGAGTGTCATGCTCTACGCGGCCTACCACCAGCATTCGGGGTGTCCACTGTTGGATGATCTCATCGATCTTGTTCCAGGGAATGCCGGATGCCGGTACGACCAGGGTCGCCAAAGGATTTGCAGTACCGATATCGGTTACGCCAACTGCTACCCCGATCCTGCTTTCTCCATAGTCGAAACCAATCACACTGCCCATGGATGACATCCCGTTGTGCGGCGTACCATTGCAGGCGGATGCTTGCACGGGGACTTATGCATGGCCGGCCTCGTTTGAAATCAGATGCAAATCTATGCCCAACTTGCTGGCTGCTGTCTGCCAGCGTTTTTCGACAGGTGTCTCGAAGAGGATCTTCGGCTGGTACGGGACCGTCAGCCAGGCATTGTCGGCAAGCTCCTGTTCCAGTTGCCCGGGACCCCAGCCTGCATATCCGAGTGCCACGATTGCATTCTCGGGTCCGATACCGCGACCGATATCCAGTAGAATGTCTTCCGATGTGGTCAGCTTGAGGTTTTCGTCAATCGTGTAGGTCGATTTCCAGTTCCGGTCCGAATCGTGCAGGATGAATCCCCTGTTGGCATGGACGGGTCCACCGGCATATACCGGGTCACGGTTGGAAGTCATCTGGTCATCAGTTTTCACGTCCAGGTAACTGATCAGTTCTTCAATGCACAGGGTGATTGGCTGGTTTACGACGATGCCCATGGCCCCGTTCCGGTTGTGTTCGCAAATCAGGGTCACGGTACGGGAGAAATTCGGGTCATGCAGGGTAGGCATGGCAACGAGCATGTGCTTGGTGAGATATTCTGACATGTCTGTACGTAGTCAAGTAGCAGGATGTCTGCCCTGAAACTGCCTGTCAAGTATCACCAATATACAGCAGTTATCGTTCATTTTTCAGGAAATGATGAATTTGGAACAATTTTATCGCGAACCACGTCCAAATACCCTGCACAAGGGCACAGTACTCAATGTCCAAGCCTCAGTTCAATGGTGTCAAGCAGTGTTGCCGCAACATTCAGTCCGCACAAGCTGTCAAGTTCACGGATTCCGGTTGGGCTGGTGATGTTGATTTCCGTCAGATAGTCACCGATCACGTCGATTCCGGCAAAATCAATCTGCATGGCATTCAGCTCCGGCCTGATCCTGTCGCAAATCCACCGGTCCCGCACGGTCAGTACAGCAGAGCTGGGAGTACCGCCTCTTGCCAGGTTTGCGCGCAGTTCTCCCTGGGCCGGAACCCGCACCAATGCATGCGGTATGGGTTCGCCGCCAATGAGCAGGATCCGCTTGTCACCTTTTCTGTAATCTGCAATCAGCTTTTGTGCCATCACCGTTCTTGCGCCATGCTGCGTTGCAGTTTCCAGGATTACATTCCGGTTTGGGTCTTCATGCCAGATGCGAAAGACGGAATTTCCGGCCATGCTGTCCAGGGGCTTGATCACGATATCCTCGTGTTCATCAATGAAGTGTCCGAGCGCTTGCCTGTTTCTGCTCACCATAAAGGGTACGGTGCAGTCTGGAAAGTGGGTGACTGACAGTTTTTCATTTGCATTGCGCAGGCTGTGAGGAGGGTTGATGATCAGCGTACCGGCCTGCTGTACACGCTCGAGCAAAAAGGTTGTATAGATGTATTCCATGTTGAAGGGCGGATCCTTGCGCATCAAGATGACATCAAGATCGCTCAGGCTCCGCACGGTACGGTCTTCGGGCTCAACCCAGCGCGCGGGATCGTCCTGCACCGAGACCCGCGTTGCAAACCCCATGACTTTTGTATCCTGCAGGTAAAGGTCAGAAGGCTGAAGGTAGTAGATTTTCCAGGCACGGCGCTGGGCTTCGAGCAGCATGGCAAACGTGCTGTCCTTGTGGATGTTGATGGCTTCTATAGGGTCCATGACGACACCCAGGTCTATGGTCATCGGAAGGGATACCTCTTCTGCGCCGGATACCTACAGGATACCACCCTGACCACCGGGAATGTCCGAATTCGACATGGACTGTATGCGCATGCCGGCGACAGGAGAATTATCGAAAAACCTGTTCACGGAGGTGGCGGGAACCTGGATCCGGGAATGCCCTGCCCGGACAGGTCTCCCCACAGCATTTGAACTGCAACGAGTGCACCCAGTGCAGCCGTTTCAGTGCGCAATACCCTGGGGCCCAGCCTGACAGGCTGAAAACCCTTCTCCAAGAGTCGATCGATTTCACCTCTGGTCAGACCGCCTTCCGGCCCGACAATCAGCCATACCTTTTCCAGGGTACCGGATGCATGCTCGTCCAGTGTCGTGCCGGAGAGGAAGTCCAGAACAAATCCCGTGGCATCTTCACGGACGGGGTCGAGGATAGCCAGGTCCCTGGTTTCGTGAAGCACGGGCAGGGCTGCGCGTCCACACTGTTCACAGGCGTTGATTATGATATTTTGCCAATGCAGCTGCCTGTTTGCCCTGGATTTGTCCGAAAACCGGGCAACCGTGCGTTCTGTCATAACCGGGTGGATTTCCGTGACTCCCGCCTCTACGGATTTCTGTATGGCATAGTCCATATGCGAGGCTTTCGATACACCGAGTACAAGGTGGGTTTTCAGCCTGGATTCCTTCGACACGAAGATTCGGTCAGTGAGCCGGACCCGGATCTTCTTCCTGTCGAAGGCCGCAGTCTGGCCGGAGTAGTCATAACCGTCCCCGTTGAACAGAATGAGCGGGGTGTGCCGGTTGATACGAAGCACGCAGGCGGCATGATGCCGTGTTTCGTCTTCCAGCTCGACCTCGTCCTGTACGGCCAGCTTCTGGTCAACATACAGACGGATAGCCCGCATGGCTGAGAGGGTGGCTGATCGTCCGGTTCAGTACCGGTAGTAATCGGGCTTGTAAGGTCCGTTTACACCCACTCCGATGTAGTCGGCCTGCTCGGCAGTCAGTTTTGTCAACTTCACTCCGATTTTATCGAGATGCAGCCGCGCAACTTCCTCGTCCAGTGTCTTGGGCAGGACATAAACTTTCTTTTCATACCGGTCTGGATGTTTCCACAGCTCCATTTGGGCCAGAACCTGGTTTGTGAAGGAATTCGACATGACGAAGCTCGGATGGCCGGTGGCACAGCCAAGATTCACCAGGCGGCCTTCGGCCAAAAGAATAATGCGCTTGCCGTCCGGAAAGACAATGTGGTCAACCTGTGGCTTGATATTTTCCCAAGGGTACTGCCTGAGGCTACCGACGTCGATTTCATTATCGAAGTGCCCGATGTTGCAGACGATGGCCTGGTCTTTCATGGCTTTCAGGTGATTATGGGTAATGACGTGATAGTTGCCGGTCGCGGTGACAAACATGTCCGCAGTGGAGACGACCTCGTCCAGGGTGACCACCCGGTAGCCAGCCATGGCGGCCTGCAGTGCACAGATGGGGTCAATTTCGGTGACCAGCACATTTGCGCCCAGGCTGCGAAGGGACTGTGCGCAGCCCTTGCCCACATCCCCGAATCCCAGGACGACAGCGGTTTTCGCTGCAATCATGACGTCTGTCGCTCGCTTGATTCCATCCACCAGCGATTCTCGGCAACCGTACAGGTTGTCGAACTTGGACTTGGTTACCGAGTCGTTTACGTTGAATGCAGCGACTCTCAGCTTGCCGCTTTTCTCCATTTCATTCAGGCGAAGCACGCCGGTTGTCGTTTCTTCTGACAGTCCCCGCACATTGTCAGTTAATTCGGGGTACTGTTCGTGCATGGTCTTGGTCAGGTCACCGCCGTCATCAAGTAACATGTTGGGCTGCCAGCCGTCAGGCCCGTTGATCGTCTGTTCAATGCACCATGCGTAATCCTGTTCCGTTTCACCTTTCCATGCGAAAACAGGGATGCCCTTTGCAGCAATGGCCGCTGCAGCATGATCCTGGGTGGAAAAGATATTGCAAGATGACCAGCGTACCTGTGCACCCAGTTCGATCAGGGTTTCGATCAGTACTGCAGTCTGGACGGTCATGTGCAGGCAGCCGGCTATGCGTGCACCTTCAAGCGGCCGTTCTTTCCTGTATTTTTCGCGCAAGGCCATCAACCCGGGCATTTCGGTTTCGGCGATGGCGATCTCTTTGCGGCCCCAGTCCGCCAGGGCCAGGTCGGCAACCCTGAAATCCGGTTCCACTTTTTCTGCTGACTGAATACTCATGATCCTGTTGGGTTCCTTCGGTGAATTTACGGCATTATAGCATCGTGTCCTGTCCGGCCCTTTCCTTCAGTTCAGTAGCCTTGTCCGTACGTTCCCAGTGAAAGCTGTCCTCGTTTCGGCCAAAGTGGCCGTACGTGGCCGTGGCCTGGTAGATCGGTTGCAACAGATCCAGCATCCCCAGAATCCCGTAGGGAGACAGGTCAAACATGTCCTGCACGATCGCTTCGATCTTGTCGTCGGCGAGTACTCCAGTGCCGAACGTATCAATCGAGACAGAAGTCGGCTGCGCCAAACCGATGGCGTAGGAGATCTGAATTTCACAGCGTTCCGCGAGACCCGCTGCGACTACATTTTTCGCTACGTAGCGGCCCGCATAGGCTGCCGAGCGGTCGACTTTGGAAGGGTCCTTCCCGGAGAAGGCCCCGCCACCGTGGCGGGCCATGCCACCGTAGGTATCGACGATGATCTTGCGTCCCGTGAGTCCGCAGTCTCCTACCGGGCCACCCGTTTCGAACCGGCCAGTAGGATTGATATGGAATTTCGTATCGACCGACAGCCATTTTGCAGGAAGCGTCGGCTTGATGATCAGCTCCAGGACCGCATCGTGCAGGTCTTTCTGGGTAACCTCCGGGTCGTGCTGGGTGGACAGCACCACGGTATCGAGGCGGCTCGGTTTTCCGTCCTCATAGACGAAGGTGACCTGGCTTTTGGCATCCGGGCGCAGCCAGGACAGTTCACCCGATTTCCTCACCGAGGACTGTTTTTGCACCAGGCGGTGCGCATAGGTGATGGGTGCCGGCATGAGAACATCGGTTTCATTGCAGGCATAGCCAAACATCATGCCCTGGTCCCCGGCGCCCTGATCCTCCTTTCTCTCCCGGTCAACTCCCTGTGCAATGTCAGGAGACTGCTTGCCCAGGGCATTGATGATCGCACAGGTGTGCCCGTCAAATCCAACGCCCGAATTATCATAGCCGATCCCGTTTACAGTGGAACGGACCACGGGTTCTAGGTCCATGTGTGCGACCGTGGAGACTTCCCCTGCCAGCAGCACCATACCTGTTTTCACCAGGGTCTCGCATGCCACGCGCGCGCGCGGGTCCTGGTGCAGGATGGCATCGAGCACGGCATCGGAGATCTGGTCTGACATTTTGTCCGGGTGGCCTTCCGATACGGACTCGGAAGTGAATAAGCGTTTTGCTGGCATTGTGCTTCGCTGTATGGGTGAGGCGTGGTCACCTGTTAACAGGGGGCCTGAATCGCGCTATTCTACGTAAATCTGGCTAAATTGAAACAGACACTCCTGGCAAATGGCACTCACACCATCCAAAATGATGCCCCTGGGAACCCGGGCTCCGGATTTTTGCCTGCCTGACACGGTATCTGCCAAGGAATTGTGTCTGCAGGATCTGCGTGGGGAAGTGGCCACCGTGATCATGTTCATATGCAACCACTGCCCTTTTGTCAAGCATGTCCAGAGGGAACTGGTCAGGCTGGGCGAGGAATATCCCGCCCAGGGTGTTTCGCTGGTGGCCATAAGCTCCAATGACGTGGTCAATTATCCAGATGATTCCCCGCAAAACATGAAGGCCATGGCCATAGACCTCGGCTATACCTTTCCCTATCTGTACGACGAGAACCAGCAGGTTGCCAGGCTGTATGATGCCGCCTGCACACCTGATTTCTACATCTTTGACCAAGCCCTGAAGTGTGCATACCGGGGTCAGCTTGACGATTCGAGGCCAGGCAATGACATACCTGTAACAGGGAAGGATCTTCGCCATGCGCTCGATACACTTCTCGCAGGACAGGCGGTTGACCCGGATCAGAAACCGAGTGTGGGATGCAATATAAAATGGAAGGCATAGAGCCCGGTCGCGGCTAAAGGGAGATGCCCTTTCTGGGGCACTGGCTCTTGAGAAATGTATATTCACCCATGGCCTGACCTAGGTGCGCAGGTCCGGGCCCACAGAAGCAACCAGGAGGGAACACCGTGAATGAAAATGATCAAAACGTAAAATCTACAATATCCACAACATCCTACGAGCCATTCATGTTGGGTGACAAGCAAGTGGGTGAAGTTCATTGGCTGACCCAGACCAACTCGAATGGCCAGCCAACTTATTCTGGGTTATGGCGGTGTGAGCCGCTCACGTTTGAGTATGAGTTTCCCGGCGATGAAATTTTCCATGTGCTGCAGGGCAGCCTGCAAATCGCAATTTCAGATGGTAACGTCGTTCAGGTACAGCAAGGCGATATCGTTGCCTTCAAAAAGGGATTGAAATCAGTCTGGACCATACACAGTCCTTTTAAAAAGTTTTTTGTGATTTCCAACTGCTGATGCCTGGCAGTGGGTACACTCCCAGCTGGTCCAGCTCAAATCGGGTCTGCGATTAAAAAGCTCCGTATACGGGATTTTCCGGGTCAACGAAACATGCAAAATCCGGTCGGCGAATGATACTGTTGACCTGATTGCTTGTTCGTGAATATTGTCCTGGAGGCGGACCTGGGTAAGCAACTGATGCTTGAGTCAAGATTTGGGACGAGGCTCACGGGTTGCCAGCCCACACAGTGTGTGGCGGATTGTCGATGAATGTGTTCATTGAACGGTGGATTTTGATATGATGTCGTGGCGTAAGTACCAATGCGAGAAGATTGGCACACAAGGTCCCAGCGGAGCTGACAGAATATGCCGTCACCTGCGTGTACGCAGGCGAATGTCCTGCAGCAGTCGCCCCCGTCAATGCCGGATCTGCGTCCGATGACAAGGGCTGAAGACAGCACGGAACTTTGGAACAGCCCATTTCAGTGGGTTTCACCAGATCCCTTTGGAATCGCAGATGTGTCCCGGGAGCACCCCCGAATGACCATTCATTCAGGGCCACCCTCAAGGTCGCCATGGTACTCCTTGCAGGTTGTGGTATATCTGGTCACCATCGTGTGCCTTTCAGCTGCTTGTTCTTCCAAATCAATTCTGCCAGTTTCAGCACCGGCACCGCACTTACCTGATAAATTCACCGGGGATCAGGTTGTCGACTCCTATGAACCGTTGGAGTGGTGGAAGACTTTTGATGACCCTGCGCTTGACCGGGCTGTCGAAACCGTGCTTGCCTCGAACTTCAATCTTGCGGAGGCCGTGGCCCGGGTGGAACAGGCTCGGGCAAGAGCGCGCATCGCGAAGGCAGCAGGGTATCCCATGCTGCAGCCGTCTGCTGGTGCTGAGGATATCGATACGCCTACAAATTCGGGAATCGGCGAGCAGATTGAGGAAATCGGTCTGAATCCAGAGTTGAAGGAGCAGTTCGGCATCTCCGTGCCGGACCGGCTGGCCCTGACCACGTATTCCTTGAGCGCGAACTTTTCCTATGAGGCCGACTTTTGGGATCGCAACCGCAACCAAGCCCGCTCCGCCAGTGCTCAGCATCTGGCTTCAGAATGGGACTATCGTGCGGCCCGCATTGCAGTCGTCGCGGAGACTGTGCATACCTACCTTGAGATCGCATACCTTCGCCGTCAACTGGGGCTGTTGGACGAGATCGTGGAAATCTTGCGGGAACGCGACAAGCTTACTGCGGCCCGATACAATCGCGGCTTAAATACTGCACGTGACCTCTACACAGCCCGGCTTAGGCTGTGGAATGCACAGGCAGAACTCCCTGCAATCGAAGGGCAGTTGGCCGATGCGGAGGGGCGCTTCTGGGTACTGCTGGGGGGGTATCGTACGGATCTGGCCGACATGTTGCCTGACTCCTTGTTACCATCCGTGACGCTGAGCCCTGTTCCAGTGGGAATACCGGCGGACCTCTTGGTTCAGCGGCCCGATGTCGGAGCAGCAAGGGAGCGCATGGAAGCCGCTCGCTATGCAGTAGGGGCTCGGCGTGCGGAACTCCTGCCATCCCTGTCCCTGTCCGGTTCCATCGGTCTGCAAGGTTCGGATACCCACCAGTGGTTCGATGCAGCCCAGTGGTTCAAAAACCTGACCCTGAATTTGGTAGGTCCAGCATTTCAGGGACAGCGGCTGCGAAATAACGTGAGCTTGGCGGAGACTCGATGGAAAGAAGCCGTTTTCGCATACAAGCATTCTGTCGTTACTGCGGTCAATGAAGTTGAAGCCGTGCTGGCTAAGCTGGAAACCAGCCAGCGGCGCTATGCCCTGCTGAGTTCTTCTGTCGAGGAAGCCCGCGCCGAGGCGTCCTTCCAGGAACGACGTTACAGATCCGGTGTCGGGGACTATGATGATTACCTGGCTGCGTCGGAAACTCTCACTAGTGTCAACTCCTCGCTCGTGTCAGCGGAGCACGATCTGGGATTCATGCGGCTCGCGCTGCACCGTGCCCTGGGTGGTGCATGGACATCCAAGACGGATTCCACTCAAGCTGACAGTTTGCTGCAGGCGGTGGGCCTGCAGGCCGTATCTTTATCTACCGAGTAAACCAGCATGAGCAGACTAATGAGCAAACTGATTGGCTACTTGGCCGCGGTAGCTATCATCGTTGGTGCGGGGGCACTGGCGGTCTATCTTGTGTCACTTGCACCCCAACCAGAGCGAAGCGAACAACCTCCTCAAATCCCGTTTGTACAGTCGGCCCGGGTGATCGCGGGTGTGGGGGCCATCCCCGTGCATGGTGCTGGAACTGTTCGGCCCAGTGCGGAAATCGAAATTACTACACAGGTCAGTGGCAGGGTCGACTGGATGAGTCCGAGCTTTCATAGCGGGGGGCGGGTCAAGGCCGGTGAAACGATCTTTCGCATAGAGCAGGCAGACTACCTGTACCGTCTTCGCGAGGCAGTGGCCGATCTCGAAGACCGCAAGGTCGCGCTGCTTGAGGCTGAGGAGCAAGCGACTGTGGCGCGCACAGAATACGAGCAATATTCTGGACGACAACTTGAGTCAGGGTCTTCGGTCAATCTAGCGGGCCCCCTGGTTCTGAAGGAGCCTCAGTTGAAGGCGGCCCAGGCTGCACTGAAACGTGAGGAAGCCCGTGTAGCTCAAGCCAAGCTGGCTTTGTCCAGAACGCGGGTGAAGGCGCCTTTCGACGGTTATGTGCGTGAGGAGTCGGTGGACATCGGGCAGTTCCTGACAGTCGGCCAGCCTGTCGGGCGGCTGTTTGCAGCTGATGCCGTCGAGGTGGTCGTACCCCTGTCCGACGCCAACACTGCCATGATTCCTGGGTTGTGGGCGTTGCAGGCAGGAGACAGCAACCGGCGGGTATCCGCTCGTGTGAGGGCAAGATTCGGAGATGCCAGCTACGTTTGGGACGGTTACGTGGACAGGGCTGAAGCCTCGCTTGATAAGCAAACGCGTACCACTGATGTCATCGTGCGTGTCCCCGACCCGTTTTCCGCAGGTACTTTGCTGGACGGGCCCGGTAACCGTGACCATGCCCCTCCACTCCTGATAGGCAAGTTCGTGGAGGTAGAAATCCGGGGCCTTGTACCGGAGAGCTATTTCCGGGTTCCCCGTTCAGCCCTGCAACCAGGTAACGAGGTTTGGGTAACACGCGATGATCAGAGGATCAGTATTGTTCCAGTACACATTTTGCAGCGTGGCGATGATGAAGTCTTTGTGACCGGTGCCCTTGAAGAAGGTCAGGCAGTTGTCATCGGCGGAATTCAGTTTGCCACTGAAGGCATGAAGGTCCGCACTCTGGACGCGATGGAACAATGAGCCGGATAGGCAGTCATCTGGGAGAACCGGCCGGCCCGATCGCCTATATGGCGAGTAATAGCGTCGCTGCCAATCTGTTCATGTTCGCCATCCTGGCGGCCGGCCTGGTTGCACTGACCGGTCTGGAGCGAGAGTCTTGGCCCACAGTGCCTTTCAATACTGTCGAAGTCTCTGTGGCCTATCCTGGTGCAACACCAGAGGAGGTGGAAGAGTCGATCGTTGTCAAGATCGAGGAGCAGGTCAACTCACTGGATGATGTCAAGAGAGTAAAATCAGTGGCGGCCCCAGGGATGGCGTCAGTCCGTGTCGAACTGAAAGCGGGCACGGATATGGGTCGCATGCTGGACGAGATCAAAACTGCAGTCGGCCGAATCCAGTCTTTCCCGGCTGTGGCCGAGCGCCCAGAGTTCATGGAGATGACCAATCACCAGAGCGTGATCCGTCTCCTTGTCTACGGGGACATCTCCGAGCGCTCTCTCAAGGAATTGGCATACCAGATCGAGGATGAACTCGCTTCTCTTCCTACAGTGTCATCGGTTGAGACCAGTGGTGTGCGAGATTATGAAATCTCAATCGAGGTACCGCAGTACAATCTGCGTGCCTTGGGGCTTACCCTGGCTGACATCGCAAATACGATACGCCACGGTTCACTGGACCTGTCAGCAGGCAGCATCGAAACCCAGGATTCCGAGGTGCGTGTTCGCACTCTCGGCCAGCGCTACCACCAGCAGGATTTTGAGGAGATTGTTGTTCTCAGCCGCAGTGACGGCACGGTCGTGCGCCTCGTCGATATCGCAAAGGTGCATGACGGTTTCCAAGACAGCGATCTGATCATACGTCACCAGAATCAACCAGCCGCGTTTGTCGAGGTCTACAGGGCTGACGGCGAACAGGTGATGGATGTCGCCACGGCCGTGCAAGAGCATGTTGCAAATGTGATAATCCCATCCCTCCCTGATGGCGTGGGAGTCACCATCTGGAATGATGACTCTCAGACCTATAAGGAACGTGTCAATCTTCTTCTGAAGAATGGCACCCTGGGCCTGTTGCTGGTCCTGATTGCATTGGCCCTGTTTCTGGAAATCCGGCTCGCTGTGTGGGTGGCTGCAGGCTTGGCCGTATCGGGTATCGGAGCCTTGGCTGTCATGCTGGCAGTCGATATTGCAATCAATACCATTTCCCTGTTCGCGTTCGTCCTTGCCATCGGCATCGTGGTGGATGATGCGATTGTAGTAGCCGAGCATATTCATTATGAACGCAAGCGAGGTACGCCTGGCGTCGTCGCAGCGATACGTGGTACTCGACGCATAAAAGTACCTTTGACGTTTGCAGTGCTTACTTCAGTCGCAGCATTCATCCCGTTGTTTTTTATACCTGGAGGCATTGGACAGGTATGGAAGGCGTTGCCGGTAATTATTATCGCGATGCTGTTGATTTCTTTGATTGAATCACTGCTGATACTGCCTAACCACCTGTCCCATCTGCACGGTCCGGAATGGGCGCCGAAGAATTTTGTCAGCCGGTTCTTTGCCTGGATCCAAGGCAATGTCGACCGCCTGCTGAACAAATTTTTGGAAGGACCCCTGTATCATGCGCTGCGGTTTGCGACGGCCCAGCCCGCGGTAACGCTGGCGGGCGCCATAGGTATGCTCATCCTCAGCATTTCCCTGATACCAGCGGGCATCGTTGCAACGACCTTTGCAGATGTGGTGGAGGGTGATTTCGTGACTGCCAGTCTTGAAATGCCTGATGGAACGACTGCGCAAAGGACGTACGAGGTGGCCAAGGAACTGGAGGCAGCCGGACACCGGGTGATTGAACGAATTTCACTTGACCGGGCCGAGGATGCGCCCCCCTTGCTTTCCGGTGTAACCGTGACGGTTGGCCAAGGGCCGCGTGTCGAGGGAGGAGGGCTTGCGCCAAAACTTTCACTGAATCCGGAAGCCAATATCGCCACTATCGAATTCAAGCTGTTGAGTGCACAGCATCGGCAGATCTCTACTGGGGCCATTGCTCAGGCTTGGCGGGATGAGGTAGGCATATTGCCCTACGTTCGTGGTATTGCCTTTAGCGGCAAGGTCTTTGATCTGGGCAATCCCATCGAGGCGGTCCTGTCGCATCCGGACCCGGAACGCCTCAATCAAATTGCAGGTTCCGTGGTTCATGGCCTGCGTGAACTGGAAGGAGTCTTTGATGTACGCTCCGATCATACACCGGGAGTCAGGGAGATCCAGCTCGAACTGCGACCTGAAGCGCGTACACTCGGGGTTACGCTTGAGGAAATGGCTCAACAGGCACGCTCGGCATTCTTTGGCGCGGAGGCTTCGCGGGTGCAGCGAGGGCGGGAAGAGGTTCGGGTTTATGTGCGACTGCCCGCGGATGAGCGAAATGCCATCACCGATGTTGAGAGGTATCTGATCCGTACGCCAAGCGGGGCTGAAGTCCCGCTAAGCCAGGTGGCCAGGCTCAAATCAGGTATTTCACCACCCGCGGTCCGTCGTAAGGACGGACAGCGTGTCATCACGGTCACCGCCGACGTTGATCAGACTGTAATTACCGGCGGGGAAGCCAACACCATCTTGGCCGATTCGATTCTGGCCGAACTCATGGAGGTGTACCCAGGCCTGACCTATACATTTGGGGGCGAACAACAGGAGCAGATTGAATCATTGGACTCGCTGAAGCGCGGGTTTGCCATTGCGATGCTCATGATCTTTGCGCTGCTGGCCATTCCCCTTCGTTCCTATACCAAGCCATTTATCATCATGGCGATTATCCCGTTCGGACTCATCGGCGCGATCTTGGGCCACTTGGTCTTGGGAATCGCCATGAGTGCTGCATCCTTCATGGGCATCTTTGGTCTGAGCGGCGTCGTCGTAAATGACTCCCTGGTGATGATCGATTTCATCGACCAGAAGCTCGACGAAGGCGTCCCTGCGCGCACCGCGATCATCGAGGGCGCCAAGGGGCGCTTTCGTCCAATCTTGCTCACTTCTGTGACCACCTTCCTCGGGTTCACGCCTCTCATACTCGAGCGTGCCATTCAGGCGCAGTTTCTGGTTCCGTTTGCTGCATCACTCGGTTTCGGCATTCTCATCACCACGGCCATACTGATGATGCTCGTGCCTGCACTGATGGCGATGCACCTGCACAGAAGAATTCGACGCGATGAAACAAGTACCCTCGCCTCCACAGCAGCCACTCACGCCGCAAACTGAATTACTGTCGCATAACCATAGTTTGCATTGTTAGGTCTTCGCTTGGAGGATACGCGGACTGCATGTGTTCAACGAGTTCCATTTTCGAACTCGGGAGGAAGCTGATTTCACGCTACCTTTGAAAGGGCTAGGTCAGGGCAGATTGATTTTTCACCGAAGCAGGCTAGTCCACTGCGGGACTCGCAGCTCGTTTTAATGAACATTCACGGGGTTTCTGATCTCGGCAACCCTGAACTTCATCTTCTTGTTCGGTGCTGCTGTGGGAAAGGGGTTGATTCCTAACTTGTAGTTTTCAGGCTCCAATTCCAGTCTTACGTGATGTGTGATTAGCAGAAGATTGACCATCATCTGCAATTCAACCCAGCGATGCCCCAAGCAGGCATGCGTGCCCAAGCCATAGGGAGAGTAGGCACATGGAACCAGGTGTTCCTGACGTCCAGGCTGGTAACGTTCGATGTCAAACTTCTGTGGATCCCTGAACAGATCGTTCATATAGTGTGTAGCAGTATGGCAAATCAGTAACCGGGTTTTGGCGGATACCTCATATTCGTCGATGACGCAGTGATTCATCACGGTTCGTAACTGCCAGGGTATGACAGGGTACATGCGTTCGGATTCGAGAAATACTCGATGGGTTATATCAATGTTTGAAGGGTTGAGATCCTCAGCATTTGGCTCCTTTCCATTTCCGAACAGTGAGTCCGTTTCCTGACGTACCCTATCGTACAGATCAGGATGATTAATCATCGAATACAAAGTAAAAGCCAAACCACTACCGAGGTAGATACTAGCAACCATTGAAGCCACAAACGGGAAAGTGATATCTGTTTCAGGAAGAAATTGCGGGTCGGTTCGGTGAAGTTCAAGAACTGCATCAGCAAGGTCTTGCGGTTTACCCTCCCGTTGTGCCGGTGTGTGTGTGGCATGGATGGCCTCAACCAGTTGCTGGACTGCCTTTTTAGCTCGCTTCATGCGTGGTGTGGAAAGCATGATTTTTGGTGTCATCCCGGATACATGGGCGTTCAACGCACGGTGTTCGTAGGCGAGAAGATCGTCAACATAGCTAGAACAATCCACGCCGATCATGAGATGGGAAATCTGGCTGCTAATATGATTCTGGCAAGCCTTGGTCGCACCGATAATCGAACCCTGCTTCCATTGCTCAAGGGATTTTCGGCAAAGGTAAAAGAGCTCTGGCAGTTTGCGGGAAAGACAGGCACGTGAATACGCATTGCGTAATGATTTTCTCAATCGATAATGTTCCGCACCATCCATACCCGGCAATGTGCGAGACGCACCAAATTCACCTTCAAATTGCTTGATGTAATCCCTCGAACGAAGATAGAACCTTCCTTTTTTTTGAACCCACTGGTTGGTATTCAGACCTGCCAGCAGAAGTACTCGTTGCCCGTTCATCTTGAAGGGTGCTTCGACAACTGACCCATACTTCTCGTGGACCTGACAGACTGCTTTGGGTATGTAGCCTCTGCGGAAATCTGATATTCGCAGAATATCGGATTTCTTCATCTTTGGGATGGGCTTGGTTTGAATGATGCGCTTCGTCTTTGGCTTGATTGTGCTCTGCTTAACTGCCTTGGATATGGACTGGCCAACCAGGTCCATTGAGGCAAGCAATTCTATCCGTTCGACCTTCTCTTGGTAGTCTTCCTCAGAAAGAATGAGTTTGAACCCCTGACATGTATGCATAAGACAGATGAGAATGACATCACGAGGTTCTGGAATTATGTCGTTAAGAATAATGTCCAGGATTCTTGTTCTAGCTTCCTCTTTAGATGTGCCGTCTGTCGTGGGATACGTCTTGGTACGTGAAACCGACCGTGATAGAGACCAGAACCCACCGGTTTCATATTCCAAGATGCCCTTTTCAACTAATCGGTCCAGTGTAGTAGTGACGATATCTTCGGATCGTGTAGTGTTCTTTTCAATCCAATACTGGGTGCTGAAAGTGTCTTGCGATTCGCTGATCTCCTTCAATGTGGGATCGAGCATGGAGTCACCGGTCGGAGTTGCATCAATCAGGCGCAACGAGTCCAAATCGGTGTCAATTCGAAATTCCAAAGCAAGATCAGCGATTACCGCGCCAGCCATAACACATGAGAAGTCCCAACCCGGCACCATTTCCAGATAGCCGCTTTGCTCGTCAAGCATCAAAAGGACCAGTTCTTCAGTCAATCGCATCGTTCTTCCCTTGCTGCAAGAGTTTAACAAAAGGATTTATATACATGTATAAGTCAAAACCAAATTTACATCCATTTTATAGGAATGCTGGTAAATTTTATCGAAAAAGTAATGGCTGCAAAGATAATCTCAATTGCCCCCTGTGACGATAGCCAGGGTTACTGCAGTGTCAAGTTTGGCTAAATCTGGAAACCACTCGGGTGAAGACAATCAAGTGGATATCTAAGCGTCGCTTGGGGAATAGACAGCTTACATAAAGGGAAAATTTGATCGCAAACCCGGGGACTTGGGTTCCGTCACCCTTCTGGTTTCAATCTGCCAGGCTTTAGGTAGCCTGAGTCATAAGAGCCGTATCTCCCGAGGACTGGAAATCACATAAAATCGTGCATCCTCTATCGTATATAATTGCCCGTAGTATATTCGTATACTAGGGACACGGTATTTTTTGCAGCCCTTGGATGGTACCGCGTTGGTCTAACCACAGGATTCAGGTAAAAAATGCAGACAAGTCAAACCGAGTGCAATGACCTTTCCTTACTTTTCCCGTTCCCCGAGGGGTGGTATTTCGTAGCCAGCCGTCGATCCATACTGAAGGAAAGACTGATTCAAAAGACTTGGCTGGGTGAGCAAATCGTTGTTTGGTGCGATGAGGAAGGACGTATCTGCATGTCTGAGTCGGTATGCCCGCATATGGGTTCTGAACTGGGACCTGCTACCGGGGGCCGTGTACGCAACGGTTGCCTCGTGTGTCCTTTTCATGGTTTCGAGTACGATGTAACCGGCCAGTGTGTTGCCACCCCCTTTGCCCCGGCACCCAAGTCCGCCAAGCTGAAGGTGTTCGAAACACGGGAACTGCTTGGTCTCGTCTTCGCTTGGTGGGGGAATGGTGGACAGTCTCCTCGGTGGAGTCTTCCCGAAGATCCAACCACTGGGCCTGACTGGGGCGAACTGGAATTTCGAAGTATGCGGTTCCCTGGCCATCCCCAGGAAACCACCGAAAATGCCGTGGACCTGGCGCACCTGAGGTACGTGCATGGTTACAGCAATGTGAGCCGGACAGCATCGGTATCGGTAAAAGGTGCCTGCCTTGAAAGCTGCTTTGACTTTAAACGGAGACAGAACATAGCAGGTATCATGAGATTTATGTTTGATGTTTCTGCCACCACCCACGTCTTTGGGCTGGGATACTCATTCGTGCAGATCCATGAGCGTACCCTTGGTATGGATGCGCGCCTGTGGGTACTCGCAACGCCTGTCGATGGCAAGTTCATAGACTTGGTGTTGGTCGGGCAGTTGCGGGAATTACGCAAACCGAAGCGACCGATCATTGGCATGCGATTTTTTCCTGTAGGTTTGCGTACCAGGATCATGGGCAAAATACTCGCGTCCGTGCAAAAGCGCGACGTTTTGCAGGATGTGGCAATTTGGAGCAGAAAACAGTATAGAGCTCACCCTCAGCTGTGTCGGTCTGACGGGGAGATTGCAATCTATCGACGCTATTGCGAACAATTCTATCCAGCTCGACCGGATGGAATTCAGAACAGACGTAAGCTGCAGTCTGTACGGGTATAGGGGTTTAATGACACCATACATGGTTTCAGTAGGCCGTTTTCAGCTTGAAGTCCACATGGTACGGGTTTATTCATCTTGTATTTTTAGAAATTTGGGAGATTGTTATGAGGAAGATACTTTGGGGGCTACTATTCGGTCTGTGCCTGGCGGGTACCGGAAATGCATGGGCGGGTGAGGCCGAGCTTTCCGAATCTGCTACAGGCCGGCACATGGTGGCACAGGCGACGCTTGCAGCATACTATGTTGATGCTGCACTGAGGGCTGGCATGTCGGCTGATGAAATCAACGCTGTCCTGTCGAAGATTGCGGATCAGACTGTGATCGGTGAATTCTGGATCAGCGATGAAACCGGCAGGATTGCTTTTTCCAGTGCTCCGCCTCAGGGCTTTTCCTTTCCGACAGACCCTGAATCCGATGCACAGGCAGCACCGTTTGCCCGCCTGCTGTCAGGCCAGGCAGACGTGGTCGAGCAGGAGGTGCGGCCACGCGATCTGGATGGAACTCGGTACAAATATGTCGGGGTGGCTGGAGTGGATACGAGGCGTATCGTACAGGTAGGACTGCCTGCCAGTGCTGTCGAATAATCCGTGAGCTTCAGCAGGGACTGCCTGGCAGGAAGCTGGTGCCATGATTGCGATGGCGTCATGCAGACTGGCCGTACAGATTCGGGAATACCCGCTTTTCATCTGGACCTGGCCAGGCGAACGGCTGATGTCAATGTGTTGTGATTTTTGAGGCTGTTTGCCAAGTAACTGTTGCCCTTACGGAACAACTATTCCACAATAGCGCCCCCGGATGCGGGATGGAGGGTCCTGTGGCTTGCAGGACCTTTTCTATTTGAGGCTTGCCGCCATGGCAGTTAATGTCTGCCGAGCGGTAATGGCTGGCAGGAATCGTCTGGATGGAAAATCGTCGGGAACTAGCAAACGCGATCCGTGCACTGAGCATGGATGCTGTACAGAGTGCAAACTCGGGTCATCCCGGTATGCCCATGGGCATGGCCGATATCGCTGAAGTACTCTGGAATGATTATCTGCAACACAACCCGAAAGATCCGTGTTGGCCGGACCGGGACCGCTTTGTGCTATCAAACGGCCATGGCTCCATGCTGCTGTATTCGCTGTTACATCTGACGGGCTATGGCGTTCCCATGGAAGAGATCAGGAACTTCAGGCAGCTGCATTCGATGACTCCTGGCCATCCCGAGTACGGGGATACCCCTGGAGTGGAAACGACCACCGGTCCGCTCGGACAGGGGCTGGCGAATGCCGTCGGGATGGCACTCGCAGAAAAGATCCTGGCTGCCACCTTCAATCGGACTGGGCTGGATATCGTGAATCACTACACCTATGTGTTTGCTGGAGATGGGTGCCTGATGGAGGGTATCTCGCACGAGGTGTGTTCACTGGCGGGTACACTCGGACTGGGCAAACTGATCGTGTTTTATGATGACAACGGGGTTTCCATTGACGGCGATGTCAGGGGCTGGTTTACCGACAATACCCCCATGCGATTCGAATCCTACGGCTGGCATGTCATAGCCGGCGTCGACGGACATGATGCAGAACTCGTTGGGCGTGCGATTGACGATGCCAGGGACGAGCAGGAACGCCCAACACTGATTTGTTGCAAAACCGTCATTGGCTGGGGTGCTCCGAACAAGCAGGGCACGGCAGCGACGCACGGTGCACCGCTGGGGACACAGGAAGTCGTGCAGGTGCGCGACACAATTGGCTGGCAGCACGAACCTTTTCATATTCCGGAATCCGTATACAGCAAGTGGGATGCGACGGATAAGGGCAGCATTTGGCAATCTCAGTGGGATGAGAAATTCATGGAATACCGTTTGCAGTATCCTGAACTGGCCACTGAGTTTACAAGGCGGATGCAGGGGGAATTGCCGGGTGGCTGGGGTGAGGAATCTGCCAAGGTTATCGCGAAGGCCGTTGCGGATGAAAAGACAGTGGCCACGCGCAAGGCATCCGAGTTGGCATTGGATGGGTACGCAAACCTTCTGCCAGAGCTTATTGGCGGTTCTGCAGATCTGACCGGTTCGAACAATACCTGGTGGTCAGGTTCCTCGGCAGTAAGTGCTGCACACGAGTCGGGAAACTATATTTTTTACGGTGTGCGTGAATTCGGGATGTCTGCGATCAATTCTGGAATGGCCCTGCACGGCGGGTTTATCCCTTACGGGGCGACCTTTCTTGTGTTTTCAGAATATGCACGCAATGCCCTGCGCATGGCGTCCTTGATGGGCTTGCGGAACATTTTCATATACACCCATGATTCGGTAGGCCTGGGTGAGGATGGCCCGACCCACCAGGCAGTCGAGCAGCTGGCGACCCTCAGGTATATCCCGAACATGTCTGTATGGCGTGCAGCCGATACGGTAGAAACGGCGGTGGCGTGGAAGTTTGCCATCGAACACCGGGCCGGGCCGACCTGCCTGGTCTTTTCCCGCCAAAACCTTCCCTTCATACCTCGTAGCCCGGAACAGGTCGACTTGATTTCCCGTGGCGGATATGTGCTGTTCGATTGTGCCAATACCCCGGAACTCATACTCATTGCCACCGGTTCGGAATTGGACATAGCCCTGCAGGCAGGCAGGGAGCTGGTTGCCCGGGGCAGGCACGTGCGGGTAGTTTCCATGCCGAGCACGGATGTGTTCGATGTTCAGGATGAGAGCTACAGGCATGAAGTCCTTCCTCCGGGTATTACCAGGCGCTTGGCAATTGAGGCGGGTGTGCCGGACTACTGGTCGAAATACGTAGGACTTGAGGGAGACACGTTGGGGATCTCCACGTTCGGGATGTCTGCTCCCGGTGCAGCCGTATTACAGCATTTCGGATTCACCAGCGATCACATCATCGAGCGTGCACTGGAAATGCTTGACTAGCTGATATCTTGATTTTTATGAAAGCAGTACGGAGAAAGTAATGACGATACGAGTTGCAATTAATGGTTATGGCCGAATTGGCAGGAACATCATGCGTGCTATTTATGAGTCAGGCCGTAATACGGAAATCCAGGTGGTTGCAATCAATGACCTCGCAGATGCCGGGACCAATGCGCACCTGACCCGGTTTGATACGGCACACGGAAAGTTCAATGGCACGGTCGAGGTTGATGGCGAGTACATGGTGATCAATGGGGACAAGATTCGTGTGTATGCCGAGCGGGACCCGGCCCGGCTTCCCTGGGGTGAGTTGAACATCGATGTCGTGCATGAGAGCACGGGATTTTTTGCCAGCAAGGAGAAAGCATCCGCACACCTGCAGGCCGGCGCGAAAAAAGTCATCATTTCCGCACCAGGCGGCAAGGATGTGGATGCTACGGTCGTATACGGTGTCAATCATCATATCCTGAGTGCGATGCACACGGTTATATCTAACGCCTCGTGCACCACTAACTGCCTGGCTCCGATGGTAAAGCCCCTGCATGAGTCGATCGGTGTCGAGAACGGCGTGATGACCACGGTGCATGCTTATACCAATGACCAGGTTCTCACTGACGTATATCACACTGACCTGAGGCGTGCGCGTTCGGCAACCATGTCGATGATTCCAACCAAGACTGGAGCCGCCTCTGCAGTTGGTCTTGTATTGCCGGAACTGGACGGCAAGCTGGACGGATTTGCAATACGCGTGCCGACTGTCAATGTTTCACTGGTAGACCTGACCTTTCTGGCGGCACGCGACACGAGCGTCGAGGAAGTAAATTCCGTCATGCGGGAGGCTGCGGACGGGCATGTACTGGAGTATGTGGACGCACCTCTGGTTTCCGTGGATTTCAATCACGATTCCCATTCGTCAAACTTCGATGCATCCATGACCAAGGTCATGGGAGGGCGTACGGTAAAGGTCTGTTCTTGGTATGACAATGAATGGGGCTTTTCCAACCGCATGCTGGATACGACACTGACCCTCATGAACGCAAAGTAGCCGCTAATCGGTCGGAGACTGGTTTCTGCAGCTGGCAAAGACTGACCGGGCATATCCGTGCTGAACATGACTGATCTTGATCTCGCGGGTTTGAGAGTGCTGATCCGCGAAGACCTGAATGTGCCGATCAGGGATGGCAGGGTGAGCAGTGCCCAACGCATCGAGGCTGCATTGCCTACACTGCGTCGGGCTCTGGAGCAGGATGCCAGGGTCATACTGCTCTCCCACAGGGGGCGTCCTGTCGAGGGACGCCACGATGAGAACCTTTCAATGTTGCCGGTTGCCGAGTACCTTGGTGAGGAGTGCGGCCTGGACGTGCGGCTTGAAACAAACTGGCTGGACGGATTCGATGTCCGGGCCGGTGAAGTGGTAATGTGCGAGAATGTACGCTTTCTGGCGGGTGAGAAAAGCAATGATGAGCACCTCGCAAAACGCATGGCGGCATTGTGTGATGTATTCGTGATGGATGCGTTCGGAACGGCACACAGGGCGCAAGCATCGACCTGCGGAGTAGCCAAGTATGCTCCAGTGGCTTGCGCGGGTCCGTTGCTGGCCAGGGAGTTGAGCATGCTGGACCGTTCACTGGCCAGCCCGGCAAGACCGTTAGTGGCAATCGTAGGGGGTGCCAAGGTATCGACGAAGTTGACAGTTCTGAAGTCTTTGCTGGATAAGGTAGACAGGTTGATTGTGGGTGGGGGCATTGCAAATACCTTTCTTGCTGCGGCCGGCAAGCCGGTAGGCAAGTCATTGTACGAGAAGAGTCTGCTGGATACTGCTGCAGATCTTTTGCAGGAATGCCGTCTCAGGAATACGGACATCCCGTTGCCAAGGGATGTAGTGTGTGCGACTGAAGTTTCTGAAACGGCTGAGACTTCCACCAAGTATGTGGAGGAAGTTGATGAGGAGGACATGATCCTTGATATCGGACCGGATTCTTCGAGAATCCTGGCTGACTGCTTGGCCGATGCGGGCACGATCATATGGAACGGTCCGGTCGGCATGTTTGAGCTGGAACCTTTTTCCCGGGGAACGGAAGTCATGGCCCGAGCCGTGGCTGACAGTCGTGCTTTTTCCATAGCCGGGGGAGGGGATACACTGGCTGCCGTAGACCGGTTTGCTCTGGAAGACGGGATTTCGTATGTTTCGACCGGTGGCGGGGCATTTCTGGAATACCTTGAAGGGAAAACCCTCCCGGCAGTTGAAATCCTGGAGCACAGGGCGCGGGGCTGATACTCGGGATGCCTGTTAGGATGTGCACCTCAGGCAGGCAGGGCAGTAGAGCTGCCTGTGTCCGTCTCATGAGTTGATAAGGGGTAACAGAATGGTGGCATTAACAGAAACTCGTGACCGGAAAACAATTTTTCGGCATACCAAAATCATTGCCACCTTGGGGCCTGCAACGGATAGTGATGAAGTCATGGAAAGACTGATCGACGTAGGCATCGATCTTGTACGCCTGAATTTCTCGCACAGTTCCTATGCGGATAACGAATGGCGCATCAGGACCTTGCGCAGACTCAGCGAGACCAAGCACCACGAGGTGGGCGTGATCGGGGATCTGCAGGGTGCAAAAATCAGGATCGGTGCATTCAAGGAAGGAATTGTCAACCTGGTTACCGGTGAACAGTTCTGCATTGACACAGACCTGCCCCTGAACCAGGGTGACCGGAATTCGGTAGGTGTGACTTACAGGGACATGGCGAATAATGTCAGCACGGGGGATACGCTGCTTGTGGATGATGGAAGAATCGTGCTGGAAGTCACCGAAGTATCAGGCAGCAGGATATTTACCCAAGTGGTCATGGGCGGTGAACTTGCCAGCAGCAAAGGGATCAACCGCAAGGGTGGAGGTCTTGCCGCAGATGCCCTCACGGACAAGGATCGACAGGACATTCTGGATTCCGTGAAGCTTGATATTGACTACCTGGCGGTTTCATTTCCCTGTTCGGCACGAGACGTCAGGCTTGCAAGGGAACTGTTTGTGGAGGCAGGGGGAAATGGAGGAATCATTGCCAAGATTGAACGGTCGGAGGCACTGGATACCATTGACGAAATCCTGGAAGAATGTGACGCTATCATGATTGGCCGCGGAGACCTGGGTGTTGAAATTGGGGATGCCGAAGTGCCGGGGCTTCAGAAACTGCTCATTGACCGGGCACACGCCAAGAACCGTACCGCGATCACTGCAACGCAGATGATGGAATCCATGACACACAGTCCCATTCCGACCCGTGCGGAAGTATCGGATGTTGCCAACGCGGTACTGGATGGAACCGATGCAGTGATGCTTTCGGGTGAAACCGCAATCGGCCGATATCCAGTACAGGCAGTAAAAGCCATGCATCGAACCTGCATGGCATCCGAGCGCAGAGTCTTCAATTCAATGTCTGAACAGCGCCTTGACATCCAATGCAGCCGGGTGGATGAAGCCATCGCCATGTCAGCAATGTATGCTGCTAATCATCTGGGTGTTGCAGCTATTGCAGCGCTTACGGAATCAGGCTCCACGGTGCTGTGGATGTCTCGCATCAACTCGGCGATTCCCATCTATGCCCTGACCCGGCATCCCAAAACCCTGCGCAGGGTAACCCTTTATAAGGGAGTCTATCCGGCACCGATGGAAACAATGAGCAAGTCCCACGCCGAAGTCAACCAGGAAGCGATCGACGTATTGCTCCGCTGTCGTGTCGTTTTTGAGGACGATCTAGTCATCATAACCAAGGGAGACTTGATCGGTGTCGACGGCGGGACCAATGCTTTGAAAATTGTCCGTGTTGGACACCTGATAGAGCCTGATTGATGCGGCATGGCCAGTACGGAAGAGCAACCTGTATACATACAGTATGACTAGCATCAGGAGAAACAGTATGAATGTTGAAGAACTCAATAAGATTGCACGAGCCATGGTGGCACCTGGACGTGGGATACTTGCGATGGATGAAAGTCATCCTACCTGCAACAAGCGTTTTGAAAAGCTCGAAATTCCTACTACGGAACCCATGCGCCGGGCCTACCGCGACATGCTGGTGACTGCCCCCGGGCTGTCCGACTTCATCAGCGGTGCAATCCTGTTCGATGAAACCATTCGCCAGAAAACGCTGGAAGAAATACCCTTTGCTGCTCACCTTGGCAATCTTGGCATCATTCCCGGTATCAAGGTTGATGCTGGAGCCAAACCCCTGGCCGGCTACGAAGCTGAAAAAGTGACTCATGGACTGGATGGTTTGCGAGAACGATGCGAAGAATATTTTGATATGGGTGCGCGATTTACCAAATGGCGGGCGGTGATCACGATCGGGGAAGGCCTACCCAGTTGGGCCTGTATAGAGGCCAATGCCCATGCACTCTCCCGGTATGCCCGTATCAGCCAGGAGGCCGGGCTGGTGCCAATAGTTGAGCCGGAGGTGCTAATGGATGGTAGCCATTCGATCGATCGCTGCTACACCGTGACAGAACTGACTCAACGAATTGTCTTTCACCATCTTAAAAACCAGGGTGTGGCGCTGGAGGGCATGGTTCTCAAGCCCAACATGGTCATTTCCGGAACCGAGGCCAGTGCCCGGGCAAATGTCAATGCCGTTGCCGAACAGACCATACGCTGTTTGATGAACACCGTGCCCGCTGCAGTACCTGGTATTGCATTTTTGTCCGGAGGGCAAACGGACCAGGAAGCCAGTGCACACCTGAATGCCATGAATTCATCAGGTCGCTCATTGCCCTGGACACTGACGTTTTCCTATGGACGGGCCTTGCAGCAGACGGCCATGCAGGTCTGGAAAGGTGACCGTGCTAATGTATTGCCTGCCCAGCAGGCACTGCTATGGCGTGCCCGGTGTAACGGGTCTGCTGCGCTGGGCAGCTACAACGAAGGGATGGAAAGCCAGGCTGCGTAGTAACGGATCATGGTGTATGCGGCAGATGCCAAGCGACTTTTTTTCTCGGTCACCTGCCGTTCCGGTCACGGATTCTACTATAATCGGCGGGTTCCGGAGCTGGTCACCATTTCGGAGAGACGACCGCCGCCGGAGTGATTCATTCCGGTGCAAGATTGAAACCCTACACGAAGGAGTGTTGCGATGAAAATGATCACGGCGATCATCAAGCCGTTCAAACTTGATGATGTGCGGGAGGCCTTGTCAGATGTTGGCATACAGGGCCTGACGGTTGGTGAAGTCAAGGGCTACGGGCGTCAGAAAGGGCATGCCGAACTCTACCGCGGGGCGGAATATGTCGTGGATTTCCTGCCGAAAATAAAAATTGAAATAGGTGTACCCGAGGAACGTGTCGAATCGGTAATAGAAGCGATCATTCGTACCGCCAATACGGGCAAGATCGGTGATGGAAAGATATTTGTCACCAATGTCGAACAGGTAATAAGAATTCGTACTGGTGAGACTGGTGAAGATGCACTTTAGAGATTCTCCGAAAGCAAGTTCCAAGAAAACCTTACAACACATCAGACGATCTGGCCTGATTGCCGCATCCATGTTTGTGCTCCCGTGTGCGGGGCTTGCAGAATCCGGATTGGATACCGGTGACACAGCATGGATCCTGACTTCTACTGTATTGGTGCTGTTCATGACGATTCCTGGCTTGTCACTGTTCTACGCCGGGCTAGTGCGTAGCAAGAATGTGCTGTCAGTGCTGATGCAGTGTTTTGCTATTACCTGCCTGGTTTCAATCCTGTGGCTGGTGTTCGGATACAGCCTGGCCTTCAGTGACGGGGGCGTGCTGAACAGCTGGCTGGGAGGGCTATCCAACACATTTTTGTCCGAGGTGACGCGATCGTCGCTGAGTGGCACCATTCCTGAAACAGTATTTGTCATGTTTCAATTGACGTTTGCCATCATAACGCCTGCATTGGTGGTAGGAGGCTTTGCTGAACGCATGAAGTTTTCCTCCCTGTTATGGTTTACCGCACTATGGCTGCTGCTGGTCTATCTTCCGGTTTGCCACTGGGTATGGGGCGGTGGATGGTTGGGCGACAAAGGCATCCTGGATTTTGCAGGAGGGCTGGTTGTTCATCTGACGGCTGGTGTCGGCGCAATTGTCGCAGCTGTGGTACTGGGCAAGAGGAGGGGATTCCCGAGAACTGCCATGCCACCGCATAATTTGACGATGACCGTTACGGGTGCAGGCATGCTATGGGTAGGCTGGTTCGGGTTTAATGCAGGAAGTGCAATTGCCGCCAACCAGGATGCCGGGATGGCCATGCTTGTCACGCATTTGAGTGCTGCCACGGCATCGCTGGTATGGATGTTCTCGGAATGGATTCGCTACGGCAAACCCAGCGTGCTGGGTATCGTGACCGGAATGGTTGCGGGACTGGGCAGCATAACCCCGGCTTCTGGTTTTGTCGGACCCATTGGAGCGCTCGTGATTGGAGCGCTTGCAGGACTGGTCTGCTTCATTGCAACAAACTTCATCAAACGTGTACTGCGTATCGATGACTCCCTGGATGTGTTCCCGGTACACGGCATTGGCGGAATACTGGGAACCCTGCTGTGTGGCATCCTCGTGGCCGAGAAATTTGGAGGTGCGGGACTGGCGGAAGGAGTTACGATGGGGCAGCAGGTATGGGTACAGTTACAGGGTGTCCTGGCAGTATTGCTGTGGACGGCAGTGGCGACTTTTGTGATTTTGCAGCTCATACGGCTTGTAGTGGGACTGCGTGTGGACGAGCAGCAGGAAGTGGAAGGACTGGATATTACGCAGCACGAAGAAACCGGCTACAACATGTGATATCTGGAGGCCTTGGGTACAGGTAGAGGGCTTTCGAAAAGCATACAGGTGCGACACCACAGTTATGGATGCCGGATTGCCTGCAGGATCGAAAGGGTCTTGCCGCTTGTCAGGTCCATTTTTTCATGGCAGGAAATTGAGAAAACCGGCACATCCAGCAGTGCGGTCAAGTCTTCACTATTATTCATTGCCTCATCGCCAAGTGCTTCCTGCTGACTCAGGATGACTGAGCAGGTAGAGAGTCCTTGACCGCAAATCGCCTCGATCGTCAGCAGGACATGATTGATGCACCCCAGCTTGTCCTGTGCAACCAGCAGGACAGGCAGCTCCAGTATCTTTGCCAGATCTGAATTCAGGCCATCTTCGCACAGTGGGGAATAAAATCCACCTGCACCCTCAACCACAAGAAAATCATCGCTGCTGGTTTCACTAAGGCAACTTGAAGCGAGATCTTCAAGGTACACTGGCCGCCCCGCGAGACGGGCAGCACGCTGCGGGGAGATGGCTGGCTCGAAGCGAAACGGGCAGACAGCTTCTAGAGAAAAAGTCCTGCTTGCTGCCTCAAAATACTGTTGTGCATCCTCGGGCACCAGGGTGCCGTTTACCCGGTGGCATCCTGATTCAACCGGCTTGCGTGGAACGGCCTTGATTCCAAGCTCGTACAGTGCGGCGACCAGTTGTACGCCCAGGTATGTTTTACCAACCCCGGTGTCAGTCCCCGTAATAAATATCCCCTTGCGAGCCATCAGTCAGGGCATCAAATCTGGATTCCTGTTAACTTCCGGCAGGCTTCCAGGTATTTGTTGCTGGTGTTGATTATGATTTCTTCAGGCAGCCTCGGTCCGGGCGCACGCTTGTTCCAGTTCAGGGTTTCCAGATAATCGCGCACGTACTGCTTGTCCAGACTTTTCGGGTTTTCCCCCGGAATGTAGGAGTCTTTTGGCCAGAAGCGGGAAGAATCCGGAGTGAGGGCCTCGTCGATCAGCATGATTTCTTGGTTCTCATCAAGGCCAAACTCAAATTTCGTGTCGGCGATTATGATGCCATGCTGCAGGGCATATTCGGCGGCGCTGCTGTACAGCTTCAGGCTGGTTTCGCGCACGCTTTCAGCGATTTCACTGCCAACCTTGCCGGCAACTTCTTCGAAGCTGATATTGACGTCGTGTTCTCCTACGGCGGCCTTGGTGGAGGGAGTGAATACCGGAGTTTCAAGCTTGTCTGCAAGCTTCAGGTCATTCGGCAGACGTACTCCGCTGATCGTGCCAGATTTCCGGTAGTCCTTCCAGCCGGAGCCGATTACGTAGCCGCGTACGATGGCCTCGAAGGGCAGCGGCCTCAGTTTTCGTGCAATGACACTCCTTCGTTCCACGAATTGCAGTTCCTGTTCATCTGTTACCACTTCCTCAACGGGAATGCCGGCTAGATGGTTATTTACCTGCGCGGCAAATCTGTCAAACCAGAAGTTGGAGATAGCGGTAAGGGCTATGCCTTTCTTGGGGATGAGGTCGGGCAAGATCACGTCGAATGCAGATATGCGGTCACTTGTCACAATCAGCCAGTGCGCAGGATCCACTTCATAGATATCACGAACTTTACCCTGAAATACCTTCTTCAGGGACTTCAATCCCGAATTTGACAGCATCTGAGTATTTTTAACAGGTAATTCTCCTGAGTGCACTGGTTTTATTCACCTGTCTCAGCCAAAATGCGCGTTTATTTTCAAAATCTGCCGGCAGGAAGAAGGAGGCCTTGATGGCCAAACCAACAGTAAGCCTGATCATGGGAAGTGGCAGCGACTGGTCTGTGATGCGTGCTGCTGCAGAAATACTGGATCAGTTTGGTGTAGCGTATGAAAAGCGGGTGGTCTCGGCACACCGCACCCCTGAGTGGATGGCCGAATTCTCGCAATCTGCATTATCGAGAGGAATCCGGTGCATCATCGCGGGCGCTGGTGGAGCGGCTCATTTGCCGGGCATGGTGGCCGCGATGACCACGGTGCCTGTACTGGGCGTTCCGGTCCCGGGTAAACACCTGTCCGGACAGGATTCGCTGTATTCGATTGTACAGATGCCAAAGGGCGTCCCGGTTGCGACCTTTGCAATAGGGGAAGCCGGGGCCACTAATGCTGCATTGTTTGCGATAGCAATGCTGGCCAGCTCCGATGTGCAGCTTAAGGAACAGCTGCAACAATTCCGTTCATCACAGACCTCAATGGCACTCAATACCCGGTTGCCGGACTAGGATGGTCTTACCTGGTGCCACGCTTGGTGTACTGGGCGGCGGCCAGCTGGGACGCATGTTCGTCTTGGCAGCATCGGCTATTGGCTATCGAGTTTTCGTGCTGGACCCGGATCCATCGAGCCCGGCAGGCGAAATTGCACACCAGCACCTGCAGGCTGACTACGATGATGGCGATGCATTGGACAGGCTTGCCAGTGAGTGCTCGGTAATTACCACGGAATTCGAAAATGTCCCGGCCGGGGCGTTGGAACAACTTCAGGACTGTTGCAGGGTGTGTCCAGGGGCCAACGCGGTAGGAATCGCACAGAGCAGGGTCAGGGAAAAGCAGTATGTGCAGTCACTTGGAATTTCTTGCACACCGTTCCAGCCTGTGACCAGTGAACAGGATATCGGGCAGGCCTTCGAGAATATGGGACCGGACCTGATCCTCAAGACAGCAAGATTTGGCTATGACGGAAGGGGTCAGGCTGTGGTACGGGACTCCAGACAGGCAGCACAGGCATGGCAGGACCTGAACAAGGTCGAGTGCATCCTGGAGCAGAGAATCGATTTGCAGACTGAAATTTCATGTGTGCTGGCACGCTCATCTATGGGAGTAACGGACTTTTTCCCAGTTGCCGAAAATGTACACCGCAATGGCATTCTTTTCACCAGTACGGTTCCGGCAGGCGTGGATGAGGATATCCAGCGCGCGGCTTGCTCCCATGCCCAAAGCATTGCAGATGCTCTGGACTATTGTGGTGTGCTGGCATTGGAATTCTTTTTAGACCAGCACGGAAAGCTGTTTTTCAATGAAATGGCACCGCGCACACATAACAGTGGCCACTACACGATTGATGCATGCTACACCTCACAGTTTGAGCAGCAGGTACGGGTGGTCTGCGGCTTGCCTCTGGGCAGTTCCAGGGCGCACAGTGCGGTCACCATGGTAAATCTGCTGGGAGATCTTTGGGAGCCATGCGAGCCCAGCTGGGACCAGATCATGCAAGATAATCGAGTCAAGCTGCACCTGTACGGCAAGAAACAGGCTCGGCCTGGCCGGAAAATGGGTCATTTCTGTGTACTTGGGGCACCGGGTGAAGAAACCCGCCCGAGGGCCGAGCAGCTGTATTCGAGGCTGCACAGCGCGCAGGTGTAGCATGACCCCGATGAAAAGATTTCCCGCATTTCGCATCCATGCTGACGAGGCTGATACCCGTGCAGGAATCGAGCTTGTCGATCTGGAACAGCTGTCTGACGGGGATGTGATCATTCGAGTGCATTACTCAAGCGTGAATTACAAGGATGCCTTGGCCGGCACCGGGAAAGCCAGGATTCTGAGGCGTTCCCCGCTTGTCGGTGGAATCGATCTGGCGGGTGAAGTCGTGATGTCATCCAGCAACCGGTTTGCACCGGGTGATACAGTGCTTGTCAACGGCAGCGGGCTGAGCGAGGTTCATGACGGAGGTTATGCAGGATATGCACGTGTTCCGGCTGACTGGATAGTGCCCCTTCCCGCCAAGTTGAATCTGGATGAGGCCATGATCATTGGAACCGCAGGGTTCACGGCTGCATTGTGCATACATATGATGCAGCAGAATCATCAGTTGCCTGAAGCCGGCCCGGTCCTCGTGACAGGTGCCAGTGGAGGGGTAGGAAGCTTTGCCGTGCATCTGCTGGCCCGGCTTGGATATGAGGTCGTGGCTGCTACAGGCACTCCTGGCGCTGACGGATACCTTCGGAAGCTTGGTGCGCAGGAGGTAATTGCCCGTGATGAAGTCGAGATCGGTAGAGACCTGTTGGGAAAGGCTCGATGGGCTGGTGCCATCGACAATGTTGGTGGTAAGACACTGAGTAGTGTGGTGCGTTCCACTAGACCTTGGGGAAATGTAGCAAGTGTGGGAATTGCGGGCGGGTCCAGTTTTCAGCTGTCCACGATGCCTTTTATCATCCGTGGCGTGAATCTGCTAGGCGTGAGCTCATCCAATTGTCCGCAGAGTCTTCGCAGGCATATCTGGGAACGATTGGGGGAAGATCTTCGACCCGGGCAGATCAGGTCAATTCATGCACAAACCGTGTATCTGGAGGATTTGCCAGACGTGTTCACAAGGCTGCTCAACAACGAAATCAGGGGTCGGGTACTGGTCAAGGTATTAGACAGCTAGCTCACAGGCCTGTCAGGCAAAAAACCAGTAGCCTATCGCTATGGCAGCAGAGATTCCTGCCAGGTCAGCAAACAGGCCGCAGCCGATGGCATGGCGCACACGTTGTATGCCAACGCTTCCAAAATAGACCGCAAGCACATAGAAGGTCGTCTCGGTACTGCCCTGTACCGTTGCGGCGAGATTGGCTGCAAACGAGTCCACGCCATGGGTGTTCATGGTTTCGAGCAGCATCGCACGGGCTCCGCTGCCTGAGAACGGCCTCATCAATGCAGTAGGCAGGGCAGCGACGAAGTCGGTGTTCAGGCCAAAAACAGTCAGCAGACTTGCTACGGCCTCAAGCGCATGATCCAGGATCAGGCTGGCGCGTAACACGCCAATGGCAACCAGCATGGCCACGAGGTAGGGAATAATCTTTATTGCAACTTCGAATCCCTGCTTGGCGCCGTCAATGAACGCATCGTAGACGTTAATCCTTCGGGCGAATCCCAGTCCCAGGAAAGACATGATCACGAGCAGCAACAGGAGATTTCCGAGCAGGCTGGAACGTTCGGCAAGTTCGCCATTCCCGGCCAGCAGGAATCCCAGCAAGGCACCAAACAGTGTTCCGAGTGCCAGCAGGTAAACCAGAACAGTCCTGTTGAACAGGCTCAGGCCCTGTATGTAAGCAACAAGCAGCAGCCCCGCAAGCGTAGAAGCGCCGGTAGCAAGCAGGATCGGGATAAAGACCGCAGTAGGGTCGGTAGAACCTTGCTGTGCACGAAACAGGAATATTGTCACAGGCAGCAGGGTCACGGATGAGGTGTTCAGCACGAGGAACAAAATTTGCGCATTGCTCGCAGTACTTTTATTCGGGTTGAGATCCTGCAGGTCCTGCATGGCCTTGAGCCCCAGTGGCGTGGCAGCATTGTCCAGTCCAAGCATGTTGGCGGCCATGTTCATGGTGATAGAGCCGATTGCCGGGTGATTGCCGGGCACTTCAGGCATGAGGTGTCTGAACAGCGGGCGAAAAATCCGTGCCAGAAGGTCTACGAACCCAGCCCGTTCGGCAATGGTGAAAAAACCCAGCCACAGGCAAAGAACACCAATGAGCCCCAGTGAAATCTCGACGCTCAGCGCGGCCATGTCAAAGGTGGCCTGAATCACCTGTGCAAAGATTGCCGTATTGTCACGTAGCAGGGCCTGAAAAATGCAGCTCAGGAATGCGGCCCCGAAAAAGCCAAGCCAGATATAATTCAGCACGGAATATGCCTGGAGCCTGGTACGAACTTCACCCTGAAGCCAGCAGGCACGGCTAAATGGCCAGGTAGCGCATGCCGCCCGCTACGACCAGCACAACTATTCCCAAGACCAGGTTAATGCCCATAAATCTTCGAATCTTCGCTAGCTGGTCAGCAGCTGTCTGGAAATTTTCATGTTTCAGTGCCTTGAGCAGTTGTCTGAAGGGTGCAAAAAACATATGCAGGAAAATCATGATCATGATGATTCCGATCACCTGCATGATATGGATATGCCAGCCGACACGCGCCATTCCGCCGTAATGAGCATATATTATCCAGTAACCGGTGACAGGCAGCACGATAATACTGATCCATACCCAGGTGAAGAAGGTGATCAGGCATTTTCGCCACAGTTTAGTGCGTTGCTGGACTTCGAGCAGTTTGGCTGCTGCAGGTCTAAGGGAAGTGTACGCAAAAAACATACCTCCCACCCAGATGACGGCAGAAAGTAAGTGGGCAGCCACTGCAGCAGGAAGGTAGTATGCCTGGATATCCAAATTTTCGTGCCTTGTAGCCAGTTGGTAGCTTGGCCCATGTCCATTCAGAGGGCTTCGACAGCCAAAGTGTACTGGAACCGGGCTGCAAATTGTATGGTTATAGGCTAAAGTGCATTACCCGCTAACAGGTGTATTTGAAATGTTGACTGACTGGATTGCCCCCTCGATATTATCTGCCGATCTTGCACGCCTTGGCGAAGAGGTGACTGCAGTGCTGGGTGCGGGTGCAGACATCATTCATCTTGATGTCATGGACAACCATTATGTCCCGAACTTGACGTTCGGTCCTGTTGTTTGCAGCGCGTTGCGCGGCTTTGGGATACAGGCTCCAATCGATGTACACCTCATGGTCAAGCCTGTTGACCCGTTGATTCCCGAGTTTGCTGCAGCGGGCGCAAGCTTTATCACATTCCATCCTGAAGCCACCGAGCATATTGACCGCAGTCTGCAACTGATCCGTGATCAGGGGTGCAAGGCAGGACTCGTTTTCAATCCAGCTACATCTCTGAATGTGCTTGAGTACGTGATGGATAAGCTGGACATGGTGTTGCTGATGTCCGTAAATCCTGGTTTCGGTGGCCAGAAATTCATTCCTGTGGTGCTCGAAAAAATCAAGGCAGCGAGAAAACTGATTGACCGATCAGGATTGCCAATACGCCTGGAAGTGGACGGTGGAGTTAAAGTAGACAACATAGCGGAAATCAAGGCTGCTGGGGCTGATACCTTTGTTGCCGGTTCTGCAATCTTTGGATCGCAGGATTACGGGCGTGTGATTAGTGAAATGCGCAAGCAACTGGCTGCTGTGGGGCTTGCAGCCCATTAGAAGCCCTGTCAGAAGATCATGTAGGTATCATGCAGCTCGCTGAATTTGATGCCCTGAAGAATCAGGGTTACACCTACATTCCGCTGCTGCGAGAGGTTCTTGCTGATCTTTACACGCCCCTGAGCGTATACCTGAAGCTTGCAGACCTACCTTATACTTACCTGTTTGAGTCCGTTGAGGGAGGAGAAAACTGGGGGCGGTACTCCGTGATTGGTTTGTCGAGCCCTGAACGCATCAGGGTCTTCGGGGAGAAGGTCGTGCATGAATGCAGTTCTCGGATTCTGTGTTCAACGCAAACCGGTGATCCTCTCGCCTGGATACAGGAGTTCCAGCACAGCCTGCAAGTACCACCTATCCCGGAATTGCCGCGTTTTACCGGTGGGCTTGTCGGGTACTTCGGTTACGATACGGTGAACTACATAGAACCCAAGCTTGCAGGCAGCAACCGGTCGGATCCCCTGCAAACCCCCGATATCTTCCTCATGGTGTCCAGGGAACTGGTTGTATTCGACAATTTGAATGGAAAGATCTTTCTGGTGGTACACGTGGATCCTCATGATGAGCAGGCTTTCCAGAAAGGCCAACAACGTCTGGACAAACTTGTACAGATCCTGCAGCAGCCGGTACCTGCCCCGGCGGGGGCCTGTTCTGCAGGCGTGCCGGTAAGTTTCACCTCTGAATTTTCAGAAAATTCCTTCAAGCAGGCTGTAAGGCGTACACGCGAGTACATCCGCGCTGGAGATGTCATGCAGGTAGTGCTGTCGCAGCGACAAAGTACAGTGTTTGAAGACCCCCCAGTGAACCTGTATAGAGGCTTGCGCAGCGTGAACCCCTCTCCATACATGTTTTACCTCAACATGGGAGATTTCCATATTGTGGGTTCGTCTCCTGAAGTTCTGGTTCGGCTCGAAGATGGGGAAGTGACGGTCAGGCCGATAGCGGGGACCCGGCCGAGAGGTAAAGACCCTGGTCATGACCGGCTTGTCGAACAGGAATTGCTGCAGGATCCCAAGGAACTGGCGGAGCATCTCATGCTCATCGATCTGGGACGGAATGACGTAGGCAGGGTGGCGGACACCGGATCGGTCATGCTTACTGACAAGATGATTGTTGAGCGTTATTCGCATGTCATGCATATCGTTTCAAATGTCACCGGAAAGCTGAAAGAGCAGTATGATGCCATTGATGTCCTCAGGGCTGTTTTCCCTGCAGGCACGGTGAGCGGTGCCCCCAAGATTCGCGCCATGGAAATCATTAATGAGTTCGAGCCTGTGAAAAGGGGCATTTATTCCGGAGCAGTGGGATACATTTCCTGGGATGGAAACATGGATACTGCCATAGCGATTCGGACGGCCGTTATCAAGGGAAAAAAAATTTATATTCAGGCCGGCGCTGGAATCGTGCACGACTCTGTTCCAGACAGGGAATGGGAGGAAACGAACAATAAGGCCGGTGCCTTGATGAAAGCAGTGAAGCTCGCAAAATCAATGACCTGAGTTCGTGGTTTGCCGCTTACAGGCTGTGCTTTTCAGACCAGAAAACTCTCAAGTATGAGGCAGAAATTTTTATGGTGCTAATGATTGACAACTACGATTCCTTTACTTACAACCTGGTGCAATACCTGGGTGAGATCGGTGAAGAGGTCAAGGTCGTTAGAAATGATCAGATCAGTATAGAAGGAATCAGGGTGCTCAAACCTGAGCATATCGTCATATCGCCCGGCCCGTGTACACCCAATGAAGCAGGCATATCACTGGAAATTGTCTCTGCATTGGGTGCGGAAGTGCCGGTACTTGGTGTTTGCCTTGGGCACCAGAGTATCGGACAGGCCTATGGAGGCAAGATTGTCAGGGCAAACGAAGTCATGCATGGGAAGACTTCCAGGATCCATCATCACAGCAAGCATGTTTTTGAACAGTGTGACAATCCCTTTATTGCAACGAGGTATCATTCTCTGGTAATTGAAAGAACGAGCATGCCGGACTGTCTGGAAATTACTGCGTGGACACAGAAAGATACAGGAGGAATGGATGAAATCATGGGAGTACGCCACAAGCAGTTCGCAGTGGAAGGGGTACAGTTCCATCCCGAGTCAATCCTGACGGAGTTCGGACATCATCTGTTAGCAAACTTCATTAATCAGAACAGGAAACGATGAGCGAACAGGAAGCAGGATTTCGTCAGATCATGCAGGCCGTAGTCGAGGGTAATGACCTTGGCCGGGGACCGATGACTGCTGTCATGCAGGAGATCATGTCAGGCCGTGCGAGTCCAGCACAGACCGCCGGATTACTGGTGGCCCTGCGCATGAAGGGCGAGACGGCATTGGAGCTCGCCACTGCCGCTTCCGTGATGCGCGATTTTTCAACACGGGTCGAAGTACCCGTGGAGCGCTTGGTCGACACCTGCGGTACAGGTGGGGATGCGAAGGGAACTTTCAACATTTCAACAGCCTCTGCATTTGTAGTGGCTGCCGCAGGCTGTGCTGTAGCCAAGCATGGAAACCGTTCTGTATCGGGAACATGTGGCAGTGCAGATGTTCTGGAAGCCGCCGGTGCTAAGCTTGAATTGACACCCGGTCAGGTTGCACGATGTATTGAAGAGGTCGGTATAGGCTTCCTGTTCGCACCGATGCACCACAGTGCCATGAAGCATGCTGCAGGTGTACGCAGGGAGCTGGGGGTGCGCACGATGTTCAACTTGCTGGGCCCGCTTACAAATCCAGCAGGTGCAACACACCAGGTTCTCGGCGTGTTCTCCGGGACCTGGGTCGAGCCGATTGCAGAGGTACTTCGGTTACTCGGAAGCCGGCATGCACTGGTTGTACATGCAGACGACGGCTTGGATGAAATCAGCACCACGAATGACACGAGAGTCGCAGAATTGAATGAAGGAAGTATTTCCACCTACCGGGTTTCCCCCCGTCAATTCGGCATCGAACCATGCAGTCTTGATGAACTTGTGGTACAGGATGTACAGCAGAGCCTGGCAATGGTTCATGCGGCTTTCAGCCACAAGGCAAATCCCGCGTCCGATATCGTAAAACTCAATGCCGGTGCCGCACTGTACGCCTGTGATCAGGTTGCAACTATTGCCGAAGGAGTTGAGCTTGCAGCGGTGACGATTGCGAGCGGTGAGGCCCAGAACAAGTTCAAGCAGTATATCGAATTCACCAGGGATGTTTGAGCATGTCCGGGCAGCCAGGGATTCTTGCCGAGATCATTGAGCACAAAACACGTGAACTGGTTGAACGCAAGCAGCGCGTGCCTGAGGAGACATTGCGGGAGTGGGCACAGGAGGCCTCGGCGCCCAGAGGTTTCGAGTCAGCCTTGCGTAATGCCCGGCAGGCCAGTCGCCCCGGGGTGATCGCGGAAATCAAGCGTGCTTCACCAAGCCGGGGCATCCTTCGTGAAAATTTCAACCCCATGCAGATCGCAGCAAGCTACCAGATGAACGGCGCCACTTGTTTGTCAATCCTGACCGACAGCCACTATTTCAAAGGTTCCTGTGCGATTCTGGAATTGTGCCGAAAGTCCTGCTATCTACCCATCTTGCGCAAGGATTTTATTATTGATCCTTACCAGGTCTACGAGACGCGTGCAGTCAATGCGGATTGCATGCTGCTGATTGTCGCTGCTTTAAAAGACGGACAGATGGCAGAACTGTATGCTCTTGCCAGGGAGTTGCACCTGGATGTACTGCTGGAAGTACACAACACTGAAGAACTTGGGCGTGCACTGGAGTTGCAACCAACCTTGCTTGGCATCAACAACCGTAACCTGCAAACATTTGATACTACTCTGGATACCACTCTGGAGCTATTGCCGCGGATTCCGAATACCTGCCATGTGGTCACTGAGAGTGGAATTCATACCAGGGAAGATATTGCCCGGATGACAGGAAAGGGAGTCAATTCTTTTCTTGTGGGTGAGGCCTTCATGGTAGCTGAAGAGCCGGGCACCCGCCTGAATGAGCTATTTTTCCAGTCAAGCCAGTCTTGATGTGTCGGTGTGGCGTGCTGGCCGTGGAAAACACATCGGGGTTACCCGCAGAGGGATGCATGATGCATTATGGGCTTGAACCTGGATTCGGATAGCAATGCGAGCAATGATCTTGAATGCCGTGCGCAGCCCACTGGTACCGGTTGAATTGCCGGTTCCCAAGCCGGGAAATACAGAAGTACTGGTGAGGGTAGAAGCCTGCGGGGTCTGCAGGACAGACTTGCACCTTGTTGACGGGGAGTTGCCGGATATACCCGTACCGATTATACCGGGTCACGAGGTCGTGGGAGAAATTGTTAAAGCTGGAGCCGATGCATCGCTCGAGCCAGGCATGCGGGTGGGTATTCCATGGCTGGGGTGGACTTGCGGTGACTGTGTGTATTGCCGGGCCGATGCAGAGAACCTGTGTGAGCATGCAAGGTTTACCGGCTATCTGCTTGATGGCGGGTACTGTGAATACACGGTTGCAGATTACAGGTATTGCATTCCGGTACACAGTGAAAGTAATCCCGAGGAGCTGGCACCGCTGTTGTGCGCGGGCCTGATTGGTTACAGGTGTTTGAAGATTGCGGATTCACTATGCCGGAATAATGAAAAAATCGGTCTGTTCGGGTTTGGTGCTGCAGCACATATCCTTGCCCAGATCATCGTCTACCGCGGAGGGCAGTTTTTTGCATTTACTCGGCCGGGTGACCAGGATGCACAGCAGTTTGCATATCGGCTTGGTGCGACCTGGGCGGGTGATTCAGACCAGATACCTGCTGCTGCTCTGGATTGCGCAATCATATTTGCACCGGCGGGACACCTGGTTCCCTTGGCGCTGAAAAGCGTTCGCAAGGGTGGTGCTGTGATTTGTGGTGGCATCCATATGAGTGATATTCCGTCTTTCCCCTATGCCAGCCTGTGGGGCGAACGGCATATCAGTTCGGTTGCAAATCTGACCCGGCAGGATGGCATGGAGTTTTTTTCCAAAGTCAGGAAATTCCCAGTCCAGACTCATGTCCACCTGTATCAGCTTGAAGAAGCTAACCGCGCGTTGGAGGATTTGCGTCATGGAAAGCTGAAGGGTGCAGCTGTGCTGAGGGTTCGGGATTGAGTTGGATGGTGTTGAAAACCGCTGTTCAGCCCTGTATGCATCAAGGTACCATAGTGCCATGCTTACAGGCTGGCTATAAACAGGTGTTATGAAACCCATACTTGAAAAACTGCACAGCGATCATATCAATTTCAGTGAACTCCTGAGGTTCCTGGAGCATCAACAGCACCTGCTGGAGGAATGTAAGCTTTCTGATCTCGCCGCTATGTACGATGCAGTCAGGTATATGAAGGAATACCCTGACTTTGTTCATCATCCTCTCGAGGATATAGTATTCAGGTATTTTATGGAAAACTATGGGCAACAGCACAAAAGCATAGAGGGACTTCTTCATGAACATGAAGGAATGCCCGCACTTACAGAGAGACTGCTTGAGACATTGCAGAATGCACAGGCAGGCTTACCCCAGGACAGGGAGGAACTTTGTGAAATGCTGGAGGAGTATATTTCCGTTCAGAGAAAGCACATGGATGAGGAAGAGGCGCATGTTTATCCGGTCCTGAATTCAAGCCTCAGTCCAGCAGACTGGCAGGAGATAGATCATGATCTGGCACGTGTTGAAGATCCCCTGTTCGGTGAAAAGGTGAAGCAATCATACGCAAGCCTGTTCCAGCAAATCATGAATCATTAGGACGTATGCCTTTTGTAGGTAGGAGGGGATTGTCGGTCTGCAATTTTGAGCCTGTGGTCTGTCTTGCCGGTACTGCATGGACACTGCAGCCCTGGCATACGATCAAACGAATCATGCAGGGAGATTTCAGGGGGGTTAGTCATGAAAGTGCGTGTACGATGGACTGATCACATGAGTTTTGTGGCCGAAACGGGAAGCGGGCACTCAGTTGTCATGGATGGTCCACCGGATCATGGTGGTCGCAATCTGGCTGCAAGACCCATGGAAATGGTACTTGCAGGACTTGGTGGCTGCAGTGCTTTTGATATAGTGAACACCCTTACCAAGGCCAGGCAGGCTGTTGCGCATTGCGAGGTAAAGCTGGATGCACAGCGAGCGGATACTGTGCCGGCAGTGTTTACCAAGATACACCTGCATTTCATTCTTGCAGGGGCAGGTCTGGATCCTTCAAGGGTCAAGCGTGCAGTGGAACTGTCTGTTGAAAAATATTGTTCAGTCATCATGATGTTGCGTGACAGGGTGGAAATCACGTATGACTATGAGGTGCAGACAGAATTGCGGGCCACGTCCTAGCCCCTTCGTCAACCATGTAAATGGGCATCAATCAGCCAAAAATCAAGTTGCATGGGTTTAACAATCTGACCAAAACCCTGAGTTTCAATTTTTACGATATTTGTTATGCGCATACTCAGGCACACCGGCGAGAATATCTGCACTACATTGACGAAGTCTACAATTCAGAACGCCTGCAGCGTGTGCTTTGTGAGGTCGTCGATATCATAGGTGCCAATGTCCTGAGTATCTCTGCACACGACTATGAACCACGAGGCTCGAGTGTAGCCTGCTTGATGGCTGAAAAGTCTGCGCCACAGGAAATCATGGTTCACATGGGGACTGCGAAGGACCAGCATGCAGGCATAAAGCCGTCTGCAGTACTGCACCTTGATAAAAGCCATGTCACGGCGCATACCTACCCTGAAAGTCATCCGGATCACGGTATCAGCACGTTTCGGGTCGATATTGATGTCTCGACCTGTGGGCAGGTCTCGCCGCTTGAGGCGCTGAATTTCCTGATAGACAGTTTCGACGAGGATATCATCATTCTAGATTATCGCGTACGTGGATTTACCCGGGATACTTTTGGACAAAAACATTACATTGACCATGAAATTGCATCCATACAGGATTTCCTGTCAGACACGACGAGACGCCTGTACCAAATCACAGATATGAATGTGGAGCAGGAGAACATATTCCATACCAGAATGAAGCTGCTTGATTTCAGGCTGGAGAACTACCTGTTCGGGAATGAGGCGCATGCAGTTGGGGCAACCGGACTGCAGGCAATAGAACAGCAGCTCAGGAAGGAGATGAACGAGATTTTCTACGGCATTAGCACTCCCGGATGATCAGATCCAGTATGCTGTGGTAGTCATGATCTTGGATACTGTGCTCATGGCATGCCGTGCTGGCCCAGGCAGCTGGATGGCGCCTGCATCCTGGGCACTCTTATCATGTCTGGCCTCATCTTCCCGCATCCTGAGCAGGATTTGACGGCTCTTTTCATCATGAGGTGGCAAGCGTGACAAATGCTGATCCAGATGCTCCACTACCTGCCTTTCCGTTTCAGAGATAAAGCCCAGACTCCATTTGTCACCAAGAATCCCGACCGCAGCGCCAATGGCATAGGAACCCAGGTACCATGCCGGAGTCAGGGTGCTCGGGTGATCTGCCAGTTCGGCCAGGCGTTTTTCACACCAGTCCAGATGGGCCTGTTCTTCAAGGGCACAGTGTTTCATCTGCTGTCTGACGGTATTGCTCCGGGCAGTCAGGGCCTGGCCATGATAGAGACCCTGTGCAGCAACTTCCCCGGCATGGTTCACGCGCATCAATCTGGCAGATTTGATCTTGCCGTCAATTGATAGGTTGTCTTCCGTTTGCGGTTTGGTTTCTGTGCCTATGCTGAATAATGCAAACATGGCCCGGATTCCACGTTCGGAATGGGACAGGAAATGGTCCAGGGCACTGTAGTCACGCATGCCCAGAGTATAACAACTGTTGGGCCAGCAACTGAACAGGATGGCAGACCTTGATCGCAGACTTGGACTTGGACAGTTGTGCCTGGAAGTGCAGTGCGCAACCAATGTTGGAAGTTACCAGGTAGCCAGCCTGGCTGGATTTCAGTTCAGCAATCTTACCCTGAATCAGTTGGTCTGCCAGTTTGGCCTGGGTGAATACATTCATGCCTCCAGCTCCACAGCACATCGCATCATCTAGGAATTTTTCAAACCGGATTCCAGGAATTGGACTCAAGAGCTTCTCAGTCAGGCCGGGATCGTTGCTGACCCGTTTTTGAGTACATGGTCTATGTACAAACACCGTTTCCGGCAGGGGTCTGAATTTCGGTTTGTGTTGCATCTGGAGTCTTGCAATCAATACACAAATCTCCACGTGATGACGGGACATCCAGGTCGTGCAGGGCTCGTTGAGCAATGCCGGGTACCGGCTGATATGTGCTGCACACCCTGTTGCGAGCGAGGCCACTGCATCAAAATCCTGACTTCCGTATGCATTGCAGAAATTCCGGATAAGCCGGCCCGCTGTGCGCAGATCACCACTGTGTTGGTGCAGGGCACCGCAACAGAGATTTTGAGGAAGACGTACCGTTTCACAGCCTAATGCCTGCAAGACGAGCTCAGCAGAGGAAATACATGGATCAGAAAACAAGTCACTGGCACACGAAGGTGCCAGTGCTACCCGCAGGTTTTGCATTTCTGATGTGAAAGGGTTTCGAGTGAAACTTGGCTCATGCAGGCCGGGTATCAAGAGTGGCAGACGCAATGCATAAGGGAATCTTGCGGCCAGCTTCATGAACAAGGAATCCGCTTTCATGCCGCGATACATGCGTAACAAGAATTTTGCCATCATCCGGACATGGACCCTGCTGAGTGTGGCCCGTAATAGGGACTGCTTCAGCCTGTACAGGAAAGTGTGCCTGGCATTTGTGATGAGACGGCCTGAATCCAGGATTCTTTCGTAATCTATCTGGACCGGACAGGCCTCGGCACAGTTCATGCAGCCCAGGCACTGGTCCAGATGATTCAGCAAGGTCTGGCTGGGTTGCAGTCTATCTTCATGTATCGCCCTAACCATTGCAATGCGCCCACGGGGCGATTCGGCCTCATTCTTTGCAGCCGAATAAGTCGGACAGTGAGACAGGCAGAGCCCGCACATGACGCATTCATCTGTTGCGGCAATAATATCTTGTGTGCTGAAACCAAGTAGCTGCATCGGTTGCCCTCAGGTCTCGACGAACCAGTAGGAAGGTTTCGGAAAGTTTGGTCTTGGGGTTGTCTGCTACCGCTGTACCCGTATCAGTATACATGCCCTGTACGGTTTTTATAGCATGCAAAGTGAACGGCTGGTCTATGCGTGGAATTGTGCGGACTAGCCGGTGGACATGCCTGGAAGTGCAGCACCGGCCGGCAAGTGCCTTAGACTTGTTCCCTGTTTAGTGCATATTCAGTACAAAATTCTACGGCCTTCCATGTTGACCTGAAAATTCTGTACAGTTGCCATTCCCGGAAATTCTTGTACGATCCTTTAAGGTAAACACAAGCCCGAACGTGCTTGACCTACGTCAACCAAAAGTATGGAAGTAAAATCTGATGACTGCTTTTGAATTATAAGCTGGTGTAAGAGATGGCTTTTTATAAACGACACCTGTTCATGTGCGTGAATCAGCGTGAGGATCGCAACTGCTGTCAGGACCATGGCGCTGCCGAGTTGCGAGCCTATGCCAAAAACAGGAGCAAGGAACTTGGTATCGCCGGGCAGGGCGGCGTGCGTGTCAATCAGGCGGGTTGTCTGGACCGATGCGATGAAGGACCTGTTGCGGTCGTCTATCCGGACGCCGTATGGTACACATATCGAGATGAAAACGATCTGGACGAAATCATTGACAGGCATCTGATTGCAGGCGAAATCGTGGAACGACTGAAAATCTGATTTCTTTTTGCATATCCACATAGGGGTGTATGCTAAAATTTGTCACCTAGCCAGTTGACAATAATATAAACATATTAGAAAATACGCATATTCTTATTGTTTGAAGTGAATTTAAAGCTCCTCCATCTACCTCTTTGGTAGTTTTAGCGCAAACTGCAAAGGTTTGCGCTTTTTTTTGCCTGAATAAAACGATGAGCTTGTCAGCGTACAGGATGTTCGGTACTATCCGCCGCACCTCCAAAAAGTAATACACAGGTGTATTTGATGGCGACGGTCAGTGCGAAACCTGCACTCGTAAAGCGAAACTGGTTCCTCGTTGATGCTACGGACAAGGCCTTGGGCCGAATGGCGAGCGAAATAGCAAAGAGACTGAAAGGCAAGCACAAGCCAATCTATACGCCTCATGTGGATACGGGCGACTACATCATTGTCATCAATGCGGAGAAAGTCCGCGTGACGGGCAGCAAGGCGGAAGGCAAGATGTATCACCGCTATACAGGTTATGTAGGGGGTCTCAAGTCCATGAGTTTCAGAGAGATGCGTGCAAAACATCCTGAGCGCGTAATTGAAAATGCGGTCAAGGGAATGCTGCCAAAAAATCCGCTGGGGCGGGCGATGTTTCGAAAGCTGAAAGTGTATGCCGGGTCTGAGCACAAGCATGCGGCACAGCAACCCCAGCTGCTGGAACTATAGGTACACCATGGAACGAGAGCAGTTCTACGGTACAGGGAGAAGAAAGAGTTCAACTGCGCGTGTCTACCTGCGTCCGGGTTCAGGTAAGATCACCGTAAATATGCGCGAAGCTGACAGGTATTTCGGTCGTGAAACTTCGTGCATGATTATCCGTCAACCTCTCGATCTTACAGAATTGACGGATTCCTTTGATATCGATGTAAAAGTCAAGGGCGGGGGATTGAATGGTCAGGCAGGCGCCGTGCAACTGGGTATTGCACGTGCATTGCTGGCCTACAATCAGGACCTGCGCAGCCCTTTGCGCAAAAACGGTTTTCTTACTCGAGACGCGCGTGAAGTCGAGCGCAAGAAGGTCGGACTGCGCAAGGCCAGGAAGAAGGAGCAATACTCGAAGCGCTGAACCCCTGGCTTTCCTATCCTGGGCTGGCACATGGAAATCGAAACCATGTCACCTTCCCTGTCTGTCAATCAAAAACCCGTGTACACAATCAAGGCCAATGTCGCTGGCATGCCGTATTGATGTGGTTGCTTGATGAACGGTATGCCCTGCTGTGCACGATGGAGCTTGACTGGCAAATCTCAGGAAAAACTGCTGTCCGGCGAGTATGTGGTAGATTGGGTAGACGGCAGAAGGCGTATTTGAAGCGAAGTCAAACTCATTTGGAGTAAGACTTACGTTGAAAAATCCTGACAATCTGCTGCCTGCAGGGTAACGCTGCAGAAATGAGTTTGATATTCTTTCAACCCAAGGTTCTTGATTGACAAGTTCTAGTCAATCCATCGGTATCAGATATTGAGTCAAGCAATCACTGGATAAATTCAAGCCCAGATTCTGAACCGATAATGAGTAAATCGGCAGGTCGCAATGCAAATATCCCGACTGTAACTATGCCTGCAATGTTGTTTAATTCCCTTTCTTTTTCGACAGGATTTAAGATTTCCAGATTGTAGATATCTAGTATGAGGTTGCCATTATCCGTGATGAATCCTTCTCTCAGTTCAGGAATGCCACCAAGTTTAACCAGCTGTCTGGCTACATGACTCCTAGCCATCGGAATGACCTCGATTGGTAGAGGAAATGCCCCCAGAATTTCTACTAACTTTGTATCATCTGCAATGCAAATGAATTTCTCACTGACATCGGCGACAATTTTTTCTCGTGTCAGTGCACCACCTCCTCCTTTTATTAAATATCTGTGCCGTGTCGCTTCATCTGCACCGTCGATATAAAGGGGTAAGCTTGATACACTATTCAGGTCAAGTACTTGGATGCCGTGTGTTTTCAGTCGTTTTGCTGAGACTTCTGAACTCGCAACGGCACCATCGATTTTACCCTTGATCCTGGCCAGTGCGTCGATAAAATAATTTGTAGTAGTGCCTGTTCCGATACCGATAACGTCACCTACCTGTATATAATCCAATGCACCTTCGGCAGCTGCCTGCTTCTTATTTTCAGTTGTCATGGCGAGAGCTTTGTTCGAACTTTACCAATGATACCTGTAGTAGTCGTCGAAAGCATGATGAAATGTGATTTCAGGATATGGCGAACGAGAAACTTGTAAGCAAGATAGAGTGTGCTGCTGTTTATGACGTAGCAATCAAGTCCGAGCTCGAGTTTGCACAGGCGCTGTCCAAACGGTTCTCTAACCAGATCTATCTGAAGAGAGAAGACCAGCAGTGTGTATTTTCTTTCAAGATCCGGGGTGCCTATAACAAGGTTGCGCACCTGACAGATTCAGAAAAGAAGTGCGGTGTAATAGCTGCGTCAGCCGGAAATCATGCTCAAGGGGTTGCGCTGGCAGCACATAAGCTGGGGATCCAGGCTACGATTGTGATGCCTTGCACGACACCTTCGATAAAGGTTCAAGCGGTTGTTAGTATGGGTGCAAATGCGGTCTTACACGGAGATACGTATGATGAGGCCTATGCACATTCTCAGGTACTGGCTGAAGAGCAGGGATTTACTTATGTGCATCCATATGATGACGAAGATGTTATTGCCGGACAAGGTACAGTAGCTTTAGAGATTTTGCAGCAACTTACTGGGCATATTGACGCAATATTTGTACCTATTGGTGGAGGCGGACTCATTGCTGGAATGGCTACCTATGTAAAGCACTACAGACCCGAGATCAAAGTAATTGGCGTGGAACCACAGGATGCGCCAACTATGCATGCTGCTTTGCATGCTGGAAAAAGGGTTCAATTGAACGATGTAGGGATATTTGCAGATGGGGTTGCAGTACGGCGTGTTGGGGAAATCACTTTTGAAATTGCCAAAGACATGATCGATGAAGTTCTGTTGGTGAATACTGATGAAATATGTGCGTCTATCAAAGACCTGTTTGATGAAACACGCACGTTACTTGAGCCTGCAGGAGCTCTGGCATTGGCAGGTATCAAGCAGTATATCGACCGTGGGAAACTCGAGGACAAGCGGTTTGTGGCAGTCAATAGTGGGGCCAATATCAATTTCGACCGTTTACGTCACGTAGCTGAACGTGCAGAGCTAGGTGAACGTAGAGAATGCCTTTTTGCAGTGACCATACCGGAACGACCCGGAAGTTTTTTAGAATTTTGCAGGCTGCTTGGTGCCAGGGGAGTTACTGAGTTCAACTACCGCTATGCGCATACTGAAGAAGCACAAGTATTTCTGGGTGTGAATGTCGAAGACGCAGACGCAGAAAAATATCAGATACTGAATTTGCTTAAAAAATCAGGTTATCCAGCGCTTGATATTTCTGACAATGAAGTGGCAATTCTACATTTACGCCACATGGTAGGTGGACGCAGCCCAGCCTTGGAAAATGAGATACTTTTTCGGTTTGAATTTCCTGAAAGACCAGGTGCCTTGCTGAACTTTCTTGAGATGATTGGGCAAGAATGGAACATTAGCTTGTTTCATTACCGGAATCATGGTGCTGCCTACGGACGTGTGCTGGCTGGGATACAGGTTCCTACAGAAAACAGGCAACGTTTTGACCAGTTTTTAGCTGAACTGGGATACCGTTACTGGGAAGAGACAAGTAATCCGGTATACAAGCTGTTTTTAGGGTGAATACGTGACTGAAATCTATCAAAAGTGGGTTCTGTAGATAGTTTCCAGGCAAATCTCAGTATGCAGTGCTGTTCAGTATGGTTCTCATTTTAAATATTTGTGAGCAACAGGCGCTGAAATAAAAAAGGCTCTTTTCAGAGCCTTTTAAAACAGCTTCTGACGTCCTTGTTTCAGGTACGACTTCGCCTTGCAGTTTTCTTTGCGACTTTTCGTTTAGCGGCTGCGGAGGTTTTGGGTTTGGCAGCGG
>WTFY01000004.1 GCA_011523795.1 Gammaproteobacteria bacterium
GGTTTGATCACCCCAAATTCTCTTAAGTCGCTTTACGTAGCATTTGAATTGGGTGCTCGTTGGGGAGCCGGCAAACCAATGGTTCCGCTGCTTGCGTCAGGCGCTACCCCTGACGACCTAGAAGGGCCCCTAGCAGGAATAAATGCTCTGCGTTGTGAAAATGAGAGTCAGCTCAATCAGCTTGTAGAGGAGACGTCTTCCCGTCTAAAGATGCCTCTCAGAAGATCATCCGTGTTCGTTAAAGAGATAAAGAGCGTAGTTGAAACGTCGGTCGCCTCCAAAACGAACATTGAAGAGCTATCGGTCACGAATCTTTTCGGTCACATATCGATCAAAGAGAAAGACCTCTTGCTTGAGGCAACAGAAAAAGGTCAAGGCACCATTCAATTCATTAAGGTAATGGGGGGTGCTGTACTCTCAACTGGCCGGATGAGGGAAAAGCTCGATAATCGGCGATCTGAAGCTGAGTGGGAGTCCGCCATCCGGCAACTCGAAACGAATGGATGGGTAATCGACCACTCTGGAGATAGGACCACTTATGAGGTTACTGGTGAAGGGTATGCCTTTGCGGACGAACTGAGAAAGCAAGAAGGTCGGTCCGTATAAGTGATTCGTCAGTCTTTCACATGATAATTGATATGGTTGGCCCTTATGACTGGACCAAGAAACGGGAACAAAGAGTTGCGTCCAGACGGATGCGTAGCGTTCTGCTCGGCAACGTTCGTTCTGCCGCGATCAGGCGCACAGCCGCAGGTTCAGAGCCGACTCGGAAGCCCCTTGATAGTTGAAGACAACATCGATCAGTCCCAGCAACTTGCACTGCCGACGCATACTCAGAACCGTAGGCCGGCTATAGGCCTACACCATCGCTCACGAACCTCAGCCGACACCTTCACTTTCAGCCACTCAAGTTTCATCTAAAGTGGCCTGATCCATTCAATAGGCTTTTCTCCCTGCGCCTCCTGTTCCCATTCTTTGCGTTCGAAGTTCGTAACGAGGATCCGGGCACGTCTGCCAGCAGTTGCCGAATCCAGGCCCGGAGCAGGTTGGTAAGAGTCTCGCATTCACTTGATAGTCGCCTAATCCTCTTGCCGCCGTCCGGCACCTCCAGTAGAACCCGGACTTTGCCGGTCGCCGAGTGTCGCCGCCGATTCCTGACTATCGCTCCACCCTCTGCTGGCTGTGTGATTCCTTCCGTTATATGTTCTTACGCGTGATCCAGTCTCTTGGGGCCAAGCCCCGATTGCTGGTAAAGCAACATTGGACGGGGAAAAATGAATGAGGTATAATCGCTCCCCAAATTGCTTTACCCAGCGCCCCTTCACTCAGTTCTTGCCAGATCCTGGCTTCCTCAACACTCCTAACCATTGCAAATGGATAGGGACGAGATTGCTCGAAAGTTTGAGACCTTGAAAGTATGGCAGAGAGGCGACGAGAGAGCTCCTCATAAGCCTCTGCTGGTTTTGTATGCAATTGGCTCGCTAATCCAAGGCAAGGACCGGCTACTCCCTTTTTCTGAAGTTGATGAAAAGCTTGGAAGGCTTCTTCGGGAATTCGGGCCGAAGCGGAAGCAGTACCATCCAGAGTTTCCGTTTTGGCGACTCCAGAACGATGGGGTATGGGAAATACCCGGCGCGGACAGTCTAGAAGAGTCACCTAATGGGGATGTAAGGCGAGGCGACCTTTTTCGCTTCGAAGTTGCCGGGGGATTTACCGAAGATATAGCACGGCAGCTACAAGACGATTCCAGTATGGTGCAGGGCATTGTTCAGAACATGCTGGACGCTCATTTTCCCGACACAGTTCACGAGGACGTCTTGCAGGCAACAGGGATCGACCTGACTTTCAAGAGTACTGGTAAGCTGAAACGCGATCCAAACTTCCGGGTGAATATCCTTAAAGCCTACGAGTATCGGTGTGCCGTCTGCGGCTTTGATGTAAGGCTTGGGCTTCAGCCCGTTGCGCTAGAAGCCGCCCACATAAAGTGGCGACAGGCAGGAGGGCCTGACTTAGAGGTAAACGGACTGGCGCTATGTACACTCCACCACAAGCTGTTCGACCGTGGTGCCTTCACATTGTCGAATGAGTTGGAGATTTTCGTATCCGACGACGCTCACGGTACCGCGGGCTTTGAAGAGTGGCTGATGCGCTTCCATGGTGAGAAGTTAAAGCTCCCTCAGCGTCAGACGTACTTCCCCAGCGAAAACTTCACTCGCTGGCATGTCAGAGAAGTTTTTCAGGGGGAGTATCGTGAACTGTAGAACTTCACCTCCATTGAACACTGGAAGCGAACAGAAGGCTTCAAAACAGTGGACTGACGCATTTCGGATCTCCAGGCTGTCGCATTTCCAAGGGCAAGTGCGTGCAAACTGCCTTGCACGTCCTTTGGATAGACAAGCTTCTCTTATCCCGAATCATCTTTAGAGCTAATGGAAGTTCAACTTGAAACTACGACTATTCATACCGACAACAGATCAGGAGCACAGAAGCACGTCATTCGCTTGCGAGATGCGCAAATTCTGGGTTTCATTTGGGATCTACATTAGTTCTCGATTCCACCTTTGCCTAATGGACTTTAGCGGATCGCCAAGCAGCAAGTGATCATGGCCACACACAAAGAGAAGGTGCCATCATTCAAGGGTTTCACTAGTTCTTCTCACTTGCAATCTAGGGCCAAGAGAGCGATTCGGAGGAGCAATACCGCTCCTGAAATCGCGTTAAGGCAGGCGCTTCATCGACTCGGCCTCAGGTTCAGACTGAAAACGGGGCATCTACCTGGACGCCCGGATTTGATCTTCCCCACTGCAAGAGTAGCGGTTTTCTGCGATGGAGATTTCTGGCACGGACGAGACTGGGACACCCTCAGGGACGCATTGGGAAGGCGGGCGAATCCAGACTACTGGATTGCAAAGATAGAATACAACCGGAACCGCGACAATAGAGTCACTCAGGAACTGACTAGAATCGGATGGCGGGTCATACGACTTTGGGAAGGTGAGATACTTGAGGACCCCGACGGGGCAGCGAAGCGAGTCAGAAGATTCCTATGCACCGACGCGGCCTCAGCCTCATTGGAACCTGAATAGGAATGAAATTCATAGATCTTTTCGCGGGCCTTGGGGGCTTTCGTTTAGCATTGAGCCGTCTCGGCCACCAGTGTGTTTTCGCATCAGAAATCGATAATTCTCTTCGTCAAGTTTATTTGCGAAATTTTGGCGAACTGCCACATGGAGATATTCGCTCTGTGCAGATGCAAAGCGTACCAGACCATGACATACTGTGTGCTGGGTTTCCGTGTCAGCCATTTTCCAAGGCTGGTCACCAGAACGGAATTGGTGACCCGGTTGGAGGAACACTATTTCGTGACATCGTAAGGATAGTCCGAGAGCGACAGCCTGATTTCCTGATTCTTGAGAATGTTCCCAATCTAGAGCGACACAACGGAGGTAAGACTTGGTACACTATTCGTGCTGCTATTGAAAATCATGGGTACCAACTAGACTCCAAGCGTTACTCTCCACATCATTTCGGCATTCCCCAAATCAGAGACCGCCTCTTTATCGTGGGGCAGCGTGGAGAGCTTGACAACTTCGATTGGCCGGCCCCCCCCCAGCCAAGGCCAGAACTCTCGGTGCTAGATGTACTGGACACTAACCCGGTAGACGCACGACCTATCCCAGATCAGATAAAAAAGTGTGTGCTCGTGTGGCAGGAGTTTCTGGACAGATTTCCACAAGAATTAAAGTTTCCTTCTTTTCCTATCTGGTCAATGGAATTCGGAGCAACTTATCCCTACGAGCACGAGACTCCTCATTCGTCGAATATACGGAACCTTCGACATGCCGCAGGTTCGCATGGCATACCTCTAATTGGCTGGACCCGCAAAGACTTCTTCAAGGGATTACCAAGCTACGCCCGGAGAGAGACCGACACTTTTCCGAAATGGAAAGTCCAGTTTATCCGGCAGAATCGTGAATTGTACAGAGAGCACAAGTCTTGGATTGACGGTTGGATACCAAAGATAATTGACTTTCCGCCCAGCCTACAGAAATTCGAATGGAATTGCCAAGGAGAAGAGAGAATGATAGATCGCTATGTGCTCCAGGTGAGAGCATCGGGACTGCGAGTCAAGCGTCGCACTACTGCCCCATCTTTGGTGGCGATGACCTCGACTCAAGTTCCTATAGTCGGTTGGGAAAGTCGCTATATGACGCCCACCGAGTGCAAGAGACTGCAGAGCATGTACGAATTAGAACACCTACCAGAAACTCGAACCAAAGCATATGAGGCCTTAGGAAATGCAGTGAATGTGGATATAGTCGAGTTGATTGCTCGTGCATTGATCGGTCCAGCGGACTCATAAAGTGATTGCAAAACAGCCAGCCCGGTGCATGAATTAGCAGTCAGTTCTATGTAATGTGTTTCACACAGGCCCGTTACTTGAGTTTATAACTCTCAGAAACGCATCTTTTAAGTGTCTGAAGGTGCGGGCGGGAACATTTTCGCCGCGTTTCAGTATCCCACTCTCTACTAGGGCATCAGCATATAAGTCTAGTGCATACAGGTCGAGCTTTGCAGGCTCTCGGCTGATGACACGTTCTACAAAAGGATGATTGAGGTTGACATAGAGTAGTAACTCGTCTCCTGAAGGCATATCAAAGTGAGCATGAATGTCCGACCCCGGTAAGTCCTCTAGCCAATACACTTTCAGTGTTGGAACACCTTCACTGCCAAGATGGACATACGTAGGTTGATCTCCCGAGCGTTCAACTGCTTGTTCAATGCGTTGAGATTGGTCATCGGGAAGGACTGGTGGTGGTGGTGGACCAGTCTCTATAAGAGTTAGTGTGGTATCGACTTCGGGCCCACTCAAGGACTGTCGTGTGTTGTCGCCGGTCAGTTGGCCATCGGCAGAGGTAGTCTTAGTAGTCGATTCTGACGTTATATCGCGTGACTTCTGTACGTACTCTGCTACGTGGTAGCTTAGACTCTCTATAAAGCTAGTCTCTAAGTCACCGTCCCAATCGAAAGCGTCTTTCGTTTGTGTCACTGGCCAGTCGTCGAGGTTTAGTTCACCGACCAGTCTCTGCGATTGAAATGAATTTGGGGCTTGAAATATCTCCCGGGGCTTGTAGCCGGCTGCGGGACCCCCTACAACAAGACGATTCCGCCTAAAGAGATGCATTCCAGCCCTATTTGCTGCACCAGGCATTCTTATCCAAACTTTGCCGACGACTCCTAACCCATTAACATTGAATTGCACGTCCTTCCGCCAAGGGATTGTCGTACCGTCGGGAGCCTTTTCGTGGAAAACAGGATCCCGCTCCCATTCGAATGGCTCGCCATTCCACCTGATCGTGATTTCCCCTGATTCAATATCCCGCCTGTACATACTTGCAATATTCTCTCGAATGCTAGAAAGGGACCTGCCACGAAAGGTTCTGTGAAGATCTTCAATTTCTATCCTGGTATAGTGCTCTAATGGTTCCAAACCCTGCCTTTGTGTGACCACAATTGCAGTTGGTTTGTCGACTTCCAATCTCTGAACATCGACTGTTACTTCAAACTCAACTCGCTCACCTAGACGCTTAGTTACCACTCGCCATCGCCCCCCGAACCAGCAAGCCGCCATCTTCAATCCCATTCCAAACTCAGATCGACCAGTAGTGTTTTTTGGGGGGCGGTTAAGTTGGATTGCACGCTCCAACTCATCCCAGTTCATTCCATTGGCGTTGTCGACAATAGCCAAAGTCTTGTTTCTGCTATCATAGGCTATATCAATCTCAAGGGTAGGTGTACTACCTACCATCTTGGCAATGCTTTCTTTGTGTTCAAAATAGTTTTGCGTTGCGTTATCGATAAACTCGGCAATGGCCGACCACGGGCGATACGAAATTCGGCGAAAGGTTGCATAAACACCGGAATCCGGACGTATGTCAATTCTACGCTGTTCTGCAAGACTCATTAGGTTTTCTCCCAAATGTGTTTCTATGTTTCAACTACGAGCTCGGCGATGCCTTCAGACGGATCAACTACTTCAACTCTGGCAGTGCTGTGTTCAGGTACAAGCATGATGGGAAGAACGACGCCAGGCCTTCTTTCAAATCTTTGAACTTGAACAAATTTATCTTCTTGTTCGCCACATAAGGCTGGCACACGAATCTTATATAATGAGGCAGGAAACTGTTTCGGCAACTCCAATACAACGCTTTCACCTAGTCGATCGCCGCGACTTAGCAAAAATCTTGTCGGGGTGGTCAACCGCGACAATTCGCTAGGCAGTTGGTCCACAGAGATTGCCCATCCTCCCAGTTCACTATAGTAGGGCTCCATCACGATTAGTTCGAATCCAGTCTGCCGGCACGTCCTTGAAATCTGTTCGGTATATTGGTCAACGATGCACAAGAGCCCTGGATCCCTGCCAACCAAGCGAATTAAAGATTCATCGTCCGCAGAAGGAAAGACATTCCTGAGTGACGGTACGAGCGATCTATCATATACACCATTGCGGAGTGTCTCAAGTTGTGGCCGGATATGTGCTGGTATCGAGTGAGAGGCCAACTCAACTTCTATCAAGTACCAACTATCAAGATCTAGAGAAATCATAACGAGGTCGGGCCTTGCGCCGTGGCCTTCCCAATCTCTGATCAAAGGCCTCCAGGCTGCCATCTTGTAGTTGGGCATGAGTCGGCCGGCGACCCGAAGCACTTGTGCCTCGAAATCGGCCTCCGAATTTGGAACGTTAGGCTTAAAGACTCTAGGCGGATTCTCGACTAGAAATGGCCTCATGCCGCCTCGAACCAACGGACGTCGGCGACCCCATCGAGTCGTTCTGATTCTAGTCGGAGAGTCTCTGCTTCACCCGGTAAGACATATAATGTCATTACGGTAGCTGTTTGCTTATCGGGGTGGGGTCTCAACACTCGGCCCAGTCGTTGGATTCTCTGTCGGATCGAGGCAGTTGACGCGCATATCACACCGAATTCGGACTTGGGCACATCCAAACCCTCATCGAGAGCCCTGCATGTCACAAGTACGTCAACTTGACCTCTGACATAGAGCAATAGATTCAAATACCTCGTCGGCGCACCTAGCTGAGAATGATAAGGCCGAACCCGATGGCCACGACAAGCTAGTGCTCTCGCGATTTCATTGGCTGATTGTATTGACTCGTGAAAGACAAGCCCTCTACGATTCCGCAGGCGGTCAACGAGTGCAACGGAAGCAGGGATTCGAGAACACACTCGCTGACTGTGTCTACTTCGGCGTATGAGGAGGTTGCTGAGACGCGGTGAATGATCTGCGCCAATCCTATGAAGCCTTTTCCTTTCCATATGAATTGCACGATTATCCGCGTTTAACTGCTTCTGTTCTGAAGAACTAGGTAATACCCGGATATTCCATAACTCAAAGGCTGAGATTATACCATCACGTAAGGCTTCATCATATCCATAGCAGAACACGATTGAACCGAGTTTACGCGATACGACAGTATGGAAAAGGTCGTCGTATTGACGTTCAGGTGTTGCAGACAACCCCAATGTCGCGATGTAGCTTGCGTCCAGAATTATGCGGTTGGCTGGCGAGGCCACGCGGTGACATTCATCAACTATTAGGAACCACTTGCCTTCAACTGTTAATTGAGTGACTCGCGAGCGCAAGCTGTTTAGAACGCCCAATGTGACGCGGGAGTTCTCAATTCGACGTATCCCCCCTCCAATAAGATCGATGTCATCATCTTCCAGCGATAATTCATTGCGAAGTGCAACTCGCCACTGATCCATTAGCGCAACCGTAGGAACAACTATCAAGACCTTGGCATCCGGATACCTCCTCCAGACAGCAAGCATACATTGCATTGCAAAGAATGTTTTGCCAGCCCCTGTTACAACCCTCACTACTCCCCGAAGTCTTACGGACCAGGCAGCAAGCGCTTCACGCTGCCATCGTCTTGGTTGATGCCTAGAGCGTATGCCGTTCGTTGGTGATTTCATCTGAATTCGACGAATCCTGTAGTAAACCTCGGCCCACGTCGTGTTGACAACTCTTCAGAGAATTGTACCTTGGAGAAATACCATTGCAAAGGACTGTTGAACTCGTTCCCGCGACTCCAACTGCATTCTTATCTCCAAAGTCGTGGATGCGAAGAGTCGCCTCTTCGGAGCCAACTCTTTTAGCACTCATAAAGGATTGCCTAATCACTTCAAAGCCCATTCGACCTGTTCGTCTTTCACGATCCACTCGCCTTCATCCTGTGGCCCGCTTCCTTTTCGTAGAGCTAACAGAGGAAAAAAGCCTGCCAATCGTTGCCCACTCCCATTCTCCAGGAATTCCCGCTGTTCCCTGTCGCTTCCCACTCCAACGTGTAACTGCAGTGCCCAAAGACATTTTGGACACGGCCAACGACTAATGCAGTAGCCGCATGATAGGGTGCCTAACTGCCTATTACAACTCGATCAGCACGATCTACCAGCAGGCAAGTTTGAACCAGTACAACTCAATACAGCCGAAAAATCGGCACTGCTCCGAAGGTGGAACGAACTGTGGCGAGATCTTCGGTTTCACCTCGTGAATTTTTGGAAAGGGCTGCTGTGCCTGGCGGCGGGGTGCTGCTGGCTGTGTGTGTAACGGAGGCTCCCACCGGCGCAGGAAGCGAAGTCGGACGCAGCGGAGATGACGGCGGAGGAGATCCTGACGCCGCTGGGGCTGATGGCGGGGTCGCCGGACCATGCATAGGGCCGATAAGATTTCAATTTTTAGTGGATAGTGGATAGTGGATAGCGGGAAGGTGGCCGCTATCCACTTTTTTGTGCGCGCAGGTTTTGAGGCGGTGGGGAAGATCGTGTGTAGGTTGGGGGGACGAGGGCAGGCACGAGGCTTGCACATGCG
>WTFY01000012.1 GCA_011523795.1 Gammaproteobacteria bacterium
GCGAGCTGGGTTTAGAACGTCGTGAGACAGTTCGGTCCCTATCTGCCGTGGGCGTCGGAGACTTGAGAGGAGCTGCTCCTAGTACGAGAGGACCGGAGTGGACGTACCTCTGGTGTTCCGGTTGTTACGCCAGTAGCACTGCCGGGTAGCTATGTACGGAAGGGATAACTGCTGAAAGCATCTAAGCGGGAAGCCCCTCCTGAAATGAGGTCTCACCGGGAACTTGATTCCCCTGAAGGGCCCTGGAAGACGACCAGGTTGATAGGCTGGGTGTGGAAGTTCAGCAATGAATGAAGCTAACCAGTACTAATTGCCCGTGAGGCTTGACCATATAACACTCAAGCAAACTGAGTGAGGCAAGACGAAACCTTTGCCAGTTGCCTAGTTGAATTCCTGATAACCGGTTTTGCCTGGCGGCAACAGAGCACTGGTACCACCCGACCCCATCCCGAACTCGGCAGTGAAACGGTGTATCGCCGATGGTAGTGCGGGGCCTCCCCGTGTGAGAGTAGGTCACTGTCAGGCATTCAATCCATGCCCCGTTTTCCCTGAGAGCGGGGTATTTTTTTGTCCGGCCTTACGGGGTTGACTGCACCCGGTGCTCGCGCGGATGACCGGGCAGCCTCATGATGCGGATCCCAGGTAGGCATGGCAGGCCTCAAAATTCCCGCGAAAGCGTATGAACTCCTTGCGTTGGCGCAGTTGGTCCTCGTACATCGGGTCGTAATAGTTGTCGAGCACGGACCTCAGCCAGTCATAGTGTTTCCGGACACTGCCTGATTTTGCATGCAGGTCGAGTGCCTGCTGCATGGCATCGCGGATACCCGGGTACCGTGCAGGCCCCAGTCTTTTCCGGATTCTCTCCAGGCTGTCCAGGAGGTACGCGGAAAATTCATCGAAGCCGCCCCTTTCCGGGTGCATGCCGCTGAATTCCCGGTACATGTCTTCCACGTATTCCTTGACCAGCCTTTCCAGTCGTGCCTCGTAAGGCTCCTCGATCACCACGATCCCTGACTGGCGCATTTTTTCGAACAGGGATTTCGGTATGGCGGCTTTTCCGATGGTCCGCGCCTCGTCTTCCAGCACGATCGAACGCCTGTGCCGCTGCTGCAGCTTCAGGAAGTCAATGGATACGATGTTTTCAAAATTGATCTGCGTATTCTGGGGCCTGGCGTGGCGGCCGAAGCTCGAGCCCCTGTGGTAAGCCGCAGCTTCCAGGTCGATTCCATTTTCAAGGCGGTTCACCAGGATGGTCTTGCCACTGCCGGTCTTGCCTCCGACGAGCGTCAGGCGGCACTGGTTGACGGAATGTTCCAGCTCATCCAGAAGGAAACCGCGCAGGGCCTTGTAGCCTCCTGACACGAGGGGAAAATCCATGCCGGCTTCATGCATCCACTGCCTGGCGATTTGCGAGCGCAATCCGCCACGGAAGCAGTACAGCGCACCGTCCGGATTCCGGCTGGCGAATTTGACCCATGCCGCGATCCGGTTTTCACGGATATCCCCGTGGAGCAGTTCGTGGCCCTTCCTGATGGCATCCTGCTTGCCATGCTTCTTGTAGCAAATTCCCACTTCTTCACGCTGCCGGTCGTCCATGATGGGCAGGTTCTCTGCATTGGGAAAGGCGCCGCGTTCATATTCCGCGGGCGCACGCACGTCAATCAGGGGCGTATCCTTGACGAATATACGGTGGTAAAGGTCTGTATTCTCTTGCATGTTTGCCTGCATGCAGCGGTTGCCGCACTTGTCCGCTGCAAAAGGGTTCGATAGGGATCCTGTTTTGCCTGAAAGTGCATTTCTACACTGTTTCAGCTCGCCCGCACAGGGCTTTGCCCGGATTCCAAATCCTGACGCTGCCAGGATTCAACAGGGGTCATGTTGCCTGTACCGCGATATTCCTGTTGATTTCAGGGTCCCGTATCAGGAAAATTAGCCCGCTATGTCAGCACATTTCAAATGGTTTGGCAAACGGGAATCGGTGGATGAAGTCGAAGAGGGGAACATTCTTGCGCCGAGATTCGATGAGCACGGCCTGGTCCCGGCCGTCACCACGGATGCGGAAACCGGCGAGTTGCTGATGCTGGGCTACATGAATGCCGAGGCACTGGAGAAATCCATCGAGACCGGCGAGGCCTATTACTGGAGTCGAAGCAGGAAATGCCTGTGGCACAAGGGAGCCACCAGCGGACTCATCCAGAAAATCGTCGAGTTGCGTATCGACGACGACCAGGATGCCGTGTGGTTGCGGGTGCGTGTAGAAGGCGGTGCGAGTTGCCACGTGGGCTACCGGTCCTGTTTTTACCGTGCCATCACAACGGGCAGCCAGCCTGAGGAGACCCCGATCAAGCTTGAATTCAAGGAGTTCGAGAAAGTATTCGATCCGGAGGAGGTCTACGGGAATGCCCCGAATCCTACAAAATTGTAAGGCTATGTCCCCATGACGTGTATGGAACCGCATTCTCCATCCCTGCGCTGCAGCCCGGAAACAGGGTAGACAGGGGATATGCCTGCCAAGCCAGCCCCCGCTGCCACGGTCATACTGGTCGATCCGGGTGTGAAGGAGGTGGCGTGTGACGGGGGAGGCGTGATGGGGCACCCCCTGGTCTATCTGCCATTTGGCAAAAAAGATAGTATAGTCTGCTACTACTGTGGCAGGCGATTTCAGAAAGAGTCTGCAAAAATCAATTCATAAGTGTTCCAACAGGATTATTCCGGAAAAGAGGGTAAATTCTTCATGCGCTGCCGGGCTACCGCAAGCTGCTACAGCCAGATGTACCGGGTGCAGCCGGGCATAAATCCGATTAAGTTACAGGTTTGACTGGAGAGATCGTATGCCGTCTGAAAAAATTAGTGTAATGGTCACATCCAACAAGCGTGAGCAGCTGCAGATGGCGGCCATGGTCGCATCGGTAGGTGCCGTGAGCGGGAACGATGTCACGGTTTTCCTGTCCATGAATTCATTGAAGTATTTCGTCAAGGGGAACGCGGAGCAGGCTTCGCCGGAGGGGCCGGTCGGGAGCCTGATCGTGGAGAAGAACGCCCCGGATTTCATGGAGCTTTTCCAGCAGGCAGTTGAATACGGAGATGCGAAAATTTTCCCTTGCTCAATGGCAGTTGATATACTGGAAATTGGTCAGGATGACCTGGAGGAGTTCGTTTCAGAGCCCCTGGGTCTGACAACTTTTTTAAGTGATGCGTCAGACGGTCAGGTCTGGCATTTCTAGTTCAAGGAAAATTCTGTGGAAAGAAAACTGGTCGATGCAAAGAACACATTTTGCCCCGGTCCATTGATGGAACTGATCGGACAGATGAAGATGGCCGAGGTCGGGGACGAGCTTGAAGTCCTGTCTACGGACAAGGGCTCTGCCAATGATATTCCGGAGTGGATTCATAAGGTGGGTCATGAACTCCTGGACAGTTTCGAGGAAGACGGGGTATGGCATCTGGTGGTGAAAAAGATCAAGTAGACAAGTCGACAGACAAACATGATAAGCAAAATAAAGTGAGGTGGACATGAGGGTACTGATCGTTGGTGGTGGAATGGGTGGTACGATCCTGGCCAACAATTTGGCCAGACGTCTGAGAAATGAACTGAAGTCGGGCAAGGCAAGCATCACGATGCTGTCTGCATCGGACCAGCATATGTATCAGCCGGGACTCCTGTATGTGGCCGTCGGGAAGATGTCGCCGGATGAGTTGTATCGCGATCAGGCCGAGCTGCTGGAGCCCAGTATCCGGTTTCACGTAGACCCGGTGACCAAGTTTGATCTGGCCAGCAACCATGTCATCACGCAAAGCGGGAAGCAGCACGACTACGACATTATCGTCATCGCAACGGGTTCCCGGCCCCATGCGGAGGGAACGCCGGGGCTGGCAGAGCATGCCCTGCAGTTTTATACCGAAGCGGATGCGCTCAACATGTACCAGCGCCTGAGGGATTTCGAAGGCGGCAAGGTGGTGGTCGCGGTAGGCGTTCCGCACAAATGTCCCATGGCACCGCTGGAAATCACGTTCATGCTGATTGACTATTTCAAGGCACGGGGGATCTGGGACAAGGTGCAGATGCACTATACCTACCCGATCGGCAGGGTGCACAGCCTGGAGCCCGTAGCCAACTGGGCAGCGCCGGAATTCGACCGTCTCGGTGTCACGTATGAGACCCTGTTCAACATGAAGGAAGTGACCGCGGATCAGATCCTCAGTGAAGAGGGTACGGAAGAAAGCTACGACCTGCTGGTGACCATCCCGTCGCACAAGGGCATGCAGGTCATCGAGGACAGTGAGCTGGGAGCCGGTGGATTCATTCCGACCGACCGTGCGAGGCTGAACGTAGAAGGCTATGAAAATGCGTTTGTTATCGGGGACACTACGAACCTGCCCATCAGCAAGGCAGGCTCTACGGCCCATTTTGAAGCGGAAGCCCTGGCTGAGAATATTGCCGCAACCATAAAGATCGGCACCCCGGTGCGCGATTACGATGGCAAGGTGTTCTGTTTCATTGAGGCCGGAGAAGGCAGGGCCACCTACGCAATGTTCAATTACCAGAATCCGCCGGATCCAAAACCGCCTACGAAAGGCATGCACTGGTTCAAGACCGCGTACAACAAGATGTACTGGGCAAGCGCTCGTGGTCTTCTTTAAGAGGAGGATGCCATGAGTCAAGCATCAGTGCAGACGGAGATTGAGCGCGTCATAGAGGGTGCATCAGATGCCCTGTCTGACGATATTGTCGAAAGGCTGGGGACTACCGTAGGCGAAAGCCTGATGCTGCTGGATCAGGTCAGCCGCAGCAACCTGGAGAAGGCGATTCCGGTGATCGACCGGCTGGTTGAGTCCGGAGACCTGGAAAGGGCCGCAGGCCTGTTGCGAGTGATCGGCGGAGCCAGTGACGCACTCGGTGACGACATCGTCGGGCGACTGGGTGAAATGGTCAATGAACTGCTGTGCATGGCGGATCGCATTGCACGCAATGAAAATCTCCACAAGTTGCTGGACCTGCTCGAACAGGACGATGTGGTCGATACGCTGAGCAGCTTGTGCACTGCGGTCGGCGAAGTGAAGAAATCGAGCCAGACGGCCGTGCCGACGGCCAGCCTGATGAGCCTCATCAACACGATGAAAGACCCCGAAGTGCAGCAGTCTTTGCAGATGATGTCCAGGTTCATGATGGCATTCAAGGGAAGCTGACGGCTCCAGCGCCAGGTTCCCTGCGGTACCCGGTCTAGTTTCGGCTGTCTAAGGTATCGAGTCCGCATCAGGCTTGTAAAGTGCCCGGGTAGCCAGGGCTGTCTCGTCCAGCCAGGGTTCAGCGGGCGCTATGATTTGCCTTCCCGCTTTCCCCAGCTGTCCCGCAGCGTGACGATGCGGTTGAAAACGCGATGCCCTGCATCGTGGTGGTCGCCGTCGAGGTAAAAATAGCCCTGCCTTTCAAATTGCACCCTGGCTCCCGCATCCAGCGTCCGGGCGCAGGCTTCAATCTTGCAATCCCGCAGGACTTCAAGTGAGTCCGGATTGAGTGCCGAGGCCAGGTCCTCGCCGGCATCCGGATAGGGCAGGCGGAAGAGGCGGTCAAACAGGCGTGCTTCCGCATCCACCGCATGCCTTGCAGACACCCAGTGAAGGATGCCCTTGACTTTCTTCTTGCGTGCGCCAGCACCCCTGCTTTCCGGGTCGAAGATGCAACGCAGTTCACTGACTTGACCTGCATCGTTCCTGATCACGTCCGTACAGGTGATGTTGTACGCGTAACGCAGGCGGACTTCTTTCCCGGGTGCCAGACGGAAGTACTTATCAGGCGGGTCCAGCAGGAAATCTTCCTGTTCGATATAGATCGTGTTGGAAAAGGGGATGGAACGCTCCCCCATGGACGGGTCTTTCGGGTGGTTGCCTGCGCTGAAAATTTCCTCCTGATCCTCCGGGTAATTTTCAATGACGACTTTCAGTGGTCGCAGCACACACATGATCCGGTTCACCCTTGGATCCAGGTGTTCGCGTATGCAGTTCTCGAGAACGCTCATTTCAATGAAGGCATCCTTTTTCGTGATGCCGATCCGGTCACAGAAATCCCGGATGGCTTCCGGCGGGATTCCGCGCCTTCGCATGCCGGAAAGGGTAGGCATGCGCGGGTCATCCCAGCTTTCCACATGCCCGCCGTCCACCAGCAGGCTGAGTCTGCGTTTGCTCATGACAGTGTACTCAAGCGAGAGTCTTGCAAACTCGATTTGCCGGGGGTGACTCGGAGTCTCCAGGGCATCCAGCACCCAGTCATAGAGTGGGCGGTGGTCCTCGAACTCGAGGGTGCACAGGGAATGGGTCACGCCTTCCAGGGCATCCGAGAGACAGTGGGTATAGTCATACATCGGGTAGATGCACCATTTGTCCTGTGTTCTCGGATGGGTGGCATGCTTGATGCGGTACAAAACCGGGTCACGCATGTTGATGTTCGGTGAGGCCATGTCGATTTTTGCACGCAGTACATGCTCACCTTCCCTGAACTCGCCTGCCCTCATACGCTGGAACAGGTCCAGGTTTTCTTCGATGGAGCGGTTGCGGTACGGGCTTTCCATGCCTGGTTCCACAAGCGTGCCGCGCTGCTGGCGGATTTCATCAGGCCCCAGGCTGCATACGAACGCCTTCCCCGCCCGGATCAGCTGGATGGCATATTCATAGAGTTCCTCGAAGTAATCTGAAGCATATTTTGTCTTGATCCATTCAAAGCCTATCCATTGGATGTCCTCCTGGATGGCGTCGATGTACTCCTGGCTTTCCTTTTCAGGATTCGTGTCATCAAAGCGCAGATTGCAGTGCCCCTGGTAATCCTGGGCGATACCGAAGTTCAGACAAATGGACTTGGCATGCCCGATATGCAAGTGTCCGTTCGGTTCGGGCGGGAAACGCGTGACGACACGGTGTCCGCTTTTCCCTTCCAGCAGGTCCTGATCTATAATCTGCCGGATGAAATTTGTAGGTTGTTCCGGGGCCGGTTCGCTCATTCTGAAGTCTGCGGGTGTCTGGATGGTTGAATGTCTGGGAAGTAATGTTGCGTTCTTGCGGGTCCCGGTTGGCGGTATGAAAACCTATCGGACTTGGAATGTAAAGAATTGCGGCATCCGGCTATCTTCCCTTCACTAGCCGGGATGGGCAACCCCAATTGGATCAGGCCTGAAAATTGAACCTGTCAACCCGCACGAATGCCGGCCAGGAAAGTGGTGTCCTGGCACTTCTTGACGCAGACATCATACAGGGTTTCCTGGCAAAGCAGGGCGTGGACCAGGGTTACAGGATCGATGTCCTGCAAAGCATCACCTCCACGAATGACTATCTTGCCGGTCTGGAGGGACTGGAGCCCGGCGAGATCGTGGTGTGTGTGGCGGAACACCAGACCCGCGGCAAGGGCAGGTTCGGCCACCACTGGTGGTCACCTCCCGGTGTCAACCTGTACCTGTCAGTTCGTTGGCCCGCACAACCATGGCGCACACAGGATGAAACACTGGGCCTGTGGATGCTGGTCGCGTTTGCACGGCTTCTTGAAACACTGGGTGTAGAGGGTATCAGGCTCAAATGGCCGAATGACATCTGTTCGGAAAGCGGAAAACTGGGAGGGATATTGATTGAGCGAGTTCCAGGATCAAGTTCCGGTTGCCTGGTCGCAGGGGTGGGGCTGAATATCGCCATGTCCTGGACTGGTGACTTCCAGGCCCAGCCAGGATGGACAGACCTGGTCTCCTTACAGCCGGGCTGGAAGACTTGCAAGAACGAGCTTGCAGCGCACGTGATCCGGACCCTGACAGGGATGCTTGCCAGGTTTGACCGCGGCAGCTTGGGAAATATAGAACATGCATGGAATCCATATGACCTCATGCGCGATCGAAAGGTGGGTTTCATCTTTCAGGATCAGGACATGTCCGGGGTCGTTCAGGGTATCGACGAGCAAGGTCGTATAATGATCCGCGTGAAAGGCGAAACGTTGCATTTGCACAGTACTCACGTACATGACATCAGGTTATGAAGCTTCTCCTTGATCTCGGAAACAGCCGATGCAAGTTCGCAGTGGTCAGAAAGGGCGTTCCCGATGTATTCGATGCCTTGCCGTACCATGAGCACACGAGGCTTGCCGTCATAGAGAATGTCCTGAGGCAGCACGGTAAACCGGATATGGTCGTGGCATGTTCCGTACTGGGCACGGGCTTGAATGAACGCCTGGAACAACTGCTTGCGAGCCACCGGATCGACGATTATTTTTTCCTGAAATCCGCCGGTGTCGATTGTGGTATCCGGCCAGGCTATCAGAACCCTGACGAGCTGGGTGCAGACCGGCTGGCTGCCATGGTTGCAGCCAACGCAAAATACCAGGGCAACACCTGCATCGTGGACTGTGGGACCGCGATTACGGTCGATGTCCTGGCAGCAGGTGGCATCCATCATGGTGGCGTGATTTTCCCTGGATTCATGAGCATGCAGGCTGCCTTGGCCTCAAGCACGGATTTGGAGTTCAGGCTGGATGCAGCCAGTTTTGCAATTGCAGCGGATAGTACCCGGGATGCAATCTATTCAGGTTGCCAGCATGCGGTTGCAGGAGGAATTGAACATGCAGTATGCATGATGCAGGATCACTACGGCTTGTTTGATCAAATCATTCTCACGGGTGGAGATGCGGCACTCTTTGCACCCTTGCTCACTTGTCAGACGGTCCATGAACCTCACCTGGTGCTGGACGGCTTGAAGTATGTTTCAGAAAAAGTCAGGGTTGGCCGGAAGGCCACGAGTGAAAATTAGGTACCTGTGTTCGCTGGTCGATGCCATCTGGTGACTGTATGGAATCACCTGTCTGCCCGCACATTGCCATATAATTGTGAACAAATTACACTCGGCAGGTCTTGGGGATGCTGGCGTAGCTCAGTTGGCAGAGCAGCTGATTTGTAATCAGCAGGTCGTAGGTTCAAGTCCTATCGCCAGCTCCAGTAATATCAAGGTCCATTCTGGCCGCATAGGTAACAGGTTATTCCGGGGGCATAGGTAACACTTTTTGCGCGAAGGGATTTTTCCCTAAAGGAATCAAATTCTATGAATGGTGAGAAAATAGCTGACTGGCATCGCAAGGATGTCCCGACTGTTGCCTACGATGTCGGCATGAACTGGGGAGTAGGGGCGAAGAATACTAACGATGACTGACATGGCCACTCGAATCTACCTGAGTTTCTATCGAGCTCAACAAGCCTGCCTGGCAACAGCCGTGGCGTGTGCCGCAATGGTACTGGCCGGAATCGCCTGGCCCGTACATGGCGAGGCATCCGGGCCAACGGACGAGCCCATCATGGTCATTGACCGCACGTCGATCGAGCTGTCGGGCCTGACGACCCTGTCGCAGCTTCTGTCGAGCCGTTCGGCGTTCAACGTGTTTGGCATCAACGGTTTGTCCTCGGCGATCGGCGGTACCTACCTAGTGGACGGGCGTCCGGTTACCGGTCTGGATTTCAGCACGTTCCCGCTGTCAAGCGTGGAGCGCATCGAGCTTTGGGAGGAGGGTGCGACTCATTTCAGCGGGCATATCGGCGATGGCACGATCAACATCGTACGCCGGCGCGCCTTTGAGGGTACCGAGGTCTTGGGTGGGCTCGGCCGCCCGGATTCCTCCGGCATGGACTTTAACGCGGGTAGCGCCCTTTGGGGTGGGCCGATGGGCGCCGGCCGTATCGTGGTCGGAGTCGATCATGTGTTCGGCGAGGAAGTGCGCGACTCCGAGCGCAGCTACACCCGCACCAAATTCACCGATTCCCTGGCCGGTTCGCAGGGTGTATCAATTGCCGGTAACACGCTGTTTGTCGGTGATGACAGTTATGCCCTTGGTGACTGCGATCCCAGTGTCTATACGGGTCCCCTTAAGAACGGTACCGGAGAGGCCTGCGGTTACCCGTACTCCGATATCGCCTGGTTCGCTGAATACCCCAGGACGCAGCGCGAGAGCGTGTTTGCGCATGCCGATCTTGCCTTGGGGGAAAACACGGAGATCTACCTTGATGTGCTTTGGGCTCGGTCACGCACGCGTTACACCTGGGCGCCACCGCCGGGCACATTTACCTTCGATGTCCCGCCGGGCAGCCCGATCGGCAGTGCGCTGGAGGCCGCACTACCGGGTCTTGTAATCTCGTCCGATGACAGCGTGACCCTCGCACACCGATTCGTGGGCCACGGCAACCGGGGTTGGCGCTGGGACTGGGACGATCGCAGTTTCGTTGTTGGCATGCGGGGGCAGATTTCCAAGCATCTAGGGTATGATGCGCATGTTCGACATTACCGGGAGCATGGGCTGGAACAGGGCAAGACGTTCGTCAGCGAAGAGCTGGCGAAAGCTGTGGTACTGAGCGGGGAATATGACTTCCTGAATCCACTCTCGACCGAGCCGGCACACCTTGAGGCCATCCACCGGACATCGGTGCACAGCCGACAGAGCTATGACCAGGAAATTACGGTCATCCATACCGCACTGGATGGTACGGCACTGGCGCTGCCAGGCGGCCCGATCCGCTGGACAGCCGTCTTCGAGTTCGAGGACTATGCGTTTCGCGATGTCGTCCACCACCGGGACTTTGAAAACCGGGAATACGAAGCCACCGAGGTACTCGGGAGCAGCGGCTCCAGTGTCAAGGCGGACCGCCATGTGAAGCTGGCACAGGCGGCTGCCTCCTTACCGGTTCTGCCAGGTCTGGAGGTGGTACTGACGGGACGGCTTCGCGACTATGACGATATTGGCAGCACCACGGCTTGGCGCGCGGCGGGCCATTACCGGGCAAACGATGCGCTAAGCCTTCGCCTGCACACGGATTACTCGGAGTTTTCGCCCGGCGTGCGGCAATTGTACGAATCCGAAAGAAACAGTTTCCCGTGGGTGCGCGATTGCAAGGCCTACATCGAGAATCCCGAGGCATGCGTTGAAGAGGTCAGCGTGCTGCAGGTCAAAACAGAGGATGTCGGCAACCCGAATCTCGAGACCTCGAAAGCCAATACGGTGGGTATCGGCGCCACCTTGCGGCTCGGGCCCATGTACGTCGCTGCCGACTGGTACCGGCAGAAAATCTGGAACCGGTCTTCAAGACCCAGCGTCCAGCACCTTGTGGACCTGGAAAACCGAGACCAGGAATTGCCGGATGGTGCACAGATCTTGCGTGTCGGGGGCTCCGAGACAGGAGCCATCGAAAAGATCGTGAGGCCACTTTCGAACCACAGGGACAACGACGGGCGCTCCCAGGGCATTGCCTGGCGGGCAGGCGCTGACTGGGAGACCGCATGGGCCCTGCTAGACCTGGATATCAACTACCTGCGCACAATCGACAGTTACTCACGCGTGGAAGGTGTGAAGCAGCCCGGTGACTTCCCGAGTCATCGCGCCCATGTCGTGCTGCGGGCTGTGCGCGGGGACTGGAGTGCAAGCTGGAATGCCCATTCGAGATCCGGCTATTACAATGCCGCGCGTACGGGCCGCTGGGGCAGTTGGTCGGGCCACGACCTGGCGTTACAGTGGCGCAGGGCTTACGGCATGCAAGGGCTGGAACTCACGGCTGGCGTACTGAATGTCGATGACCGCAAGCCTTCCCTGAACCCTGCGAATCCAAACAACCCTGCGTTGGACTACGATTCGACCCGGGGCCGCACGTACTTCGTCAGTGCCAGTTTTGGCTGGTAAATGCAATCCAACTTGCACGAAAGCCTGATAAGGCACTCGAGGCCGATCACCGTCCGCGGCTAGGTGTGGTCAAGGATCTAGCTTAGGAACAGCTTGGTTCGCTACTGCTGCGGGTTGTCGAAGAACGCCTGTAGGCTGTTCTGCTCGATGATCTTGCCGCCGTCCATGAAGATCACGCGGTCAGCTACTGTTTTTGCAAAGCACGTCTCGTGGGTGGTGTTCCCCCCATAAATTAGACCAAGGCGTTTGCGAAAATGGCATGATAAATCCCTGCAGGGGCAGGACACCCCAGTCCTCCTCAAATCGCTTCATCCTCGTCTCCTGTAACCACTGCGTCCGTCTTATCTGGCAATGGGCACCCATGAGAACCGGACGCATCACGTGCTACAAGACTGGACAAATCATGCGCTCTCTACACTGGTGGAATCGCTGATTGACAAGCAACCGGGAGTTTAATACGATGACTCGGGTAAACCGCATTCGCCAGTGGAAAGTCCCATGTACTTCGTTGTTTCCACCACTCACAAGCCTGACGTCGAGTCAAAGCGCAGAGAGTTGCAAGACTCGTTTCGAAGCTATCTGCGCGATCACCCCGGCCATCCCGACATTTTCGTACATCACGGGGGGCCGACGCTCGACAATGACGTGGAGAATGTCGTCGGCCTGCTGCTGATTCTCGAGGCCCCATCCGCAGTTGGCGTACGGGCGTTTCTGGCGGACAGCCCCTACGGCAATGCGGATATATTCGCGGAATCCCGGATTCAACCCTGGGACTGGCTTACAGGCCGTCCCGGATAACGGTCCGCGCAACGCGACGAGTCTTTCCCTCCGGCATAGCGGATCTATGCCGAATCGCCTTCATGGCTTCCACATCCGCTCGCCCGCATTCGGCCCAATCCCTTCAATAAGCGACGAGGAACTACCGGCAGGCAAGGTCAACTCGACGGCGCCTGCGCCGCTGTTGTCGCCGTCGACCCGCGCCGTGGTCGCGCGATTCAGGCACGTCTTCTCAGGCACGGCCGTGGATGCGGCTGAGGAAGGCTAGAACGTCCGCGTTGAAGCGTTCGGCGTGCTCGATGTTCGGGCAGTGGCCGCATTCCTCGTAGACGTGATGCTCGTTGTCTGGAATGCGCCGGGCCAGATCCTCCGAATAGCCGGGTGCGCGCAGCGGATCGTTGACGCCAGCAATGATGAGAACGGGGACCTCGACGCGCTCGTAGGCGGTGTTGTCCGGCACCCCGAACCCCTGCTCGGTCCGCCCGCCGCCCTTGAGTTTCTTCTCTGGACGCTTCAGGCGCGGCGCCGAGGCGCATTCGAACGCGCCTGGCAGAAGCGCGAGTTCCTGTCGTCTGGCAACGTAGGCGTCGTCGTCGCCCCAGCGCGGATCGTGCAGCATGGCGTGAAGCAGCGCGCGCATCGCGTCGGTCGAGCAGTCATAGGCGAGAAGGACCTTTCTTGCCTCGGTCAGCGGTGTGAAGCCGCCGCCCGAACACAGCACAGCGGACCGCACCGGCAGGATCGGCGATGGATCAGCAATGATCCGCACGAGATTGGATCCCCCCATCGAATTGCCGATGAAGTCGGCCTCGCCGATGCCGAGGACCTCGAAAAACCGCTGCATGTGGCCATAGGCCCGTCCGCGCGCGTCGGCGAAGTCGTAGACTTTGTCGGTCCTGCCGAAGCCGAGCCAGTCGGGGGCGATCACGTGGTAGTGCGGCGCCAGCGCCGGAATCGTGAACTCCCAGCTGATTTCCGCGGCGGCACCGAACTCGCCGGAATGTAGTAACGCGACGGTCGGCGCGTCTGAATCCCCCGCTTCGAGATAGTGCGTGGAGACGCCGTCCACCACGACGTACCTGGAATGGATATCGATCATTTTCCTCTCCCAAGAAACCTGTCCGGACCGGCGGTCAGCGGACGAACTCGATTCCGAAATTGCCGAGGTCGGCGTTTTCCTTGTTGGCCATCGCCCGGCTGCGTTCGGCGACTTCCGCCGGGTCCGACTTTTCGGTGAGTTCGCGCAGCCGCGGATAGACCTCGTCGGTATAGAGCCGCATAGACTTGAGTGCGTCGTCGTCGGACAGGAAGCCCGCCTGGCCCATGATCATCATGTGTCCGAAGCCGCCCGAATACTCCCAGAACGCCTTGATTTGCTCGTAGACCTGGTCCGGCGTTCCGGCGAACACGTTGCCGCGCGCCATCTGCTGATCGAGGGTCGGATTGATCGGAATGCCGGGGCCAACGCCGCGCGTCACGGCAGCGGCGACTGGAGGCGGGTAGTAGCCCGGCGGGTTCCGCCACTGCTCGGCGACCTTGTTGGCCTGCATGTACCACATCAGGTGGTTGGCGCCGTCCTCCGCCTCGCGCTCGTTCTCGCCGACATAGCACAGGGCGAGGTAGGCCAGGCGGTCGAACGGTGCAGGCTTGCCGTGGGCGGCAAGATAGGCATCGCGGTAGCCGCCGAAGATGTTCCGGATCTTCGGATAGCCGGCGAGAAAGACAGCGCCGACATAGCCATGCTCGGCCACCGGCACTGCGGTACCGGCGCTGCCCATGGTAATCCAGACCGGCGGATGGGGTTGCTGCCACGGGCGCGGCCAGATGTTGACTTGCCGGTGGTGGTACCAGCGGCCCTCGAAGCTGAACGGGCCGTCATGGGTCGTCCATGCCTTGAGGATCAGGTCGTGAGCCTCCCACAGCCGTTCGGTGCCCTTGTAGGGCAGGATGTTCGCCGCCGCAGTCTCGTAGGGCACGCTGCGCACGAAGCCGCATTCGAGGCGCCCCTTCGAGATGACGTCGATCATCGCCATCTCCTCGGCGACGCGGACTGGCTGGTTGCGGTTGGGAAGCGGGTTTCCGAGGATCAGGAGCCGCGCCCGCTCGGTCTGGCGCGCGAGGATGCCGAGCATGATGGGGGCGGCCGGGACCATGCAGGTCGCGGTCTGGTGATGTTCGTTGACCATGATTCCGATGCCTAGCTCGTCCGCAGCGCACCACAGGTCGAGGTAGCGGTTGTAGAGCTCGCTCGCCTTCTGCGGATCGCAGTGGACGTTCGGCAGCTCAACGCGGATCGACTGGTAGCTGGTCTCGTCCGGGAGGTAAGGGTAGCAGTCCTCCGTAAACCACCAGATCTTCATCGTCAGGTTCTCCTGTCAGCTGGCGAACGCCAGCAGTGCATCGACGAACCGGTCCGGCTGCTCCATGTGGGGGGCGTGGCCGGCTTCCTCGATTACGGTCATCGTCGCGCCCGGGATCATTGCGCAGAAACCGCGACCGTACTCGACCGGCACCAAGCCGTCGCTGGCTCCCCACATGAAATGGACCGGGATGGTGATCCGGTGGAGCCGTCCCGGGAGCTTGGGGTTGTGCATGTAGGGGTCCCACGTATAGACGCCCAGCGCCATGCGGTTGGCGGCAACGGTCTCAAGCTGCTCCTCGGACATGTCCGCGAAGCCGGGCATCATCGACGGGTCGTGGAACATGATCTCGGCAAGCCGTTCGCCGGATACGGCGAACACGTCGGCGATGTCGCGGTCGTCCCGGCCACCTACCTTGACACCGACGGAGTTGACCAGGGCCAGCCGCGACAGCCGCTCGGTCGTCATGGTCGCCATTTCGGCCGCCACCCAGCCGCCCATCGAGAAGCCGACAAGCAGGGTCTCCCTGAGGTCGAGCTCGTCGAGGAGGTCGAGATAGAGATAGACGAGGTCGTCGATGCAGTCGAAATGGTCGGGAATCCTTGTCCCCGCGAAACCCGGATGCACCGGCGCGATGATCTCAAATTTCTCGGCGAGGCGGTTGGCGAAGGGCATGTCGGCGACCGGACCGCAACCGCCATGGAGCATCAGCAGCGGCGAGCCCGAGCCCATGCGTGCCACATCCAGATCGATTCCTTGCAGCTTCATGCAAGCATCCCGTGTTGTTCGAATGTAGGTGGCCGGTGCCCGAAACGCTTCGAATGCCGACATGCTCCGCTGCTGTATATCACTTCGAGGGCACCTAGGCAAGCTCGGAAACGGTGTGGAGTGAGATCAGAGAGAGAGTTGACTTTGACTTGACAGTTGACTGACCGCAGGCATTGGGTACAATTTGCGCGAGGCTATCACGCCGTCAGCGGATTGCGTACTTATCCTCGAATTTCCCTTGATATCATATGGCTCGAAGCGTTGGATCAATCGTCCCAAAACAGTATCCCGCTGCTTGGAGTTCTTCGGGGCGAGGGAGTCGGCCCAGAGGTCGTCGATGCCGCCCTGGAGGTCCTGAAGGGGCTGCACGGCTCTTCTGGGATCGAGGTCGAGATCGAATTCGGCGGGCCGATCGGTGCTGAGGCCCATGCTCTAGGAGGGAACGATCTTCTTCCCAGGGTGGAGGAGTTCTGCCGCGGGATCTTCAAGCGGAAGGGATCCGTGCTAGCCGGGGCGGGAGGAGGCCGTTTCGTATACGACCTTCGCAACCGCTTCCAGCTGTTCTACAAGTTGAACCCCATTCTGAGCTATCCGGAATTGCGGGGAGTGCGACGGCTGAAAGGGGAATTCTCCGACGATGTGGATATTCTGGTCGTCAGGGAAAACCTTGGCGGTCTGTACCAGGGGAAGTCACGTGAAACGAAGGGGGGATCGGGTGTCGTGGAAGTGGAACACACCTTTTCGTCCACGGAAAGACAGGTTGCGGCTGTTCTGGAAGTTGCCCGCTCCTTCGCCGAATCCCGTTCGGGACGTCTCGCCGTCGTGATCAAGGACTCGGGACTTCCCGGGTTGAGCGCATTGTGGAAGCGCATGGCGAAGGCGGTGGCTTGGGGGAACGGCATAGAGTGCGAGATTCTGAACGTCGACCACGCGGTCTACCGGCTCGTGGTGCAAGCCGACTCCTTCGACGTGATCGTCGCCCCCAACTGTTTTGGGGACATCCTGTCCGATCTGGCTGGCGTTTTTGGAGGCTCCCGGGGACTGATCTTCGGGGCGAGCTATTCGGAGGAAGGGTATGCCGTCTATCAGACCAACCATGGGGCTGCACACGACATCGCGGGGCTCGGCCGGGCCAACCCTGCCGGACAGATTTTCTCCATTGCCATGTGGCTGGACGAAAGCCTGGGCAAGAAGAAGGAGGCGGTCAGCATTGTCGAGTCTGTGCGCGAAGCTTGGCGACAAGGCTGGCGCACTGAAGATGTCGCGGAACCCGGATGCAAGATCTCTTCGACCAGGGAATTTGCCGAGATAGTCGTCGGCTGCCTCAGGGATCGCTTCGACAGGGAGGCGTGCGTTTGAGCCGGGTCCTTGTTCTGGTGGACATGCAGGACGACTTTCTTTCCGCGGAAGGTCTCGTGCCCCATCGCGAAAAACTCGTCGAGGCGGCGGGAAGGTTGCTGGACGACTGCCGGTCGAAGGGGGTTCCCGTGGTGCACGTGTGGACCACGATCGACCGGGAATTGGACAACCGGATGCCTCATTGGAAAGAGTCGGGAACCTGGAAGTGCGTGAGAGGAACGCCCGGGCACGAACCTCCGGAACGCCTGCGGCCGAAGAAAGACGAACGCATCGTCCACAAGTCCTTCCACAGTGCGTTCTCCGTCCCGGAGTTCGATATCAGTCTGAACGAACTTAGTGTCGACGGAATGCTTCTTGCGGGAGTGCACTTGTACGCTTGCATCCGGGCCACGGCACTCGATGCCTATGCACGGGGATGGGAGGTTGCTATTGCGCGGGAGGCTTGCGGTTCCGATGACCCGGCACATGCCTCGGTCACCAAGGCGTTTCTGGAGTATTGCGGGATCAATTTTTGGCAGGGCGTAGAATACGAGGTATCGGCCGAAAGAGCTGGCGAGGCGGCCATAAACCCTGAGGCCGATATTTGAGCGAAGCCCCGGTTCTGAACAGTCAGGCCCTTTGACCCGGAGCCGTCATGCGGGACCCTCCCGGCCGACTGCCCCGTCCTGCGGCAGGCTTTCGTCCGGCCCCGTTCCGAAATGATCCGCGAACATGTACCGATACAGGTCGATGATCAACCCCTGTTCGTGCTTCTCCAGCCAGCGCCGGGTGTCGGGAGTGAGTAGCATCGTGCAGCACGGTTCGTTTGCCACCACCGTCGTCCTGACGTTCGCCGTCGGATCAGCAAGCCAGATCACGTCACCGGGGCTGCACTGACGAAGCCGCTTGCCCGTGGAGTCGTGGACGGATGCATGGCCCGACAACAGCAATTGCAGGCCTTCGCATCGGATGTCCGGGCCTGCAAGAACCTCCTCAGCGGCATAGTCCCGGGAAACCAGCCACGGCCGAAGCGCTCCGATGAGGTCCTCGAAGCGGACTTGCTGCTCCAACCGGTGCTCCAGATCCTCGGAGACCCGCTCCAGCAACGAGGTCCGCCTCTGTTCCATTTTGACCGTATCCGCTTTCCATGCCGTGATGACGAGTTCTTCGCAGCGCTCCAAGCCGAGATCGGCGTCCGGCTCCAGCCACAATTCCGCAAATACCGCGGGAGCAACGTTCCGCTCCAAGCTAAGCCGGAGTTTCTCGGACAGGCCGCTCAAGACTACATGTACTCCTGCCGTGTTCGCTCGACGTACGGATCGCGCCACGACGTTCACCGCCGAAAAATCGAATCCGGAGACGTGGGTGAAGTCGATCATCAGGCAGGAAGCCTGCGATGGACCCTCCAGGGACTTCTTGAGACGGTCCGCCAAGACGCCCACGCTGCCGAAGAAGATGTATCCTTGAAGCTGGTACGCCTGTACCCGGTCGCCCTCCGCCAGGAGAATAGCGCGATCGGGAATAGAACGGGCCTTGTTGCTCCGGCGCATGCGCGCGGTGAAGTGCAATGCAATCGGATCCACGCGGCTGAGACGCACGGCGAAGAACACGAGAGTGGCCACGGCGCCGGCGCCCACGCCCTCGAGCAGGCCAAAGAAGATGATGACGACAAAGATCAGGAGGATGATGGCGTATTCCGATCCGGGCAGGCGTTTGCGGCTTCTCAGCAGCCCCTCGTCCAGCATCCCGAGACCGGTAAAGACCAGCATAGCGCCAACAAATGCGGTTGGCACCAGTTCCAGCATGCCGTCGCCAAGTAAAAGTGCAGCCCCAAGGACGCCGGCCGCGATCACCCCGGTCAACCGGGTGGTGGCACGGAACAACTTACTGCGGAACGATGCGGGGACAATCACCGTCGCCACCATTCCCCCGCCGAACCCGGCGAAGATACTAGCGACACCCGTCGCCTGGAACTCACGATCCCAAACCAGATCCGCATCCGTGGCAACTTCCAGCCCGGCAATATTCATGATGACGCAGATCAGGGCGATCACGACCAGCGTCAGCATGTTCGGCAACTGCCCGACAATTGCATACCAATCCACGTGCACGAGATCGGCGGGCCACAAAGCTGGCCACAGGTTTCCTTGCGCCGTACTCGTGAGCAGGAGCCCTGCTGCCCTGGCCTCATCCCCGGAAAGCCCAAGGACGGAAAGAGCGAGATGGTAGGCGCCGATCGCGAGTACAACACTCATCGGCAGAATTAAGGGATTTGTCCAACGCTTTATGGCGCCGTACAAGGCGATCCCGTAGGCGAAGCCCGGCAGCCACGTCCACAGCGCGGTCGGCTCCAGAAGCACTGATGCCGTCCTCCCATCCGGATTCGCACTCATCAGGGACAGGGCTGCCAAACAGACAGCCCCCCCGATCCCGGCCACGAATCCCCCCGCCACCGGATACGGAATGAAACGCAGCAGGTTGGCGAGCCGGAACCGTCCAATCAGGAGACAGCATACCCCCGTCGCGACGGCGCTGATGATCAGTGCGCACGCCGTGGTCGCGAAGAGCTGCTCACCCTCCGTTTCCATCGTTGCCGCAATGGTCGCCATCACAAACACGATCAGGAGAGACAGACCTGCAATGGCGCCTCGGTATCCGCCCAAAAGTGCGAAGAGCAAGCATCCGGCAAAGTTTCCGAACAGCACCAGCCCGACACCCTGGGAAGAATGCGGGGCCAAGGCTCCAGAGAAGATGAAAGTCCCATAGGCCACCTGAATGGCCAACAAGGTGAGACCCGAACTGATCCCGACCGACACCGCTGGAAGCCGTGCCGAGGATGGAATCTCGGCCCGAAGTACGTCAGCAAGGTGTTGCAGTCGCGATTTCATCGCGTGGGCTTGGTCGCGCCGGTGTCGTCGAGAACATCCGCGGCAGGGGTCTCGGGCACGCGGGGGAGACAGGTAGCCATCCAGCCACCATCGACGGGCAGGGTGTGCCCAGTGATATAGCTTGCCAAGTCGGAAACCAGAAGTAACGCTGTCTTGCCTTCGAGTTGAAACAGTGAGATGTTCATGGACGACCTTCCCCCACTCGGGAAACTATGTGTTGGAATTGATTGTAACTGCAACGCCATCAGCAATCGATGGGAGTGGGGGTTACAGTTCAATGGGACTAAGCGCGCCGTGGCTTCGGCGCTTTCGACTTCAAAGAGGAAGCTTTCTAAGTGACTTTTGATCCAGCTTGTCACCGGGAAAAGGTTTTCTCATAGCGGCCAGACAATGAGGATTAGTGGAATCGCAAGTGCCACGATCAGAAGTTCAAGTGGCAGCCCCATACGCCAATAATCTCCGAAACGATAACCACCGGGACCCATCACTAGCGTGTTGTTCTGGTGGCCTATCGGTGTCAGGAATGCGCATGAGGCACCTATTGCCACGGCCATCAGAAAGGGGTCTGCGTTGGTACCCAGCCTGTTTGCCAGGTCTAGCGCAATGGGTGCCATGATGACCGCGGTGGCAGCGTTATTGACGATATCTGAGAGTGTCATTGTTATTACCATGACAAGCACTAGAATCAGAACGGGTGAGAGTGTCAGCTCCCAGTTCAAGATTACGTCCGTGATGAGTACGGTAGCCCCGGTTGTCTCCAATGCGCTACCGATTGGTATCATGGACCCAAGCAGAACGATGACAGGCCAGTTAATACTGTCATAGGCCTCACGCAGAGATATGACCTTCAGGAAAAGCATGGCCATTGCCGCAATGCCTAGTGCCACGGGCGGTGCAACAATACCGGTTGAAGCAGCAGCTATTGCGCCGGCGAACAGCACAATCGGTAGCCAGGCGTTGCCGACACTTCCGATAGTCAGGCCTCTGTCAAGCAATGGAAGACAGCCAAGACGTGCAAGGGTTTCTGACATTTCGTTTCCCGGTCCCTGGATTAGCAATACATCACCAGCGCGGAAACGTACGGTGTGGAGACGTCCATGAATCCTGCGGCCTTGGCGTGAGACAGCAAGGAGGTCAATCCCATAGCGGCTGCGCAAGGCCACTCCTTCAGCGGTGCGACCTGTCAGCATGCCTTCGGGCGAAACCACAGCTTCGATAAGGTCTAGACCGCGGGTCCCATCGGTTTTGGTGTCACTAGGACCTGCGCCCACAAGTTTCAGGCCTAGAATCTGGATCGTTTCGCTGATTTCCTCGGGAGCGGCCCCTATAACTACGATATCGCCTGATCTGACGCGTCCGCGCCAGGTAGCAAGCTGCACTTTCTGGTGGTCACGGATCAGTTCAAGCAGCGCCACCCTTTGTTCATCGAAGATCGCTTGGATCTGACGCGGCCCCCTGCCGATCAAAGGCGAGGTCTCCGGTACGCGAAGTTCAGTCACATAGTCATCAATTTCAATTATTCTTGGTACAGGTCCGCCCTCGCGGCGTGCACGCGGGATCAACCGCCAGCCAAGAAATGTGATGAACAAGACTCCTGCCAGCGCCACTGGAAGCCCCACCGGCGCGTAGTCGAACATTGCAAAGTATTCACCAGTCACCTCAGCGCGGTAGGTGGCGATGATGATATTGGGAGGTGTACCTATAAGCGTGATCAAACCGCCAAGGATGGTAGCGAAGGCCAGCGGCATGAGGACTAGGCCAGGTGCAAACTCAGCACGACGTGCAGCGCGTAGCGCTACAGGCATGAAAAGCGCAAGCGCTCCAACATTGTTAATGAAAGCCGACAAGATCGAGCTGATACCGCCCAGTGAACCGATTTGAACTAAAGGACGCTGCCCGCTGTACCGTTCAAGATGACGTGAAAGGAGCGAGATCAGCGCAGACCCTGACAGGGCACGGCTCAGAATCAGCACGGTTGCCACAGTGATGACTGCAGGGTGTCCAAATCCCTCAAAAGCCTCCATAGGCTCGACCAGCCCAAGCACAACAGCAAGAAGAAGTACGCTGAACGCGATAAGGTCGTAGCGCCAGCGCCCCCAAACGAAGAGACCAAGAGCGCAACAAAGCAACGCCAGCAGCATCATTTGATCAATGGACATGGATCAGATTTATGTTCGACTCAAGTATTACCGATGTTTGCAGTCATATGTTGGCTATCCGAGTCTCCGAGGGTGTGATCAATGACAACACATGTAACCATATCACCTGTGACATTGACCGTGGTCCGTCACATGTCAAGCAACCTGTCGACACCAAAAATGATTGCAATACCAGTTGGTGGTATACCAACGCTGCCTAGGATGGTTGCAAGAATAACGATACCTGCATCTCCTCCAAATGTACTTGCTGCTTCGGCAGCGACCTTCGCTCGTCTATCACTGTGTCATCCAGATACCTGTTTTTTACAGTTCTATCAACTGCTTTTTACCTTAATGTCATGTCACACCACGTGATCGACAAGGTTATGCTCAACTGGTCTAAAACATATTTGCAAAGTGCAATACTAGCCAATAGCTGGGAATAGAGTTACTTTACTATCGGGATGGGTATATAGACCTTCGCCATGTGGGATCATACACAAACATTTTGGGGCTACGTTTTGGTCACCTTGCCTGGAGGACAGGTAATTACTGCAGGACAGACAATCTCTGTGCTTTTGTTACTCATTGCAGGCTACTTGGGTAGTCGCCTTGTGGTTTTCTTTGTCGGTCGTTATCTGACAACAACAAAGCTTCGTCCTGACGCCATATTTACTCTAAAACGCATCGTTTTCTTTACGATATTGATGCTTGTATTTTTTACCATCCTGCACATGCTTGGCATTCCGATAACTGCATTTGCATTTGCTGTGGGAACCATAGCTATTGGGGTAGGTTTTGGTGCGCAAAATATTATTAATAATTTTATCAGCGGCTGGATACTTATGGCTGAACGTCCAATCCGTATTAACGATTTCATCGAATTTGACAGCTGGCAGGGGGTTGTAGAGCATGTGGGCAATCGATCCACACGTATTCGCCGTATCGATGGTGTCCACTTACTTGTCCCCAACAGTCACTTGTTGGAGCGTACAGTTGTCAATTGGACACTGGTTGACCGTGATATTCGAACGACTGTTCGTGTTGGGGTGCAATATGGATCACCTGTCAGTAAGGTCTCTGAACTCATTCTGCAGGCAGTAACTGAACACCCTGGAGTTAAGCCAGACCCTAAACCTAGTGTGTGCTTTGAAGAATTTGGTGACAACGCATTAATCTTTGATGCATATTTCTGGAGTGATGTTGCTGGTGAAAAACTGCTGCGTGATATTCGTAGTGATATTCGATTCAGCATTGAGGAGTTATTCGATAAGAATGGGATTGTTATTGCTTTCCCACAACGGGATGTCCATTTAGATTCAGAAAATCCAATTGAAATTCGACTTGCCGGCAACCGGGAAAGTCCTTTAAAGAATGACTGCTAGAGACCAAATCTATGGAAAGGCCATAAACCCATACGAGCATAGCGGGAAAATTATTTTTCAACAGGAGATAGAAAAAACTTAGGACGCAAGATTTGTCCAGATTTTAGAAATGCTCAGAAGCTTATAGCCATCGATGAAATTTTAGAGGTACCTGATCCAGGCTTGGAAGCCTGCACATAGTGATAGCTTTTCAAACCGGACAAAGTTTTAGGGGGAACATGGTGTTGGAGATGTACACCTGTACTTAGGCTTCACAAAATGTCTTGCATTTAAGGAGAATGAACTCATGATGACAGATACGAGTAAATTTTCTAACGTCTGCAGGAACTTCATATGCAGCATTATTTTGTTTTAACGCTTGCTTGAATATATGAGTCATGTCCTGACAAACAGTAACGAGTTTAGGCTTGAGCATCCTGAGTCAGCGATCAAGTCAACTGGTGGCACAAATGAGTAAAGGTAAATTTGAGAGTACCATTGGGTGGCGTGAATGGGTTTCTTTACCAAAGTTGGGAGTAGAAAAAATAAAATGTAAGGTCGATACAGGAGCTAGAACTTCTGCTTTACATGCATTTTATATTGAGCCCTATCATAGAGAAAATAAACTATATGTTAAATTTGGCTTGCACCCCTTGCAGCGCAATAAAACAAAAGTCGTTGAATGTAAATGCCAAGTATTAGACATTAGAACGGTTGTAGACTCAGGGGGTCATTCAGAAAAACGTTATGTAATCATAACGCCTGTCAAGTTAGGCTTGTTTGAGTGGACTGCCGAATTTACTCTTACAGATAGGGAGAATATGTTATTTAGAATGTTATTGGGTCGTGAGGCGATAAAAAATAAATTTGTTGTTGACCCTAGTCGGTCATATTTGGCAAGTGAAAAATAACTAAATTTATCACCATGAGAATTGCACTTTTATCTAAAGGCGGGACTAGGCTTTATTCCAATATCAGGCTGATCGAAGCTGCGGAAGCAAGAGGGCATGATATTCAAGTAGTGAACACAACAGAGTGCTACATGGATATCGCCACCCATAAACCTAGTGTGCATTTAAAAGGTCAAAAATTGCCTTTTTTTGATGCTGTCATCCCGCGCATAGGCGCGTCAATAACCTTCTACGGTTGTGCGGTTTTACGACAATTTGAAATGATGGGGACCTACCCGTTAAACGAGTCAGTAGCAATAACAAGATCACGAGATAAATTACGTTCACTGCAAATACTTTCAAGAGCAGGCATTGGGTTACCCTTAACTGGATTTGCTAATTCTACAAAAAATACTAAAGATCTGATTGAGATCGTAAATGGTGCCCCCTTAGTGGTTAAACTGATAGAAGGTACTCAAGGGCGTGGTATCGTATTAGCAGAAACCTTTAAAGCAGCAGAGACTCTCATTGATGCATTCAGGCAGATAAATGCTAATTTTCTTGTGCAAGAATTCATTAAGGAAGCAGGCGGAAGTGATCTCAGGTGTTTCGTTATTGGGGACAAAGTGGTTGCAGCAATGATGCGCCAGGCTCCAGAGGGTGAATTTCGTTCTAATTTGCATCGTGGGGGTACTGCAGCATTGGTAAAACTGACGCCTGAAGAACGCACTACCGCTGTACGTGCTGCAAAAAAAATGGGACTGAACGTTTCAGGAGTTGACATATTACGCTCAAATCATGGTCCTGTTGTAATGGAAGTCAATTCTTCTCCTGGCTTGAGAGGAATTGAACAATCTACCAAAAAAGATGTTGCGGGGATGATAATTGAATTTATCGAAAAGAATGCCAAATTAGATAGAACAAAAACCCGAGGAAAAGGTTAAATTATCCCGAATGTCTTTATGAGAAATTTGATCATATCCCACTGTGTCTAGCAATTTAACTATTGCCGGGAATTCCATAAAGCCAGGCACAAACACTGTTCTGCAAGTTCAGTTACCCGCTCTCTATACTAGTACTCCACTGTCAATGCCTGTACATGTGATTCGTGGCAGGCAAGTAGGCCCGAGATTATTTGTAAGTGCAGCGATTCATGGGGATGAATTGAATGGACTGGAGATTATTAGAAGATTAATAAAGCGCGTATCGGCAAGAAAAATTTCTGGAACGATCATTGCAATTCCTGTAGTTAACATATATGGCATGATTCAACATACACGCTATCTACCTGACCGGCGTGATCTGAATAGGAGCTTCCCCGGTTCTTCAACCGGGTCTCTTGCGAGCAGACTGGCTAATCTACTCATGACTGAAATAGTAAGCAAGTGTACTCATGGGATTGACTTACATACTGCTGCGACAAATCGCGACAACTTGCCTCAAATTCGTGCTGATCTAGAAGATAAAGATACTGTTGATTTGGCTAAAGCTTTTGGAGTTCCTGTTATCATAAACTCTAAAATGCGTGATGGCTCATTGCGTGAAGCAGCACGGGCCATAGATATCAATATGCTGCTTTATGAAGCCGGTGAGGCTATGCGCCTCAACGAGAATTGTATTCGAGCTGGCGTAAATGGTGTCCTTAGCGTAATGCGCCATCTGAAAATGTTGCCAGAATTCTCTAGCAGACAAATAAATAAAGCAAAACCATATATAGCTCGATCGAGCCAGTGGGTTCGTGCACCCACCAGTGGTATTTTTCGATCAAAGGTACGATTAGGGAAGGAAGCGAAAAAGCAACAGAAAATCGGGATAATTGAGGATGTAAGCGGTTGTGGACAAATTAGGCATGTTTGCGCTCCAGATGAAGGCATAATTATCGGAAAATCTCACCTCCCGCTTGTGCATGAGGGAGACCCTCTTTTCCATATTGCGTACTTCAAAGAAGTTAATAAGGTCGTTGATAGTTTGGAAGAATTTGAGGCAGACCAAGCTCTGTAATTTTTTAATTCTTTTGGACTTTGAGGTAAAGAAACATCCTCTGCGATTAATTTAATATGTAAGTCTCTTTGAGGGTACGGGATTTGAATTCCATGTTCATGGAACAGATTCCACACCCTCCGCAACACTTCACTTTTACATTTGAACATCATTCATAAGATCTTTTATCCAACAACGTACTTCTAGGTCTACTGAACTATATCCAAAGCCTTTCAATAAACAGACTGCTGTAGGGTAGGTCAGTACTCTTTCAACGCTATTCGCTGCATCAATGCACCGAGGTTTCTTTATCTAATACTTGTTCAATGAGTGACTTATTTTCTTCCGTAAAGCTTAGGGTCCCAGCTAAAACCATTTAATACTCTTGAATAGAATTATCAAACCAACAACAATGAAAATCATCACCCCAATTACAATGAAGTAACTTGGTTTGTAAAGTAATTCAGGCATGTACTCAAAGTTCATGCCATAAATACCAGCTAAAAATGTTATCGGCAAAAAAATGATAGCTACGATCGTTAACATTTTCATGATTTTGTTCAGACGATGTCCGGATACAGAGATATAACCATTGATTAAGCTTCCAATAACGTCATTTAATAACTTTGCCAAGCTTGCTAGCCGCTCTGTATGCTCTTGAACATCATGAAACTGATGGATAACTTCACTGCCAGATAATTTATTGTGCTTGATTTTATTTCCATTTTCTTTTGTAAAATTTTCAGGATGTGGAATTGTTTTTAGATGATTAGAGCTATTATCTTCATTTGAAATAAAGGCTAGCAATTCTTTTAATACAATATTTTGGTTGTTGAATAGTCTATGCAGGTATCGTGTTTTAGTACTGTATTTGAGCAGTTCATTCAAGAGACTATCATTTGGCTGGGATGACATCTCATCTTCGATTTGCTCAAGTCGACTTTCCAGCTTCATAACGATATCTGTATGACGACTCGTAATTCTTTTTAGGATTGCCGCGGTTATTTTCAAAGGGTCACAGTACTTCGTATTGTTTTCATCAGTAATCTTGTCCCAAAAGTGATTAATACTTTCAGAAGCGCTTTTATGAATAGAAATTAGAAATTTATCTGATATAAAAAATGAGATATGTAGGGCATTAAAATCGGTATCATCTAGAGTAGAGCCGGAAGCTTTGGCTAATACAAATATATAATGCTCAAATACTTCAAATTTTGGCGGGTGGCGGTCTTGCTGAGCATCATCTATAGCAAGGTCAGAAATTTTGAATAATCTACTTAAAAAATCTCGCTCTTCTTCTTTGTTGCCAGTTTCAATATCTAGCCAGATAAATTCAGTGGACTTGGTAGGAATATCCTGTTCTTCAGAAATAATAATGTGATCAGCAGCTAATGATTTTTTATTAATTTTAATTGAACGCATAGAACCCGCCTTATCAAGATATTTGTCCATTTATTAATTTCTATTTAAGTTCTGTATCTAGTAAAGCATGCATATATACATAGTTATTAAGTAATCTACTATGCAGTGCATTGTTTAAATGGTTGTTACTTAACCATTTCAAGGCTAAGTCCTACATCTTTTTTATTAGGTATAGTTACCTGTACAGTGATTGATGGTTGATATTTGATTTGTAGAATAAGGTCAAAAAAGTAATTGAGCAGTTTCTTACAAGCTTCTTTTATTGAATTCAAGATAAATAAATCTTCAATTGGATAGAAATTGTAAGGCATGCTCTTTTTTGATGAGTTGAGAAAGTAAATGCGAAAAATCAAGTCTATCGTGTTGGGGATAATTTTATTATTTCTTGCAATATTTCTAGTGCAGAATTTAAAAATAATATCAATTAATTTTTTATTTTGGGGCAGTAATCTCCCGGGTGCTATTCTTGTAGGTGTTGTATTCGTGGCAGGAATTTTGTTTGGTGCTATTACATTTAGCTTCATTCGCCATCGTAATAGAAATTAGTGATTGTCTGAAGAGTGCTCTCCAGGAACTTTGTGGTTTGTCTTGCCCTCCTGTATTTCATCCAGATTATGGGGATAAGACCAGGTTCATATCCTATCGCCAGCTCTAGTGTGCGTGATCGTTTACTTCAGATGCCAGTAAGCAGGCAGTGGTTGCAGGCGTGAATCTTCCAGGGGTGCACCGACAGTGAAGTGGTACAAACTCTGCCAACTGTGATCACTGATGCCAAGCACTTCATGCATGACGTCATCGAAAAAGCAGCCGATTCCAGTTGATCGAATCCCGGCGGCTTCAGCTTCCAGGTACAGGATTTGCCCAATCAATCCTGTTTCCCAGAACAGGCGTGGATAAAACAGCGCACCGTGCTGCTCAAGGCTGGCATCAAATGCAGCCAGCATCCCAAGTGCAAAGGCCCCGTCAGCTGCAATATCCTGATGACAACTGATGATTTTCGTAACCTCGCGTGCGTCGGCTTCTTGCAACCGATACAAAGGGAGCGTCTTCGGACAACCATCGGGTTTTTCCCAGCAGAGTCCTGAACGTAACGTCTTTTTGAGCGAAGCCTCGTGGGCAAAGTCGCGCACGAGCATATACAGCCCTGCTGGCAAACCCTCTACACGATGAACGAATATTGCAAGCGAAACGCATGCCCTCCAGGGCAACACCTCTATAATGTTTTTTCCCGCATGCGGAGTGACATGCATCAGCATTCTGTAGAATGTATTGCTGCCGATCGTGCCATGCCCATCCATCGCCAGCGCACTTCGACGTTCCCTTATTATTCTTCGAGCGGAGATTCGCCTGTCCGCGTCGAACTCGTTGTTAAGGTCATGTACTGTTCGGGAATGATGTTCGTGATGTAGTGGACGAGGGCTGTTGAAACGACATGCCCTCGCAACATGCCCAATGATTGGCCAGTCATGATGATCATTGCTTAATGCATTTGGACTGCCTTCAAATTCGATTGTTTTAAGACGTTCAAGTAATGCAACGGGGAGATCGATGATGGAATCTGTCCGTGTTCTGTCTGCATCAAATGGATAAATTGCCAGCAGGCAGTCCGGATGTTCCGCCTCAATGCCTTCTTGTTGATGCAGCCCCAACAGCGTTGTCAGGTCGGTATCTGTCACACAGTCAATTAACCTGGTTTTCCAGCCGAGGGCCGCTGCAGCGAAAGTGACAGCGCCGATTGCATGTCCAACGTCGTGGTGGCAGTAACGAAAGGCTCGTTCACCATACTTCCATGATTCACGCCAGTAGATCGAGGTCAATGAAATCAGCAGGAAATCCGGCGGCAGTTCAGTACTCAAGGTACGCCATTCCTCCTTCGTCAGGATCGCCCGGCGCTCCAATGCATGTGCGTAGGCAGAATAATGATAAACAGCGCTTACTTCGCTCAAATCCTGAATCGGCCCGGTTATCAAATAGGCTTCGGTAGGGTGGAGGTTGCCACTTGAAGGATTGACCCGCAAAGACCAGCGATTTCCGCTTGCCTGCTTCCAGGCAGAAATTGCGAGACTTTCATAAAAGAGACGGCTGATGGAATCCCGGTTTATACGTGCTGCAGGGGTTTGGCATGTTTCGAATAGCGAGTCATAGCTTGGCGCTTCTGTACTGTGCGGATGGTCCAGTGGGAGGGTTAATGACTGGTCGTAACGCCGGAACGGATCAGGTTGATTCTTCCAGTCCATGTAACCCAATGAGCGTGCATAGCGTTGAAGCTGATGTTTGGTTCGATCGTGATACTCGTACACGGCATCAAGATTAGATGAGTTACTAGGTTTCTTGGACATTCTTGCCAGGCCAGTTATCCGGGCAGTGCTCATTCAAGGACTGCATCCAGAATGACTGACACACGCTAAGCCAGTACCAGCTTATGACGGTGATCCCAACCGGTCAATGCAACTCGACAAAACCGGTCGGGCAAAAGCATTATATGACGATAGCTCGCCACTGCTGCTTTTGATTTGTACATGAGACGTGTCTAACCCGTATTATCCAATTTTGCTGTGTCTGGCCCGGAACTGTATTGGGGCAAGCATCTTTTACCGTCATGTAATACACTGGCACTTGAAAGCCTGCACGCTAATATCAGAATAAAAAAACGCAGATTATCGTGGCCCTGAATCAACAGCCTGCTAAAGGTATCTTCCTGGTGATTGTCTCCATCGCCTTTGCACTGGGCCTGGGTGGGATCTTCATCGGAATACTTGGCCTCAGCGAGGAGCAGGGCACGTTGGTGTATGCAGTCTGTTTTGCCAATTTTTGGCATTTTGGTGTCTCATTCGGTGGTTGGCCGGGGGGCCTTGTGACCCAGAACCGTATATGGCGAGGATTGATCAACTGGTTACTGGCGATGCTCTCGGTCCTGATTACGATAGGAATATGGTCCTGGGGTTATGGGCTGCCCTTCCACGAGACTCCTGTTGCGCTGTGGGCCCAGACTTGCATTTTCATGGCAGTGATGCAGATCTTTTTGTTCCGTAACCGCCTGATCACGCCATGGGATTTGGCAGACGTCATCGAATGGGAAAATAACCCACGGCAGCCGCTTAACGGAATTGCGAATTTCGTGTTCGCAATTGTGTTCATGCCCACGGCTCTGTTCTTTGTGCCAACAATGTGGGGGATGGAACCACTCCATATTCCATGGTACTGGTTTCCGATGTCCGTAGTGGTGGTGGACTTTTGCGATTGGTGGCCCTTTGACCGGCTCGGTCAGCCCCGCGCAGGGATCCTCAACACGGGAATGGTCATAATCGGCACGGTGCTCTTGATGATTGTTTTTCACCATCTCGGATTCAACTTTTTCGATGAGGGTGTGCCAGGGACTCAGGCAGCTATCTTTGCTGCGGTGTGGACGGCATTCGCTCTTATACAGGGCTGGACGATGAACATGTGGCCTTTTGGCCATTGGCACCGGGGAAAGAAAGCGGGTATGGCCCTCGTTATAACATTAATGATTTCAGCCGTGGTCTTTGCTGCAATTTTGAAATTCATACCCGTCGAACAATACGATGCCGTGATCTTCTGGCTGTTTGCCTGGTTATGGGCGCTTGTGTGCTTGGCTGCACCCGGCTACTTCCATCTGTTTTTTTGGGGCTATGAGGAAAATCCCCATGCGGCAGGTACAAAAGGTGCAGGCTACAGTGGGCGCGCGGCTTTTTGAGGTGAACATTTCAGTCAACGACAAATGCAACCGGCCATGCCATGCCGTTGCTACTTGCAACTGGCTAATGTGCCCGGTGTAGCATCACTTCTGGATAAAGGCAGCCGTTTAGGCTAGTCTTGCAGACAACACAACGATGGAGGCACTTTCAGGTACTCTATTGTGTAAACCATGTCTTTGTTATTTGCTGTAGGCTATCCCTGAGGAACTACAAGAGCCTGTGCTTTTGCCCAGGATGTTGGGACGATTCTATAGGGTCGCATGCAAGCCATAAAATTCATGCATGCACCTGTCTGCTAATCAACGCTAAAGGAAGTTCAATGATGACTAATGAGGAAATTGCTGCATTTGCACTGGCAGTACACGTGCGAAATTGTGCGCTTGAAGCAGGAGTCAGTGCAGCTCAAATGGGAGACAACTTTCCTGTAGTGGAATGGCAAACGCTCTATTCAGTGGCTTTGGAGAAAGCAGACGACCTAAAAGATTCGTACCCTGATCCTGAAATGTGCGTGCACGAAATTCAACCTCACCTTACTGCCGCTTACGGGGTGTAAACGATGCACATGAATCTCAGGATATGTACCCGTGTCAGGGAGTATGTTGGTTCATAATCAAGGCAGGTTGAATTTTTGATGCAAAAGCTCGTCTCGTCACTTCATGTCGTATTGTGTTTTTTCCTGTTGGCAGGATGTACGGTCACGCATAAGGAGAGCGTTCAACATGATTTGAGTTCGCCGCAGCAAGCACCTTTAGACGGAATATGGAAAGGTGAATTCGATATCGGGGGCAGGGGTCCTTTCGACTTCACTGCAATACATCTGGATGGCAAGGCATATGCCTACAGTGAACGTGCCAAGGCCATGTGTGTGGGTACCGTGGAACTGGACGGGACTAAATATGCATCCACCTATGCGCTTTTTGTGATGGATGGAGGCCCATTCGATGTTGCAAAGCTCACTGGAAACGTAAGTGAGCAAAATGAAATTGCATCCCACTTTGTCACAATCAACGGAGGGGATACGGGCGCCATGAACCTTGCCTACGATACGGTGTATGAGGTGCCATCTTCTTTGGAAGCAGTGTCTGGAGCCTGGTCCTATACCGACAGGGATAATCTTACGACGGAATTCAGTATCGCAGCCGATGGCGTGATTCAGGGCAAGGACTCGGATAGCTGTGTTTACAACGGACAGCTTGAGGTCATCGACCCCCGTTACAATGCTTACAGGCTTGTGATGGATATCAGGCGCTGCAGCACGGTTGACGGGGAGTATGAAGGGGTCACATTTCTGGCACAGGACCGGTTGAGCGTACAGGTGGCGAATGCCAAGTATGCCTTGTTTTTCGCATTCAGCCGTGAGCCATGACTGTATCAGCAGGGCGCACTGCCAGAAGTTTTTGACTGTGTATTTAGAATAGAGAGTCGCCCCGGCCTACCGCAAAGTATTTGAACCCCAATTGCTGCATCCTATCGGGGTCATAAAGGTTGCGGCCATCAAATATCACGGGGCTGCGCAATGCGTTCCTGATCTTCGTGTAGTCCGGACTTCTGAACTGGTCCCATTCAGTCACGATAACCAGTGCGTCTGCGAAGGACAAGGCATCGTCTGCAGTTTCACACAACTGCAGGTTGGGGTGACTGCCGTATATTCGCTGACACTCGGTCATGGCAGCGGGGTCGTATGCCTGGACCTTCGCACCGGCATCCCATAGTGATTCGATCAGGTTTCGGCTTGATGCTTCCCGCATGTCATCGGTACCGGGCTTGAAGGCCAGTCCCCACAGTGCGAAAACTTTCCCGCGCAAATCGCCTTTGAAAAAACTGTGAATTTTTTGATAAAGCATCTGCTTTTGTTCCTGGTTCACTGCATCGACCGCAGCAATCAGACGGGGTGTGTAATTGACCTGCCTTGCCATGCCCTGCAACGCTTTCACATCTTTCGGAAAGCAAGAGCCTCCATACCCGCATCCGGGAAACAGGAACTTGTCGCCTATGCGCGGGTCCGAGCCTATGCCCTGGCGGACTTTCTCAATATCTGCCCCGAGCCGCTCGGCCATGTTGGCCAGTTCGTTCATGAAACTGATTCTTGTGGCCAGCATCGCATTGGCCGCGTACTTGGTCAGTTCTGCAGAGGCCGGGTTCATGACATGTACCTGGTCGCGGCTGCTGATGAAAGGGGCGTAGAGTTCGAGCATCAGGGTTTCGGCCTGAGCGTTATCGGCTCCTATGATGATGCGATCGGGCTTCATGAAATCCTTGATCGCAGCACCCTCTTTTAAAAATTCCGGGTTGGAAACCACGTCAAACCCGGTATTCAGCTCTCTGAGCTCGAGTTCGCGTTGTATGGTTTGAGCTACTTTTTCCGAAGTGCCGACAGGTACAGTCGACTTGTTCACGATGAGCCTGTAGTCATCCATATGCCTGCCGACAGTTTCTGCAACGGCCAGCACATGCTGCAGGTCGGCCATGCCGTCCTCGTCCGGCGGTGTGCCGACCGCTATGAACTGGAACTGCCCGTGTTCAACACCTGCAGCTGCATCGGATGTAAATTCAATGCGTCCGGCTTCCAGGTTTGCCTGTACCAGTTCATGCAGTCCCGGCTCATGGATGGGAATGATGCACTGGTTGAGTTTCGATACCCTGTCTGCATCAATATCGACACAGAGAACGTGATTTCCTTCCTGTGCAAGGCATGCAGCCGTTACCAGGCCGACATAACCGGAACCGTGTATTGTCAAATTCATCGTTCGGCAAGTATGGAAACAATGTAAACGAAATTCAAAGTGGATAAGTCACGATTTACGAACAGATGAAGCGGGCCTTCAAAAAATCATCCCAATTGGCGGGTCAGCATTTTGAGTCAAAATGCGAGTGGTGTTTGTATGCGCCAGTTTTGGAATTCCGGTGATCGCCATGTCTGCCACGTAGGGTAATGTTGACAGTCCACGGATGTATACCACACAATCCATCCGCATCGGAGGGGTACCCAAGCGGTCAACGGGAGCAGACTGTAAATCTGCCGGCTCAGCCTACGGAGGTTCGAATCCTCCCCCCTCCACCATATGTATACGTAGGTCATTGAATACTTAATATTTATTCATTCTGTAAAATCATTCACCAGAAAGGACAGGCCTATGGTCTACACGCGAAAGTCACCAGCACTGTTTATCATCGGTCTCATCATGCTGGGCATCTGGGGTCTGCAGGAGGCCAGCATTCTATCGGCCTACATTGCCCACCTGGGCGGCACCAAGTACAAGTACGCTGGGGAGATTGCCACGGTTCCACTGTACTTCGGTATCTTTTCGGCTGTAGCAGGCGCCTGGCAATGGTTAGGGAGGCACAGGGAGGGTCATTTTGATTATTACCTTTCCACAGCGGCCGGCGCCATGTTTATCCTTTTGATTGCGATGCTGGTTCGATGGTTTGTAGCCCCGGAAATTGCCGTTGGGAGCAAGGCGCTCGGTGAAATCGGCGATACCGGCAAGCATTTGCACACCATACTGGGGTTGAACTACGTCGTGCTGGGCATCCTGTCCGGGATCATCATCGTCAATGTCTTCAGGATCCCTCGCTGGGCTGAAAACGGGGTGCGGCTCTCGCGCCTTGGCCTGAAAACGGGCGTCATTCTGCTGGGTACGCTTTACAGTGCCGCGGAGCTGAAGAATCTCGGGGGGCTGTCTATCGTAATGATCGGCTTTTTCGTTCTGGGTTCGGTTGGACTCGTGCTGTGGCTGGGTGCGCGTATGAAGGTCCCCAGTTCCATGGGAGGCGTACTGTCAGCGGGCATGGGCGTGTGCGGGGTTTCGGCCACGGTGGCCGCGGCACCCGTCGTACAGGCAAAGTCGGTCGAAATCGCCTACACCATTGGCACCATCCTGCTGTGGGGGGTGGGCTGCATGTTCGTCTTTCCCATTGTCGGCCACCTCCTCGACATGTCGCATGTGCAGTTTGGCGCCTGGGCCGGTACGGGTATCCTGAATTCCGCCCAGGTTGCAGGGGCTGCACTGGCTTATCAGCCTGACGGAATCGAAACCCTCAAGGTGGCGGAGATCTTCAATATCACCCGCGTGCTGATACTGCCCGTCATCGTCCTGTGGCTGGCGGTGTGGTATGTCAAGCGCGAAGACCTGCAAACTGCGCAGGTCAATGTCGGCCGGGTAGCCTTCGAGAAATTCCCGATCTTCGTCCTCGGCTTCATCCTGCTGTTCGCGTTGTCGACTACAGGTGTGTTTGCTCCGGCCAACCACTACAAGGGCAAGTATTTTGGCAACACGGTGGCCTCGGGCTTCAAGCAGGAAAACCTGTTGAAGCCCGGGCAAATCGCCTTGTTGAAAGAGGAATCAGTCAAGGTGCAGCGACAGGACCGCAAGCAGACCCTGCAGCGCCTCATCGACAACGGCAAAGTGATGAGTATCGAGGATGACGATATCCTGCGCGGTCTCATCAATGCGAATGTGGTATCCAGGGAGGCCAACAAAGTCCTCAAGAAAGCGCACAAGGCCGTACGTCATACCGCGAAAAAAATAAAGGCATTCCGTGACTGGGTCACCTGGCTGTTCGCTTTCGGCCTGGTCGGGCTTGGCATGCAGATCACGGTTTCATCCATGCGCCAGGCGGGTGGGCAGCCTGCGATAATTGGCGGCATCGTGGGGGCGGTCAAGGCGGTCCTGTCACTGCTTGTCGTCATACTGCTCATTTCGGAAACCGTTTAAACGTGAAAACCATTCAGGAGTCTCCATGAACAAAAAAGAAACCGAATTTGACCGAGGCACCGTTCTGTCGATCTTCAGCAGCGACCGCAGGGAAGACCTGATGGCGCTGGTCCTTGCCCTGGTGATCGCCCTGGTCGTGTATCTCGCCTACTAGTACCGTATTTTCGTACTTCGATCCGGTTGATCATGAAACACATCCTGCTCGCAAGCCACGGGACCGAGGGAGCACTGGCGGCAGAAAACAAGGTTCTGGAGCTGTGTGTGCAAGGAATTCGGGTAACCCACCTGCTGGTCGTGCCCGAGTTCTGGAGGGATATGCTGGGGGATGACTGGCTGAACAACAGTTCGACCCGCAGGCGGTTCGAAGATTACCTCGAGACGGAGTTGAGCCGCGAGACGCATGGGCATGTCCGGCGGATTCAGACCCGGCTGGCGAAGAAAAGTGTAGATACGGCTCATGAAGTCATCCTGGGTAAGCCGGACCGGTGCTTGATAGATGCCTGTGAACAGTCCGCCTATGATCTGGTTGTGATGGGTTCACCCCGGCCAAGGATATCCAGGGGCTTGCGTTCGCGAATGATGACCCGGTGTGTTGCCCGCCAGCTGAAAGCCCCGCTACTCGTCGTCCCCCATCCTAGTGTCTGACGAGGACCATCTCCTTACCCGTGAAGACAAGGCCTGGGTAGAGTTCAGGACGCCTCTGGGCCAGGCAGCCCTGCTGGAATTCTGCCAGGATGTGGAGCGGCTGTTTCGCATCAATCCTTATCTGGTGTTCAGGAGGTGGGAAACAACCTCTGCAGGGCAATACCGCTTGCATGCTGTAAATCACAGCCAGACTCCCGCTTTCGAGGTCGATACCGGGATCACGGTAGAGCCGCTCCAGGACGGTCTTGAAATCCATTACTCCCAGGGCTTGAAGTCCAGCACACGCATGACCGTCCGGGAATCCTCGGGAAGCTCATCCCTTATGATCGAAGAAAAATATGAAGGTGTTCCCGAGTCAGAACGATTGGACCGGCTCGATGAAGTCGACAGAAGCCTGACCAAGTGGGCAGAGGAAATCCAGCGTTACTTGCTGCAGTGGCAGCGATGGGCATGGTTCGGCCCCTGGCGGTACTACAAAAAACGGATATGGCAACGCATGAAACCTGCGGCCAGGAGAATCACATTCTTGTTGCTGTGTATAAGTGCGGTTGAGATAGCCCTGATTGGCCTGGGACTGGCAATTTACCTGATTGAATTCAGAAAATAGTATGGACAGCCTTGCAGAACAGTATCAGTTATTCATCGTTCACTTTGACGGTGTTTAGTATATTGTCCAGTTCTATAAGGGTGTCGAAATATGTAATTTCCGGCTTTCCAAAATTAGCTTCAACTCTCTTTTGCCATGCTTCATCAAAACAAGCCTTTGCATCTTCCAGGTTGTCGAAGCTGTAAATTCCTCCGCCCACTCGCGACTTCTCGTTAAATATATAATTTTTTCTCATAAGACCGGGAATGTTTTGATATCTTGGAACGGTATCTTTCATCTTGTCCTTGTAAGCTTCAGGAGTGATGTCTTCCGGGACAGGAAAATTTATTACTACAGAAATCATGTTTTTTTCCAAATAACAACTGGTTGTATTGATCTGTAATTATTTGTCGAAACCAGGCGGTATAAATTATAAAAGCAGGGGCCAGTCATTTCCATCAAGAACAATGTATGTATGACGTTTTAATCATCGGCGCAGGAACCGCAGGTATTGCAGCAGCCAAGCAACTGGAGAAACTGGATGCCAAGTATTTGCTGATAGAAGCGGGAGATGGAGGCACGACGTGTGCAAAGACGGGATGCATGCCGTCTAAAGGGCTCATTGAAATAGCAAAGAAGGTGAACAATGTTCAGTCCTTAACCAAGGATAATCTTGTCCTGCAGGATCAATTTGAAATTGATACGGCTTCCGTGCTGACAAAAGTACGTGCACTCCGGGATCATTTCGTCGACAGGGCAATTCAAGGCAGTGAAAAATTTCCTCGAATCAAAGGGCATGCAACATTCATTGACGCCAACACTGTTGAAGTGAATGGGGGAAAAATATCGGCCAACAATATCATTATTGCAAACGGCTCAAGGCCAAGAATACCGGATGCATTTGAAGAGGTGAAATCCAGCATATTGACCACGGACAACTTTTTTGAACAGGAAAAGCTGCCAGCCAGTATCGCTGTTGTCGGGCTGGGCATTATCGGTGTGGAGCTTGCCCAGGCCCTTGCAAGACTGGGAGTAAAAGTACAGGTATTTGAAGAGTATAAAACGATAGCAGGAATACAGGATGAAAAGGTTTTTCATCATGCACTTTCTCTTCAACAGCAGTACTACCCGATTTGTTTTAATACCAAAATTGCAAAGGTCACTGCGCAAGCAGGGAAGTTCTTGCTTGAGTGGGAAAGTGGTCGATTAGAAGTCGACCAGGTATTGTTATGTGCTGGAAGAGAATCCAATATTGATCAATTGAATTTGGAAAAACTGGGACTGGATACTACAGGCACGGCCAACACGTTATATGACCCCTGCACGTTGCAGGTAAATGATTTTCCAATTTATGTGGCCGGAGATGTCAGTTCCAAAAAGATGGTGGTGCATGAAGCCGCAGAAGAAGCAAGAGTTGCGGTATACAACGCCATGCATACCCAAAAGAAAAAACTTGCGAAGCCTGCCTTGAATATAGTCTTTACTGACCCGCCCATAGCGAGAGTAGGCCAGTCATTCAATGAGCTCGACCAGGAAAAGTGTGTTACTGGTGAATTCGAATTTTCTCTGCAAGGGCGTGCAACTTTAAAAGGGGAAAATCATGGCGTGGTACGGGTTTATGTGAATTCGAAAAACGATCATATTCTTGGTGCAGAAATGATAGCCCCCGGTGCGGAAAATTTTGCGCATTTGTTAATGATGGCCATTCAAAATGAAATTCCATTACACAAGCTATTGCAATTGCCTATTTATCATCCGGTTTTGGAAGAAGGATTGCGCCAGGCATTAGTCAATGCAAAAAGCAAATCAGCAATTACATAAGTTTTTACATATTCTTTCTTTCGATCCGGTAAACGATTTTCAAGCCTGGCTTCCAGTTTGCGCATTGCAGCAGCAAGGGTCGGTTGTGTTACGTGGACAAGCTCAGGGCTTTTGAGAAATTCGTAGCGTCTGCAATGCCAGCAAGCATCTGATTCACAAGTTCCACTCATCGGTTATGTCGATAGTCAGGTATGACTAATATTTACTAGGTAAATTCCGTTTTTTTGTTTATTATTTAAGCAACAAGAAATTCATTTGGGTATAAGATGCTTGTATGGGCAAGCAGTTACTGTGTGACGATCTTTTGAAATTTAAAAGCATAAAAAACATCTAGTACTTAAAAATCTAGAGGTAGATTCAGGAGAGGCATCATTATGAAAATTAGAGATAGAGAGGTATTAATCCCTACCAGTATTGTAGGGAATTATCCTAACCCGCGTTGGTGGGATACGTTGTGGGCGACCAATTTTTCGGGAGACCAGGCGCCACCGGATGCAAAAGAGCGGGAAGCATTGGAAGATGCAATAGCCACTATGGCGCACGATCAGGAAATGGCAGGGCTGGATATTATTTCGGATGGCCGGGTACAAGGCGATAATTATGTTGATCAAATCGTGTACTACTACCTTAAGCGTCTGGGCTACAGCATGCATGGGGAATACCTGGCTACGCCACTTTATAGCGACTTGCACTCCGTGACCTGCCATCAAGAAATCAAACGCTACGGCCCCATCATGATTCAACAGACCAGGGCATTGAGACGGGCTACTGACAAACCGATCAAAGTGCAATACACGGGGGTTCAAGCTCTGGCTCAATGCACGAATGATCATTATTACAAGTCCAGTTACGACCGAGCGATGGCAATCGCCGCAGCACTGAACGAAGAACTCCTAGAACTGGACGAGATGGGTGTGGACTTCATTCAATTGGACGAGTTTACATGGCCTTACCTTTTTGAAGATTGGGCGATAGAGGCCTACAACCGATGTGTGGAAGGTGTCAAAAACTCCAAGATCGTCACACATGTCTGCTGGGGAAACTACAAGGGTACGTACGGGTATTACATGGAAGAAGGGGCAGACGATAATGATATCACCAAGCGAGCAGGTGAAAATCCAACGAATCGAGCTGAATCCATCATACCGAAATGTTATGAGGCGAACCTGGATGTCATTAACATAGAAAACTGTGGCCGTTGTGAGGGCGAACTGGATGTTCTGAAAACACATCCGCTGCCGGATAACATGTACTTTTGGGCAGGGGTCATCGACATCAAGAGCACGATTGTTGAAACCGCTGACCAGGTGGCTGACCGTATCCGGGGCCTGCTCAAGTACGTTCCTGCTGAGCGTCTAGGGGTTACAACCGATTGTGGCCTTATTCACTTTTGGCGCTACATTGCCTACGAAAAAATGCGTGCTCTTGTTGAAGGAACAAAAATCGTGCGTGAAGAATTGCAAAAGGAATCAAAGAAAGCAGCATGATGCGCTGATCAAAAATGGAGTTTATGGAGATTCTGTATCCATGCCAGTTCTGACCTTGTGGTGCCCGGATTGTGAACGGGAGTTCAAAGGCATGGTCATGACTGGTGCAAAAGTTCCTGATGTGTGGGTTTGCGGGGTCTGTAAAAATGATCGCGCAAACCCGATACACGAAGATCATCATTCACATCCTTGGGCGAAAGATTCATGCGATCATGATTCTCACAGGACCTGTCCTTGCTGCGTAGTGTAATTGTGTGTTGACTCGCCACTCGACCGCCGAGAACAAATTAACCAGCATTGAAGCACTCGCTTCACAAGTTGAATCCGGAGACTGCGTAGCGGTTGGAGGTGGCTTGTCATCGCGTGAGCCGATGGCCCTGATCCGTTCAATCATCCGCAATCGTGTCAACGGTTTGACAGTGGTCGGTTCTGCACACGGAATTGACATCGATTTGCTGTGTGGTGCCAATGCGGTTTCTGCATCTCAAGAAAGCTATGTAGGGTTTGAGCAAGATTTCGGCATGGCGCAAAACTATCGACGTGGATGTGAAAGTGGTGAAATCGAGATTCAAGACAATTGCTGCTATACGCTTGTTCAGCAACTTCGTGCCTCGATCCAAGGCTTGCCGTTCATGCCCATTCGATCAGTAAGGGGTACCGATTTTGAAAAAATCCATCCAGGTTATGAAACGATACAAAGTCCTTATTCGGAAGAGGACATCCTGGTAGTGCCACCTCTTACACCGGATGTGGCCATTATTCATGTTCAATATGCCGACTCGCATGGCAATTTGAGAATTGAAGGTCCTCCAGTCGTTGACTTGCTGTTTGCACAGGCATCAAAAAAAGTACTGGCTACAGTGGAAAAGATCGTAACGAATGAAGAATTGAAGCGCCTCGGGGGTGCGAATATTCCGTACTTTTACGTGACAGGCATTGCCGAAGTGCCCATGGGTGCTCATCCGACCGCTTGCTATCCGTTTTATGCCTATGATCGTGAACATACCGAGTTGTACATGGCTGCTGCGAAAGAAGGTTCAACGGGGTTCAAAAACAAATATTTGAAATATTTCGTATATGAATGTGAAAGTCATGAAGAGTACCTGCATCGCATTGGCGGGGAAGATGCACAGGTAAGGCTATCTAGCTGGAAAGAGTCACCGGATGCCTGGATGGAGCTATACAAGGAAAGTGCGTAAACATGGAAAAGAACTGCACACTGGGCGAGCTACTCATCGATCAACTGGCACGAACTGTTGAAGATGACACATTGGTATTCCATGGATTCGGATCGCCATTAGTTCAAATTGCATTGCATGTTGCCAAACGGGTCTATGCGCCTAATCTGGTGTTGGTCGCCGGTGCTACCTACGGGGTTAATCCGGATCCTCCCTTTATCGCTCCCACGACTAACGACTGGGTACATGACCGGAATTCCGAATGTCACCTGAGTATTGGTGAGCTGTTCGATTTGTCGGCAAGTGGGCGTCTGGGAAGAATGTTTTTGTCCGGCCTGCAAATCGATCGCTGGGGCAATACCAATGTTACCCGGCTGGGCCGAAAAACCTTGAAGCTCAAACTGCCGGGTGGTGGTGGTGCCTGCAACCTGTCGTGCAATGCAAAAAATATTACGTTGTGGACTGCCGCGCATCGTACAGAACCTGTCAATGGAAAGCGCCGCTACCGGATTGTCTCGCAGTGTGACTATGTCACTGGTTTTGGCCACAAGAACGCTGATGGCGTCACACGCAGGCAACTCGGGTACCGGGGGGGCGGTCCTCAGTGGCTCGTTACGGATTTAGGTGTTTTTGATTTCGGTCGGGACGGGTATTTGCAATTACATGCCCTTTATCCACACACTACCATAGATGATGTATTGGAAAATACCGAATTTGAGCCAAGAGTGAAGAAAGAAGTGAAAACCGTTTCGCTTCCTTCTCCAGAAGTGCTTTCGATCATCCGGAAACTTGATCCACTCCGCGTTCATGAAAAGGAATTATTGCCCGGAGACCGCTCATTGACCTTGGAAGAGCAAAAAAATGCAGCAATTTGTTGAACAAACCCCACAGAACGCGAAACAGGCAGATTTCTCAGCGGGATATCGAGACAAGAAAAACATTGTTCCCATTCCTTATCGCAAAACCAGTGTCCAGGAATATGCCGGAGAAATGTCCGAGAAGGCAGTGCGGTCATACTTGCTGGGGAAAGAAGCGTATCGGCGTACGGAATTTACTGTACTCAAGGGGGTTAACCAGGACTATGCCGTCGCTGCCATTCAAAGGTCGGATGACCAATCGCTGTTTTCAGAGATCATTCATGTTGAAATACTGGGCCTTCCGGAAAACTGTGTTTACGTTAAAGACAGCAGTGTCGACTGCGCGAACCGATCCGCTCTGGCAGAAGCTGCTTTTCGCAATCATGTAAAAAAAGACGGGATATGCATTGTTGAAGGCAAGTATGACCATATCAACTTCATATGTCGTCCTGACCCGCTTGTGCTGCAGGTACTCGAAGTCGAACCGCCTTCTCCACCAAAACTGTATGACATGGTGGTCCAGGCATTGAGCTATGCTGATTTGCCTCCCATTCGTGCTGAGCTCAAGACCATTGATGTGAGAGAGCTCTGCAACAGCGTCGATCCTGAATGTTACTTGCTGCCTTGTAGATCAGGTGGGATGAACCAGCTGCAAAAGCCTGTGTATTTCCTGGACGAGCGTCCCGAGCAGCGCAGGAACTGGGTTTTAATAGGATGTGAAAGAAGTCTTCAGTTTCATCGGCACTATTATGGGGATGAGCCACCCCAGGTCGAGATGTGTCCACGCAAGCTTCGGCAAAAATCTGCAGTGCCTACAATATTAAAGTGTTGTTTGCTCGAGTTCGAAATTGAGAGGGATGGGGATGTAATGATTGTTCCCTGGGGTGCTGAACTCGCCATGGTAGAACAGGCTTTGCGGGAAATTTCGAGTGAGGTTGAGTATGTTTAAGTCTGCCTGGGACGGGATTCAGGTCATAAGTGAACTCATGAAAGAGCGTGTAGAGCGGCAAAAACATGTGGGGATGACAATGGTTATCGATACGTGTATGGGGCCGCAGATGCTGCAGGACATGCTCCTGGTTTCGAACAAGTATATCGATCACTGGAAGTGCAGCTATGGAGTGTCTGCCGTGATACCTGCAGACATACTCCGTCAAATGCTCGATACATTGAATCAATACAACATCAATACATTTCCCGGAGGTACGTTGCTGGAGGCTGCGATTGTTCAGAAAAACTGTCAATCCTACATGCTGCGTGCTAGGGAGATTGGATTCCGCTCGGTTGAAATCTCGGATGGGACGATAACACTGCCCATCAAGCGCAGGCGTAACGCAATTTTGTGTGCGCTGGACAATGGATTGATTCCAATTACGGAGGTGGGTAAAAAAGACCCCGCAAAGCAACCAGGTCCTGAAGAAGTCGCGGACCTGATTCTGCAGGATTTATATTTTGGTGCTGAATATGTCGTTGTAGATGCAAGGGAATCCGGGCGCGCAATCGGTATATTCGACCAGGATGGAGACCTGAAGCTCGAAATATTTCAAAAAATCCTGTCGCTGGTTGGGCAAAAGACGGAAAAAGTCATTTGGGAAGCCCCCCTGAAAAAACAGCAGGCCGCCCTGATTGAACAAATGGGTCCAAATGTAAACCTCGGGAATGTAAGCCCCATGGACGTCCTGTCGCTGGAGTCATTGCGCCTGGGCCTTCAGTATGAATCCTTGAGAGAAGTTGCCGACGAGTCTACCCAGCGCGGAATGTGGGACCCTGACTCGGTAGAAGATTCTGATACAACCCAAACACCACAGATGTCTGCGAAGAAATGAGCGACGGATTTTCAGACTCCGATACTGTTTTGTGTGCCAATGGCCGTTTATCACAGTCCCCCGAAGAGATGCTGGTGACAAGCGCTTTCAGGAGTGAGCTTCAGGCTCAGGTGTGCCTGTCGGAAGAAATGAACTGGGCGGACATGGCACATGTGATTGCATTGGTCGAGGCCAGGGTTATTGATAAAAAAGCAGGCGCTGGCTTGTTGACTGCATTGCAAAAATTGCAGCAGAACCCGGCGGATTTCCAGCCTGACCCCAAATTCGGTGATTTATTCACCAATCGGGAAAACTGGCTGGCACAACACACTGATGCGGCAGGCTGGTTATGCGCAGGAAGGGCGCGCAGAGAAAGCACTACGGTCGCTTATCATCTGGTAATAAAAAAGAATCTGCTTGACCTTGCCGCTGAAATAACCGCTTTCATCCGGGCAATGATGATGCAGGTGTCGACGCACAAGGCATCCGTCATGCCGGATTACACGTACCTGCAGTCAGGGCAGCCTACGACGTTCGGACATTATCTGCATTCATTTGTGTTCATGCTGATGCGGGACCTGGCGCGCATCGAATCGCTTTTCGAGCGGGTCAACTGTTGCCCAGCCGGGTGCGGAGGCATCAACGGGTCAACCCTTCGGATTGACAGGGAAAAGCTGTCAAGTCTGTTGGGCTTTGCGAGGCCGGTCATGCATACAAGGGATGCAATGTGGCAGGCTGATATTTCCATCGAGACAGCATCCGTTTCAACTTCGGTTCTGGTCACGCTGGACCGCTTTTGCGAAGATGTATTTTGTTTCGTGACGGAAGAATTCAACTATATCGAATTGCAGGATTCTTGTTCACGGGCCAGCAAGGTCATGCCGCAGAAAAAAAATCCGTATGCCTTGGCGTATATCCGGGCGCTGGCGAATAAAGTCATTGGCATACAAAACATGGTTGTCGTGTCGCAACGCACACCCACCGGACAGGTTGATAATCGCTTGTTCTTGTACGGAGAACTTCCATCCATGCTCAGGGAAAGCATAGAAGGCATCGGCTTGCTCACGAAAGTAGTGGAGGGATTGCAGTTTAACACTTCAAATGCAGCAAACCGGACAAGGGAAAGCTGCGCAATGGCCGCAGAACTGGCTGAGCAGATTTCAGTTGAAAACAACCTGGATTATCGGACTGCCCACAAGATTGTCGGAAAAATCGTCCGTAAATTTACACACCTTAAAAAGCATTTATTCGAGTTAACGGAACTGGAACTGAATGAAGCGGCTAGCGATGTAGTGGGTCATCCAGTTTCATGCTCCAGGCAGATCCTCGACGCACTGGATTCTCCGGATATTGCCATTGAGAAAAAGTCCGGGTTAGGGGGCACTTCTCAAGACAGGATCGATGAGATGATCGAATGCAGTAAACAGGAGATCAATCATTTTAAAAAATGGACAGACAATGAACGGGAAAAAATAAAACAGGCAGAAAGTGCGTTGTCACAACATGTACAGACCCTGATTCACCAAGCCCAATGACCTCGTTATTTACAGAATCTTCAATCTATCAAAATTCCTGGAGTACGGAATCCTTACGTAAAATCTTTGATGAGAAATCAAGAATCAGGACTTGGCTGGAAATATTGGGTGTACTGGCGGAAGTTCAATCAAAATTTGGTTTGATACCGGAATCAGCCGGGCACTCAATCAGGGAATTCTGCAACCGAATTGAGATCGATGGTGAATTGCTTCATGACACCAGGGAAGGATTTGAACAAAGCGGGCATTCCATGCAGGGTTTTATCAATGCCCTGGCAAAGCGTGGAGACGAGGATGTAAAAAACTGGCTGTATTACGGTGCGACGGTACAGGATGTGACCGATACCTGGTTTTCCATCGCCTTGAGGGATTCCAGGGAGCAGTTCCTGATAGATATCAATGCAATATGTTCTATTGCTAAAAATCTTATGAGCACACATCGCGACACGATCATGCCGGGACGTACGCATGGACAGCACGGGTTGCCCATAACGTTTGGATTCAAGGTTGCGAGCTGGGCGTGCGAGCTGGATCGTCATCGGATCCGGTTGTCGCAGCTGGGCAATCGAATGGACGAGGGCCAGTTATGCGGAGGGGTTGGTTCGCTTTCGTCGCTGGACCGCTGCGGTTTGGAAGTTCAGAAGGAATTTTGCAGTCGCCTCGGATTGCGTGACCCCATGATCTCCTGGACTTCAAGCCGGGATGTGTTTGCGGAATGGGGTCAGGTGCTGGTGCTGATCACTGGAACTGCGGATCGTATTGGTCATGAAATCTATAACCTGCAAAGAACGGAAATCGCAGAACTCATCGAGGTTACGCCTATCGAAACGGTAGGCAGCATCACGATGCCGCATAAACAAAATCCGGAAATCTCCGAGCACTTGGGGACGCTTGCCCGGGTCGCCCGTCATAATGCAGCGATTCTTCTTGAAGGCCTGGTCACGGACCATGAACGGGATGGCCGGTCCTGGAAAAGTGAATGGCATGTCTTGCCGCTGATCACTTTAGTGTCGGGCAAATCTCTGGAGTTGTTGAAACTGATCTTGTCAAACCTGAAGGTCCAGGCAGGCAAAATGCAAAAGAATCTGGAGATCAGTGGCGAACAGGTTTTTTCAGAAGGCGTCATGCTGGCGTTAGCCAAAAAGCTGGGAAAAAACCAGGCCCAGAAAATCGTATACAGGGAAGCCATGAGTGCGCGCAAGAAAGGAACTTCATTCAGAGAGGCTATTTTGAGTAACTCGCAGATTTCATCCAGTCTGAGTGCTAAAGAGATTGATGAGATTTTTAAATATGAAAATTGTCTGGGCCTGTGCACTGCAATGGTGGATCGAGTGCTGGATAAAATATGAGCACTCAAGCACTCGTATCGGATGACTTGCAAAAATTTCCCCGTTGTGAGCTTGCACGATTTCCTACTCCTTTGCAGCGGTTTAAAAACCTGGAAAAAAGCATCAACAGCGTTGAGCTGTGGGTTAAACGCGATGACCTGATCGATTTTGGTTACGGAGGAAATAAAGTCAGGGCGCTTGAATACATCGTGGCCGATGCATTGAAGAGCGGGTCAAAAACATTGATCACGGGTGCAAGTGCACAATCCAACCATGTACGCGCAACGGCAGCGGCGGCCGCTTATCTGAATCTGAACTGTATTGCTATCTACTGGGGCAGCCCCCCAAAAGAAGTTAGAGGCAATTATTACCTGACCAGGTTACTGGGAGCGGAAACCCGGTTTACGCACGATACCGATCGAAGCTCGGTAGATACAATGATCCGGCTTGTCGAGCAGGAGCTGGTGCAGGGTGGTGCCCTTCCTTATTCCATCCCGCGGGGAGGCGCCTGTGCACTGGGGGTCATCGCCCACATGCATGCGGCGCAGGAATTGTTGGAGCAGTGCCAGGACAGGGAAATAAATGTCGATCTCGTAACGCTTGCAGTGGGTTCCGGGGGGACGATAGCCGGCTGGGTCCTTGCACGGATCTTGTATGACCACCCCTGGCGAATCGAAGGCTTTACCGTGAGCCGACCCGCCAGGGAGTTGACAGATATCGTCCGTAATTTGGTACAACAGGCAGCTATATTGTTAAATGTTACCCTGAACATAAATTTGGATGAGGTCGTGATCCATGACGGCTATATTGGTGATGGTTACGGGATACCAAGCATTGAAGGAAATGAAACCATTAAAGAGGTTGCAGTCAGGCAGGGTGTTTTTTTTGATCCGACGTATACGGGGAAGGCTTTTGCCGGGTTTTCGGACTTTATGAAAAAGGGTCACTACGGGGACATCCAGACAGCCGTGTTCTTGCACACGGGAGGAGAGCCCGTTTTGTTTGTTTAGCTACGGGATCAACGAATGACAGAAGTCAAAAATACAAGTATTCCTGATTCGCAGACAAGCACAGTGCCGGCAGATACCCCTGAGCGCGAGATTCTGGAATTGGTAGAGAATGCCAGGTTTGCACAGTCGCAGATCAATTCCCATACGCAAGAACAGGTAGACGAACTGGTGACATCAATTGCCTGGAGCGTGATCAAGAACAGGGAAGAACTGGCACGCATGGCCGTTGATGAGGGCGAGTTTGGAAATTACGCTGACAAGGTAACCAAAATTTACAATCGCGTAATCGGGACACTGGCGGATATGCGTTCCGTCAAGACTGTTGGCATGATCGAGGATGACCCGGAGACCGGAATTACAAAGTTCGCTAAACCCGTAGGTGTCATTGGCGCACTTATTCCGGCGACAGGCCCTGATGCAACGCCGCCTGTCAAGGCTTTAGGCGCGATCAAGGCAAGAAACGCGTTGATCGTAGCGCCGCATCCCAGGACAGAAAGGAGTTCGGCCAGAGTCGTCGAATGCATACGGGAAGGCTGCGCTCGCGTTGGTGCGCCTGAAGACCTGGCACAAGTCATCACCGGCCCTTCAATTCAAAAAACAAAAGTGCTGATGGAAAATGTGGATCTCATCGTGGCAACGGGGGGACTGGGCATGGTGAAAGCCGCGTACAGCTCGGGGAAGCCTGCCTATGGAGTAGGGGTAGGGAATGCGGTGCATGTCGTGGATGAAACCGCAGACCTTGACGATGCCGCGGACATGATTGCCAGGGCGAAGACATTTGATTATGCGACAAGCTGCCTGGCGGATAACGCCATAGTCGTTCATCGAGATGTCTACGAAGTACTGGTGAGCAGGTTGACAGAGCTGGGTGGTTATTTATGCAGCAAGGCAGAGAAAAGCAGCCTTGAAAAAGTCATGTGGCCGAAAGATGCCCATATCCCGTCTCCTGAAATAATCGCGAAATCTGCAGAATCAATCGCAAAGAAGGCGCAAATCGATATTCCGCCTGGCAAAAGTTTCCTGCTGGTAGACGAAACCGGAACCGGAGAAGGCCATCCGTTCTCTGGAGAAAAACTGTCCGTCGTTCTGGCCGTCTATCAATATTCGGGGAAAATTGAAAATGCAGTGGATATCGTAAATTGCATTACGGATTACCAGGGCCTGGGACATACATGCGGAATACATTCACAGTCTGAAGCAAACATCAACTGTGTTGCGTTGAATACAAGAACGGCAAGAGTAATCGTGAATCAAAATCTTAATGAAGGAGCAGGAAGCCCCAGAAACGGACTCCCCTATACCTTGTCACTTGCCTGCGGGACGTGGGGAGGGAATATCACGACCGAAAATGTCAATGTCAGAAATTTTATGAACGTAACCTGGGTTTCACGTCCGGTACATCCTCGTGCATTTGACGAAGAGGGGCTGTTTGAAGATTATTGGAACAAATATGGCAAGTAGGAATCAGTTGTCGGGATTTTATCGGCTACACATAGGGCACATATCATGAAACATTACGAGCTAGGGACCATAGAAGACCTGAAAAATTCTACCCGGTTAAAACGGGAGAGTTTTGATGAAAGCCGTTTGAAAAGAAGACACCCTTCACCGATCAAGCCAGTACAGAACATCATGGACATGGCCGATGACATCAACAGCAAGAAATATGATGCCGTAATCGTCGGGAGTGGCCCGGGAGGATCCGCTGTTGCAAGAGAACTGGCGAGGGTAGGAAAGAAAGTAGTCGTACTGGAATACGGAAAAGATCACCGGAGTAAATGGTATTACGGAACTGTCGCAGGGCCTTTTATCTACACCGAAAAGCGTGGCTTTCTAAAATCCAAGGAAGGGGTCACGATTGTCCGTCCGATGCTTACCGGGGGGGCAACCAACATGTTTGCAAGCGCTGCTTCAGGCCCTCCTTCCTGGTGGCTTGATAAAACGGGTGTGGATATAGAGTCTGAAGTCAACGAAACCATTGATGAGCTTCAGATTGAGGCGTTACCTGAAGAACACACAGGCACGGCATCACAACGCATTGGAGAAGCGGGCAGAGACCTGGGCATGGACTGGGTGCCCCAGGCTAAATTCATTCATCCAAAACGGTGTTACGCTGAATTGGATTGCGGTGACAAATGCATGTTTGGCTGTCGATGTGGAGGCAAGTGGACGGCAAACGATTATCTGGATCAGGCCATCGAGGCGGGTGCGTCCGTCATTACCGAGTGCAATGTTCACAATGTCGAGACTGAGGATGGCGTGGCAACCGGAGTCTGTGCCGAGGTTCACGGGAAAAGATTCAGGCTGAATGGCAAGGTCGTTATTGTTTGTGCTGGAGGAATCGGCACCCCCAGGATTTTACAGAACTCAGGCATTCATAATGCCGGAGATGCACTGGGCGTGGATACTACGTTTGTCGTATATGGTGTCATCAAGGAGAAAGGAAATACGGGTGATCCACCGATGACGATCAGCTACTGTGACGATGAGAATGGTCTGATGTATTCGACGCTTACCCAGCCGTTTGGACTGTTTGCGCTGACCCAGTATTACAAGGGCTGGAGGCATTTGAAGAAAGTGCCCAAGTTTCCGCGCATGCTGGGCATCATGGTCAAGATAAAAGAAGGTCTTAAAGGCTACGTGGCACCCGATGGGCAGATCAGCATGCCCTTGCTGCACGATGATCACATCCGGGCAAATATCGGGTTCAGTACCGGCAAGAGTATTCTTATCAAAGCGGGATGTGATCCGAACACTATTTTCTGGAACCCTCCAAGAGGAACACACCCGTGTGCGACAGTACGTATAGGGGATCATCTGGATTCCGATCTGAAAACTTTCGCATTCGATAATCTGTATGTCTCGGATGCAAGCACTTTCCCGTTACCCCTGGTACGTCCCCCGACACTCACGATCATTGGGCAGAGCAAGAGGTTAGCCAAGCATCTTATCGGAACCAGGCTCGGAGACACTCAAGTCGAGAAAGAGGAAAATGTGGTACTGGCACAATAAGCATGCATCCATTAAAAAATTTACGAAAAAATAATTGGAAGAACTGGAATTAATCAGCTTGAAACCATGTCCCTTTGCACAAAGGGCGGTGATCGTTTTAAATCATAAAAACATAGGTTATAAAATCACAGGTTTCGACGGATACCTGTCATCTCGTATTAGCTGGAAATCAGCTAGAAAAACTCGACTCTAAAAAACTTTCTTTTGTGAATTCACCTGCATACAAGTCTGCAGTCTATGCTGCATTGATACTGGCCATCGGAATGGGTTTTGGGCGTTTTTGTTTTACAGGCATCTTCCCCGTAATGGTTGATGAAGGGTCGTTGACACTAGCCGGGGGTGCCTATGCAGCCTCCGCAAACTACGCAGGATACTTGTTGGGTGCACTGCTGGCGATCAATACACGCCCTGATGACTCGTTCAAACTGTGTCTTTATTCGATTCTAGGTACCGCATTGACCATTGCGTTTTTGGCTTTGTACAAGAATGTGTGGTTCTTTATTGCAATGCGTGGCCTTTCAGGTGTATTCAGTGCCACGGCAATGGTTGGCGCCTCATCATGGTTATTGCAGTACAAGGGGAATAATCGTGCTTCGCCTGTTCTATACGCAGGTATTGGATTTGGAATTTTAGTTTCGGCGGAACTCATCGCTATAGGTCAGCACTTTGGATTGGATAGTGCGAAATTATGGTTCTTTCTGGGCGGAATGGGTTTGCTGGTCGGAATGCCTTGTATTTTGCTGATGAAAGTGGATTCAGCAGGGAAGACCGCAGGCGAAATCTATACAGACGTTCACAGTGCAGAAGAATTTGACAAGTGGAAACTGGTTTTGATTTATGGGTTGGCAGGGTTTGGTTATATTATTACCGCCACCTACCTTCCCTTGGTAATCAAGGATGACCTGGGCATTGCAATCGGTATTCACGTATGGGCAGTGTTTGGATTGGGAGCGATGTTCTCATGTTTTTTTTGGCATTGGGTTCAAGCTAGACTGGGCTCAAAAAATTCGTTATTTGTCAATTTGATCGTCCAATCGATCGGTGTAGCGCTTCCGATATTCAGTCAAACATTGACCGGTTATTTGTGTAGCGCGCTCCTGGTTGGTGGCACATTTATGGGATTTGTGACCATTGCCAAGTCAATAGCACTGCAAATATCTCATGAAGTACGGGTTAACCTCATGGCAATCATGACCACTTCATTTGGAATAGGCCAGATTGCGGGTCCGCTGGTTACCAACGAGATCTATGATGTGAGTAAATCGTTTTCTTTGTCTTTTCTCGTAGCAAGTATGGCGCTGATTATTGCAGCCGTAATCTCTGTAAAAGCCAATAGGAATATTTGATTAACCTGCATAGCGGTAACTGACAAGCCTCTGGGTATGTACAGATCTTGTGTGAAACCCTGAGCAAGCGATTTAGTGAGTCAGGGCCGCTGATTTATTTTGAGCGATAGTCGTTAATACCAGTGGATACATGGCCATGAAGGAGCCCAGTTGTGAATTCGGGGAGAATCTAATCTGCATATACTCCGCAGGGCTTGGTACAGCCCAAGAGGCTTGATGGAAAACCTGGCTGTGCTGGCAGACGAAGTTCTACCTGTGCGTAAGGGAAGCCAGGCCAAACTTAGTCTTTATGGTTATTGCGCTTTCCCCCTCCACCATTTAGTGTTTAGAATCAGGTTTGTCTGATTGACTCAAGTTCACAAGGTTCTGCGGGTGTAGTTCAATGGTAGAACCTCAGCCTTCCAAGCTGATGATGTCGGTTCGATCCCGATCACCCGCTCCAGGCCTTTTGAAAGTCTGAATTGGACAAGAGAAGTGTCGTGCCCATATAGCTCAGTCGGTAGAGCACTTCCTTGGTAAGGAAGAGGTCACCGGTTCAAATCCGGTTATGGGCTCCAGATTGAGACAACAACCTAAACCAGGAGACGAACGATGTCGAAGGAGAAATTCGAGCGCACGAAGCCGCACGTGAACGTGGGGACGATCGGGCACGTGGACCATGGCAAGACGACGCTGACGGCGGCGCTGACCAAGGTGATGGCGGAGACGCACGGCGGCGAGGTTCGGGACTATTCCCAGATCGACAATGCACCGGAGGAACGGGAGCGGGGCATCACGATCGCGACCGCGCACGTGGAGTACGAGTCGCAGAACCGTCACTACGCGCACGTGGACTGCCCGGGTCACGCGGACTACGTGAAGAACATGATCACGGGGGCGGCGCAGATGGACGGCGCGATTTTGGTGGTGAGCGCGGCGGACGGCCCGATGCCGCAGACGCGGGAGCACATCCTGCTGGCGCGCCAGGTCGGGGTGCCGCACATCCTGGTGTACCTGAACAAGGCGGACCAGGTGGACGACGCGGAGCTTTTGGAGCTGGTGGAGATGGAGGTCCGCGAGGAGCTGAGCAAGTACGAGTTTCCGGGGGACGACACGCCGATCATCGTGGGTTCGGCGCTGAAGGCGC
>WTFY01000018.1 GCA_011523795.1 Gammaproteobacteria bacterium
CCGGGGATTTCTTCGCTTCACTTGATTCTTCTTCATAACATTCCCCCAATTGTCCGGCTACAGCTCTGTCCGCAACGCCCAGCAGGTCATGTGCGTGCCACCGACGATGCCTGGCCATCCCGCGACTATTCACCGTCAGGCAGGTCGTGACAATCACCACACGATACAGACCCGTGCCCCGCGATGTTCGGCAGCTTGATAATAACTTTCGGGTTATCGCAAATCCAGACTGCATACGCAGCTGATCACCGATAAACAGACTTGTCATTCATATTTCATATGCACTCAATCATGTGCACGATTTAAATGTATCAATATTGTTATAAGCTCTTCTAGGATATGACTATATAAAACGATATTTTAAAAAGATACTTGATAAATTAGATATGTATAAATATCATTTTTTGCATGAAACGGCGCAATCCTTTCCAACTCCCCACGATGAACGCTTTGTTTACTTTTGAAAGTGCAGCCAGACTCGGCAGACTATCTCTGGCAGCCAAGGAATTACGTACCTCACAACCCGCTATCAGCCGCGACATTGCAAAGCTTGAGAAAATGCTTTCAACACGACTCTTCGAACGGTCACGTAATGGAGTGACCTTGACTGATGCCGGTCGCCGCTTTCATGATGCAGTGGTCAACGGGGTCAGTATCATCCATGCGGCCGCTTCAGAGATTGCAAGCCAACCTGATTATGAACAAGTAGTAATTGCCTGTTCACACGAGGCATCACACTGCTATTTGATGCCTCAATTCGAAGCACTTCAGGAAGCACTGGGCGACCATGTCAGGATACGCATTCTTACGTATCACCATCATATTAAGGACTTACCGTCTGAGCCGGCTGTCGACGTGATGTTCTGCTGGGAGGCGGCCATCCCGGACCAAGAGCCTATACTGGTCCATATAGAAGCCGTCAGGCCGCTATGCTCGCCTGATTATGCTGCGAGGCATGCTGATATCCTAAACGGACCTGTCCATAGTTGGAGCAGCCTGACGTTCCTTGACCACATACGACCTAATGAAGGCTGGGCTACCTGGGAGGACTGGTTCAAGGCTGCAGGTCATCCACAGCATACCCCTCAATTCGTCGGGTTTGATAGCTACGTGTATATGCTGGAGGCAGCCGCTGCCGGACGCGGCCTTGTCTTGGGCTGGCGGTATTTCATCGAGCGATACCTGCAAATCGGTGTGCTGGTTGAACTTTCTGACGGCTTTATCAAGTTTGACAATCACTACTGCGGCGTGCTCACCGAGCGAGGGAGAAAGAACCCCATGGCTTACAAATGCCTGAAATTTCTTGACAACTCAGCCAAGATTTTGATGCGAACCACTTATATCTGAGTATTTTCTGGATGTATGCCTATATTTCCGGTAACAAGGAGAAGGCTTGAGGGTCGAGTGGTGTTATATCCCATGCATGCAGATAAACATCAGGCTGGAACTTCCGGTTTACTCCCACGCTTACAGCACAACTGTACGGGGAAACAACCTTGATACTTCTTATTCCTCTTCTGGCATGACTACAAATTCAGGATATGCCTCGATGCCAAGTTCTGCGACATCCTGTCCCAATTTTTCAACCTCAGGTGAAATTCGGGCTCCAAGAGTCTTGTCAATAATGAACCAAGTTACCCCGGAGAACCCAAATACGAAAGCCCCAATCGACAGAATCCCGATGATCTGCACCAGGAGATTTCCTCCTGCTGCAATACATACTGCCAACGTACCCCAAATACCAGCAAACAAGTGTGCTGGAACCGCACCTACGACATCGTCAATTTTCAATTGTTCCAGGAACTTCAGCCCGACCACGCAGATTGCACCACCTATCGCACCGATGATTACGGCCCAATAGTGTTCTACGATATCTGGTCCGGCAGTAATTGCCACCAAACCTCCTATCGCTCCATTCAAACCGGCAAGCAGGTCAATGCGACCTAAAACAGGTCTGGACAAAGTGATAGCCGCCATGACACCCGCTGCCGCCGCAAGATTTGTATTGGAAAGAATGATACTAATTGCTACTGCATCGACGGCTCCCCCCAATGCGAGCTGTGAGCCGCCATTAAAGCCAAACCATCCCAGCCAAAGTATAAATACACCCAATGTCACGGCGGGTACATTGGAAGGCGGTGTAACCTTGACACTTCCGTCACTGCGAAACTTTCCGCTTCGTGCACCAACGATAAGGGTCCCTGCAAGTGCTGCCCACCCTCCTGTAGAGTGCACAATTGTTGAGCCGGCAAAATCCTGAAAGCCCATGTCAGAAAGCCATCCGCCACCCCATGTCCAAGATCCGATAACGGGGTAGATGAAAGCCGTCAGCACGAGAATGAAAATGAAAAACGACCAAAGCTTTACACGCTCTGCCAGTGCGCCAGAGACAATTGAGGCAGTTGTCGCAACGAACACCATTTGAAAAAACCAGTCTGACATGACTGAATAGCCATTTTCTACAACAGCTGAGACAGCAGCCTCCTGTCCATCGAGCAGCGCTATTTCATCACTGGAAACGCCATACAGGAACTGGAATGAACCAAACCAGTCACCAGCGTCCACGCCAACATACATAATGTTGTATCCGACAAAGTAAAATGCCAGTCCGGCAATGGAGTAGAGCCCTATGTTCTTCAGGCAGATTACCGATGCGTTCTTCGTGCGCACTGAGCCTGATTCAAGCATGGTAAATCCCGCACACATCCACATTACGAGCGCACCCCAGACGAGAAATGAAAAGGTGTTCAGGACAAACTGGGTTTCACTGTCTAGTGCCGCGCGTGCTGCAGGCAAGAAAAGCACTATGAGAAATATGACTGCAAGCGCACCGTAACCTGCTTTGCGGGGTATGAAATCTACTCTGCCAGGCGGGTTCCCCATGCATGGCAGGGCTTCTGAACCGCAATTCTTCTCTCGCACCCTGTTCGCAAATATTTGTCGATAGATTTGCTTGGTGGCCTTGATGTGAACCTGCATGATTTGGACTCCTCGATTATGTAGTTCTATGGACGTCCTGTGTACAGCTAGTACTCAGAGAACATGTAGTATTGAAGACACGTGGAACCAGTTCCGTTGCAGCCTCACCGGAAGCCAGCAAAAAACTACATCTGCAGCCTGATTCCAAATAAATTTTAACAAAGCCCTCTTCCGGACAAAGCGTTGCTCACTGGTGCCAGCCCAACTGTTTGGCTTGGCTGGACAAAGTTAATTCAACAGAGGACCGGCTACTGACCGGAAGTCCCCTCCTCATGTGTCTTTTCCTGCCGGATTCGCTCAAAAATTTCTTCACGATGTACCGCAACATCCCTCGGCGCATTCACCCCAATTCGAACCTGGTTCCCCTTTACGCCTAGAACAGTAACTGTGACATCATCTCCAATCATGAGTGTTTCACCAACTCTCCTAGTCAAAATCAGCATCTCCGTGTCTCCTCAGTAGTCCGTTTTATATTTCTCTGACCCGCAGCATTGCAGTCAAGTTGCCATCCGAACATGCCGGCGGGTGTGTATCACTTCGGTTTACTTCCTTACCGAAACTGTTGTTTATTATGCACTATCCGCTATTTTTTTCTTCATTTTCCTGGCCCAGTTCAAACGCCTCATGCAATACGCGTACGCCCAGCTCCAGGTATTTCTCCTCAATTACTACAGAAATTTTTATTTCAGATGTCGAAATCATCCTGATATTGATCTTTTCCTGGGCCAACGCTGTGAACATTCTACTAGCAATTCCCGCATGTGACCTCATCCCTACTCCCACCAATGAAAGTTTCACGATATGCGGGTCACCCCCTACCTGGCCACCTCCGATATTTTTTAATGTATCTTCAAGTACTAACAAGCCTTTATTATAGTCATTTCTATGAACTGTAAATGTAAAATCCGTTGTCCCGTCAGAACCTACATTCTGAACAATCATGTCTACTTCAATATTTTCTTCAGCGATTGGACCCAGTATGTGAGCAGCAACTCCAGGCCGATCAGGAACACCCTTCACAGTTAACTGGGCTTCATCTCGATTAAAGGCAATTCCAGATACAAGTGGTTCTTCCACAACGTCTTCCTCAAAAGTAATTAAAGTACCAGGTCCTTCATCAAACGTGGAGAGAACCCTGATAGGAACATCGTACTTGCCTGCAAACTCAACAGCCCGGATTTGCAACACTTTTGAGCCAAGACTTGCCATTTCAAGCATCTCTTCAAATGTTATGCGTTCCAAGCGCCTCGCATTCGGCTCTACACGCGGGTCAGTAGTATAAACGCCATCTACATCAGTGTAGATCTGGCACTCATCAGCTTCGACTGCCGCTGCCAGTGCAACCGCAGTAGTATCTGAGCCGCCTCTGCCCAGAGTGGTAATGTTGCCTTCCTCATCGACCCCTTGAAACCCTGCAACTACAACCACATATCCTTCATCCAGAGATTTTTTCAAACGCGCACCATTGATGCTCTTGATGCGTGCCTTGTTGAATTTGTTATCCGTTAGAATGCCGAGTTGTCTGCCCGTAGATGAAACTGCAGCGCAGCCACGCTTTTGCAAAGCCATTGCGAGCAATGCGATCGTGACCTGTTCGCCGGTTGAAAGCAATACATCCAGCTCACGTCCCCGAGGTGCATCTCCCTGGATTTCATTTGCCAAGCCCACCAGCCGATTTGTTTCACCGCTCATGGCAGAAACTACTACGACCACCTGATGACCCTGCTCTTTTGTAGCAATCACCTTCCCGGCGACACGTTCAATAAGTTCTATTGACCCGACCGAAGTGCCACCATACTTTTGTACGATCAATGACATGGTAATAGGGTCCCTGAAGTGCATACTTCATGTAATATCAGGATCATAGCGACATATGATTGAATATATTAATAAAATTTAAATAATTTCCCGCTCATCACTGATTGATATGCTCCCCTGTTCACTGCCGGAGATTGGCTCGTACCCAGTCCGGGACTGATTGCATGGCTTCATGCAGTGCATCCGGGTTATTGCCTCCAGCCTGGGCCATATCATCCCGACCCCCTCCTTTTCCGCCCACCTGCACCGCGACGGAATTAACCAGAGCATTTGCTTTTATATTACCGGTCAGATCCGTCGTCACTCCCGCTACCAGGCTTACTTTGGATTCTTTGGACGTTCCAAGCACAACCACAGAACTGCCAAGCCTGTCTTTCAGCAAGTCTACCATCTCGCGCAAGGACTTCATGTCTGCACCTTCGATGACGCTGGCCAGGACTTTGACCCCTTCCAGTTCCACGGCTCGATCAAGCAAATCACTCCCAGCCTGAGAAGTGACTTTGTTCTTAAGCTTGTCAAGATCTTTCTCGAGCTCCCGGTTCTGTGCCAGTATCTGCTCTATTTTCTCTACAACTTTCTTCCTGGATACCTTGAGCAAACTTGCTATATCTGCTATTTCCTTTTCGTTTTCCTGTACCCGTTCGATTGCCGAATCGCCCGTAACCGCCTCAATGCGGCGAATACCGGATGCAATACCTGACTCAGATATGATTTTGAAAATACCGATATCGCCCGACCGGCTGACATGAGTGCCCCCACACAACTCCGTGGAAAACTCCCCGATAGAAAGCACGCGAACGTCACTTTCATATTTTTCTCCAAACAAAGCCAATGCACCTTCTTTCAAGGCCTGATCCTTTTCCATAATCTTTGCAGTAGCTTCCGAGTTCAGCCTGACCTGGAAATTCACAATATTTTCTATTTGGGAAAGTTCTTCCTTGCTAACGGGTGAATTATGCGAAAAATCGAAACGCAACCGGTCAGGTGCAACCAAGGATCCCTTTTGCTGCACATGCTGGCCGAGCACTGTCCGCAGGGCTGCATGCAACAAATGCGTTGAAGAATGATTGAGCGTTATTGCCTGTCTACGACTGGAATCTACCTGCGCCTGTACACAATCAGCCAACCTCAAACAGCCTGATTCCAGGCTTCCGAAATGTACATGAACCTGGCCCTGTTTTTGGGTATCAGAAACTCTAAACATCGCCTGATCACTCTTCAAGAGACCCTGGTCACCGACCTGGCCTCCAGACTCCGCATAAAATGGTGTTTTGTCCAGGATTACACCCCCCGTATCACCCTTTGACATGACCTCTGCAGATTTTTCACCTACAAAAATTTCCTGTACGACAGCCTGGTGCTGCATGCTGTCATAACCTGTGAATTGTGTGGAAGCGGTGCTTGCACTCAGTACTGTGTCGTAATCCGTATCAAACCGACTCGCTTGCCGGCCTCTTTCCTGCTGTTCCTTCATGCATATGTCAAATCCTGCTAAATCGACCCCTAGATCATGTTCACGCGCAACATCTGCTGTTAAATCGCAGGGAAACCCGTATGTGTCGTAGAGCTTGAAAGCCGTTTTACCCGAAATGGTGTCTCCAGACAGTTTTTCAATATCCTCCTGCAGGATTCGCATACCCTGCACAAGCGTGTCGGAAAACCTTTGTTCCTCATTCTCGAGTACCCTTTTCACGTTATGGCTGGCATCCACCAATTCGGGGTAAGTGGACCCCATGCACTCGATGAGTGGTTGAACCAGCCTATGGAAAAAGGGTCCTTCAATACCCAGCTTGTATCCATGGCGTGCGGCGCGGCGAATGATTCGACGCAGCACATACCCCCGGCCTTCGTTCGCTGGCATGACTCCATCAGAGATCAGGAATGAGCACGCGCGAATGTGATCGGAAATGACACGTAGAGATGGCAAAGTTTTATCTTTAACTTTTGCAATATCAGCCGTGGCAGAGATGATGCCGGCAAACAAATCAGTATCGTAGTTGTTCGTTACACCCTGTAATACAGCCGTCAAACGCTCAAGCCCCATGCCCGTGTCGACAGATGGTTCTGGAAGGTTTGTCAGCAGACCTTGCTTATCGCGCTCATACTGCATGAAAACCAGATTCCAGATTTCCGTATAGCGGTCGCCTTCCTGACCTGATGTGCCTGGCGGACCACCGGGTACAGACTCACCGTAATCGTAAAATACTTCTGTACATGGACCACAAGGCCCTGTATCTCCCATTGACCAGAAATTGTCTTCCGAATCTATGGACCTGAACCTTTCGGCTTGCACACCAATATCCTTCAGCCAGATGTCTGCCGCCTCTTGGTCTTCGCTGTATACCGTCACCCAGAGGCGGTCTTCAGGAAGCTGGACGACCCGGGTAAGGTACTCCCACGCATAATGAATCGCTTCCTGTTTGAAGTAATCTCCAAAGCTGAAGTTTCCCAGCATTTCAAAAAACGTATGATGTCTCGCCGTATAGCCCACATTTTCAAGGTCATTGTGTTTGCCGCCCGCCCTGAGGCAACGTTGACTGGAGGCAGCACGTGAGTAGCCTGGCGAATGCTTGCCAAGAAAGACTTCTTTGAACTGCACCATGCCAGAGTTTGTAAACAGCAATGTGTGGTCACTCAATGGCACAAGAGGAGCCGAGGGTACGATTTCATGTTCGTACTGCGCAAAGAATTTTAAAAATGAACTGCGGATATCCGTGCTGCGTTCCATGACGACCCTGCCTTACTAACCTGCCTCTCGGCCCTCTGGTCCAGACGGCGATTCCGTTTCCGGGGTTTGTGCAAGCGTGCTATGGATTATATCACTGGTAAATCCCCTGGCTTGCAGGAAACGTGTTCGTCTGGCTTGTTCCTTTCGCGTCAGAACCGGCATGTGTGAATCAAATTTTTTCCTGTATTCCCTGCAAGCAATCTCGAACCAGGCCTGATCTTCATAATCAACGTAGGTTTCGATCAGTCTCCCCGAAATACCCCGGCCCTTTAATTCGAATGTGATGCGTAACGGTCCGAATCCACGCTGGGCACGGGAGTAAACGTAACTCTCGGCAAACCTTGCATCACTTTGCAGGCCCTCCTGCTCCAGGCAGTCTAACAATGTCTCGATTTCATCCTGCAGAAATTGCTTGGCCTTCAGTTTCCTGAAAAGTTCCAGACGAGAATGCTCTCGCCTGGTAAGCAGACCCATCGCAGCATCTCGAATTGAATGCTCAGGCTTCAGTGGTTTCTGTCTCGCTTAGGTCTTCAGACTGTAGTTCAGCATTGATTACATGTGGCATCAGCTTCTCACGCAATCCGGTTTCAATCTCGTCGGCAACCATCGGGTGTTCTTTCAGCCAGGCACGTGAATTTTCCTTGCCCTGCCCGATGCGTTCTCCGTTATAGCTGTACCATGCCCCTGACTTGTCAATGATGCCGTGATCAACACCCATGTCTATGAGTTCTCCCATCCTTGATATACCTTCGCCGTAAAGTATCTCGAAGTCGGCCTTTTTGAATGGAGGAGCCAGCTTGTTTTTTACTACTTTTACCCGAGTCTCGTTACCCAGAATCTCATCCCGCAATTTAATGGCCCCGACACGCCGGATATCCAGCCGAACCGATGCATAAAATTTCAGCGCATTGCCACCAGTTGTGGTTTCAGGATTCCCGAACATCACGCCAAGCTTCATCCGGATTTGGTTGATGAACACCACCATGGTATTTGAGCGTTTGATATTCGCAGTCAGCTTTCGCAGGGCCTGGGACATCAACCGGGCCTGTAACCCCATATGCGAGTCTCCCATATCACCCTCGATTTCTGCGCGAGGAGTCAAAGCTGCCACTGAATCCACAACCACAATGCTCACGGCTCCAGACCGCACCAGCATATCCGTTATTTCCAGGGCCTGTTCGCCCGTGTCAGGCTGTGATATCAGCAAATTTTCCACATCTACACCGATTTTCTCTGCATACACCGGATCCAAGGCATGCTCTGCATCAACAAATGCCGCGGTTCCGCCCTGCTTCTGACATTCTGCAATCACCTGCAGAGTCAGCGTTGTCTTGCCTGAAGATTCAGGCCCGTAGACTTCAGTGACCCGCCCTTTAGGGAGCCCTCCGATTCCAAGTGCGACATCCAAAGCCAGTGAGCCCGTCGAAATCACTTCTATATCACGTGCAGCGGAAGAATCACCAAGACGCATCACTGCACCCTTACCAAATTGTCTCTCGATCTGACCCAGTGCCGCTTCCAGTGCTTTTTTCCTGTTTTCTTCCACGCTTCACCCCTGATGAAAAATAATTTGACTCGTGTTCATGTCCAGACTAAAGAAACCTATTATATCGATATGCATACCTATTCGAAACAAACTGTCTGGACACACTTATGGCAGTCCATCGCATTATCCACTTCCTTCTTCCAATTGACTGATCAGCAGGCGCAAGGCCGCACTGGCGCTCTGTTCACGAATCGATGTGCGGTCTCCGTGAAATACATGATGCTTCGTACAAGGTGAGTAACCCTTTCTTGCACTGGAAATGTATACCGTCCCTGTTGGCTTGGACTCAGTTCCTCCGGAAGGTCCTGCAATGCCAGTGATCGAGACTGCGAGATTCGCAAGGCTGTGGTCGAGTGCTCCAAGTGCCATTTGTTCTGCAACCTGAACACTCACTGCACCGAATTCATCTAAAGCTTGTGGTGCTACACCCAGAATACTGATTTTTGAATCGTTACTGTATGTGATATACCCACATTCATACCAGGTGCTGCTTCCGGGAAATGCAGTCATCCAATGTGACAACATGCCTCCAGTACAGGATTCAGCCGTAACCAGCTTCAAGCCGTTTCCTGTCATCTTCTGCGCGAGCAACTGTATCAGTTTGTGAACCTGCGGTGCTTGCGAATCGAACATGCCCTAACTTTTATGCTGTCTAAAAATTTTATCTTGGTTAGACTCTATTCATGGTCGCACGAACCCAGATTAAACACACCCCTATGATGCAGCAATATTTGCGTCTCAAGGCTGACTACCCGGATATGCTCCTGTTTTACCGTATGGGGGATTTTTTCGAACTTTTCTTTGAAGATGCCAAACGTGCAGCCAGATTGCTGGACCTGACACTGACTTCTCGCAACAAGAATGCAGCAGATGAAATTCCCATGGCAGGTGTACCCGTACACTCTATCGAAAAGCACCTGAGAAAGCTGCTGCGTCAAGGTGAATCTGTTGTGATCTGTGACCAAGTAGGTGATCCTGCAAGCAGCAAAGGCCTGGTAGAACGGAAAGTTACCCGGATCGTCACGCCTGGTACAGTCACCGAGAACGAGTTACTTGACTACGGTCGTGACAATTTCCTGCTGGCAATCTGCCAGGCCAACCGGTCTGCAGGACTCGCCTACATAGACTTGAGCTCAGGTCGTTTCATACTGCAGACATGTGAAGGGCTTCAAGAACTCTCAAGTGAAATAGATCGTATCCAGCCCGCCGAAATTCTGTTGCCTGAAAATGCTGCAATAAACTTCAAGAATGGATCGGTAGTTAAACGATTGCCCACCTGGCACTTTGAACTTGACAGTGCCATCACAGCCTTGTGCAAACAGTTTTCCACACGAGACCTGAGTGGTTACGGAAGCATGGAACACACCCTGGCAATCTCGGCAGCCGGTGCTGTACTCCAGTATCTCAAGGATACGCAAAAGACGGCACTGCCTCACATCAATGGGCTGCAATTGAAAAGAAACGAGGAATTCCTGCTGATTGACGGCATCTCAAGAAACAACCTTGAAATAGAGCAATCCACGAGAGGACAAAAATCCCATAGCCTCATAGGCGTACTTGACAATACAGTATCCGCCATGGGGGCACGCCAATTGCGCGCATGGCTCAGCCAGCCAACCAGAATACAGTCCATACTGCTCAAAAGACATGCTGCAATTGAGCAACTCATTCAATTTGGTGAATTCGAAAACTTGCGCAATCTGCTGGCCAGGATTAGCGATATTGAGCGAATTCGCAGCCGTATCGCTTTACGGACCGCGCAGCCAAGGGACCTGGATGCGTTGCGCAAAACAGTAGGCATGACCCCTTCGATCCTTCAGGCGCTCAAAGACTATACGGAAGACTTGCTGACAGAATGCTCCGGTCTGCTGAGCCGGCATGAACACCTGGGTTCTGCTCTCGCTCAGGCATTGGTAGACGAACCCCCGGCTGTCCTCCACGATGGCGGAATCATCAGGCCGGGATTTGATGAAGAACTGGACAGGCTGCGCCAGATGAGTGAAAACGCCAACCTGTTTCTGGTCGACCTGGAGCAAAAGGAAAAAGACGCAACCCGGATATCCTCGCTGAAGGTAGCCTACAACCGCGTTCACGGATATTACATAGAAATATCCCGCAGCCAAATAAACCAGGTCCCCGAACACTACATCCGCAGGCAGACCCTGAAAAATGCAGAGCGGTACACCACGCCGGAACTAAAACAGTTTGAGGATGAAGTGCTGAGCGCCAAGGAAAGGGCACTACGATACGAAAAACATCTGTACGACAAACTGATTGACAAGCTGTCCCGGGAACTCGATACGATCCAGAACTGTGCCCAAGGACTCGCACAGCTGGATGCACTGGTCTCGCTTGCTGAGCGTGCAGTTACGCTGAATTACGTGCAGCCCAAGTTTACAGGTGAAAACTGCATAAAAATCACTCGTGGCCGACATCCAGTCCTGGAGCAGGTCCAGGATGAACCGTTTACTGCAAATGACACTTTCCTGGACACTCAACACAAGCTGCTTCTCATCACCGGTCCAAACATGGGAGGAAAATCCACATATATGAGACAAGTGGCACTGATTACATGGCTTGCTTATACCGGCAGCTATGTACCTGCGGATTCCGCTTTAGTTGGCCCGGTTGATGCAATCTACACGCGTATAGGCGCATCGGACGATTTAAGTTCTGGAAACTCAACGTTTATGGTTGAAATGACCGAAGCAGCCAAAATTCTAAACAATGCAACCTGTGACAGCCTGGTGATCATGGATGAAGTCGGCCGTGGTACGAGCACCTACGACGGGCTTGCTCTGGCTTGGTCGTGTGCAGAACATCTGAGCACGGTAAATGACTCCTACACCTTGTTTGCGACGCATTACTTTGAACTCACACAGCTGCCGAAGCATTACGACAACATTCAAAATATTCACATTGATGCCATTGAGCACGACGAAAACATAGTTTTCCTGCATGCAGTGAAAGAAGGTCCTGCAAACCAGAGTTATGGCGTGCAGGTTGCCAAGCTTGCAGGCATACCCAAATCCGTCATCGCCAATGCCAAGCTGAAACTTAGACAACTCGAACTGTCTGGCTGTCAGAAAGACGAGCCCGATAATGAGATGCAACCGGGGCTCCCACTGCAAGAGAGTTCTGAGCACCCGTTATTTGAATATCTGGCAGCGGTAGACCCTGACGATCTCAGCCCCAAGGATGCACTTGAAATATTGTATAAACTTAAAGAACTTGTTAGACAATAGCCACCAGACCATATGCAGCCAAATCGTAGTATAGTCTTGAACGGAAATTTGCCAGTTCACTGCTCGATCATCCTCACCTTGACATCTATCTTGCCCGCTCACTTTCTTCATGACATTCGTTGTAACGGAATCCTGTATAAACTGTAAATACACGGAATGTGTTGAAGTGTGCCCTGTGGATTGCTTTCACGAGGGGCCCAACATACTGGTCATAGATCCTGAAGAATGCATTGACTGTGCGATGTGTGAAACCGAATGCCCCGTGAATGCCATTGTCAGTGAAGATGACCTGCCTGAACCACAACTTGAGTTTTTGACTCTCAATGAGCAGCTTGCCAGAAAGTGGCCAGTGATAACCTGCATGAAACCAGCATGCAAGGACGCTGAAAAATGGAAATCAATCGAGAGCAAACGTCATTTGCTGGAAGAATAACCTTTAATCATCGTCACTGACAGGATCAAGCGGGCTTTTCAGCAATAATGCATGCCCGCAACGGTGCAGCATACCCTTCGACGGTCTGGTGATGATTGCTTGGATTCAGTGCATCAGCAAGGGAATACCCCTTCATCCACTCTGTCTGCCGCTGCTCTTGAACCGTGGTCATGGTCTTGTCGACCAGCCTTGTTCTGATGAAACCGGCTGCTTTCAGCCAGGCACTCACCAGCTTGAAACTCGGTACCATCCATACATTTCTCATGTTCGCATAGCGTCCATCGGGAATGAGCGCATCCGTGGCACGGCTCTCAATTATCAATGTTTCCAGCAGAAACTGTCCTCCCGCCCGCAACAGACTGTACACCAGGTCAAGATGTTTTCCTGGGTGTCGCTGATGATACAAGACACCCATGGAGAAAGCCGTGTCAAACCCTGAAAGCAAGCCTGTAAACTCCTCGAGCCTGAATGGGAGAACAAATGCGAGACGAGGCTCAGGCAAGTATTTCTGCAGGGCTGAAAACTGAAATGCATACCTCCAGACCGGGTCAATCCCCAACACAAAAGCCGCACCGGCACCTTGCATGCGTAAAGTGTAGTAACCGTTGCTGCACCCGATATCCAGTACGGATTTCCCATGCAGACTCTCCAGGCAAGGCATGATGCGTGACCACTTCAAGTCACTCCTCCATTCAGCATCGATCAGAATCCCAAACACATCAAAAGGCCCTTTCCGCCAAGGACTCAAAGACATCAGGCCTCGTTTGAGCGCCTCGCCTTGCTGAACTGTGCAGTCTGTATTCCTGCCGATAACCGGTGCAGCCTGGTCGAGGTCCACAAACGACGGAGAAATATCTGGTAAAGACTCCGTCAGTTGTTTCCACTCTGAATAACTGCCATGGCCGGGATTTTCATATCTGGAACTCAGCTTGCCCATGAGCTCGGTCTCAGAGGCTTTAAGCTTTGTACAACGCAGTGATTCAGCAAGACGCGAATGAAGAGAATTCATTTGATTGCTATATAGGAGATGAAATTCAGGTGCTTCATCAACACATAGATCCTGGAAAAGCCAGCTCGCCGCAAACGTTCAAGATGATGCGTATCAGTATCCCGAACCATGACATTCTCCAAAGCCTCTCTCTTCTGGCTTATCTCGAGATCGCTGTACCCCTGGGCAAGCTTGTAGCGATCATGCAGATCCTGCATGAATGACTCTTCATCAACCTGCTCATGCATGATCTTTTCCGATAAAAGCATTGCGGAGCCCTGGGTCATACCTGAATATATCTTCATGAGGAGTGCATCACGCTTGACCGGGTCAATAAACTGCAATGTGTAATTCAGTATGACAAGGGATGCATTCTCAATGCTGATTTCGCTGACATCACAGCATACAGGGCTGATCCTGAAGTCTCGATTCAGGCTCTCCAGCTTGCCTGCTAACCGCTGGATCATCACAGGTGAATTGTCCACTGCGAATATCTTGACTCTTTCGGGATACAAAGCCTCGGCAATTCCAAGGGATGCCGTTCCGAGCGAACAACCAAGATCGTATACGTGGGTGCCCTCGGAAACAAACCTCCGCGCAATGATCTGCAGGAGTGTGCCCAAAACTTCATAGCCAGGTACCGACCTGCGAATCATATCCGGAAACACGTCTGCAACCTCTTCATTGAACTCGAAGCCATGCACCTCAACCAGCTTGTCAGCGTAGATCCGATCTTTCTTGGGAGGAGACATTTCAGGCTTCCCACATGCCAGGCAAACGTTCAGCCGCTTTCAGACACTGGGTTATGTTCCCGGATAGCATGAAATCTTATTCGGGGCCACTTTTCTTCAACCATTTGCAGATTAACGCGCGTTGGAGCCATGTATACAAGCTCGTCACTATGGTCCATGGCAACATTGGCTGCCAGCTTGTTTTTAAAAGCAAGCAACTCGACACTGTCATCACACACAACCCAGCGAGCAAGCTGTACCTGCACAGCTTCGAACTCACAGTCTACATTGTACTCATGTTTTAACCTGTGCCGAACCACATCAAACTGCAGTGCACCGACTGCTCCCAGTATCAGGTCATTGTTGACAATAGGCCGATACAGCTGCGTAGCTCCTTCTTCACAAAGCTGGACCAGCCCTCTTTGCAATGCCTTCAGCTTCAGGGGGACTTTAAGATGAACACGCTTGAATAATTCCGGGGCAAACTTTGGTATACCCGTGAAAACGAGTTTTTCGCCTTGCGTGAAGGTATCCCCGACCCGGATCGTGCCATGATTATGAAGTCCAATGATGTCGCCCGGATAGGCCCTTTCGATCTGTTCACGGGATGAAGCGACCAGAGCTAATGCATTGTTTACCTTTATGTCCCGGTTCAGGCGGACATGCTGCAATTTCATTCCCTTCTGAAAACTGCCAGAACAAACCCTCACAAATGCGAGACGATCCCTGTGATTGGGGTCCATGTTGGCCTGTATCTTGAATACAAAACCGGTAAAGCACTCTTCATTTGTACACAACATTCTCGTTTCCCTGTCTGAAACATTAACTTTTCTTGGCTGCGGCCCAGGGGCAAAATCTACGAGCCTGTCCATCAGTTCCTCTATTCCAAAATTATTGATGGCAGAGCCGAAAAATACTGGTGTGAGTTCACCATTCAGAAATGCCTGGCAGTCAAATGCATGGCTTGCACCACGTACCAGTGCAATTTCATCACGCAGTTCCTGAGCCATACTGCCTATCAATTGATCCAGAAGAGGGTTATCCAGCCCTCCTTCAACCACCCCTTGCAAAGCACTACCATTCTGCCGCCTGTCATAAAGGCGAACTGAGTCGCTGAGCAGGTCAAATATCCCCTTGAAATGCCTGCCCATACCCACTGGCCAGGTCACCGGGGCACACTTGATCTTTAACACACGCTCCACTTCATCCAGCAGTTCTACAGGTTCTCTGCCATCTCGGTCCATCTTGTTTATGAAAGTAATAATTGGCGTATTACGTAATCTGCACACTTCCATCAATTTGATGGTGCGTTCTTCAACACCTTTAGCGTTGTCGATCACCATCAAGGCCGAATCGACGGCCGTCAATGTCCTGTAGGTATCTTCAGAGAAATCCGCATGGCCGGGAGTATCCAGCAAGTTTATAACGCAATCTTTGTATGCAAACTGCATGACTGAGCTTGTGATTGAAATTCCGCGTTGCTTTTCCAGCTCCATCCAGTCCGACACTGCATAACGGGCCGTCTTGCGGCCTTTCACTGAGCCTGCCAGCTGAATTGCACCGCCAAACAACAAAAGCTTTTCAGTAATCGTAGTCTTGCCTGCGTCCGGATGGGAAATGATCGCAAACGTCCGCCTCTTGTTAATCTGGTTAACGAAATCGGATTCACTCATTGGATGTTTTCCAGTCAAAAACCTGCTTCGGGCTCGATTGAGGATGGCTTGGCTTTACAGCACCCTTGTTATCATTGAGCCTGTTCCTCGGAATCACAGGATAAATATCTGATTTGCAAAGCTTCATAATGCGGGGACATGGACTGCAGCAATCGGCCACAACTCGGGTGTCGTGTACAGCCTTTTCTCAGAGTGATTTTGCCAGGATCACAGCGTTTTCACGCCCCACAGAACATGGGTAGTAGTTCTTGCGGATGCCGATCTCATTGAAACCTTCCGAAAAATACAGTGACAAGGCATTAAAATTTGTTGTACGCACCTCCAGAAATGCCGTGTCAGCTTCTTGGCTACGTGCAAATGTGAGCATCTGCCCCAGCAGATACCTGCCTTTGCCCTGTCCACGGCAATCGGGGTCTATACACAGATTCAGAATATGGCACTCCCCGACGGCAATCGACATCACCCCGTAGCCGACTACGGCTTGAGGGGTTTCCAGCACCCAGGAGGAATTTCCATGCTGCATACAGTCCAGGAATATCCCTTCTGTCCAGGGAAATTGATAGCTCCTCTTTTCAATATCGAGTACAACCGGCAAATCAATTTCAGCCATCAGCCGGCAAGCTCCCGCGAAGTGGTCCAGCGCTGTATTCATACACTCAATTATAGAACACACTACAGGACACGTTCAGGCCATGGTGTATCAGCCGGGTTGACTCGGGTCTTGTGAATCCTTGATCCTGACAGCAAGTTTCAGATCTTCCCAGGCACGACGTTTCTGTTGCGGGCTACGCAACAGGTAGGCGGGGTGATAGGTGGCAACTACAGGTATGCCAGTATCCCCATACTGATGAGGTATGCCACGCAGACGCCCTATAGAAGTATTCGTGTCAAGAAGGGCCTGGGCTGCAATTCTGCCCATCGCCAAAATGATCTTGGGTTGAATGAAGCTGATCTGCTGATGCAGGTATGGGTGACAGTTCACGATTTCCTCTTGATGCGGGTCCCTGTTTTCAGGCGGCCTGCACTTGAGGATATTTGTGATGAAAACCTGATCACGTGTAAGCCCAATCGCGAGAAGCATTTTCGTAAGCAACTGACCGGCCCTGCCCACAAACGGCTCTCCTTTACGGTCTTCCTCAAATCCGGGGGCCTCGCCTATAACAAGCCACTCAGCATGCGGATGGCCCGTCCCGAAGACCGTTTGTGTGCGTGTACGGTGCAATTCACACAAAGTACATGCCGCGACCGTTTTCTGGAGGGTTTCCAGGCTGGCAGCCTCATCGACTCCCGCTGCGCCGGGTAGGTCAGGCTCCTGGTCCACAGGTAGAACAGTGCTGTCCTGCGCGGACTGTATCTGAGCAGAGCTTGGGCCAGATGATTTCAATTCCCACGCCTGAACTCCAATCCTATCCAGATAATACTGGCGCTTTAATCTATCCATCTATCGATGAATCTGTGTTCAGATGTCATGTTGAGGATGAGCCCTGGTTTCTGGAGCTTCCAGCTTGTTCAATGCATGCAGGTAGGCTTTCGCTGACGCCAAAATGATATCCGTGTCAGCGCCATGTCCGTTGACGATCCTTCCGGATTTTTGCAGGCGGACTGTAACCTCGCCCTGGGCATCGGTACCCGTCGTAATATTGTTCACTGAATATAGCTGCAACTGTGACTGGCTGGTAACAATCTCCTCGATTGCACGAAATGTGGCATCGACAGTACCTCCGCCATTTGCTTCTGCAATTTTTTCCTCACCGTCCACCAACAAGGTGATTTTGGCAGAAGGAACCTCGCCCGTTTCCGATTGTGCTTTCAGTGACACCAGCTTGAAATATTCGCTTTTTTCATAACTTGTCTCGGACACCAGTGCATGCAGGTCTTCATCATAGATTTCATGTTTCCGGTCAGCCAAGTCTTTGAAGTTCGCAAAAGCATGATTGAGTTCTTCTTCCGTATCAAAGGCCACGCCCAGTTCATGCAGGCGTGTACGGAAAGCATTGCGGCCGGAGTGCTTGCCCAGCACGATTTTATTGGACGCCCAGCCCACATCCTCTGCCCGCATGATTTCGTAAGTTTCCCTGGCCTTGAGCACGCCATCTTGATGAATGCCTGCCTCATGGGCAAAGGCATTGGCTCCAACAATCGCTTTGTTAGGCTGAACGGGAAAGCCTGTTACGGTTGAGACCATACGTGAAGTCGGTACGATCTGCCTGGTATCCACGCCAGTAATGCAAGGGAATACATCTTGCCTGGTATGCACGGTCATGACGATTTCCTCCAGAGAGGCATTGCCTGCCCGTTCGCCCAGGCCATTAATTGTGCATTCTACTTGACGCGCACCATTCAACACCGCAGAAAGTGAATTTGCAGAGGCCAGCCCGAGATCATTGTGGCAGTGGACAGAGAAAATCACTTTGTCCGAATCAGGAATATTTTCAATCAGGCGCGCAAGCAAATCCCCAAATTGATGTGGAATGTTGTACCCGACCGTGTCAGGGATATTGATCGTTGTCGCTCCTGCCCTGATTACATTTTCAATGACCCTGCAGAGGAAATCGAATTCCGAGCGCCCGGCATCTTCCGGAGAGAACTCAACATCATCAGTGTACTGTCTCGCCTGCCTGACTGCAGCCACTGCCTGCTCAATGACCTGGTCTTCTGACATACGCAATTTACGCTGCATATGAATGGGGGAAGTGGCAATGAATGTGTGAATCCTTGCAGACTCTGCAAATTCCAAGGCTTCACTCACGCGCTCAATGTCCTTTTTCAGTGCACGCGCCAATCCACAAACGGTGCTTTCCTTGACCACGCGCGCCACGGCACTCACCGCTTCAAAATCCCCGACACTGGCCATTGGAAATCCCACTTCAATGACATCAACCCGCATGCGTTCCAGTGCCTTTGCGATATGAATCTTCTCATCACGCGTCATCGACGCCCCGGGACTTTGCTCACCGTCCCTAAGGGTTGTATCAAAAACGATCAGTTTTTCTTTGGTAACCATTAGTTCCTACTCACATAATTCCTACGAGTGAATACCCCGAATTAATATTCTTGGCTGAATGGACGGAATGTGCGTTTAGCCTCGCCAGGTACGTATCGCGCTGCTACCGCAGCAGCAGAAGCAGGGAAAGGAAGCAAGCGGCATGCCCGGTATTACATCCGGGTAATAGTGCAAACTCAGCTTGTGCGGGAACTACTTTCACAGGGGCACTATACCCTACAAATTCACAATTTTCTAGAACTCCAGCTTCCGCCTTAATTTTAACGAATAACAGTCAAGCAATTTCCTTCGTATAACAGCGCACAGACAATGCCGGTAAAGTCAATCCTGTCAATTCTCTATTTTCACTGAACTATGAACACTGCGTTTGCGTTTGCGCTTGACACGAATGGCGAACAGGACTGGCCCTGAGATTGCATAGACGGCAGACAGCGCAAAAACCAGCTTTGGCGGGTCTATTGAAACGAGTATGAACCCCAAAACGACTGCCAGCATGACCATGTAGGGAATACGATCGGACAAATTTATATCCTTAAAGCTGTAATATGAAAAATTACTCACCATAAGCGCACCCAGCAGAATGGTGAGCACCAGGGCGGCAATCGCAAAATCCTCGCGAGATAATTGCAAATCGTGGCAAACCCAGATGAAACCCACCAGTGCGGCAGCTGAAGCCGGGCTTGGCAATCCTTGAAAGTAGCGTTTACTGGTTACCGTGACCCGTGCATTAAATCTGGCCAGACGCAATGCGACTGCAGCAGTGTAGAAAAATGCCGCCAGCCAGCCCAGCTTTGACCAGACCCAGGGAAAGTTACCAAAGTGTACAAATGCCCACTCATACACTACAAGAGACGGCGCGACTCCGAACGACACCATGTCTGAAATGCTGTCATATTGCGCACCGAATTTGCTGGTGGTGTGGGTTAATCGTGCGATTCTCCCATCAAAAAAATCAAGAAACATTGCAATGATGATCGCGATAGCAGCCCAGGCAAACTTATCAGTGGTAGCAGCAACGATGGCATAAAACCCAGCAAACAAGGCGCCCGTAGTGAGCAGATTTGGTAACAGATATATTCCTTTTCGGAATTTGTTTTCAGAATTGTTCATAAGAACACAGTCTATGTTTCAGCTTCATGCACGAATTCAGCCAATTGATCACTCCCGGCACGGACACATTGTCCCGCATCAATGCCAATATGTGCAGTGGATGGCAGATAAATTACCACAACACAGGAAAATGCGATAAAGCCGCAACGTTGACCTTGCCCCAGTTTTTCGCCTGCATTGATCCTGCAGCTTGCGTGACGCAGTATGGAGTCCAGATTGGCTACCATTACGGCATCATCCTGCTCATCAGTTTGCACCCATAAAGCAAGCTCAGAACCAGTAAGCCACTTTGATGAACGAACCCAGAGATTCTGCACCTTGCCCTCAACCGGGCTGTGAACATTGAACTCGCCCAGCAATGACTGACGCAGACTGATGGCCTGTGCGGTCCGTTTCAGATACGGGTCATACACCGACTGCTTGATGTCGATGACTCTTCCATCTACCGGGCTCACAACTGCAAGTGGTAATGCCGGAATAGTACGTTTGAAGTCTCGAAACAGTACCAGGAGTGCCAGCCATGCCAGCCACGCAGGCCACACCAGCTGAAACCCGAACTGAAAGTGCATGATTGCCGTAGTGATGCCCAGTACAAGCATTGCGGGCCGGACTTCTCTAGCAATTGGAACCATCTTGACCGGTCATAACATAAACATGTTATGCAAGCAGCGAATGCTAGTTTCTGGTCTGGTCTACAACTCGGTTAGATTTTATCCAAGGCATCATGTCGCGCAGCTTAGCCCCGACCTGTTCCACAGGGTGCTGCTGTCCTAGCTTCCGTAATGCCTCGAAGTTTTTTGCACCAGACTGATTCTCCCGAATAAATTCCTGTGCAAATTCACCCGACTGTACTTCGGAAAGTATGCGTTTCATCTCCTGCTTGGTATCTGCATTGATTACTCGAGGCCCACGCGTGAGGTCACCGTACTCGGCAGTATTTGAAATAGAGTAGCGCATGTTGGCTATACCCCCTTCGTACATCAGGTCTACGATCAGTTTCAGTTCGTGCAAACATTCAAAATATGCCATCTCAGGAGCATACCCGGCTTCCACCAGTGTTTCGAAGCCTGCCTGCACAAGTGCCGTCGCGCCACCACACAGTACAGCCTGCTCCCCAAATAAATCTGTTTCTGTTTCTTCCCTGAAGGTGGTTTCGATAATCCCGGCACGCCCGCCTCCAATAGCCGATGCATAGGAAAGGGCAGTGCTTTTGGCATTCCCCGAAGAGTCCTGAAAGACAGCAATCAGCGTGGGGACACCTCCATCCTGAATATACGTAGAGCGCACCAGATGCCCAGGCCCTTTCGGTGCTGCCATGATCACATCAAGGTCTTCACGCGGACAAATCCTGCTGAAGTGGATGTTAAATCCGTGCGCAAACCCGAGGGTGGCACCGTGGCGAATATTGGGTTCAACACTTTGCTCGTACAACTGAGCCTGATGCTCATCAGGTGCCAGAATCATTACAATGTCAGCCCCCCTGACTGCATCTTCTATGGATGATGCACTGATGCCTGCTTGTTGTGCCTTGGAAAAGGATTGTGAACCTTCACGCAGGCCCACTGAAACCGAGACACCTGAATCCTGTAAATTGTTTGCATGTGCATGGCCCTGGGAACCATAGCCTATCACTGCAACTTGTCTGCTCCGAATTAATGAAAGATCAGCATCTTTTTCATAATAAATATTCATGCACACTCTCCACTTGTGTCAAATCCGATACTAATGTACCTATGATTTATGAATTGCACGATTGCCGGTAGCGATGCCAAGTGCACCGGAACGGACAAGTTCGCGAATTGCCTCTCTTGGAACAGACTGAATGGCTCGGTCCAGCTTTTCTCCAGCTCCAGTGATCTCAACGACTACCGTATCACCGGAAGCATCCACTACCATGCCTCCATACTCGCTGGATAATACCTCCAGTGCAGGCTTAAAGGCTTCAGAACGATTTAGTTTTAATAGAACTATTTCCCGCTCAATATGTTCATCTGCGGTCAAATCAAGAACCTTGACCACATCAACCAGCTTGTTCAGCTGTTTTTCGATCTGCTCTATCACATTGTCGCTTCCATCCGTGACAACTGTAATGCGTGACATCGTCTCATCATCAGTAGGCGCCACGGTCAGCGATTCTATATTGTAGCCACGTGCAGAAAAAAGCCCTGAAACTCTAGACAGGGCACCTGCTTCGTTTTCCAGCAATATTGAAATGATATGCCGCACGCGTAAAACAGCAGTTCAGGCACCTAGGTGAGCAGAAGCATCAGCACTATTCCAAATGCCTGTTTTTGCCCGATTGCATACCGAGCAAGTCACGGCAGAAAGAAATCTTGCAATGCTATTTTAGATCACTCAACGCACAGCTGCATTCATTGCCGTGGTTATTTCTTTTTTATACGAAAATAAAATTTTTCGCCGTCTTCACTTGAATCCAGCAGCTCGTTGCCCGTTTGCTTCGAGAATGCCTCAAAATCCTTCACTGAACCAGGGTCTGTAGCAATAATATGCAGCACTTTACCTGAATCCATACCAGATAATGCCTTCTTGGCCCGCAATATCGGGAGAGGACAATTCAGTCCACATGCATCTAACTCTTGGTCAAACTCTGCCATCAATACAACTCCTTAAATTCTTCATTCGTCCGACTTGCTGTCCACAAGCATGCAAGGCATACCACAATAAAATATTATAATATCATAATACTTTAATAGTGATGATTGTAGTAAAGTTTTACACACTTTAGCGATGCCATTACATTTCAGTGCTGTAACAGTGCAGCATTTTCCATGCGAAAACATTACCTCAGCCAACATTTATCCTGCTTGCGGTTCAGATACTTCACTCACCTGATCGGTTGCATGGTAATGATTTGCCTGCCCCAGCTACTACTGGCCCAGAGCAAGCTGCCAGACATAGGAAGTCCCGCCAGTGCCGAATTGAGCCCGGCGAAGGAAATGGAACTGGGTCACATACTGATAGCCGAAGTACGCCGTCGCCTGCCTGTTTCCAACGACCCGGAGCTCTCCCAGTACATTCAGGCACTCGGCACGCGTATCACTTCAGGTGGCCTCGATTCCAATCTGCAATATAACTTCCTTCTCGTAATCAATCCCAGTATCAATGCCTTCGCACTACCTGGAGGCATTGTAGCCATCAACAGCGGCCTGCTGACCCTGGCAGAGCAAGAGAGCGAACTGGCTGGTGTCATGGCACATGAAATTGCTCATGTGTCACAACGCCACATTGCACGGCGATTTGAAAATGAAAAATCCTTCGGTGTCATTTCTGCATTGACTCTCTTGGGCTCGATTCTGGCGGCAGTTTATAATGTCGACCTTGGACAAGCAGCACTCATGGGCTCTCAGGCGGGTATCCTCCAAGCCAAGCTTGCATATTCCAGAAGCTTTGAACAGGAAGCGGACCGCATAGCGCTGCAGCTTTTGGTAAGCGCAGGTATTGACCCCATGGGAATGCCGCGGTTCTTCTACCGCATGCACAAAGCAACTCAGGTCAATAGAGGACAGATTCCCGAGTTTTTGAGTTCACACCCACTCACACTGGACCGCCTCAGCGAGACGGAAACCCGGGCCAGGCAATTCCGTGGCCTATTTCCCTCAAACAGCTCTCACTTCGACTTCGCCAAGGCGCGTGTCCTGGCACTTAGCAAGGATTCGTCCAATCTCGTTCACCTGTACAGAAAGAAGAGCAAACATTCCGAAAGGCTAAGTGATACTGAGCGTTACACCTTTGCGCTTGCCCTGAGCCACCAAGGCAACCACGGGCAGGCACTTCGACACCTGGGGGATATCCAGACCAATTCAGACAACGAACTGACCATCGAGCTGGCAAAGGCTCAAATCAACATTGCGATGGGAAAAACGGGCATGGCCAGGGAATCGCTGGAATCTTTGGACAAGATTTACCCGAAAAACATCCCAGTGACGTATTATCTTGCAACAAGCCTGATCAAGGAAGATCAAGCTCATCGGGCTCTGGAAAAGCTTGACCAGCTGAACAAGAAACAGCTTAATCCTGCAATTTATAAACTGAAAGCCAAGGCCGCAAACCGGGCGGGTTTGCCTTGGCTAAGCCATGAGTCTCTTGGAGATTATTATGCCGCTCACGGGCAGTATGGTGCGGCCATGGAGCAGATAGATTTAGCACTACACTCACACGGAATAGACTCCAATTCAAAAGCGCGCATTGAAGCCCGTAAAGCTCAATTGACCGAAATCAAACAGCGACAAAAACAATTCAAATAACACAAGGCCTTCAGTGAGAGACCCCTCCCCCCTCAAATCAGTTGCCCGATATCCACTACCTTGGCATAGGCAAACGCCAGTGAAGACATGGCAACACTGTGTACAACTTCTGCAGAAACGGTTCTGCCGCGAAAATTGATATCGCATGCTGCACAGGCATCCTGCACTACCGTGCATTTAAACTCGTGATCCGATGCCGCGCGAGTGGTCGCATCGATGCAGACATGACTCATGGCACCACATATTATCAAGTCACTGGCTTTCAGAGACCTTAACTGCTGCAGCAATTCCGTTTGCCGAAAACTGTTTGGAAAGTTCTTTTTGATTACGGGCTCACTGGGTAGTGGACCCACACTCTCGTGAATTTCAATACCACTCGTGCCGGGCAAAAAATACCCGGCACTATGCTGAAGACAAGTGTGCTGAACATGAAAAACTGGAAGCCCCTGATATCGAAACATGTCCAGCAGGCTCCTGGCATTAGTGCTGGCAATCTCCATATTGGCGAGCTCCATTTTCCCGCCAGGAAAATAGTCATTCTGAATCCCGACAAGAACCAATACCGGCTTCATGGGCAGCTGCCACACAGGGCTTGCAGAACCTAACAGACTCCAAAGTCAGAGCGCTGTCACAGGCATTACAGGTTTTCTCGGTTTACTACGAGGTTATCAATTACACTGGGGTCTGCCAGGGTGGATGTGTCTCCCAGGCTATCCAACTCATTTTCAGCAATTTTCCGCAGTATGCGCCGCATGATTTTTCCTGAGCGGGTTTTAGGTAGCCCCGGTGCCCACTGGATAATGTCCGGCTTTGCAAAAGCACCAATTTCCTTGCGAACCAGCTGTACGAGTTCTTCTTTCAGGTCTTCGCTGCCTGTCATGCCCTGCATGAGGGTCACATAAGCGTAGATTCCCTGCCCTTTTATTTCATGCGGATATCCAACTACTGCTGCTTCGGCTACGGTCTCATGCAGTACCAGGGCACTTTCCACTTCAGCCGTACCCAGACGATGACCGGATATGTTCAGCACATCATCTACACGACCAGTAATCCAGTAATACCCATCCGAGTCGCGTCTGCATCCGTCCCCACTGAAATATTTCCCGGGACATTGTGAAAGATACGTGTCAACGAAACGCTGGTGGTCCCCGTAGACACTGCGCATCTGGCCGGGCCAAGGATGCTTCATCACTAAATTTCCTTGGCACTCGCCTTCAAGTTCATTTCCATTCTCATCGACTATGGCAGGCTGCACACCAAAAAAAGGCTTGCTTGCCGAACCCGGCTTCAATGCCGTCACTCCTGGCAGCGGTGTAATGAGATGCCCACCTGTTTCTGTCTGCCACCAGGTATCTATGATCGGACACCTGCTATCGCCGACAATGCGATAATACCACTCCCATGCCTCGGGATTTATCGGTTCTCCGACCGTTGCCAGTATACGCAGACTTTGTCTGCTGGTTTTCTTGACAGGTTCATCACCCAAACTCATCAATGCGCGGATTGCAGTGGGGGCGGTATAGAATATTGCAACCTTGTGCTTGTCACACACCTGCCAAAACCGGCTTCCATCCGGATAGTTGGGTACTCCCTCGAACATCAGGCTGATCCCGCCGTTGCACAAAGGCCCGTAAATTATGTAGGTATGGCCAGTGACCCAGCCTACATCTGCAGTACACCAGTATACTTCTCCATCGTGGTAGTCAAACACATACTTGTGCGTGATCGCCGCATACAAGAGATAACCACCCGTGGTGTGAAGGACACCTTTAGGCTTGCCGGTCGACCCGGACGTATACAGAATAAAAAGAGGATCCTCGGCATCCATTTCTTCTGGTGGACAGTCATTGCCCGCTGACTGCATCTCCTCGTGATACCAGCAGTCACGTGACGCATCCCAACTGATTTCATTGCCAGTTCGTTTTACTACAATCACTGTGCTGACATTCGGACATTCTTTCAGTGCAGCATCAGTATTCGCTTTCAAAGGAACTTTTCTGCCGCCACGAATCCCCTCATCTGCAGTGATTACAGTACGGCAATCCGAATCAAGAATCCGGTCACGCAACGAATCCGGTGAAAACCCACCGAAAACCACTGAATGGACAGCACCGATTCGGGCACAGGCAAGCATGGCATACGCTGCTTCAGGAATCATGGGCATGTAAATACATACCCGATCGCCTTTTTTAACGCCCCGTGACTTCAAGACATTAGATAATTTGCATACCTCCTGGTGCAATTCTCTATATGTAATGTGCTTGTCATCATCCGGAGAGTCACCCTCCCAGATGATTGCCGTCTGGTCACCACGGCTTTCCAAATGACGATCAATGCAGTTATACGTGGCATTCAGCCTGGCTCCTTCAAACCAGCAAATATGCCCCTTGTGATAATCCCAATCCAGCACCCTGTCCCACTTTTTGTTCCAGGTAACAAACTCCTCTGCCTGCTCTGCCCAAAATCCTTCCGGGTCCTCAACAGATCGTTGATACATGGATTCATACGTCGCTTTGTCAATGTGGGAAACAGATGCTACTGAATCAGGTACTGGATAGATCTTACTCTCAGACATAGCTTTTCTCCGTATTATTGAATTCTTGTCATACTCGTTGAATTATGCTGTCAGTCGAAAATAAAGCATGGGCAACCGCTCAGGCAATCTTTCCAGCTTGTCAATGACGGCTACGTTTTTTTTGCCAAAAATCTTGTGCAAGTAACTGTCACCACTCCCGTCCAGCCCAACACAAAATGTATCGATACCCAGCCGGGAAATCGATCGGGCTACTTTCTTGGCATCCTCGACCAGATACAGCTGATCATCCACATCAATATCTGAGGGCTCACCATCCGACACGACCAGCAACAACCTCCTGTGTGTATGCTGGTTTATTAGGTCGCTGGTTGCATGCCTCATTGCTGTTCCCATGCGTGTTGAAAGTTTTCCCTTCAGGCCAGCCAGATAGGCACGCGCTGAAGAGTCGTATGGAGAATCAAAGTTTTTGATCCTGTAATAATGAACATCTTCCTTGCCATCTGAGCAAAATGCAGAAATGGCAAACGGGTCGCCCAGTTCAGACATGGCATAAGCTAGCAGGCTCGTTGCCTGAAGTTCAAGTTCCAGTATCGAAGTGCCTGCAGTCTGGACTTTGTCGTTCGTTGAATTGGAAACATCCAGCAATACGAGCACGGAGAGGTCTCGATGCTTGCGCTCCGTGGTGCTATATATTCTAGGATCCGGAGTTTCACCCATTCTCCTGCTTATCACCGCATTGATGCACGCATCCAGATCAAGCGACTCACCCACATTTTGATGATGCAGACGTTCAGGCAAGCTCACTTTTGCAGACTGTATTAAGTTTGTAATCCGATTCACAAGCTTGCTGTGCTTTTCCAGAATCCGGTCGATCTTTAAGGCATCCCCAAAGTCCGGGAAATACTCCACGGCACAGGTCCAACTAGGCCGCTCTGCCCCGGTCAAGTAGTCATACTCAGGATAACGAACTGCAACTTCTGACTCCCTGTGTTCGGAATCAGTACTTTCCCTAGCAGAATATTGCTGTTCATTCCGGTCATCGCTTTGCTCGCTATCTTGACTACTGGAAGAGTCATCATCAGATTCCTGCGGGCTGGTACGCATGGCTTCAATAAAGATCCCTTCGTCACTTTCCTCCTGGCCCTGACGGTCACCAAAGTCCCACAGACCCATGTTGTCATCACGATAAGGCGGTTCAACAACGTAGGTTTTTGAATTGAACTGCGCACGCAACTGACCTAAATCATTGCCCAGCAGCCCCCCGATTCTTCTGCACATGGCTGGGTCAGTAAAATCGTTTCCCGGATCAAAAAACATGTCACGACCCTTCTGCACCCAACCGTCTCCATCCCTGTATCCTGAATCGATCAGTGCACGTGCAAGTCTGGACAGCAATAACGGTACCAGTTTCGGGCCACTCGGTTTTGCAGTATGGAACGGCAGCCACAATTCACCCAAACCAGGAAAGGCCTGCATGGCCAAGTACTCCACTCGGGCATCTTCCAACAACGACACCAATGCAACCTGTATTGGCTTGAGTTCGCCTAGCACGAATTTTTTGGTTGAATACATCAAGTGTGCTCCGGCATGCGCGATCCCCGCTCTGAAAATCGTTTCAGCTTGTTCATCGTGGAAACCCGGGAAAACCTCGGGCACCTGAATGACTCCGTTCGAAATTGAAATTCGGCGCACCGATAACGGGGCACTTGAGGCAATCAGATCACGCATCGGAGGGCATAAATTCCACAAAGAGATCAGGTAGAGCTTCAGTTTTCTCTCCAAATTAGTAAATACGACATCTCCTGCTTCATGTAGAAACCATTTTTCCGATTCGGGATCAACAAAAGAAAAATATTGGATTTGCCTCAAGGTATCATCGCCTGTTGATCGCAGACCCGCCAGCACCCACGACCTGAACCGGTCAGGAGTTAACGTGGAAACAATTTTCTGTGTACGTTCCAGTACGGCAAGAGAAGACTCTGGAGCATGATGTATCAACTCCTCGACAGTTGCTATCCAGGAAGAAAATGAATGAGATGATTTCAACTCGGCGGCTGCGATCACTGCAGCTTTCGGCAGCAATTCAGCAGCGGCACGATTTACCTTTATCGCTGCAAGGGATACTGATGCAGATAGATTGATTGCAGCTTCTGGATTTAAGGTCTTGACCAGTTTGGGAGAGTGACGAGCATAGGAAAGCGGGATCAGCGCCCCATACCCTGCCTGTGCGAGCTTATTGCAAGCACTTTCCCAGATTGCCTGGTATTCGCCCCGGAAGGCCAGCTTGCCCTTGTCTACCAGATAGACCAGTCTTTCGTCAGGACTGCCAGGTTCTTGACTATGCGGCTGGACAGCGTATTTTCCTCGCGTCGCGGTCGCAACCAAAACTCGCACCTCATGCGCAGGCTGTAATTGCCGAACTCAATGCATTGCGCACATCACGGTCATCCGTAATGGGCAACACCAAGGCAACCTCGCATGCATCCTGAAGCGAGACACCCTGTGCCATCAACTGAGCGGCATATATCAACATTCGAGTCGATGCACCCTCATCCAGGCCATGTCCCTTCAGATTCCTGGAACGCTCAGATATATACACAAGCTTTGCGGCAGTCTTGTCATCGATGCCAGATTCATGCGAGATGATCTTTGCCTCGTCCTCGGGGCTGGGGTAATCGAAATCAATGGCACCAAATCTTTGCTTTGTTGATTCCTTCAAATCCTTTAAGACGCTTTGGTAGCCCGGGTTATAGGAAATGATAATTTGAAAATCCTGATGCGCCCTTACCACTTCATTTTTCTTTTCCAGGGACAGTATGCGTCGATCATCTGTTAAGGAGTGGATAACAACACTCGTGTCCTGTCTGGCTTCAACAATTTCGTCCAGATAGCACATTGCTCCATGGCGAACCGCTATGGTGAGCGGACCGTCATGCCAGACTGTCCCTTCTGCATCGAGCAGATAACGACCAACAAGATCCGAGGCCGTCATGTCTTCATGGCAGGATACCGTAATCAAAGGCTTTTGAAGTTTCCAGGCCATATATTCAACAAAGCGTGTTTTCCCACACCCGGTCGGGCCCTTCAACATCATCGGCATACGGCTGGCGTAAGCAGCTTCGAACAACTGCACCTCATTATGCGTCGGGAAATAATAAGGCTCACTTGTGATGGAGTAGCTATCTAGATTCATAAAGTGACCAGATCACAAGCCAAGGTCTATCATTGCACTGCACAGACTCTGCCATGAGATAATGAAGGCGGAGGCATCGACATGCCTCCGCCTTCGTCTTCACAACAGTATTAACGATGAGTTTTGGGGTTGGGTATGCCCTCAATCTCACATTCTTCTGTTCCAACAGTCGTTCTGGTAATGGATTCCACCATTTCACGAGTAGCATCCGGGTCGGTGACCCACTTCTTATAGAAGTCATAAGGACACTCCGCCGCACCTCTTTCACTGTCTCCAGAATTAATCATTCCTGTATATCCGCGATGAAGCAGCTTGAACAGATGGTTTTGTGACTGCTGGTTCTTGCGCGCATCCCGAATCAGTGATACGGACAGATTTGCATATTGAACCCCATTCTCCTCTTCGGCACAGGCGCCAAGCGTGCGGCCGTCAAAGCCGATTATCGAAGAGTAACCGAAGTAAGAGTACACCCCGTCGAATCCTGTAGCATTGGCTACAGCTACGTAGGAATTGTTCATCCACGCCATGGCTTTAGCCACCATGACCTGCTGGTCCTTGGACGGATACATGTAGCCCTGGCACCGGATGATGAGTTCCGCACCTTTCATCGCGCAGTCTCTCCAGATTTCAGGGTAATTGCCGTCGTCACAAATGATCAAACTGATTTTCAATCCTTTCGGACCATCTGATACATATGTGCAGTTTCCAGGATACCACCCCTCGATAGGTACCCATGGCATGATCTTGCGATACTTTTGCACGATTTCACCCTGATCATTCATGAGTATCAGCGTGTTGTAGGGAGCCTTGTTGGGGTGCTCCTCGTGCCGCTCGCCTGTCAGCGAAAACACGCCCCAGACTTTTGCACTACGACACGCCTCTGCAAATATTTCGGTTTCTTCACCTGGACAACTGGATGCAGTCTCATACATCTCTTTCTCGTCATACATGATCCCATGCGTGCTGTACTCAGGGAATATGACAAGATCCATTCCAGGCAGTCCGACTTTCATCCCCTCAATCATGGTCGCAATATTGCGCGCATTGTCGAGGACCTCTTCTTTAGTATGCATGCGAGGCATCTTGTAATTGACTACAGCAACGCCCACTGCATCTTTACTACTTGAAATATCACCGTGATACATAACTTATCCTCCTAGTCGATTCATATTCTTACTGTCATATTAAAAATTATGGCTGCAGATCGACTCTTATATTGAAAAATTCAAACTAACCGCCTATTTTTGTTAAGGTTGATTGCCTAACTGATCCTTGGAATTATACATTTAATTCCTGCACGCGTGATGAAATTTGCATAAAAATTGTGTATCCCGGGGAATAATAGGGCCCCTCTCACCGGGTAATCATCTGAAACTTTCCTGTAGGCAAACGATACATTCAAGTCTCAGAAATCAGCGGCATGCAGGCGGCAGACTCGAAAATGGAGTACCATTTCCACACATGGTCAAAACAGGGCCCGGCCCTCTACATCAGGCTGCAATACCCTATGCCCAACTTGAATTTGTACATAGGGAAATGACCAGGCGAGGTTCACTTGATCAGTACTCCATGAGTAACATTATCGATTTCAAGGCCAAAGAGACGGAACGCCGGCAAAAACGCATACGTGCTTTGCTGCACAAAGCACTGACTGGCCTGCTTGATGACAAGGAGATGGATGAATTGAGAGCCCTGACAAGACGAGAGTGTCATTGACGTTAGCAAACCGTGCTTAATTTTGAAGAAAAATTCATAGCAGATGAAAAGGAAAGGCTGAAGTACCTGCTGACACAACTCATGCCCCTGCTTGCAAGGGACCACACCTTAGAAGGTCAGGAAAACCACCGGGTTGTTTCGGGCATACTGAGGCAGAACTTGACACATACTGAATTGCTGGAAGAGCTCTGGCCAGTATTTGCAACCCCTGATGCAAAGCCCAAGCAACTTGTGCTGGCTGATGACGTTGAACGGAACCTTGGACCAAACCGTTCTGCCGAATACCTGGGCCTGCACGCAGATATCAGCTACATGGTGGTAAAGCACTTAACTGGCGCCCACAAGTAGGCAGTCGTGTGCCTGTGGAATCCAGAGCGGCTCTTTGCGAAATTCGCAAAGAGCCGACTCGCCATTCATCAGGGTTGCACTGTACCCGATTTGAAGCAGAAGTTATCGGAATGATCCCTAATTACACTGCTTTTGTTTAGCCTTGCTTAGCTTGTCGTAGGCACCTTTTGCATCGGCAAAACAGACAAGGTCAGTACTTGTGAGTCCAGGAAGAAGAATATCGGCATAAGAAGTCAGATGATCAAAAAATTCATGATGATCTATCTGGATGCTCGAATCTTCCGCAGTCAGAAAGCTGTCCTTGAGCCTTTGTGCCAACTTGTCCTGTAGGCGATCTACACCAATTTCACGCGGTGCATGCATGTGTACATCTGCATGATTTGTCCGGAACTCCTTGTTCAACCCGGAAAAATCATCAAGGTGATCAATCCACTGTTCTATCACCTTTCTCCACTTGCTTAAGGCTTCACCTGGTAGTACCTGTACGCCTGGATGTGTAAATTTCGCCAAATTGTAATACATCCATTTGCCAGACCTGTTGCTTTCATCGGCTGCCTGCAGCATGTGAGCCATCTCCAGACCGGAATCCCGAACTGCATACCGCATGAATGAATCCTGGGCAAACTTGTTGGTTACTTCCTGACGGATCCGGTCGCGCACTGCCGGTACGCCAGTTTCCGTATAGGATGTAAGCCGCTGCCAGGAATGTTCAGTGTTCACAACAAAAAAACCGCCTGTAAACGGGTTGTTTTGATCCTTTGACTGACCTCCGGTCATGCCGTCAATTTCGCTGAGGCCCGCATACAGGCTGGCAGGTACATCCCCATCCCCGCTATGCGGGAGTTGTCCTACACCGAATACCGGGATATCTTTTTTCAAGATGTCGGCTGCCAGGTGACGGGTCAGGTCTGGTGCCATGCCGCTCCCTGTACCGCCTGCCAAGTTAAAGCAAACCATAATTCGTGAAGGCAGTTCAGATTGCTCAGCATGGTTTACAAATGCTGCCAAGGATGCTTCAAGACCACTTTGATCATCGCCAGATGCCTTGGCATACATAGCCTTGGCCTCTGCCCTAGACAAATGTCCCCCCGATTCAGCCAGAGAAATAGACTGGAACTGAAAGTGCTCAGCAGGAATTCCCTGCTCTTCAAGACGCTGGCTCAATCCAGCGGCATAACCCTTTACACGCAACAGGTCATCCTCACCTGTATCTATTACCAGTGCTGCCACCCTAGCACGGGAATCCATCAGGACATCTTCAATCTCACCCGTTCGAAGTAACCCGTCTACATAACCCGCTCCAGAACGTCCAATTCCAATTGCACTTACGCTATACGGTGCAGATCCATCCGTTGCACCACCGGACTTAGTTTTAGCCATAATTTGTCACCCTCATTTTTCTTTATCAAATCATTTCCCTTGTCTTATTGGTAAATCCTCCATAGGAAACCCTGATTATCGTGATGAAATAGTTTAAACCCTGCCTTCACCTCCACCTGAAATTATCTGAAAACAGCCGTGTGCAGTTTCCTAGTGGCGTGGGCCCTGATCAGGGTGTAGCAACAACCGTTCCACGCGCTGTCCCTTCATGACATGAACTTTCAGAATTTCGTCTACATCAGCTTCACAGCTGTACGTATACCAGACACCTTCAGGGTAGATAACGAGTGTTGGCCCTATTTCACAGCGATTCAAACAACCTGAGTGATTTACCCTGATGCCTTGGAGTCCGAGAGCCATCGAACGCCGGCACATATAGTCACAGAGTTCTTGTGACCCTTTTGCAAGACAGCTGCCTCGCCGATGAGATGCAGGTCTTTTGTTCGTGCAGCAGAAAATATGGACATCATAAAAAAGTTCTTCACTGCGAGCCTGCCTGCTGCTTACACTTCGCCATTCAGCCATGTGCTACTCCGCAATGCCTGTAGTCTTGCAACTACAGCGCCTTTCAACTCCCGTGAACAAACTGCCGCTTCAATGCTTCCAGAAAGTATTTTGCATTACTTTATCCAGTCAAGCTCCCACACGCGTTCCTACTCGCCTCGGTTGACCACTCAGGATTCAAGCCAGAATCTCACGTCAACTCACACAGCCCCAATTAATGCATCTGCACTGCTCGCCTCACATGCAAGAATGCTTTCCTCGATGTTCAGAACGGTCACCACACCATCCTTAACTATCATCGAGTAACGCTCGGAACGATCTCCCAGCCCGAAATCTGAAAGGTCCAGACCGAGACCTATAGACTTTGCAAATCCTGCCCCTGGATCCGTCAGCATCATGACACTGCTGCCCGCACCGTGCTCTTGCGCCCATGCCTGCAAGACAAAGGGATCATTCGCGGATATGCATACAATGGTGTCAATACCCTTTGCAAGCAAATCGTCTGCGTGCTTGGCAAAACTCGGTAAATGCTGCTCTGAACATACAGGTGTGTATGCGCCCGGCAATCCAAATACAGCTACGGTCTTGCCCTCGAAAATCTCCTCACTGGTACTGGTACGCACATCCAAGGGCGAATCAGGACCCATCCATTTGAATACTGCAGACGGGACTCTGTTACCCACTTCAATTGCCACTGTGCACTCTCCTGTTATTCCTGATCGTTGGATGCCGGCAACTCGTCAGTTACTACTCACCGGCATCCCCGTGAAGCTTATGAGCTTAACTCAGCATGAATTCAGTGGCATGGAAACGAAAGCACATGGCGAACATCATGTGCCGCATTGTGGATCACCTCAGGCCCGGCAAAACCCACCGTGGATATGATAAACATACCAGTGAGAATTGCTGCTGAAATGGCAAAGAATCTTTTCCATCCTGCAACTTCATATTGAATAGAGATTAAGCGGTCTGTCGCTTCTTTAGGTACGCTCATTATTATTTCTCCTATGCTCTGTGTTTGTATCAAATTTGTTGTAGTACATTGAGTTGATAATCATTCAGTTCCCAGGCACAACGCACGTTGCAAAGCCTTCGGCAAATTCATCTTGATCAAGGTTTTTACCAATCATCACATATTCGGTAACTTTTTCTTCATCTGGAGCCCAAGGACGTTCAGGTTGCATCGAAGTTAACATGCGTACACTTTGAAACACCACGCGTTCCTTGAAACCCTGCGCATTAAAAATACCTTTTGTACGGTACATGTCTTCACCGCGCTCCAAGAGCATCTCATTCAGCCAAATCATGAACCGGTTCATATCAATAGGCCGTTCCTCACGCAGGACAAATGACCCAACAGACTGATCATGCTCGTGCTCGGTGCCCTCGAGCAGTGTCGGGTCCAGTTGTAGTTTTTCTCCCAATTCGAAGGCGCCCACACCGAAAACCTTGTCGATCTCTATGTCGCTGTTCTTGGTGTGGTAAACCTTTGCAATGGAATTGGATTTCCGTATCACCTGCTCGACCTTCTTCAGTTCCTCACTGGACACGAGGTCGGTTTTATTCAAAAGAATGATGTCTGCAAACGCAATTTGCTCTTGCGCCTCTTCGCTTTGTGCAAGATTTTGTTCAAGGTTGACTGCATCAGCCAGGGTGATGAACGAATCAAGCCTGGTCCTGGAAGTCAGCTTGTCTTCCAAAAAGAATGTGGAAGCGACCGGTGCCGGGTCAGCCAGTCCTGTGGTTTCAATCAGGATCGCATCAAGTTCTGATCGCTTTTGCAATCTCTCTAGCGTATCTATCAGGTCACCACGCACAGTGCAGCACAAGCACCCGTTGTTGAATTCCACCAATTCTTCTTGATCATCTTGAACGATCAGCTGTCCGTCTATGCTGATCTCACCAAACTCATTCACAATTACCGCAATATTTCTGCCATGCTGCTCGGAGAGGATCCGGTTAATCAGCGTAGTCTTTCCTGACCCCAGGAATCCTGTCACCACAGTGACCGGTATACGCCCGCCCGATTGCTTCGCAGCTTCTTCCATTACCAAATCCTCTCCAGCATGTGCTTGTATTACGGCGTTGGAACAACCGTCTTGGTCATCATGTCGATGCCTTCTGCAAGGATCGACGTGCGGTCTGCTGGCGGCAGTGTATCACCCCGCATTTGGTCATACGGAACCACTACCCAGCAGGCACAACCCCACAGGCATTCGCCAGCCATGCCATTGAAACGGATCGCTGGCTCAGACATCATCACGCCCAAATCAAGCAGCCACGAATGAAGCAGCAGCTTTCCTTCCCAATCGTGGGTATCGTATGCCTCGCGCGATTTCCAGAAGACATCGAGATCGGTCTTTGCCATGCCTGGCAGAATGATATCTGCATAGGAAGTCAGGTGATCGAAGAACTCATGGTTACTGATCTGAAACGTTGAATCATCGCCTGAAACCAGAAACTTGTCCCTGATCTTGGCCTCCAAGGCACTGTCAAGCTCATCGAAACCAAGTTCGCGTGGTGCATGCGCGTGCACCTCGGCATAGTCAGTCCTGAAATCCTTGCTGACCCCTGAGTAGTCATCAATATGTCCTACCCACTGATCCATCACCTTACGCCACTTGCTGATCGGTTCACCTGGAAGCACCTGCACTCCAGGATGCGTGAACTTCGACAGGTTGTAGAGCGTCCAGTTTCGAGACTTCCCGCTGACTGTTTCATGGGGGGCACCCGTGAATCCTGCCGGCCTCAATGCGCGGAACAACAGCTTGCCGTCTTCCTTGTAGGCAAAGCGCATGAATGAATCCTGGGCAAATTTGTTGGTCACCTCATTAGCAATTCGGTGACGAACCTCAGGATCTATATTGCGGTTTCTGTCGTCGTTCTGCGTATAGGATGACAGCCTTTGGAAAGAGTGCTCGGTGTTAACCGCCATGAATCCGCCAGTAAACGGGCTTTTATACAAATCGCCCCATACTGCGCAAACTCCAGCATTCTTGTCATCATCAAGCATGCAGTCAATCTCATTCAGCGTCGGAAATATTGCTGGATTCACGGCTTCTCCGTCGCCACTGTTGGGAAGCTGCCCTACACCTACCACGGGGATGCGCCGTCCGAGCTTGACCGAAGACAAGTGGCGTGCCAAGTCGACCATGATGCCACTGCCAGTACCTCCATTAATGCTGAAACAAGTCAGCACCATGGACGGCAGCTGAGCCTGCTCGACATGATCGGCAAACCTCTGCAGAGCCCTTTCCATCGGGCGGTCCCCATCGTAATAGGCTCGTGCATACAGTGCTTTAGCAACGGCCCGAGGGATATGGTCTCCAGCTTTCGGCATCGTCAGATTGGATGGAAGCCATGGTTCGTAATTAGGGTTCCAGTAATACCTTGGATACTCAAGTTTCAGAAACTCGCGCATCCTTCTCAAGGAATTAAACAGGTCATCACGCTCCGGGATCTCCAGGCTAATCGCCTCGAACTGGAAACGCTCCTCGGGTATGCCGCGTTCTCTCAAACGCTCTCGCAGACCCGCGGCATAGTCCTTGGCCTGAAGCATGTCCTCTTCACCAACATCGACAACCAGTGCCGCAATTCTTGCTCGAGGATCCTCCAGGATGTCTTCCACCTCACCCGTGCGTAACATCCCATCCACATAGCCTGCGCCGGTTCGGCCAATTCCGACCACATGGATGCAATGCGGCGCCTGTTCACCGGTTGCACTGTGATACATTGATTTTTGTGCCATCACTCAACCTCCTGCTTTTTTTAGTAAATATTTTGTATGCTTAAAATCGGATTAAGCAATTTTTTAAAACTACTGAATGCTTTACATCGAAAACGAGCAAGATTCAGCATCTTGGTGTAAAGCCCGTATCTTCATCAAGAAAACCCAAATCGTATAGAATATGCGCAGCTGACGTTGAACGTTCATCCGTGACATAGACCCGGTAATCTTCTACGAATAGCCCGGGGTCTTTATCAATCACACCTTCTTCAATCAGCCTGACTCCTTCCTCAAGATTATTTCTGCTCAACTGCGCTTTCCAAATCGGATTCTCTATATAAATCGCATCGTCATCACACCCCGTAACGGTCAGGGTCTTGCCACCTGCAACGGTAGGCACCTCCATCCCGTCCTTATATCTCTTTTTCACTAGCGCCCAGTCAAGTGGCATCGCTCTGGTCACCTCTTTACAAGCGCTTTCGCTGACGGCATCTGTTAGCCTGCCTCAGCTGCTGCAGTGCTTACATCCTGTTCAAGATCCGGCCCGCGAATCTGGTCATAGGGTACGACCACCCAGCAGGCGCAGCCCCACAGGCACTCTCCAGCCATGCCGTTAAACCGGATAGCCGGCTCGCAAAGCATGACGCCCAAGTCCACCAGCCAAGCATGACATTCCAGCTTCTGTTCCCACTCGTTCTGGTCATAGGCCTGGCGCGATTCGAAAAACAAATCAAAATCCAGCTTGTTTATGCAGGGCAGGACGAACTGCATGGACGTCGGGCCCAATCCGGCTGAAGCGGCAATCGCGGGTTCTGCCACCGGCGAAAATGACTTGCCCAAAGCCTCGGCCGCCTTGCACGCCCTGTCATCCTCCGGGTCAGCCGCCCGCATTTCCAGGAACTCCGGTTTATACGTGCTGCGAATTCCCAGGCGACCGGCCATATCATCACTCGCCTGCAGGTCCCCCTCGGTATCAGCAAATCCCAGCACATGCGCCCACCGGTTACCGTATGGAGTTCGAGCCGCAGCATGCTGCGTGGGTGGAGCGCCTACCCAGTTCAGCATCCTGAGTGTTTCCCAAAGATCTATCCCGTTGTTGTGTGTCAGAAATGCCGAAACTTCCCGGTCCATTCGCGCATGGGTTGCTTCCAAGTCACGAGTTGTCTCCCAAACCGCCTTCTGGGGAACGACAATCACGCCACCGGTAAACGGATTCCGGTACAGGTCACCCCAAACGGACACCACACCCTTGTTCTTTTCCTCGTCCCCCATGCAATCCAGCTCATTCAATGCAGGGAACAAATGACTGCCTCTATGGGCTTCGTCATCGCCTTCGCAGGGTAAAATTGCAACGCCAACTACCAGTGCACGCCTGCCAAAGCAGACATTCGAAAGATGACGTGCCATGTCGACCATGATCCCGCTGCCCGTACCGCCGCCTAGGCCAAACACTACAGCCACCACGGATTGACCTGGCAGATTGTCGACATTCTCGGCAAAACGCTTCATCGCATCACGCATCGGACGTGTGCCGTCATAGTAGCTTTTTGCATAAATGGCTTTTGATACCGAGCGCTGGAAGTGTTCCCCTTCCTTGGGCAAGCTGATGCCTGAAGGCAGCCAAGGCTCGTAGTTTGGATTCCAGTAGTACCGGGGATATTCGAGTTTCAGAAATTCACGCATTCTGCGCAAACTGTTGAAAAGTTCATCCCGCTCAGGGACTTCGAGTGCCACCGTTTCAACATTTGCAACATCCCCAGGCAGCTTTCCAGCAAGTTCAGATACCTGGAGGAGGTCCTGGTCACCAATGTCAACGGCGAGTACATTCAACGGGGCACTGTCGGATTCGACCTGACGTTCTGCTTTCTCTCGTAAAATCTGTGCAATGACGTCTGCGCCTGTTTTGCCTATCCCCACCACTGAAACCGAGCATGGCGTAGTATCCTCTGCACCGATTCGATGTATTCCACGCTGAAGCGCACTCAGCTTTCTCCTGGCCAGCTTTTCTTCAGCTGTCAACGAAGAAGCGCCTGAAGCCTTGGATTTGGAAGGTCCCTTTCTGGGTGGGGATGGATTTTTTGTAGCCATTTCTGTCTCCATTCTTATGAGCTTGTATTAGGAGTCAGCTCTCGCATTCCCTACACGAATGACTGAGTGCCATATTGTATGACTTATTCAGCGGGCGTGCAATAACATAACACAATGTTTTTTTCCATTGTTTATTTCTATCATGCTCTGTGAAGTCATGTAAGCAGTCTATAGAGTTGCCCCAATCACCGTTATCGCTGGATCTCTGTTACATCCCTAGACCCAATCAAATTTTCAAGGCAGAATCAGCGACTGCAAAGCCCTCCAGTCAGGGACTGGCAATTCCACTGTATCCGCATGCAACGGACCGGAGTTAATCTGGATATCCTTCCTGCTATTGACTGCCCCCAAGATCAAACACTGGATCAAGTCATCCGAAATGTCATCAAGCGTCATTTCTGCGCCACACCTGTAATGGAAATCGATACGCCATTTCGTGCGAGAGATGCGCTGATATTCATGACAGCAAATTTCTGTCCATTGAACGGTAACATTCTTAATTTCACTACTGATATACATCTATCTACTCCTCATTTACCTCTCACGCAAAACTCAAGGAATCTCGTGCAGCCACTCCAGTGCGTTCATGCTACCACAGGCAAGGCGTTGCGAAATTCGGCTTCTGTACCCTTCCGTATGCACACTTGTGACAAGCACGTTACAAATTCCTTGACAGATGCCGTGATTAGTGAATAATTTTGTACTAGTCAGATAAGACGGTCCCTATAAAGCATTAGCGTAGAATAAATTAGGGGATATTCAATGCTTGGACACCTGAATCACTTGCAATCGTGCCTGAAAGAATCGTTCTCGCATGGCATCCAATTGAGTCTTACAACAAATCGGCCGTGATACATAACAACCCCTGTTCCTTTCCTTTCACCCAGGAGGCTCTCGATGAATAGACGAAAATTTCTTAAAAATTCTGCTGTTGCAGCAGGAACTGCCGCTGCAGCCACACTTGCGGACTTTCCGTACTTTTTTGTCAGGAAGTATGCGAAAGCTGCAGAGGGTGACACCATCAAAGTAGGGATACTCCATTCACTGAGTGGCACCATTGCCATCATCGAGCGTTCCCTACACAACGCCGAACTGCTGGCCATTGATGAAATCAATGCTGCAGGCGGGGTCATGGGTAAAATGATCGAGCCTGTAATCGAAGATCCCCAGTCCTTGGTACAGGTATTTGCAGAAAAGGCGAAAAAGCTGATTCTTGAGGACAAGGTGGTTGCTGTACTGGGCTGCTACACCTCTGCCAGCCGGCAGTCCGTGTTGCCGGTTTTTGAACAGCACAACAACGTATTGCTTTATCCTACATTGTACGAGGCACAAGAATGCAGCAAAAACTGTTTCTACACAGGCTGCGTTCCCAACCAGCAACTGGATGATTTCGTACCCTGGCTCATCGAGAATGTTGGTCCGAAGTTCTACATGCTCGGGTCCAATTACATTTATCCGAAGGAAACAAATCGTGAAGTCAAGGCATTGCTCAAGGCCTATGGGGGCGAAAATGTAGGAGAAGAGTATGCGCCGCTCGGGCATACCGAATTTTCTACCAATATCAACAAAATTGCTGCCAAGAGACCTGACGTTGTGTTTTCTGACCTGGTGGGCGATTCTGTCGTGGCGTTCTACAAGCAATTCCGGCAATTTGGCATTACAGCGAATGACATCATTATCGGAACGCCCATTACCACAGAACAGGAAACTGCGGCGATGGGCCCCGAGAATGCTCTGGGCCACCTGACTTCATTCAATTATTTCCAGTCTGTGGACACTCCTGAGAACAAGAAGTTCGTTGAATCCTACAAGGCGAAATTTGGTGAAAACGAAGTCACCAATGCCGTCATGGAAGCAGCGTATTTCCAAACACACATGCTGGCCCAGGCACTGGAGAAGATCGGATCTACCGAAGCAGATGCACTGATTTATGAAGGTCTGCCCGGACAGGAATACTTAGCTCCGGGAGGGAAAGTCAAGATTGATGAGAAGAATCATCACACGTGGCTGTGGCCCAAGATCGGACGTGCCAACGAGCAAGGCCAGTTTGATATCGTCTGGCAACGTGACGACTGGGTACGCCCCGATCCGTGGGTAGACCTGCTGTATCCCAACAAGGATTGCGACTTCACCAATCCTGACGTGCTCGAACGCCTCAAGTCCGGAAGTCCGGACCGTTCAGGGACATTCGATCTGAGCTAAACTGATCCTCTCAACGGGTGGCTGTCATCACAGCCACCCGTATCAGTTACCGGCTGCGCTCAGTGACACATTTTTCGTTGCCAATAATGGATACAAAAACATTGAGCAAATACAAATCTAGGTAAGCCTGGCGTTCGGCATGGAATCGATCATCACTCAATTTCTTAATGGCTTCAGTGTTGTAGCCATTCTGATGATTGCAGCCGTGGGGCTGGCAATCATCTTCGGAGTGGCCGGTGTAATCAATATGGCCCACGGTGAGTTCATCATGGTCGGGGCTTATACCGCTGCGGTGGTCGGTCAGCTTGGCGGGAATACCTTTATCGCCATTCCTGTGGCATTCCTTGTCGTGGCCTTGCTGGGTTTGATTGTTGAGAGAAGCATCATTCAATGGATCTACGAGCGGCCCCTGGAGACATTGCTTGCCACGTGGGGGGTAGGAATAATCCTGCAGGTTGTCGTGAAACTCATTTTCGGACCAGAGCTTTACTATGTCGGCGCACCAAAGATTCTTGACGGCGGATTTCGGACAATAGGGTTACTGCCTTTCCCCTGGTACCGGCTATTTCTCATCATCCTCGCGATCGTGATCATGATCGTAACCTATCTCATTCTTTTCAAAACCGATTTGGGGCTGAAAGTGAGGGCCGTGCGCAGAAATCGCACGATGGCGGGTTGTCTTGGAATCGATACAGCAAAAGTCGACATGATTATTTTTGCATTCGGGTCAGGTCTTGCGGGGATTGCAGGGGCGGTTTTGGCCCCCATCAAGTCTGTGTCCACCACAATGGGATTCCCCTATGCAGTAGACTCGTTCATGGTCCTGGTGCTTGGCGGCGTGGGGAGCCTCTGGGGGGTTGTGGCAGGTTCCGGATTGATCGGTGAAGCCGAGACAATTCTCTCCTTCATATACAACAGCGTGATTGGAAAACTGTTGGTCTTCATATTCATCGTCATTGCAATCCGTGTATTCCCGAAAGGCCTCTTTGGGTATCACGAAAGAACATAAGTCAATGCAAGTCAAGGAGTAGCCAGGCATGGCAGAAGATCGACAGATATACAGAACTCCAATGTTTCCATTGTGGGCCGTTATTGCTGCGACCGGGATTGTCCTGGCTATTGCCACGTACCCCTTTTACGGGGCGGCGTATGTTACTTCTCTGCTAGGAAAGTTCCTGTGTTTCTCGATATTTGCTTTGAGCATCGATTTAATCTGGGGCTTTACTGGAATTTTGAGTCTTGGACAGGGAGTGTATTTTGGAATAGGAGCTTATTTCACTGCATTATCCCTGAAAATCAATTATGCGCTGGTGAACCCCACTCGCTACGGCGGAACCATACCGGATTTCATGGAATGGAACGGGCTTACTGAACTGCCCGGCTTCATGGCTCCCTTGCAAAGCCTGTCTTTTTCGGTAGTAGCAGGCCTGTTCTTTGCCACACTGCTTGCCTTCATCTTTGGTGTAATCACCTTCAAGAGACACATCTATGGGGTCTACTGTGCGGTGATCACACTCGCAGAATCCCTGATTCTTCAGGAAGCCATAATCGAGTATCAAGCCTATACAGGCGGATTTAACGGGATCACGGATTACGGCACCCACGCGCAGATCAATGTACTCTGGTTGATCCTGGCTGTGACGATCGTATTTTTTGTAATCGGGCGTATCCTTACCCACTCCCGGGTCGGGACCGTGCTCAAATCGATTCGTGACAATGATACCCGTGCTGAATTCATGGGATACAATGTAGCCAACTACCGCATTTTCGTCTTCTGTATTTCCAGTTTCATGGCGGCAGCCGCGGGTGCGATGTATGCAGCATGGAATGGCATAATTTCATTCCTCGATGCCGGCCCCGTATTTTCCATAGAGGGAGTCATATGGACTGCAGTGGGAGGCAGGGGCACTATCATCGGGCCGTTCATTGGTGCATTCCTGGTAAAAGGCTCTGAATTTTTCCTGAGCGGAAAGCTTGCATGGACATGGCAGCTCATCATGGGTGCCCTGTTCATATTTGTAGTGTTGGTAATGCGTGATGGTATTGTTGGTACTATCGGAAAATGGTTGAACGCCAGAAAAAAACGCACGTCAAACTAAAATGGCTAACATCCTCGAAGTCAAAAACCTTACTACGAAAGTAAGTGGCTACACCATCCTGAACAACCTGGACTTCAGTATCCAGGAGAACGAGTTGCGTGTGGTGCTGGGTCCTAATGGCGCAGGAAAAACCACGCTCATAGATATGATCACAGGAAGGTATAAGCCCAAGACCGGCAAGATCTATTTCAACGGTGAAGATATCACAGGAATGCCGCCTGACAAGATTTTTGTAAAAGGAGTAAGCAGGAAATTTCAAGTTCCCAATTTGTACGAGACGCTATCTGTCTACGACAACATCATGGTGTCTTTAAAAGGCCGCAGAAAAGTCATCAAGTCGCTCTTCGGCAAAGTCGAAAAGCAGGACAATGACCGAATCTGGGAGATCCTGGATTTCATCAGCCTGTCTGACAAGGCGGAAGACAGCGTTGATACACTTGCGCACGGACAACGGCAATGGCTGGAACTCGGTATGCTTGTTGCGTCCGAGCCAAAATTACTGCTGCTGGATGAGCCCACAACAGGAATGACTAAAGACGGCAAAGACAAAACGGCAGAACTGATTGAAAAGATTGCACAAAATCATTCTGTGATGCTGGTGGAGCATGATATGGATGTCGTCAGGAGAATTGCCAAAAATGTCACTGTGCTTGCACAAGGACAGATACTTGCCGAAGGACCCCTGTCCGAAGTGGTGCAGAACAAAGAGGTAAAGGCAGTTTATCTTGGCAAAGGGGCACAGGATGGGACTTGAAATACAGGGCATTGATACCTTTTACGGGACAAGCCATATCCTTCACGGCGTAACGCTGAATGTGCCTGACGGTGCAATGGTCAGCGTGTTGGGGCGCAACGGAGTGGGAAAGTCTACCTTGCTGAAAAGCATAATCGGGATCAATCCCCCCAAGAATGGCTCTATCCAGTTCAATGGCGCGGATGTTACGAAAGAAAAGACTCACCAGCATGTGAGAGCAGGAATCAGCTACATTCCTCAAGGCCGTGAGATCATCCCGGATATCAGCGTGTATGAAAACTTGATGGTCGCAATGCGGGGTATAAAAAATCGCAGTAAAAAGATTCCAGCATTTATTTTTGAATATTTCCCGGCACTGGAGCCAACCCAGAAACGCAAGGGTGGAGTCCTGAGCGGTGGACAGCAACAACAGCTTGCGATTGCCCGCGCACTCATTCAAGAACCCAGCTTGTTACTGATGGATGAACCAACTGAAGGTCTGCAGCCTTCCGTGGTTGAGGAAATCAACACTATCATTCAACGCATCCATAAAGAGAGGAACTGCTCCATATTGCTGGTAGAGCAAAACCTTGATTTTGTGCGTGATGTCACCGAACACTTTGCAATCATGGATAGCGGTCAAATCGTGGAAGAAGGGGATATCCAGTTATTGACGGATGAATTTGCCGGGCAATACCTGTCTGTCTGATCCTGAGCTTCAAGCCGTATTCCCGAAAATTTCAAGTCGTCCTGGATACCCGCCCTGACTGCCTGCGGGTTCAGAGGTCACACAGAAATGTCTCCAGCGCTGCGACACACTCAGGCTCAGCTAGAGTCGGGGCATGACCCGTCCTGGAGACGGTCACCAGGCGAGCACCTGGATATTCTCGGCCCAACCGCGCGAAACTTTCCTCGGAAAACATTTCCGAGACCTCACCGCGGAAAGCGAGCAGAGGAATCGGGTGCAGCTTGCGGAAATAAGGCCAAAGGTTGGTGAACGCACCCTTGGATTTGATCCATGGCTTGGCGATATTTACATCCCAATCGAAGTGCAGTAGCCCATCCTTCCTTCTACGAAAGGTATTGCGAACCATTGTCTCGAACAGTTCCGCATTTTGAAAAGCAGTACCTGACCGATGTGTCATGATGGATTCTCGTGCACTCTCCCAGTCTGGCTGGGGCCGATCGACACAGACATAGTCAAGCACTCCTTGCAGCTTCTCGTGCTCAAATTCTGGCCCGACGTCGTTGAGTACGATGCCAGCGATGGAAAACGGCATGATGAAACCAAGGATCAATGCCAGTAAGCCGCCATATGAAGTTCCAACCACGATTACCTTACGGATATTGTTATGGGAGATTAATTGCGTGATATCGCTGATATAGGTCTCCGGTCGATAATTGTGCCAGTCCGGATCATAGTCCGAACGTCCTGTCCCGCGAAGGTCTGGGCACAGCACTCGGCGTTTTCCTGCAAGCCTTGATGCAACCAGGTCGAAATCTCCAGCGTTACGGGTAAACCCGGCAAGGCAAACTACAGGAGTTGTCGTGGATACTGGATCGCCATACTCGCGAAAGTAGAGGCTGAGACCATCCCTGGTAATGAACCGGCGCTCGGAATATGCCATCGTAGCAGTCGTCTTTTCAAAATTCAGAACCAGACTTTTACTGAACCACTGTCACCAGTCAAGGCACAAATACGTCCTGCAAACCTGGGGTTAATCTCCTAAAATACGGACATGGTCAGGAGAAAATGCCGACATGACTGAACTACAGGTCCACGGTATCCTGGCCTGGGCGATTCTCGCAATTGCAGTTCCCACCTTTCTCTACCTGCTGCGTAATACAGCCCCGTTCGGTCGTCACTACCCGGCCACTGGCTGGGGACTGTCCTTTTCCAACCGGACGGGCTGGATTGTCATGGAACTGCCCACCGTGGCTGTCTTTCTTTACGTGTATTTCTGCGGAAAATCTGCTTGGGAAGTTGTGCCCCTGGTATTCCTCGTGATGTGGCAGGTCCATTATCTGCACCGGACGCTGATCTATCCGTTCCGGACGCAGACTAAAGGCAAAAGGTTGCCGGTCACCGTTGCCGCTTCAGGTTTTTTCTTCAATGTAATCAACGCCTATATCAATGCACGAGTCGTGTCGGAGTTCGGGATGTACGACATTTCGTGGCTGGGCGACCCCCGCTTCCTGGCTGGCCTGGGAATTTTCCTTTTTGGAATGGCCTTGAACCTGCATTCCGACACGATCCTCCTGCGCTTGCGGAAATCGGGCGGTAATGGCTACTCAATCCCGAAAGGTGGAGGGTTTCGTCTCGTCTCTTGCCCGAACTACCTCGGGGAAATTCTGGAATGGGCCGGCTGGGCACTAGCGACTTGGTCACTGGCCGGCCTCGCTTTCTTTGTGTTCACCGCCGCCAACCTGGTCCCGCGGGCCTACAGCCACCACCAATGGTACCGGGAAACGTTCGAAGATTATCCGGCCGAACGAAAGGCGGTGATCCCGGGAGTTTTCTGAACCATCGTTTCCGTATCTCACGAAAGAGCTTATACGTAGCTAAAAACCACATTCGAGCCAGCACCATACAACTTGATTCGCCACGTAATTTCGGGTCTGGCGCGCGTTTCCAGGCTTACTGTTTAGCTCCTCCGTATGCGCCCAGCAGCCCCTGGGGATCCTCGAACACGCCTCCCACTTCCTCGTGACCCGGACCGTAGAACACGCCCGACAGCCGCTCATTGTCGGCATGGTAGCGGCTGAACTGGCCGTCCGTCACGACCAAGTCCTCGTACGTGACATCGGCATAGGCCTGCCCGGTGGTGACGTTGGCCATGCCGGTCAGGTACACGTCCGCCAGCACCTGTGCGCCGATGCTCACGGAGATGCTGGCATCGCCCGTGACATACGAGTCACGATGGGTGCCTGCCGTGTCATCCCTTGCCGACACGAAGCCTGCCCAGGTGGCTTCCATCTCAGGATTGGTGAGCGGTGCACTCCCGGTTACGGTAGCAAACACCTGGATCACTCCTTGATCAGGGTCTGTATCACTTGTGAAAATAGCGGCCCTCGAAGCAAAGAAACTGTATTCCATCCAGCCACCGTGGTTGTGTGCGTCAAGGAATTTGCCTGAGAAATTTTCCACTGCCGTACTGATCCCGTTGGTATCCGGCAGTACCATGAGTTCCTCGGTATCTATACTGACCACCCGGTTTGAACGCAAGAAATGTGAGTAGCCCACCGAACAGTACATGCCCTTGCATTCCACGGACACGCGTTCAGGTTCCGTGCGGCCGGGTACCCAGTTCATCCAGTCCGTGGAAAGCTGAAGGTTGGCATTCGAAGCAATCCGTTCATAATCCTGTATCGCGTAATATTCAGGAGGCGGAACCGGGATTCGGCTGGATCCACCGCTCATGCAGCCGACCATGAGTACGCACAAGACAGGCGAAAGAAAGTAACGGTAGCGTAAGGTCATTCGTGAATTATGATTTAGTCATGCACCGGGTTGCCAGGGCAAGGCTAGGTCACGAAAATATATAACCCCCCTTTGTTTATTGGCCTTCCACATCAGTGCGGAACTGTGGAGTGACACCATAGAACGGTCCGATAAACACGACTTCACTGTCGTTCGCGGTCCTGAACGAACCGCCAGCCGTACCGCCCACCAACCTAGAGACATCGTTGCTATCCGCAAGGGTCGAGAACTTGCCGCTCCACGATCCCTCGGAGGATACAATGTCCCGGTGTGGATTCGTGATCTCCACACCTGATCCTGAGAACGTGCCGTCCGGCCGGATAGGCAGCTCAAGAAGGTCGGCACGATAGGTTGAAGGTGCTGCAAATTTAGTCACAAAAGTATTGTCCGCGGCCATAACAATATCCCCCGCCAGGGAAATATTGTCTACCACGCCCGCGATGGTCATGTCTGAAAAGTCTGCAGTAAACGTCACGTCTCCCATGTATTCCCCATATTGTCGGATGGCAAAAGGAAGTCCTGCTATGACCATCGCATCCGGCTCGGTAATCAAGGAAACAAACAGCCCACGGGCCTCACCGTTATAGGTCGCGGTGCCGAGTTCAGGCAGGACGGGCGTACCCATGAACTCGGGGCCGTCCATGAAGGCTCCCACTTCAACCGAAGTGATCGTTTCAAATGCATCCTCCACGCGGCCACTGGGTATGGGATTGGCCTTGCGCTCTCCTTCAATATGAATCCACCAGCCCCCCGCAGTATAGTCTGAAAAGTCGTCATTGCCCCATGAGACATCTACCGTGGCCGTGGTGATGCTCCCCGCACCCTGGTCTGTAATGCGTGAGTGGATACGAGGTCTTCCAGCCCTGTCGGTCTGGTTGGGGTCATGTTCTGTCACCACGTGCTGGCTGCTGTCTAGCGTCAGCGTGCTGCGGTCCTGCCGAGTGACGGTCAAAACCACGTCCGTACCATCGAATGTACTACGAACTGCCTCGGAAGCAGGTATCCGGTTCGCAGCATCACGTGCACCTGCAATGGTAGTGGTCAAGGGCTCCGGTACAAAGGGGCTCCCGCCACCACCACATGCAGTCAAAATGAACGCAGAAACGAATAGGGCTAGGATGTAGACTGGCTTCATAGAGATCCTCCTTAAGTAGGCTGAAGATTAAACGGAATTCGCAGAAAAAGCCAGAAAGTGCCATGCCGGAATCGCACAGTCGGCCTGGAGCAGGCACGTATCCACAAAAGCATAGAAAGGATTTGGAAATTAAATGCCAGAAAATATTTTAGAATCTTGAACATGGGCTGTTTTCGTGAAGTCACGTTGGGCAACCAAGATAAGGCATGCCGCAGGCAAAGACGGTTACTTCGCACACACTGCAAGAAATTCTGGAATTAGCCGAGACTGTCATGTCTCCCGCTCTATCCAAACTCAGGAGCATGACAGTACACTCAAAATCTTACTTTTTTTAGAACTGGTACTTGAGATTCACGCTAACGGCAAACATCTCGATGCCGTCAAGCTTGATACGCCCACTCACATGTTCCCGGTCACCTCCGGCGGCCTGCGCCGGGGTACGCAGGTAGGGCGGGTGGCCACGCAACGGATTCCACACGACCCCTCCATCAACGAAGGAATCAAAATCGACCCAACGGCCCTTGACCCCCAACATCAACGACTCGGTCAACTCGTAGTCCACTCCTGCCAATATCTGATAGCCAAACAGCGTATCATCTAGCTCTGTATCTGCGTGACTGGATGTGCTGGCAAGATTTGCCCTGACTTCCGCTGCATTGGGCAAGCCTTCTCCGGTCGTGATCGCACTTGCATCGCTGTTTCTCGCCCACAAGCTGCCATACTCCGCCTCGGTAAATCCGAAGCCCACACCCACCCCGACATACGGCGTGAACTTGCTGTCGCCGGCAAAATCCATGTACAGGTTGGCAAACAGGTTGTGTGAGGTGAGGCTGCCGAGACGGTCGACCGTCCTCACAAGTTCCTGCGCAAGCTTGTCGCCCTGTACACCCGAGGCCCCGGGCACATCAGAAGTTTCGTCATAGCCGGTATCGCGGTAGAAGTACTCCAGTTCCACACGGAAACGGGAGTCACGAAAGCGATAGCCGATTGCCGTGCCAAACAGAACGCCCTCGTCAGAGCTGATACTATTTCTCCAGCCGCCTGCCGCTCCCCGGTTCGGCCCGGTGCAGTTGTAACTCTCATACCCTGGAGTCTGCGTGACCGTTTCGTACATGGAATTGATGTATCCGTCGCACACACTGGCCCGATCGTTACTTTTCCCGGCCACATCCACTGACCCGCCGAAATTCATGCCCAGTTCGCTGCTGAGATAGAATCCTTCGGCGTGCACAGGGCTCACAATGCAAAAAGCGGTCAGAGTAACCAGTGAAATCCCAAACGAGAAAAGCCTGTTCATGCTTACACCTTCCTTAAATTCTTCTCCAGTTCATTGATTCCTGTTTGCTGAAATTCACATGCAGAAGTCAGCTCATACACTAGCAAGATATCCATGTTTTTGGTGTGATGAACCTGACCAATTTCATGTTTTTTACATGATCCGCAGTGATAGTACCGTATTTGAATCATGATTCAACGAAGAAGGCCTGCATGCCGGGAAATCACAAGCCCCACAAACGCTTAATGATCATAAGTATTCCACCCTCCAGATGTGCTCCATGTATCCGAGCCATACCTTGAGTGTGGATTTCGCCCAGGATTGGCTGCCCCAGGATATCGCTAAAGGATGCATGAAGAGAGGCATGATGTGCCGGTCGAACCCGTCAGGGACAACCCCTTGCTGCAAAAGTGTTACCTATGTCCCCGGTAAGGAACCCTTCACCAATGGTGGGTCGTATAGGATTCGAACCTATGACCATCGGGTTAAAAGCCCGGTGCTCTACCAACTGAGCTAACGACCCACGAGACGCGGTATCGTACATCAAAACCCTGTCCGGCTCTATGCATAAAATCCGCCAGGATGTCATTTAGAAATATATTGTGTAGGATCTTCAATCCCAGCCTCCATGAACCCTTGTTTCCTGAACCGGCATGCATCACATACCCCGCATGCGCGTCCTTTCCTGTCTGCGGAATAACAAGACACCGTTAACGAATAATCGATTCCAAGTTCCATGCCCAGTTGAATAATTTCAGATTTGGTCAGCGAAATGATAGGAGTGTGTATCATCAGCCTCTGCCCTTCCACACCCGCTTTAGTGGCCAAATTAGCCATTCCCTGATAGGCCTCGATGTATTCAGGCCTGCAATCCGGGTATCCTGAAAAATCCACAGCATTCACTCCAATGAAGATATCCTGTGCCTGTGATACTTCAGACCATGCCAGTGCAATGGAAAGGAATATCGTGTTGCGTGCCGGAACATAGGTTACCGGTATGCCTGCAGCAGGGCGGTCGGGTACCCTCACCGTACTGTCTGTAAGCGCCGAGCCCTTGAAGACCGACAGGTCTACATCGATAATCCTGTGCTCGGCGAGGTTAAATTCTCGTGCAATCTTGATTGCAGCATCCAGTTCAGCATCATGGCGCTGGCCATACCTGATGCTCAACCCGAGACACTCAAACCCTTCGGATTGTGCAATGGCAAGCGTTGTAGTGGAATCCAGTCCCCCGGAAATGAGAACGATGGCTTTCTTACCCTTTGACAGCAATTTTTGTGGATGCGGAGCACTCAACGGCCCCGCTCATTCCCCCAAAGCAGTTTGTGCAATTGTATCTGAAGGCGAACAGGTAATCGATCTTCCAGCATCCACTCTGCCAGCTGCCTGGGAGAAAGCTGATCAAAGCTGGGAGAAAACAGCACTTCACATAAATGGGTAAGCTTGTATTCCCGTACGAAATCCCTGGACCAGATGTAATCTGGCCTGGAGCAGATTACAAACTTCACCTGATCTTGCTTGCGCAAATACTTGATATTCTCAAGGATATTTCTCTCATGCTCACCTGAACCCGGAGTCTTGATATCCATCACTTTCGTTACACGCGGATCAATCAGGCTCACGTCCTGAGCCCCGCTGGTTTCAATAGATACAATGAAGCCCCTGTCACAGAGGCCGGCAAGCAGCTTCAGACTGTTCCTTTGTGCAAGCGGTTCACCTCCAGTGAGAGTGACATGCCTGAGGTCATACCGGCTAATCTCTTTCACGATCTCATCCAACGTCAGCCATTTGCCTCCTGCAAATGCATACGTGGTATCACAATACTGGCAGCGCAGTGGACACCCTGTAAGGCGAATGAATACGGTGGGAATTCCCGTGTAAGTTGATTCTCCCTGTATGGAGCAGAAGATTTCTGTGACACGCAGCTTCAATGACTCAAGTTCCACGTTCAGTGGATTTAAAGCAATGGCTACTGACACCCTTCAGTAGCCCTCTCTAGACATCCGCTCCAGACGCTCCTGTGCCATTTTTGCCACATTGGAATTGGGGAACTGTGCGCGCAACCTGGTCAATTCATCCCGTGCCTCCTGAAATTTCCCCAGCTCATAGTACGTATAACCAAGCTTCAGCCTGGCATCCGCCAACTTGGAGCTGGCAGGGTATTTTTCAACGACGGTGGAGAACTCCGTCAGTGCGCGAGGGTACCTCTTGGAAACATAGTTGGCCTCGGCGAGCCAGTATTGGGCATTTGCAGCGTACTTGCTGTCTGGGTGTTTTCGCAGGAATTCTTCAAACGCAGAAACTGAATCATCGTATTTGCCAGACTTCAGCAAAGTAAAGGCAATTTTGTAATCTTTGGTCGCATCACTTGTAGACCCAAGCGCTATGACCTGCCCTGCACCCTCAGGCTCTGTTGGGGCAGGCGAAGAAGCTGTATCCGGCTGGAGAGAAGCCGGTGCATCCGCTACTGCAGGGAGTGTCGATGCTTCCTCTGCAGTGCCCGCCAAGTTGCTTGAAGGAACAACCTGTCCAGTACTGCCAGACCCTGCAGCAGATGTGGTATCAGACAAAGCCTGAAGACGACGGGCAAGATTCAGATATTGTTCCCGCTGCAAGGTTTTAATACTGTTGAGTTCATACCTAAGCTTTTCATTTTCCCCGCGCAGTTCTCGTACTTCACGATGCAGGTCTGCAGTACGCTGTGCCAGGTCAAGCAAAGCCTGATTATTCACCACCTGTTCAATTTTCTGTACCTTTTCAGCAAGTGCATTGAACCTTGCATCCAGGGTTTCCTCTGCCACAGCCATCACAGGAAACTGCAGGATAACCGCCACCAAAAAGATAATTACACGTACTCGCAAGTCTCCGTCTCCCGATCCATCCAGGATTCTAATACACCAGTTCTACCCGTCTGTTTTGCTGCCAAATTTCATCACCCGTACCCATCGCTGCAGGCTTTTCTTCTCCAAAACTGACTATATCCACCCGATCTTCAAGTATCCCCTGCAGCAGTATGCGCTCGCGGACTTCCTGGGCACGACGCTCACCAAGAGCCAGGTTGTACTCCCGGGTTCCGCGTTCGTCCGCATGCCCTTCCAGACGCACTCTCATACCCGGATTTCTCTCAAGAACACTTACCATGTGTGTGATGATTGGCAAGAATTCATCCCTGATATCACTGCTGTTGTAGTCAAAATAAATTATTTTTCCAAGATCAGCAAATTCTCCCGATCCAGCCGCACCTGATGTGCCCGATGTGCCCGATGTGCCCGATGAAGCGTCCTGATCTCCCAGTTTTTCAATGGCCAAACCATCTTCACTGGCCATTCCGGAAATTCCTGAAGCATCCTCGCCCGATGCGCTGACTGCAGAATCTTTCTGGTCCTGAGTTCCCGGGCTTTCCACCATCTGCTGCGTGTGAGTTCCACAGCCCCCGAGCACCATCAGCACACCTGCCCACAACACGCTAATCAGTAATCGCTTGATCATGCCAATATTTCCTTGTCTGTATTGAGTGTTAATCATTAAATGGAGACCATGCCGGCGCACGTACGCCTTCGCCAGCCCGATGCAACCTCCGGTTGACTCTTCCATTGGAGCTGACAGCTGCCAACATGTTACGCCCTTGTACCGAAGTCGCATACAAGATTATTTTCCCATTGGGTGCATAACTGGGACCCTCATCCATATTACCCTCTGTAAGCACCCGCAATTTACCACTACGCAGATCCATGACAGCTATACGAAAGCCACTACCGTTATTATGCACCATGGCGAGATGACGACCATCCGGGGAAATTTCCGGCGCAGCATTATACCTGCCTTCACGGGTAACGCGTTCCACCCGACGCTCTCGCACCAATACACGGTAGATCTGGGTCTCCCCTTGCCGATCTGATGTGAATAATAGCGCTTTACTGTCAGGCGTCCAACAAGCTTCTGTATCGATAATTTTCTCATTATCGGTAATACGCTTAAGGTGCCCAGTCTGAGCATCCATAATGTAAATATCCGGACTCCCGTGTATCGAGAGTGTAAGAGCGAGATACCGTCCATCCGGAGACCAGGCCGGTGCACTGTTCATGCCGCTTTGTGCAGATGCCCTGATTCGAGTCCCCCTCGTCACGTCCTGAACGTAAATAGCAGAATTGCCGCCTTCAAACGAGACATAGGCCAGGCGCATGCCGTCCGGAGACCAGCTGGGAGACATCAATTGTCCAGCAGAGGAAAATATAGTCCTTGAATTGAAACCATCCATGTCTGCAATCCGCAGCTCATACTTCGTTCCTGCTGAATCCTGAACAGTCTCTACATAGGCAATACGTGTACTGAATGTGCCACGAACTCCAATCAACTCCTCAAACACCATGTCGCTGATCTTGTGCGCAACCTTGCGAACATCCTTGCGGTTCACCGAAGAGATCGCATGGCCCGACAGCTTCTTCTGGCGCACCAGATCATACAGGCGAAATTCTATCCGGTACTCATCTTCTGACACCCTGGATACCCTGCCTGCCAGCAGGCTTTCAGCACCCGAATTGCGCCAGGCACGATAGTCCAGCCCGGGTGAACCGGCTACCGTACGGGGAAGAAGATTACGGTCGAGCACATCGAAAAGGCCACTACTGTGCAGATCATTACTGATAATGTTCTCCAGTTTCTGGGGGCCTGCATACTTGTCCCCTGCAAAGGCCGTAATTGCAATCGGCAATGCGCCCTCAACACCTTCTGTAATCTCGATCTCCATAACTGCCGGAGAATCCAGCCACACAAGACACAGTAAAAGCGTCGCTACGATTCTGGATAATGCCTTCATGATGACTTTGGACTGAACGTAAATAGCACTTCCCGGTCAAAGAGTTCCGGCGCAGGGGGTTCTGGCAGGGGGTCTGCTTTCCATACGGCCTTTTCAACAGAATCGCGAAATTCATCATTTCCCGTGCAATTCTCAACGACTACATCATTTACGACGCCCCCCAGACTCTGCAGTACCAGCACCCTGCACTGGTCATCCGCCTGATAGTCCAGAGGCTTGCGCCAGTTACGTTCAATCTTGTTGCGAATTGCATCCTGGTACTCTGCAATCAGTCGGCTCCTTTCACGCGCCTTTAGTACGCGCTGTGCCTCCGCATTCAACTCGGCTTCCTCTTGCTCAAGACTGGCAAGCCGCTGCCTGTCGATTGCTGCCTGCTCCTGCTCCTTGCGTTTTTTCAGTTCAGCCAGTCTCCTTGCTTCGGCCGCCTTCTTCTGTTCTGCTCGCCTCTTTGCTTCGGCCTTCTTCTTCAATTCTGCTCGTCTCTTGGCCTCGGCCTTCTTCTGCTCAGCCACTCTTCTTTTTTCTTCCGCCAAGCGTTTTCTCTCAATCTCGGCCTGTTTCCTGACTTCTTCAGCCCGTTTCTTTTCTTGCTTGGCTTTTTGCTCTGCCAGGCGAGCCTTCTTCCTTTCAGCCTCAAGCTCGTCCTGAAGTCTTTTTTCCTTTTCGGCCTGTTTCAGCCGCTGCTGTTCAAGCCGCTTCTGCTCCGTAAGCTGTTGCTGACGCTCCAACTCCTTGCGACGCAACGCCTCCTCCCTGCGCCTTTGATTCTCAACCAGTTCAGCCTCATCGATGACCTTTGCTTTTACCGTATTGATTACCTTATGCGGGGTTGACTCGCGCTCCTGCTTTACCTGGTAGCCAAGCGCCAATAGCATGAAAGCACCCACATGGACCACTACTGCGATTGCAATGGACAAGGGAAGGTGTTTATTCGTTCGAGACACGAGCCAGTCAGTTTTCGAATTTTTGCTCGGCAGGATCCGTAATCAGGCCAACATTTTCAGCGCCTGCCTCCTGCAGCATCACCATCACCGAAACCATCCGTCCATAATCAACCGCCCTGTCTCCTCGTACATAAACGGGATTGCCATGCTCATTAGACAGGATTTTTTCAACCTGGTTTCTGAAAAACTGGTCCGAGACAGGCCGCTTCGGTGATTCCGACTTGTTTACAAACACGCGACCAAACCGGTCCACAGAGATGATCAAGGGATCCTGGGTCTCCTGCGTCTTTGCAATCTGCTTCGCAGGCGCTTCGGGCAGCTCCACTTCCACACCCTGATGGAACAAGGGCGCAGTGATCATGAATATGACCAGCAGCACCAACGTAACATCCACGTAGGGAACCACGTTGATCTCCGACATGTACCTGCGACGGCGACCTGCTACATATGCCATATCCGTCCATCCCCCCTATACATTTTGCACATCTTTGGTTAATGCCTGGCGCTGGAGCAAGGCGGTAAATTCCTCAACAAAGTTGTCGTACCGCATCACCAGGCGTTCTACATCACTGGAATAGCGGTTGTAGGCTATTACTGCCGGTATGGCCGCAAACAGCCCCATGGCTGTAGCGATAAGAGCCTCCGCGATGCCTGGAGCCACGGCTGACAGGGTCGCCTGCTGCACATCGCTCAGGGCACGAAATGAGTTCATGATGCCCCATACTGTGCCAAACAGGCCGACATAGGGAGCCGTTGAACCTACCGTGGCCAGGAAGGAAAGGTAATGCTCGAGGGATTCCACTTCGCGCGACATGGCCACTTTCATAGAACGCAATGCAGTGTCGGTAATGGCAATCGTAGTAACCTTTTGCTTCCGATAGAGGCGTATGTATTCGCTGAAGCCTGAAACAAAGATATTCTCCATACCCGTCGGATCACTGTGATTTTTCACCTGCTCATAAAGCGTGGCAAGGTTCGCACCGGACCAGAACTGTTCTTCAAATGCATCGGCTTGCCTGCGCGCCTCCTTTATGGTTTTCCACTTGCTCACAATCATCGTCCAGGAAACGACTGAAGCCACCAGCAGCAACAGCATCACTAGCTGTACCAGGACATTTGCCTCGATGATCAAACTCAAAATACTTGTGTCAACATGCACTTTTGATCTCCTTGAAAAGATCATTGGGTATGGGTAACGGCGTAAAGCTGTCCGCCTGCAAGCACACTACATTTATCTCGGCATCCGCAAGCAATACTGCCTCATCATGGAAATGCGTGATTCTCTGCCTGATTGAAATGCTTGCTGCCCTGAGCGCATGAGGTTCTACAGTGATTGCAAGCAAGTCATTGAACCTGGCAGGCTGCTTGTACGCAATGCTGACAGAACGGACTGCAAACAGTATGTTCCTGGCCTGCACCAACTCGTCCTGTTCGACGCCGAGTGAACGCAGCCACTCGGTGCGTGCACGCTCCAGGAACTTCAAATAACTGGCATAGTACACCACACCTCCGGCATCTGTGTCTTCATAGTAGACCCGAACTTGCCAGATGTAAGGCTTCATGTACTGAAGATGAAATCCAGTCGGCTCGGCAATTCGTATTACTGCGCTTTCCCCGAAGACAGTTCCAGGTCTGCCTGCGGTGACTGTTCCACACGGTCCCGGGGAACTTTCATGCCAAAGTGTTGATAGGAGTTAGCGGTTGCCACGCGCCCCCTCGGAGTACGCATCAAAAACCCTTTCAGAATGAGATACGGCTCGATAACGTCCTCTATCGTGCCGCGCTCTTCACCGATAGCCGTAGCGAGGCTGTCAATCCCTACCGGACCTCCTCCGAACTTCTCGATGACCGCAAGCAGCAGGCGCCGGTCCATATGGTCAAAACCATGCACATCAACGCTCAGCATGTCCAGGGCAGCATTTGCATTTTCACCGGTAATCACCCCGTCAGACTTGACCTGTACATAATCACGCACACGCCTCAGCAACCGGTTGGCCACCCTGGGCGTGCCACGTGAACGACACGCGATCTGTTCGGCTCCTCCGCCCTCAACCTGGACTTCGAGTATGCTGGCTGAACGCCGGACAATGGCTGCCAGCTCTTCCGTATTGTAGAACTCAAGCCGTTGCACAATTCCGAAACGGTCCCGCAAAGGCGAAGTCAGCAGGCCTGCACGTGTCGTCGCTCCCACGAGGGTGAAGGGAGGTAAATCCAGCTTTATCGACCTTGCGGCCGGGCCTTCACCTATCATGATGTTGAGCTGAAAATCTTCCAGTGCCGGGTAAAGGACCTCTTCCGTGACCGGACTCAGACGATGGATTTCGTCGATGAACAGCACATCCATGGGCTCGAGGTTTGTCAAGATGGCAGCCAGGTCACCCGGCCGTTCCAGAATCGGTCCAGAAGTATGACGCATGTTCACCTGCATTTCATTGGCGATAATATTGGACAAGGTCGTCTTTCCGAGCCCTGGCGGGCCGAATATCAGTACATGGTCCAGGGCCTGCCGGCGCTGCTTTGCAGCAGTAATGAAGATATCCATTTGCTCACATACCTTGGCCTGCCCAACGTACTCATTGAGAAAACGGGGTCGAATTACACTTTCGACCGAAGCGTCAGCCTTTTCCTTTCTCGTATCGACCAGTCTGGATGTTTCTGTTTCAGTCACCGGTTCGTCTTCTAAGTCGATTTTGCCAAACGGCTCTTCAGCGCCATGCGGATGATGTCTTCGCTGCTCCGGCCATCCGTCTCCACCTCGCTCACCATGCGGCTTGCATCACCGTGCTTGAAGCCAAGCGAAACAAGCGCGGAGATGGCATCTCCAACCGGGTTATAGAGGGCATCACCCAGCCTGTATTCACCCTGGTCCCGCGTTACAGCTGCCCTCTTCATCCTGTCACGCATCTCTACAATCAGCCGTTCAGCCGTCCTGCGGCCTACGCCGGGCAAGCGCATCAAGGCATCGGCATCATCACGCTTGATGCACTCAGTAAACGACCGTACATCCATGCCTGAAAGAATAGCCAGCGCTATTTTGGCCCCCACGCCGTTCACTTTTAACAGATCCCTGAACAGCCCCCTGTCCTGAATGTTCTTGAATGCGTACAGGGTCTGTGCGTCTTCCCGCACAAGCAGGTGAGTATACACGACAACGTTTTCACCACAGTCCGGCAGCTCATAGAAGGTTGACATCGGGGCTTCCAGTTCATAACCGACACCCTGCACATCAAGCAAAAAATAAGGAGGGTGTTTTTCAATGACGTCTCCCTGCAAGCGCCCGATCATGCCTGACACCCGGAACTGGATACGCGAGGACCCACAGCCAGCATGGACGAATGGGCGTGGCACAGCGATACAGCCAGCGCATCCGCCTCGTCAGCCTGCAATACACCCCGCAGGCCCAGCAAGCTCAGCACCATGTGCTGGACCTGCTGCTTGCTCGCCGCACCATTGCCGACCACTGCCTGCTTCACGAATCTGGCGCTGTATTCACTCACCGGGACCTGAAACTGTACCGCGGCACTGATCGCCGCCCCCCTGGCATGGCCGAGTTTCAGCGCAGAGGAAATGTTACGCGAAACGAACACTTCTTCGACAGCCACCTCGTCCGGCCGGTACTGCTCAATGATTTCCGTGAGATTTTTGAAAATCAGGCCCAGTCGCTCTGCAATTCCGGTTTTCTCACCTGGAGCCTGGACACGGATGTTCCGGCTGAAAATGTAGCGACTGTCCCTGCCATCACTTTCAATAATGCCAATTCCCGTGGTTCGCAAACCTGGGTCGATACCAAGTATCCTGGTGGAAGCACATCGTTTCAGTTCCGTCATGCGAAAGGTTCAGCAGCTAGGCCATTTCAAAGATGGTGTCCGGAATCTCGGCATTTGAATACACATTCTGTACATCATCCAGTGTATCCAGTGTATCCAGCAGGCGAAGCATGGTTTCGCCATCCTTTTCAGACAAGGGGACTGCCGTACTGGCACGCATCGTAATTTCTGCAGAATCCGGCACCAGGCCCCTGGCTTCCAGCGCCTGTACAACTGCCGGAAACTCATCGGCACCGGTAATCACTTCAAGGCCCCCGTCCTCCATGTCCACGATGTCGTCAGCACCTGCTTCCAGCACACTCTCCATGACCGAATTTTCATCTGCGCCCGAAGCAAACCGGATCACCCCTGTATTGGAAAACAAGTAAGCGACCGAACCGGAAGTGCCCAAATTGCCATTGAACTTTGCAAACACATGCCTGATCTCGGAAACCGTACGGTTGCGGTTGTCGGTCATGCAGTCGATCAGTACCGCAGCACCGCCGGGGCCGTAGCCCTCGTAACGCACCTCCATGTACCCCTCACCTTCCAGTTCGCCTGTGCCCCGCTTGATGGCGCGCTCAATCGTATCTTTCGGCATGTTGGCAGAGTAAGCCTTGTCAACTGCCGAGCGCAGACGCGCATTGGAATCAGGGTCGCCCCCGTCACGGGCCGCTACTGTAATCTCTCGGATTAATCGGGTGAATAATTTACCGCGCTTGGCGTCTTGAGCTTTTTTATGATGCTGGATATTGGCCCATTTACTATGACCAGCCATCGGATCCCCTCTAGTAGATCAATACGGTTAGTTTAGCACTTCCCGATTTCAAGTGACATTTCCGGTACGTAAAAACTCGTCCACCAACGCCGCTACAGGCTTTGCAAGCAGCATTCCGGTATGACTGTATGGAATCAACCTGTGTACATCACAAAAATCAGTCCTGGTTTCCGACACGGCCACTGTGCCGTCGTTCGGAGTGTCAAGGGATGCCCCCAGAATCTGGCCGATTCCATGTCCCCGTGTCCCTGCCAACACAGCCAGAGGACGGGTCCCTTTCCATGCCGGGACATTTCCAAGCAAGGAATCAGCGCTCGCGCCCATGAAACTGGCTGCCAAAAACCTGTGCCTTGACAGATACCGCGCCAATCCGCTGCCGGTCAGCGGGGTACCCAGCATGACGACCCTCCCGGGCCTGACCGAATCGACAGACTGGAAGTAATGCATCAGTACGATGCCTCCAAGACTGTGCGCAACAAAATGTATGACCTCCGCATCCAGCCTTTCAAGGAAATCCCCGAGAAGCCGCGCATTATGCCCGGGTGTATACCTCAGGCTCCGATAGGAGAACTGCCTGCAACAATGCCCGAGCCTGGCCAAGTAGTGGGCCATGGGCTGCATGCACAATCCATGCATCCAGATTCCATGAATGCAGACTACAACCTCACGCATCGGCCTGCATCATTCAGGGACCCAGCGCAGTATCGCCGCCTGATTGGTATGTGAGAATGCAAGGTCGGCAGCATGCAGCCGCGGCAGCCATTGAAACTCCACATGCTCCCTGGGATCCAGCCTGATATCCACTTTCTCCGGAAGCCGCAGCCTGTACACATGCTCCTGGTTCATGACCACACCCGGGGCATAGCGTTTGCGCCAGATCGAGTAAATCTCAAAACTCTGTACAGAATGGCAATCACGGACCGCTTGATTCACCAGGCCGGTTTCTTCACGCAGCTCGCGGATGGCTGCATCGATGGGCTCCTCACCCCATTCCAGGCTGCCTGTTACCGACTGCCAAAAGTCGCTCGGGTACTTGCGCCGCAGCAACAGGACCTCGCTGCACTGCGTGTACACGATCACCAATACTGATTCGGGGCGTTTGTGATCTACCAAATTGCACTACCCGGCATGATTAAAAAAACATCCAGCCATGGAATATTGTAATGCAAATAGCTGCACGGGTTTGAGGACCCCCGCTACGGATGTGGATGGATGCAAGCGGGGCAAATCGTCTCCGCCCCCTTGTCATGGCTTCAGTCTGAGCCGGGGCGCAATCGAATATGCAATTCTTTGAGCTGCCGGGTGTCAGCAGGCGAAGGGGCATCCGTCAGCAGGCACGTGGCATTCTGGGTTTTTGGAAAGGCTATGACATCGCGGATCGACTGGCTGGCCGTCATCAGCATCACGAGCCGGTCCAGCCCAAAGGCTATGCCCCCGTGAGGCGGTGTGCCAAAGTCAAGGGCTTGCAACAGGAACCCGAATTTTTCCTGCGCCTGTTTCGCATCAATTTGCAGTACCTCAAAAATTGCGGCCTGCATTTCCTTTTTGTGAACGCGCACCGAGCCCCCGCCTACTTCGGTGCCGTTCAGCACCATGTCATAGGCCTTGGAAAGCACTGTACCCGGGCTCTCTGCCAGCTCTTCCGGGGTTTCGCAGGCAGGTGACGTAAACGGATGATGCAGCGCGTTCCAGCGGCGGGAATCCGGGTCCCGTTCAAACATTGGAAACTCCACCACCCACAATGGCCGCCAACCCTGCTCCACGAGGTTCAGGTCATGGCCCAGCCTGACCCTTAATGCGCCCAGTGCGGCATTCACGATCCTCCTGTTATCCGCGCCGAAAAACAGCAGGTCCCCATTCGCAGCACCGGACAGCTGTACCATCATCCTGATGACGTCTTCCGGGAAATACTTGAGTATCGGCGACTGGAGTCCCGACTGGAAATCGTCGACCTCCACACACTTGATGTACGCCAGTCCCCTGGCCCCGAACTGTGCGACAAATTCCGTGTAATCGTCGATCTCCTTGCGGGTCAGTGCCGCACCCCCGGGCACCCTGAGCATCGCCACACGGCCGGCTTCATCCTTGGCGGGTCCACTGAAAACCTTGAACGAAACCTGCTTCATCAGCTCGGTCACGTCCACCAGTTCGAGCGGATTGCGCAGGTCAGGCTTGTCGCTGCCATAGCGCAGCAAAGCCTCCGCATAGCTTATCCTCGGAAAAGGTTTCTCCAGGCTCACATCCATGACCCGCTCGAACAGGTCACAGATCATGTCCTCCATCAGCGACATGATCTGCGCCTCATCCATAAATGACGTCTCAATATCCAGCTGCGTGAATTCCGGTTGCCGGTCGGCACGCAGGTCTTCATCGCGAAAACAGCGAACCACCTGGTAATAACGGTCAAACCCGCTTGCCATCAGCAGCTGCTTGAACAGCTGCGGTGATTGCGGCAAGGCAAAAAAACTGCCCGCCTGGGTCCGGCTGGGTACAAGGTAATCACGGGCACCCTCAGGGGTTGCACGAGTCAGGAACGGGGTTTCGATATCCAGAAACCCGTGTGTATCCAGAAAACTTCTCAGGACACGTGTAATGTCGGCCCTGATCCGGAGACGCCCTTGCATGTCAGGACGCCGCAGATCGATGTAGCGGTAGCGCAAACGGGTTTCTTCATGAACCTCCTCGTCATCCAGCTGGAACGGAGGCGTCTCAGATTCATTCAGCACTTCAAGCGACCCCGCCAGGATCTCGACCTCCCCGGTAGGCAAATCAGGGTTGGCTGTCCCGTCAGGACGAACCCTGACATTCCCCTCAACCTGCAGCACGTATTCATTCCGGATTCTCTCCGCCTGCTCAAAGATGACGGGCGCCTCAGGATCAAACACGACCTGCACAACCCCCTCATGGTCACGCAGGTCCACAAAAATGATGCCCCCATGATCACGCCTCCGGTTTACCCAGCCGCACACTGTGACCTTCTTGCCTACAAGTGCCCCGGTAACCTGTCCACAATAATGAGTTCGCATATCCATCCCACTGACTACATCCAGCAATGCATCCTTCGTATTCCGGTTACTGGCGAAACGCCGTGCTTCCTCTCCGTCTCAATCCGGCCCGTTCAGAATCCCCATGCAGGCAGGAGCAGGAGGTGCCATGGAGTCACAACCCGTCAACGCTTTGGGATACTTAGGTGCTCTGCCTGGAATCGGATGACTTGCTGCCGGATTTCGATGGCTGCTTTGCGCCATTACTTTTTTCACTCGGCTTGGCCTGTTTGCCTTCACCCGGTTTCTGTGAATCACCTGAAGCCAGATTTCGCTTGTTTTCAGCCTTGAAATCTGTCTCATACCAGCCTGAGCCGCTGAGCCTGAACCGGGCAGCCGAAACCAGCTTTCTCAGGGTAGACCGCGAGCATTCAGGACAGACCGTCAGCAGCGGGTCACCTGCTTTCTGAAGAATATCATAGCGATGGCCACAGGCCTCGCATTCATACTCGTAAATGGGCATCGTCAAAATACCTGAAAGTCGAAATAATTCCTTACCGGAAGCGGCTTGCTGGTGACTTCTTCTACCGTGGCATTTTCAGGGCCTGCATGCAACCAGTGCCCGAACCGGTCCAGAGCCTCCGGCTTGCCACAGGCTACCACTTCCACATTTCCATTGGACAAGTTTTTTGCATAGCCTGTGATACCGTGCTGCCTGGCGAAATTTCTCGCGGATACCCTGAAAAATACCCCCTGCACCGTTCCGGACACTGTAAACACGATACATGAATAGTCAGGATTATGGTTCATCCAGTAGCAATAATCCGATTGGAACTTCCGTCAAACAGAGCGGTTCAAAACTCACCGCCGGACGTGTAATCATACGGAAATCAACCAAAAATTGCATGGAGAAATACAAGTGGAACATTCAAATCCAGTAATTTACTTCAACCCGAAATGCTCAAAATGCCGCATGACACTCAAACTGATCCAGGATCAGGGTAAACATCCCGAAACCGTTGAATACCTGAGGGAACCTCCTACTCGCACAGAACTCCAGCGCATACTGGAACTGCTCGGCATGACTGCCGAACAGTTATTGCGCAAAAAAGAGCCCGCCTACCGGGAATCCGGCCTGAACGAGTCTTCGGATGAAGAGGAGATACTGGACGCGATGATGAAATTCCCCATATTGATTGAACGGCCCATTGTCATTCACAATGACAGGGCAGCAATCGGCCGCCCGCCTGAAATGGTTCTGGAAATCCTGTAGCGCACGACAGGCCTGGCCCTGACCTGACCCTGTCAATGCTCTTGTTCCAGCACCGATTTTACAAAGGGGATCGTGATTTTCCGCTGCATGGCCAGGGAATGCTGATCAAGCCGGTCTAGCAGTTCCACGAGGTACACCAGGCCTCTCGGGTAACGCCTGAGCAGGTAAGCGCACACCTCCCTGGGCACGCTCAGGCCACGAGCCTTTGCGTGCAACTGCAGGGCAGTCCCCTTGTCCTCGTCTGACAAGGGCTGCAGCCTGTACACCATTCCCCACCTTAGCCTGGAAGCGAGATCCGGCAATGAAACTTCCAGGTCACTCGGCTTGCTGGTCGCCGAAATGACCAGGCTCTTGCCACCCAGCCATGCTTCATTGATGAGCCGAAACAAGGCGTGCTCCCAGTCCCGGTCACTCAGCACGCAGTCGACATCATCCATGCAGATCACATCAAGCTGCTGCAAGTCGCTCAGCACTCCCGGATCGGAACCAGAGCCGGACAACACTTTCATCGGCAGGTAGACTGCCTTCAGATCACTCGCTGCCAGCCGGTTACAGGTTGCCTGAAGCAGATGCGACTTGCCACTCCCGCTGTGCCCCCAGAGAAAATATTGCCTGGGTTCTTCTGCAGCCTGCGCAAGGCCATCGAGTTGCTGCAACAACCCGTTTTCCTTCCGGCATACGAAGGTGTCAAACGTCGCATGCTGACGCAACACGATGTCGAGTGGACGCTGTTGCAGAAACAATGAAGAGTCATTCACTGCATGCAATGTGAACTGGGACTGATGAACCTTTCAGGCCTGCTTGCCAGGCTGTCTGCTGGCCACCCTTCTGGACCTTTCTTCCATGAGGTACTCCAGACTGCTGGCAGCCGTCGTTAACACCGTCAGCGCAATCAGTACCTGAATGATAATGACGGGTAATGCATTCAGTTGATCGTACACCACAGTAAGAACCAGCACGATCTGGACAAACGTATTGGACTTGCTGATCAGTGTCGGCTGTATCTCAAGGCGGCGTGTCGCGAAATTATAGGCAAGTGCACCGGCCAATATGGCGACATCCCGCAGAATGACGATGAACACCAGCCAGTGCGGCAAGAGGTTCAGGGCACCCAGGGTGACGTAGGCGCTGATCAGCATTGCCTTGTCGGCTGCCGGATCCAGGTAGGCACCCGATACAGTCTTCCACTCGAAGCACTTTGCCAGATACCCGTCCAGCGCATCCGACAAACCCATCAGGACAAGGAGCAGCAAGGCATTGTAAAACTGTCCATCGAAAAGCCACAAAACCAGTAGCGGGACTGTGGCAAGACGGAGAGCCGTGATAAGATTCGGAATGTATCTCCAGTTAGACATGATAAGACTTCCGTCCCTAGAGTATATAATCCAAAGCCGAATTGTAAAATACTTGCTGTTCTGAGCCCAGATAGTATAAGCAAGCAGAATCCGAATCAATCTGCAATTCTGTCAGCATCCCGGATAACAGGTTTCAGGAACAAAATTTCAATACTTTTCGTAAGTTACTTTACATCCACAAACAGGAATGGGGCTAACATACAAAAATGCCGGTGTAGACATTGATGCCGGCAACCGGCTCGTAAAACGGATCGAACCCTTGGTGCGCAAAACCTTTCGCTCCGAGGTAATCGATTGCCCGGGCAGCTTTGGTGCCCTCTTTGCCCTGCAGTCGGATTCCTATGAAAATCCAGTCCTGGTGTCCGGTACGGATGGTGTCGGCACCAAGCTGCGCCTCGCGCAACAACTCGACGATCATTCAACCATCGGCATCGACCTGGTCGCCATGTGCGTGAATGACATCATCGTGCAAGGTGCCGAACCCCTCTTTTTTCTTGACTACTTTGCTACCGGAAAACTTTCTGTTGAGCAGGCAGAGGTCGTGGTGTCGGGCATTGCCAGAGGCTGTATGGATGCGGGCGCGGCACTTGTCGGAGGAGAGACCGCCGAGATGCCAGGCATGTATGCACCGGGTGAATACGACCTGGCCGGGTTCTGTGTCGGGGTGGTCGAACGTGACGAGGTGATCGACGGGAAGCGCATAAGCGAAAGAGATGTGCTGATCGGCCTGGCTTCCAGTGGCGCACACTCAAATGGCTATTCCCTGATCAGCAAGATCATTGACACCGCAGGAAGCTCGCTCGATGAAAAACTCGGGTCGGAAACCCTGGGCAACCTCCTGCTTACGCCTACCGTGATTTATGCGAAAGTGGTCAGGCAGCTCGTCAAAACCCTGGATATACATGGCTTGTGCCACATTACAGGCGGTGGCCTGTTGGAGAACGTGCCCCGGATCATCCCGGACAACCTGGTTGCCAGGATAGACACCCGGACATGGAAACGTGCTGAAATATTTGACTGGCTGCAATCCACCGGACAGATCAAGGACGAAGAGATGTACAGGGTTTTCAACTGCGGCATAGGCATGCTGGTTGTCCTGCCCGGGGAACATGCGGACGAAGCCATCAGGATATGCCGGCGGGCCGGGCAAACTGCCGAAGTGGTCGGTATGGTTACCCGCTCAAATTCGGGCAACAAGATAGAACTGCTGTGAGGCCGTGCTGATGGACCCTGTATCAATTGCCATTCTGTTCTCCGGAAATGGCACCAATATGCAATCCATTATCCATCACGTTCAGCGGGGACACATCAATGCCCGCATCGCATGCGCCCTCAGCAACCAGACCGGGGCCCACGGACTGATTCGAGCCCAAAAAGCCGGAATCCCCACGCACATCGTCAGACACGACAGGTATCAAACCCGCAAGGCGTTTGAAGAGGAACTCATTCGTGTCCTGGAGCGATACCAGGTCAAGGTGGTCGTGCTGGCTGGCTTCATGCGCATACTGAGTGAAGTGTTTGTGGACCATTTCAGACACAGGATACTGAACATACACCCTTCGCTGCTTCCGAAGTATCCGGGCTTGCACACCCACCGGCGAGTGCTGGATGCAAAGGAATCGAAGCATGGGTGCAGCGTGCACTTTGTTACGGAAGGCCTTGATGAAGGGCCTGTCGTGATCCAGGCTGAAGTTCCGGTGCTTGTCACGGATGAAATAGAAAGCCTGACACGCAGGGTGCTGGAAAAAGAGCATCTGGTATTGCCTCTGGCCATGAAATGGCTCTGCCAAGGCAAGCTGTACTGTAATGATGGCACCGTTTATTTTGACGGTGCTGCACTCAAGACACCGATACAGCTGTCTGAATCCCATTGCAGGGAGCTGGAGTGAAAAAAACCGCGGCAATAGCCCTCCTCTATTTCCTGCTTGCCGCACCTGGATGGGCTTGCTTTGAGGCACCGCTCAGGGCGCAGGACCTTCCTCCTGAATTCGAGGCCGTATACGAAGTCCGCAAAGCCAATCTTGGCGCCGAGATGCGACTGAGCTTCAGGAAAGGAGATAACAGGCTTGTATACGAGTCCAGGATTTCTCCCGTCGGGATCGCAGCGCTCATTGTCGGTAATCAAGAGGCCTTGTACCGTGCAGTTTTCGAGAAGACCGGGGGTCGCTATCTTCCTGTCGAATTCCGGCATGAAGTGACTGGGGAAAACACGAAACTGAACGAACACTATACATTCGACTGGAACGAGCATACTGCACAGGTCCGGTACAAGGACAGAACCAGCACCCTGAAGATACCACCGCACACGTTTGACACTTTTTCAATGCAACTCTTCATGATGAGAAAGCCGGCCGCCGGAAACAGTGACCGCACCTGCTCCATCATTTCAAGAGGCCGGCTGGCAAACCTGGAATACGGGCTGGAGCCCGACCTTCGCATCAAGACAAAGTTAGGCAGCCTTGCTGTAAACAAGGTCGTGCGAAAGAAATCAGGTGGCAAAAATACCACTTACACGGAATGGTATGCCGAATCCCTGCATTACATACCGGTCAGATCAGAAAAATCAAGGGATGGCAAGACCGAGTTTTCCGCACACATCACGGAACTGCGCTGGCTGTAGAGATGCTGTCCGGCTACACGCCGGCAATCGTCATATCGTCCACCTGCAACGAGGGGGTAACGACGGTTCCACGACAATCAACATCGTTTCCTATTGCCGTGATTTTCCGGAACATGCTTTTCAGGTTTCCGGCAATCGTGATTTCCTGAACCGGATACTGGACCTCGCCATCCTCAATCCAGTAGCCCACAGCTCCCCGCGAGTAGTCACCCGTTACCGTATTCACACCATGGCCTATGAGTTCGGTCACCAGTAATCCGCGTTGCATGCTGCTGATCATTTCATCCAGGGTCTGCTGGCCGGGGTGCAGCATCAGGTTGTGGATTCCCCCTGCATTGCCTGTCGATTTCATCCCCAGTTTGCGTGCTGAATAACTGTTCAACACATACCCGTTCAGCACCCCGTCTGATACGAGAGTACGCGGTTGTGTCGCGACCCCTTCCATGTCGAATGAGCTGCTGCCCAGTCCTGCCGGAATATGCGGGTCCTCGGTAATGGTTACCCGATCAGAAAAAACCTCTTTACCCAGCCTGTCCAGCAAGAATGACGCCTGCCGGTATAAAGCGCTTCCGGATATTGCCGATACGAAATGGTACAGCAGCGACCGCGCCAGGCCGGCTTCAAATATCACGGGTGAAGTCTGGGTCACCATCTTTCTGGCACCAAGCCTCCTGATGGCACGCTGTGCCGCCTGCCTCCCAACCTCTTCAGCCGACTGCAGCCCAGTCGGGTTGCGGGACGTGGTAAACCAGTAGTCTCTCTGCATGGCATCTCCCTGTCCGGCGATGACGGAACACGATAGGCTGTGCCGGGTCGAGGTATAGCCGCCGACGAAACCATGGGTATTTCCATACACGTGTGTTCCGCGACCGGTACTGACACTGGCCCCTTCCGAGTTTGAAATTTCCTTGAATTCGCGTGCCCGGTTCTCGCACTCAACGGCCACTTCCACAGCCTCTTCAGGTGTAAGGTCCCACATGCAGTCAAGTCCCAGATCCGGTATTTCCGTAGCCATCCGGTCCGCATCCGCCAGGCCGGCACACGCATCCTGTTCCGTAAACCCTGCAATGTTGTGGGCGGCAGTCACAGCATCCCGGATTGCAGCCGGTTCAAAATCAGTTGTACTCGATGAGCCCTTCCTGTCACCTGCATAAACCGTCACGCCGAGCCTGCGTCCATTATGGTGTTCCAGTGTCTCCACCCCGCCCAGACGGGCCGTGACCGACAGGCCATGCTCCACATCGACGGATGCCTCAGCAGACGTGGCACCCAGTTTCCTGGCCTCATCGATACAAAACTGAACCAGTCCCTCGAGCCGGTCCGCAGCACTGGATGTATGCGACAGCTCCATCAGCTTGTCGTGCCGCCTACCGTGAGGCCATCAATGCGTAACGTGGGCTGCCCCACTCCCACCGGCACGCTTTGCCCTTCTTTTCCGCACGTGCCGACACCCGAGTCCAGCTGTAAATCATTCCCGACCATGCTAACGCGCGTCAGTACATTTGGACCATCACCGATCAGTGTCGCCCCCTTGACCGGCCTGGTCACCTTTCCTTTCTCTATCAGGTAGGCTTCCGAGGCAGAAAATACAAACTTTCCGGAGGTGATATCCACCTGTCCGCCTCCAAAATTCACGGCATAGAATCCGGAATCCACCGAGCTGATAATTTCACCTGGATCGTACTCTCCAGCAAGCATGTAGGTATTCGTCATGCGCGGCATGGGCAAATGGGCATAGGATTCACGCCTGCCGTTCCCGGTCGAATCCGTGTTGGATAATCTCGCATTCAGCTTGTCCTGCATAAAATTCTTGAGCACTCCATCTTCAATCAGTACGGTACATTGGGTGGCGGTTCCCTCATCGTCGATGTTCAGTGAACCTCGACGGTTCGACAGCGTGCCGTCATCCACGACCGTCACACCCTCGTTGGCAACACGCTCTCCAATCCGGCCGCTGAACGCAGAGGTCCCCTTATAGGTAAAGTCCCCCTCCAGCCCATGGCCGACCGCTTCATGCAGCAGCACGCCTGGCCATCCGGGTCCCAGCACTACGTTCATCGTGCCGGCAGGTGCATCCACCGCTTCCAGGTTCAGCAGTGCCATGCGCACTGCTTCATGCACGTAAGACTGTGCCCGGTCTTCCTGGGCAAAGTACTCGTAGCCGAATCGACCGCCGCCGCCCGCACTGCCCTGCTCGATACGGCCGGAATGCTCCGCGATAACGGAAACATTCAGTCTCACCAGAGGACGCACATCTGCTGCGATCTGGCCCTCACTGCTTGCCACCAGTACCAGTTCATGTGTGCCCGCCAAAGACACCATCACCTGCTTTATGCGCGGGTCCTGCTTGCGTGCAAGACTGTCCAGATTTCGCAACATGTCCACTTTTTCCGTCTCGCTCAGGGAATCAAGGGGATTGTAGGGCATGTAAAGATTATTGCCCGTGAAGGTTTTCCACCCTTGCTGTACGGACCCGCTCTTTCCACCTCTGGCAATTGCGCGGGCCGTCTTGCAGGACTCCAGCAAGGCAGGCAGTACAATTTCATCCGAATAGGCAAATCCGCTTTTTTCGCCTTTTATGGCCCGGATACCGGCTCCCTGGCTCAGACTGTAACTTGCATCCTTGACGATCCCGTCCTCAAGCGACCAGGCTTCCTGCTTCCTCAACTGGAAATAGATGTCCCCGGCGTCTGCCGATGAGTCCAGCAACACCGAAAAGGCCCTGGTCAAGTGTGCATCATCCAGGCCAGAGGGTGCCAGAATGGTCTGTCTGGCCACGTCGAGAGGATTTTCCATACTATCTGAATTCATTTTACTCGCACCTCATTTCAGTCGGCGATGGTGTATACAGGGAAAGGTTTTTCGAAGGGACTCCAGGTAATCCAGGTCAATTTTACCCAGTGCCATGCCCGCACCATGCCTGACACGATCCAGCACCCTGCCCCAGGGATCTACAATCATGCTGTCTCCATACGTGGCACGCCCATTGATGTGGTAACCTCCCTGAGCAGATGCTATCACATACATGACATTTTCGATTGCTCGCGCCCGAATCAAGCTCTCCCAGTGTGCCTGACCGGTTACGGCAGTGAATGCTGCCGGCAGAACCGTGATCTGGACACCCGTATCGAGCATGTTTCTGAAGAGTTCGGGGAAACGAAGGTCATAGCAGACTGCCAGTCCAATCCTGCCGAACGGCGAATCCACAACCCGAACCCCCGTCTCGCCGAATTCAATCGTTTCGGACTCGATATAGCTTTCATCCGCATCCACAAGGTTCACGTCAAACAGATGAATCTTGTCGTAGCGTGCAACGCAGGCTCCCTGATCATCATACACCAGGCAGGCGGCATAGATTTTCCGCGAATCCGGACATTCAATCGGCACCGTGCCCCCCACAATCCATATTTTGTGAAGCCTGGACTGCTGGGCGAGAAAGTTCTGGATAACCCCTTCGCCCTGCGGTTCACGGACAGCCACCTTATCCTGCTCGCGCAGCCCCATGATGGCAAAGTTTTCAGGCAAGACGACCAGGCTCGCACCGGCTTTTGCAGCCTGCTTGATCAAACGTCCCGTCTCGTGCAGGTTGGCCTCGACATTGGGGCCGGAGGCCATCTGTATCGCGGCAGCTTTGAACATCTACAGTACCAAAATCTTGAATGATGCCCGTTCAGGCAGTTGCCTGGATGATCCGGCCCGACTCCCTGGAGGCTGTCTACGGAAACTCTTCATCCGGTTCATTCCCCGATTCATTCTCGGGATCACTTTTCGAAGCCTGTGTGGCAGGCTCCGCCTCGGCAGCCTTCCCCGCAACCGGCTCAATCTTCGGGTCGTCCCAGCTGCCGGTCATGTGATAAGTTACCTCGACCACCCTGTCTACTGCCTTATCCACATCAATTCCTATCTTTTCAGCAATTTTCCCCAAGATGTAGATTCCACCTACTCCAGCCGGTCCCATTGGAATTCCCAGCCAGGGCAGGCCTCCACTGACATGAGGCGTGACGGTAACCAGCTGATCATAGTCCCTGGCCACAATTCCCGTACGCCCCTCAATTTCTATATTCGCGGAGGGACCCTTGATGCGCAGGTCCTCGGTGGTCAGATTGCCGTCCCTGAAGGTCAGGTTGCCGCGAATCTTATCAAACGCATAGCCCTCGGAGAAGAAGTCGGAAAAGTCCAGGGCAAGCCTCCTGGAAATTACGCTGATATTCAGCAAACCAATCAAACGGCCGGCTCCCGGCTCAACCGATACGATCTCTCCGTCCTTCAGCCTGATACCGGATGAACCGGCAAAGGAGTCAAGGGAAAACTGGTACGGCGCCCCTTCCCAGTGAAAGCTGGAAGACAAAACCCCTTCTCCTTTTTCGACTCCCGTTTCAAACCCCAGTCCGACCAGTGAATCACGCAAATCCTCCGTGACCATTACAATGTCAAACTTTGAAGTCTGGACCTCTTCCGGACCTGTCCTCCATGCTCCGCTGGCTGTAATCTCCAAGCTACTCCCTTCTGCGGAAACGGAATCAATCACCATCCCCTCCGGAGACGGAGAGGTTTTTACTGCAACGTTATACACGGGAAGATCACCAATCTCGAACTTCGCGGCTGCAATGTCCAGCGCCGGAAGGTTTCTGGGGTCTACCGAAAAACTGAGGGCCTCATCAGGCTTGTCGTATCGAAAATGTTCAAAACTTGCGGTGAGAACGCTGTCCGCCTGCGGCGACAACGGATACTGGAAGTCACCACTTATGTTCGATGAGCGGATTTTTCCGTTCCAGAACTGAGTATCCTTCTCCATGCTGAATCTTGCATTTTGCGTGGCAAGACCAAATGCCGAGATTTCATCGGCCTGGATGTCAATTGAATCAAGCCCCAGGGAGTTTTGACCGTCACCGGACTGAAGTATCTCCAGCCACTCGGTGATGTCCAGCAAATCAAATTTCCCGGTAACCTTCACCCCCTGGTCAGGCAGCTCGAACCGGTCATTTTCGGTCCTGACTTCCAGGGCAGAAATCTGAGTGCCGGCAGGGTCCGGCAGGGCTTGTATGTAGATGCTGTCTTCAAAACGGACGGATAGTGGATGAGAGGCTCCGTCCTGATGCCGGGTATGCATCACAAACGCCGAGGATGAATCCTGTTCCTTGGCAAAAGGCTCTGGCAAGGTAATGGACGCACCCGCCAGATCACTCTCTATACGGATCTCCACTGACTCGTCCCTGCCAAGATTTCCAAATTGCGGCAAGACAAAGGTTGCAGAGACAGGGGTCTTCCCACGCAGGTATTCAGATGCCCTGGACTGGTTTGCAGTCATCCAGCTGTCCAGGTCGAGCGCACCGGCGAGCTGCACGCGGGTGCGTCCATTTTCCAGCAGTGCTGCTTCGACATCAAACTCGGAACCAAACAGCTTGGCACGTACCCCCGTACCCTCCGCACCCTGTTTGGTAAACTTCAACTTGCCATGCACGTCAGTAAAGGGAAGCGAGGCCTTGCGCAGGACGAGATCTGCACCCTTGAACTCGATCAGTCCGTCCACGTGCCTTTCCTTTTCCAGCTTTCGTGTGAGTGTCCATGCAATATTCAGGTTCAGGCCCACCTCCCCATCGGCCGAGATGTGACCGGGGATTTGGCTGCCCTGCGGAATCAGTGCAGACTGCTCAAGAAAAGCCAGGGTGTCACTGGCAGGCCCGCTGCCACGGCCATGGATCGTCAACCGGGGCAACCGAACGTCTTCGATCGAAGTCGTAAAGGCATGAATCCTGGAATCCAGAACCCGGGCTTCAGTGCCCTGGACGTGAAACTCGCCATTGCTGACTTCCACGTCTGCAGCGATATTCCGGATCATCGGCCAGTTTTTACGGTATTCAAGCAGTCCCTCCTCCACCTCAGCCTGCAGTTCGAACCGGCCGGAACGGCCGTCAAAGGGAAATCGCCCGGCATCACCGTTGAACAGGAACCTGGCTTGGCTCAACGTCCCCTGCTTAATTGCCTCACGTAACCAGCGTACAAGCTTCTGGTTCATCCTTTTATGCGGTAACCAGTCCTTCAGGGCCGAAAGACTGGCCCGCGCCACTTCGCCCTGAAGATCGGCATAGGATTTGCCGGGTTCAATCTGGACAATGCCCTGCAAGCTCGCGTCCACTTCTTCGGCAGCCAGCGATACCCTTTCCAGCGCAAGCACGACCCTCTCGCCCGGAAGCTTCCACTTGACCAGTCCTGTAATCTGCTGGCTCGGGAAGGTATTTTCTGCCAGCTGGCGAGCCTTGACTTCCACTGCAGGCGAGTCGATTTCAAGGCTGCCCTGCAGGTGATTGCCGCTCACCCGGCCAGACAGGGATGATACCTCCAGTTCGTATTCCGGAACGGTCATGTCCAGGCCATCCAGTGCGGCCTCGTACGCATATTTTGCCAGGTGCTCTTCCTGCCAGAGCGCCGAGAATCTTATGTCACGGATCTCTCCCTCAGGATGCACGTTGCGCATCCACCCCGAAAGGCGCTCAGAAAACGGCGAGAAATTTTCCAGTGTCTCGAGCATATCGGCCAGGTTGACATAATCCAGGGCCGCCGTGACCTCCGGATGTGCGGTTTCACAATCCCTGCACCTGATTTCATATTTTCCACCCGCCCACTTGCCTTCTGCTGTCCTGATATCGCTGTCAACCAGAGCAAGGTGCCAGCTGCTTGCCGATCCATCCAGCTGAAAAACCGTTTCCAGCGCCATGATTTCATGCCCGGAATACCGGGCCGGATCTTCCGCATTGCGAAACCCGAGATCAAGAAGAGCCAGGCTTCCCCGGAATGACCGGTCGTCCCGGGAATTGATGTTGCCCCAGATCTCGAAATCCGCATGACCGGAATGAATCCCGGCAGAAAACTTCGGGAAAAATCGCCCCAATAGCCCGATAGTGATACGGTCACCTTTCGCGTACAGCGTACCCCGGACACCGTCCAGCCCCTGTTCCAGGCCTTCCATGTCAGCGGCCAGTGCGAGGGCAGTTCCCTGCGCATCCGGCAAATGCAAACTGGAAGCCACTCTCAATTTGCCCCCATTGAAATCGAAGACAACATTCGAGCGCTCGGCACGGAAGTCGAGATCCAGCACTTCATCCCTGTAATCGATGGAGGTATCCACCAGTTTGACGCGAAAACCACCGGCTTCATCAACGCCGGTCCTTGCAGAAATCCTTTCGCTGATATCGATACCGTTCATGACGATTCGCTGGTCATCCGTCCGCAGGATTTCGAGATTGCCACCATCCAGCTGCAGTTCCGTGACGGCAATTCCCCCGTCTTTCAGGCTCTGGAACAGGTCGACCGAGACCACCGCCTTTTCTGCAAGCAGCAACTGTTCCTGGCCTGAGCCGCCAGTGTCAACGGACAAGCCATGGACCGTGACCTGTGGATCATAGCCGTGCCATTCAACATGTATCGTCTCGATGCGAACCGGCTTGCCCACCAGGGATGAAATGCTTTTCTGGATGGCCGGAAGATAATCCTGGTACAGGGACGGATACAAGCGGACGATGCTGCTTGCAACGGCTGCCAGTACCAGGATACCTGCAAGCGTGTACTCACTTGCAAACAGCAGCCTGCGCCATATTGGGAGATTCGCCTTCACAGGGGCACTACATCAAACTGTTCCTGCGAATACAGGGACTCAACCTGAAGCTTTATCGTTTTGCCGATATAATCCTCCAGTTCAGCCAGGCTTGTAGACTCCTGGTCCAGCAGCAGGTCCACCACAGGCTGTGACGCAAGTACCAGCAGTTCATTCGTCTCATACTGGAGCGCTTCGCGCAGGATCTCGCGAAACAGTTCAAAGCACACCGTTTCAGCGGTCTTGATATAACCGCGACCGCCGCAGGAAAAGCAGGGCTCGCACAAGACGTGCTGCAGGCTCTCCCGAGTGCGCTTGCGCGTCATTTCAACCAGCCCCAAAGGCGATACCTCACAGACCTGGCTCCTGGCGCGATCCTTGGCCAGCGACTTCTCAAAGATACGCAGGACCTGGCGCTTGTGCTCCTCGTCTTCCATGTCTATGAAATCGATGATGATGATGCCGCCCAGATTGCGCAGTCGAAGCTGCCGGGCAATGGCCTGGGCCGCTTCCAGATTGGTTTTGTATATGGTCTCTTCAAGGTTCCGATGGCCCACGAAACCTCCAGTATTGACATCGATGGTCGTCATCGCCTCAGTCTGATCAAAAATGAGGTGGCCCCCTGATTTAAGGGTCACTTTCCTTTGCAGGGACTTTTGCAGCTCGTCTTCTATCGAGTACAGGTCAAACAAGGGACGGTTTTCCGAATAATGCGTGATGCGATCGGCAATTTCAGGGACAAGCCTTTGGGAAAATTCCTTCACGGCCTCATAAGTGAACCGCGAATCAATTCTGATAATCCCGACATCCTCGATGGACAGGTCACGCAACGCCCGGACTGCCAGGGGCAAATCGGAATACACCTGGTCCACGGAGGACACGCGAATGACTTTTTCCACGATCGTTTCCCAGAGATTCAGCAAAAACTTCAAATCCCTTTTCAGATCATCCTCGTCCACGCCTTCCGCAGCGGTTCTCAAAATACATCCGCAGTCGGCATTCGATGTGTCAAGCAGGCTTTTGGCAAGCTCAGTCAGGCGAGTCCTCTCCTCCGGGTCTTCAATGCGTGCAGACAACCGGACATCGTTCGAATAAGGCAGCAGCACCATGTAACGGGAGGGCACGGTGATACTGGTCGTAAGACGCGCTCCCTTGGTGCCCAGCTGGTCCTTCACGACCTGAACGAGCAGCTGCTGCCCTTCGTGCAGCAAATTCGTGATGGACTCGCCATGAGGCTGTGCGCTCCCCTCGTCAGGGCTTTGTCCACTTGATTCGACCTGCCTGGTTCGGGAACTTTTCGGCAAATACGCGACATCGGAACTGTGAATGAATGCAGCCTTGGGCAGTCCTATGTCCACGAATGCCGCGTCCATGCCGGGCATGACCTTGCTCACGCAGCCCTTGAAGATATTACCCACCAGGCCCTGCTTGCCAACACGCTCAATCTGCACTTCCTGCAGCATGCCGTTTTCAACAATCGCTACCCGGGTTTCCCGGGGTGTGACATTGATCAGGATTTCTTCACTCACCGTTTCATCTCCATCGCCTCATGCGTGCAGGCCATACACCTGTCCCGGCATGGACAGGCAACGACACGCGGTGTCGAGATGCAGGAACGTCCTGCCTGTACCGATACACTGGACACCCCTGTTAGCCACCCGGCCCGATACTCCCTGCTATGCAACGGTAGCCTGGCGATACAGGCCATGACTGCGGATATAGTTCCAGACCGTACCGGGCAGCAGATACCTGGGTTGGCCACCTCCTGCTATGCACTGGCGTATCGCCGCGGATGAAATCTCGATTTCCTTTTCAGCACTGAGAAATATATTCCCGCAAGGTGCCTGATGAAGCATTGAAATCTCGTTCGTGCCATGCTGCGAAAGCAGTTCATGCTCACAGCCCGAGTCTTCCAGCGCATAACCGGGGCGCCGCAACAGCATGATATGACAAATGGACAGGATTTGATCGTATTCATGCCAGGTGCAAAACTGCAAGAAGGCATCCAGGCCCAGGATCAGCACCAGCACACAGTCCGTGCCGGCTTCCCCGCGAATTTCCCTCAGGGTATCCACCGTGTAAGAGGGTCCTGACCTTCTCAGTTCCCGATCATCCACCACCAGCCCGGGGGCTGATCCCGCTATGAGGTTCAGCATATGCAGCCGGTGCTGCGCACCGGCGTGAGTCGCCTGCTTGTGCGGGGGCTCCCGGCAGGGCAAAAACCGGATTTCCTCAAAATCAAACTTCTGCAACAAGGCGGATACCAGCGTGATATGCCCGAAATGGACCGGGTCAAACGTACCGCCAAATATGCCCAACACACCTCTATCCCGACCAGCCAGGGAGGCCGGAGCGCCCGAACAAATTCGGGTCCGAGAGCCCGCGCGGCACAAGGCAGGCATATCTACTCACGAATATTCCCATTACCCAGCACGATGAACTTCTCGCTGGTCAGGCCCTCCAGGCCTACCGGTCCCCTTGCATGCAGCTTGTCCGTGCTGATGCCTATCTCTGCTCCCAGTCCATATTCGAACCCGTCTGCAAATCGTGTGGAAGCATTCACCATGACTGAGCTTGAGTCTACGCAACGCAAAAACTGCTGTGCAGCGGTGTCATTGTCAGTTACGATGGCATCCGTATGGTGGGAACCGTAGGTCCGGATATGTTCCACGGCCTGGGAGATGCCCCCAACAATCCGCACTGCAAGCACCGGTGCCAGGTACTCTTCATGCCAGTCCTGCTCTGTGGCCGGTGCGATGCCTGGCAGCAGGGAGCAGGTTTCGGTGCAGCCCCGCAGCTCCACCGCCTTGAGTTCCAGGCGCTGCCTGATCTCAGGCAGGACGCTTTCTGCAATGGCGCGGTCCACCAGCAGGGTTTCCATGGCATTGCATACACCGAACCGCTGGGCCTTGGCGTTGACTGCAATCTCGACCGCCATGGTCGTATTCGCGTCTTCGTGGACATAGACATGACACACGCCATCCAGGTGCTTGAGCAGCGGGATCTGCGATTCCCGGCTAATTCGCTCTATCAGCCCCTTGCCTCCCCGGGGAATCACCAGATCGATATGCCGCCTGCTTTGCAGCAGTTTCCCGACGGCATCCCGGTCAGTGGTATTGATTAGCTGAACGATATTCCGGGAAAGGCCCGCCTGCTCAAGGCCGGCATGAATGCATGCAGCGATTGCCCGGTTGGAATGAAGCGCTTCCGAGCCTCCACGCAGGATGGTCGCATTGCCAGACTTGATACACAGGGCCGCTGCATCCGCGGTAACATTGGGACGTGACTCGTATATGATCAGTATCACACCGATCGCAACACGCATCTTGCCCACCCTGATACCGCTCGGGCGCATTTCCAGGGGCGTAGTCTGCCCGACCGGGTCCGGCAACCGGGCAACCTGCTCGACCCCGTCAGCCATGGCCTGGATTCGATTGTCGTTCAACTCCAGACGGTCCAGCAAGGCGGCGTTCAGACCACGATCTTTCCCTTCCTTCAAGTCACGCGAATTCTCTTTCCTGAGCAGGTTGCCCGAAGCAAGTATCTGTTCGGCAACGTTTTTCAGTGCCAGATTCTTGGTGTCCGTTTCAGCACGGCCTATCTCGCTTTTTGCAGAGGCCGCGCCACGGGTCACCTCTGCGATGTAACGCTCGATTGACCCGTTCTGGTCTTCAGTTTTGTTCATAATGCCTGGAATGTTTTCAGGTCGTGCAAAGGCATCTGCGAAATGGTCAAGCTACCCTGCCAGTTGTATGGCAAGCCCCAATTGTACCAGTTCACGCCAAGGATTACCGTGAGCCTGACCCTTGATCACCTGATCTACCCATGCACACTGCCTTAACAGGAATGAGGGCTCCTGGCCATGGGTGGATGCGGGCAGGCTGACATGCTGGAGGCTGGTGCGGGTAACACCTGCCAGCCGGTCTGAACCGCCAGGATTCCGGTGGTCTCTTGCCTCGCCTCGACGGCCGGCCAGCATCCTGACCCGCTCAGCCATTGCCCACAGCACCAGGGGAGGCTGGACGTCTTCCTTTTCGAGTCCGCGCAGGATCCGGATGCATCGCAAATGATCCCTGGTGGAAAGCGTGTCATTGAGTTCCTTCAGGGAATAATGGCTGCTATCCGTCAACACCCTGCTGACGGATTCGAGAGTCAGCTCTCTCGAATCACTCACGAGAACGATTTTCTCGAGTTCCTGTACGCCTGCAACCAGATTTCCCTCCACATGCTGTGCGATCAGTGCAACGACTTCCTTGCCTGCGGCAAATCCCTCTTTCCTCAGCTTCTGCCGGACCCAGTTTTCAGTTTCCCGGTAATTCAGGGGCCATACACGCACGATGACGCCTGCCTTGTCCACGGCCTTCACCCACGCAGAACCCATCGCACTGCGGTCCAGCCTGGGCGCCTGGATCAGGAGCGCCACGTCCGGATGCAGACCTTGCAGGAAACCTGCTATCGCTTTTGCGCCGCTTGCCCCGGGTTTTCCCCCGGGAATCCGCAGGTCCACGAGAGTCCGCTCACCGAACAGGGACCTGTCATGTCTTGCGGCATCCAGCCCGGACCAGTCAAACCCCGGTTCGGAGGTCAGGATTTTCCTGTCCGTAAATCCCGTGCCGGACAAGTGTTCCCGGTACATGTCAGCCGCAAGCATATGCTGGTAGGGCTCATCTCCCGAAACAAGAAATACCCGGCACTCTGACCGGTTCAGGACGTCTTTCAATTGAGAAAAGCGTATTTGCATGCAGGGAGCCCCGGAAACTGGACGAAAGCCCATACCCGGCTCAGAAGTTACAGGAAAGCGGATAAACAGTAAAATACTCTGCTAAGCTCTGCCACCATCAGACTTGCAGTATCGCACATATGAAAATTGATCGAATCGGGATGATCGGCCTCGGCATCATGGGCAGGCCCATGGCCATGAACCTGATCAAGGCCAACTACAGGCTGGGGTTCTACGCCCGCCGGGAACAGTCACTTGAGGCCTTTGAACCGGGCAACGTGGAACGCTTCAAGACCCCCCGCGAACTGGCTCAAAACTGCCAGGTGACGATCACGATCGTATCGGACACCCCAGATGTGAAGGAGATCGTCAGCGGTCCGGATGGCCTGATCCACGGGGCTTGCGAAGGGCATCTCGTTGTGGACATGAGCACGATCTCGCCGGGGGTCACCCGGGTCCTGGCAAGGCAGCTTCAGGACAGGCGCATTGACATGCTGGACGCCCCGGTATCCGGCGGTGAACAGGGAGCCATCGACGCCACGCTTTCCATCATGGTGGGGGGAAGGGAAGAAATCTTCAACCGGGCCTTGCCCATACTGCAATGCCTGGGGGAAAACATCACGCTTGTCGGCACGCATGGCGCCGGACAGGTCGCCAAGGCCTGCAACCAGATTCTTGTGGCACAAACCATGTCTGCTGTTGCAGAAGCCTTCCTGCTGGCGAAATCTCTTGACGTGAACCCGGAAAAAGTGCGGGAAGCGCTACTCGGCGGATTTGCTTACAGCAGGATTCTCGAGGTTCATGGCAGGCGCATGCTGGAAAATGCCTACCAGCCCGGATTCAAGGCCGAGCTGCATCACAAGGACATGGGTATCGCGCAGTCCAGCGCCAGGGAGCACGGAATCTCCATGCCGGGTACCGATCTTGTTTCCGGTTACCTGGAAAAGATCGTTGACTCAGGCGAGGGCCACCTGGATTCATCGGCGATTGCAAAACTGATACTTGGCCAGACCAATAAGCCGTAACGGTCGAGCCGGGCTGACGGCTACTCGTCCTGGATCGACATGGCCCGCAAACGGTAGACGATCAGCCTGGCCGCATGCTTGCGCATCTCGTCCATCAGCCTCTGTTCCTCTTCGGCGGAACCCAGCACGTCCCGCTTGTCAAAAACAAAGGCCCGGTTCAGGCTGATACTTTGCCCGTTGAGCAGATAGCTGTCGTCCGGACGCCTCACGTCAAACGCGATGCTCAAGACCAGGTCGTATTCCCGGGCTTTCCCGTCGCTGTCCAGTGAAAGCACCTCCTTTTCGGCGCTTTCGAACAGGATTTCAAGCTGTGCTGACGCCTGTTCGTCGCCCACGACACGAATCTTGTTTGACTCAAGAAAATTCCGGGTAAACTGCATCAGTACGCGGCTCGAGCCGGGACCCTGCAGCGAGATGCTTTCGATACCGTGATCGGCATCCCCGCCACTGCCCGCAAGCCGAAACCCGCAGCCCTGCAGCATGCCCGACACGATCAGCAATGGTAAAAGAAGACCCAGATAATGGCGCATGGCAGCTAGTTTACAACAATATTTACGATTCGACCCGGTACAACGACCACCTTGGTGATCTCACGATTTTCAATAAACCGCAAAACATTTTCATTGTCCCGTGCGGCTTGCTCAATGCCATTGTTATCCATCCCCGCAGGCACACTGACCGTGCCACGCTTTTTCCCGTTGACCTGCACCACCATCTCCACAACCTCCCTTTTCAGGGCGCTGCTGTCCAGACTGGGCCAGGCGGTTCGATAAACCGGTTCTTCATGGCCCAGCCGATGCCACAGGACATGGCAGACATGCGGCAGGATCGGTGCAAGCATCCGAACCACCGCTTCCAGTGCTTCCTGGCAGACCTTGCGTCCTGTCGGCGACGGATCTTCGAAATCCGCAATCGCATTCACCAGTTCCATGTTGGAAGCGACCGCCGTATTGAATGCGTAACGCCTGCCCATGCTGTCGGTAACCCTTTTTATGGTCTCGTGGGTCTTCCTGCGCAGTTCCGTCTGACCGGGACCCAGGCCTTCCGGAGCCATGCCGTCCCTGTGGGCCATGCCGTGCCCAGCATGGCTTTCGACCAGGCGCCACAGCTTGTTGATAAACCGGTAGGAGCCTTCGACCGCGGAGTCGGACCATTCGAGGTTATGCGAAGGAGGTGCGGCAAAGATCACAAAGAGCCGCACCGTGTCAGCACCGTATTTGTCAATCAGCTCCTGGGGGTCCACGGTATTGCCCCTGGATTTTGACATTTTTGCACCGTCTTTCAGCACCATCCCCTGCGTCAGCAGGTTCATGAACGGCTCATCACTTGCAGACATGCCTGCATCGCGCATCAGCTTGTGAAAGAACCTTGCATACAGCAGATGCAATACCGCATGCTCGACCCCTCCCACATACTGGTCGACCGGCATCCAGTACCGTGCCCTGTCATCCAGCATCGAAGAATCATTGTCCACGCTGCAGTAACGCGCAAAATACCAGCTTGACTCGAAGAAGGTGTCAAACGTATCCAGTTCTCGCGTGGCAGCACCCCGGCATTTCGGGCAGCTGACCTCGTAAAACCCCGGGGCCGACTGCAGGGGGGACAAACCCTTGTCGAAATCGACTTCTTCCGGCAACACCACAGGCAAATCCCGATCAGGAACCGGTACTGCCCCGCAATGACTGCAGTTTATTATGGGAATTGGACAGCCCCAGTAACGCTGCCGGGAAATACCCCAGTCACGCAGCCGGTAGTTGACGAGCCGCCGCCCCTTGTCACACCGCTCAAGCTCCCGTGCAATGGCATCAAAGGCCTGGTCCGAGCTCAGGCCATCAAACTGTGCGGAATTCTGCAACCAGCCTTTTTCAAGAAATGCACATCGAGAGACGTCAACGCTGGCGCTGTCCTTGTCCGGATACACTACGGGCCGTACCGGCAATCCGAATGCTGATGCAAATTCCCAGTCGCGCTGATCATGAGCCGGCACGGACATGACGGCACCCGAGCCGTACTCGATCAGTACAAAATTCGCGATCCAGATCGGAATCCTTTCCTCTGTCATGGGATGCACCGCATACAACCCGGTATCCATCCCCTTTTTCTCCAATGTGCTGATCTCGGCCTCGGAAACCCTTGTCGATGCACATTCCTGCAGGAACGCAGCAATTTCTGGCGAATCTTCCGCGGCCTGGACCGCCAGTTCATGTTCCGGGGCAACCGCAATATACGTCACGCCGAACAGCGTGTCGGGACGGGTCGTGAACACGTTCAGTGTGTACTCGCTGCTCACATCAAATTTGATTTCCACACCCTGCGAACGGCCAATCCAGTTGGCCTGCATGGTTTTTACCTGGTCAGGCCAGCCCTCCAGCTGTTCCAGGTCTTTCAGGAGATCTTCGGCATATGCGGTAATTTTCAGAAACCACTGGGTGACTTCCTTGCGCTCGATCCGTGCGCCGGACCTCCATCCATGCCCTTCGATGACCTGTTCGTTTGCAAGTACCGTCTGGTCGACAGGATCCCAGTTGACCATGGCCTTTTTCCGGTAGACGAGCCCCTTCTCATACAACCTGGTAAAAAACCACTGCTCCCAGCGGTAATACTTCGGGTCGCACGTCGCAAGCTCCCGGCTCCAGTCATAGGCATAGCCGAGGCGCCGGAGCTGGGTCCGCATGTAAGCGATATTCCCATACGTCCATTCTGCCGGCGGGACACCGTTTTGGATTGCCGCGTTTTCCGCCGGCAGTCCGAAGGCATCCCAGCCCATGGGCTGCATGACGTTCTTCCCGGTCATCCGCTGGTAACGGCTGATGACATCTCCAATGGTGTAATTGCGCACATGGCCCATGTGCAAGTGTCCGCTCGGGTAGGGGAACATGGACAGGCAATAGAACTTTTCACGCTGCTCATCCTCTTTCGCTTCAAAGGCCCGGAGCCGGTCCCACTCCTGCTGCACCAGAGGCTCGATTTCATGCGGGTTATAGGCGGCTGGGCTCGTATTCTGCATCGGTTACAGCTTGTGAAAGATCGAAAGAATACCAGCATGCATTGCCCGGCAACAACAAACAGTACCGGGGCAAGACTTGCTGACCCTGGATTCCAGGCGACCCGCCCACTGGAAAACACCGGTACCCATCAACGACCGTAGTCATCCTCATACCGCACGATATCATCCTCACCCAGGTAGCTTCCGGACTGGACTTCTATGAGCTGAAGCAAGTCTGAACCAGGGTTTTCAAGACGGTGCCGGGTACCTGCCTGGATATACGTGGACTCGTTCTCGCCCAACAGGAAGACTTCCTCGTCCCGGGTAACCCGCGCCGTTCCCTTTACGACGATCCAGTGCTCGGCACGGTGGCGATGCATCTGCAATGAAAGAGACTGGCCCGGATTGACCGTGATCCGCTTGACCTGAAAGCTGTCCTGGGTATCCATGACTTCATAGGTCCCCCAGGGCCGGTGGACCTTGGGATGAATTTCCGCTTCGCTGCGCCCGTCCTCCTGCAGCCGGGCAACGACGTCCCTGATCTCCTGGGCTCTTTCGCGGGGGGCCACCAGGACCGCATCGGCGGTCTCAATGACTGCCAGATCCCTGGTTCCGACTGTCGTCACAAGGCGATGACTGGAGCGGATGTAGCACCCCTCGCAGTCTTGCTCGACAACATCCCCGGATGTCACGTTGCCACGCCCGTCCCGGGACATGGACTCCCAGAGGGCCTGCCAGGATCCTATGTCGCTCCACCCGCTGTCGAGCCGCGTGACCGCAGCCTTGTCAGTACGTTCCATCACGGCATAGTCGACCGAAATGCTGGGTGCCAAGGAAAAGGCCTGCCCGTCCAGGCGAACAAAATCCAGGTCGCGTTTCCGATTTGCATGCGCTTCCTGGCATGCCTCGAAAATCTCCGCTTGCAGACGCTTGATTTCACTCAGGTACAATCCTGCCGAGAACAGGAACAGCCCGCTGTTCCAGAGGTAACGGCCACTTTCCAGGTAAGCCCTGGCCGTTTCAGAATCCGGCTTCTCCACGAATTCCTGTACCTCATAGATCCCGCTTGAAGAGGAATCCAGGGGGGCCGCCTCGTCGTATCTTATGTACCCGTAGCCGGTTTCAGCCCGATCGGGAACGATGCCGAAAGTCACCAGCCGGTCGGCCGCGACCCGTACTGCGCGGGACACAGCGAGCCGAAACTGCTCCATATCCTGCACGATGTGGTCGGCTGGAAGTATCAACAGGAAGGCATCGGGACCCCGGTCAAGCACATGCATGGCCGCGATGGTTATGGCCGGTGCCGTGTTACGCCCGGCTGGTTCAAGAATAATTTCTGCTGGAAGACCTGCGCGCCGCAATTGCTCGGCCGCCATGAAACGGTGTTCATCATTGCATAGCACCAGCGCCTCATTAACATTCTCCAGATTGCGGACCCGTTCAACCGTGGCCTGGAACAGGCTCTTGTCTCCCGTGATCGGAATAAACTGCTTGGGATAAAGCTTTCTGGAGAGAGGCCACAGGCGTGTGCCCGAACCTCCCGACAGGATGACAGGGATGATGGATGCCGTCATGAATGTCTCATCTCGCGATCTGGCCGATTCAAGGATAGGGTCTTGGATCGAGTCCTGTGCCAATGACAAAGCAAGATTATAAGGGAAATACAGGACAGGATTGCCAGGATTGTCCAGTTTCCCAGGCGCGAGTAAGGTGTCTGACCTTCATGCGGCCGGATATTTGCCCGCACGACATCTTCCTGAAACTGGGAAGAGCGCGCCACAATCAAACCCTTTGGATCAATCACCGCCGAAATCCCCGTACTGGTTGCACGCAACAGGTATCGTCCCGACTCGATGGCCCTAGAACGCGAGATCTCCAGGTGCTGTTCGGGCGCATAGGAATCCCCGAACCAGGCGTCATTGCTGATATTGACCAGGAAATCGGCCTCAGGCATGGCTTCGATTATTTCGTTTCCATACACCACTTCATAGCAGATCGATGCACCGACCAGGTAGCCCTTGAGCTTGACCAGTGGCCGCCCTTTGCCCGCGGATATGTCGGACATCGGAAGATCGATATGGCGTGCCAGGAACGTTGCGAGATCCCGAAAGGGAATATACTCCCCGAATGGCACCAGGCGGCGCTTGGAGTAAAAGCTTCTCTCCTCGCCAAAGGTCATCAGCGAGTTGTATACCCCCCCGGTAAGCTGATCATAGGTAAACAGGCCGACCAGAAAATCCGTTCCGGATTCCTTCGCGATTTCTTCGAGGTCCGGGATGAATGAGTCCCTGACCTTGTAGAAGTAGGTAGGAATGGCGGATTCCGGCCACACGATGATCTCTGCATCCAGGTTTGCCTCGCTGAGCTGCTTGTACCGGTTCAGGATGCCCGCGTGTTTCGTGCGGTCCCATTTCTCTTCCTGTGAAATATTTCCCTGAATCAGGGCGATACCGAGCGGCTCTCCGGCCGGGGTTGTCCAGGCCAGTTGACGGGTAACCAGCATCAGCACTGCGGCAAGCACCAGCACTGCAAGGGAAACGAGTTTTTTCCTGACTGCCGCGAAAACCAGTACGGCAGCCAGGCAGCCCGTGAGCACCGCCACCCATGACGCGCCGTAACTGCCCAGGATCGGCACAACGCCCTGCAACGGGCTTGAATGATGTGCGTGTCCCATCAACAGCCACGGAAAGCCGGTAAATATCCAGCCACGCACCCACTCCGAAATCGTCCAGAGTGTCGCAAACGCAAGTGCGCCACGCAGGCACAATGCCTGGTCCGAGCACAGTTTCGAGAAAAGCAAAGCGGAAACTGCCGGAAACAGGGCAAGCACGGCTACCAGGAGCGTCACGAGAAAAATACCCAGCCATACCGGTGCGTGGCCATACTCGTGAATGCTGTTGAATGTCCATGAAATACCCAGCCCGAAAAACACAAGCCCGAAAACGAGCCCCAGGAGAAATGCAGTCCCGGGCGAGCGTCCGGCGAGGGCGACGTACAGGGCTGCCGGGCAGACGAGTGTCAGCCACCACCATGAAAACGGTGCAAAACCGCAAACGAGCAAGGCCCCTGCTGCGGCTGCGAGCAGGAACGCGACACTACTGGAAAGAATGGGCATGTGTCACCGAAAGGATGCTATCCGGTTTCCCGGCAAACTGCTGGACGCTGGTTCCTACGAATGCTCTGGATTGCTTGAGACACTGAGCAGGTGAAGCCTGCGCCGGTCTGAACGCATCACTTCCACGATGAAACGGTCAATTTTTATGCGCTCACCCTTTTTGGGCAGATGACCAAACTTGCTCAGCACCAGGCCTCCGAACGTTTCAAACTCCGCATCACTGTAGCGCGTGGAGAAAAACTCGTTGAAATCCTCGATGGGTGTCAACGCCTTGACACCGTACTGTCCTTCAGAATGCTCGAATATGTAATGATCCTCCGTCACATCATGCTCGTCCGTGATGTCTCCGACAATCTGTTCCAGCACATCCTCGATCGTCACAAGCCCGGAAACTCCACTGTATTCATCCACAACGAGCGCCATGTGATTGCGGCTGTCCTTGAACTCGTTCAACAGCGTATTCACCCGCTTGGACTCGGGAACGACCACTGCGGGACGCAATACATCGTCCATGCTGAAATCTCCCTGTCTGCCCTTCATGAAATGGCGCAGCAGATCCTTGGCCAGCAGGATTCCCAATATCTCGTCCTTGCTCTCGCCCACGACCGGGAATCTTGAGTGTGCCGAGTCTATGATGACCGGTAACATGTCCTGCAGGCTGCTGCCACGGCGCACGACCACCATCTGTGAACGCGGAATCATGATATTTTTCACCTGGATCTCAGACACCTGGATCGCGCCTTTGATCATTTCCAGAATGTCGCTGTCTATCACGCCACCGGCCTCGGATCTTTGCAGCAGCTGAATGATCTCCGCACGGTCTTCCGGGTACTTCTTCAAAACCATCTTCAGGTAGGCGGGCAGGTGTAGCCACCGCATGGCTGTATCAAGAAACTTCGGCATGATCGTTCAATACGGGTTGTCCACGCCCAGCCTGTCCAGTATCCCGATCTCAAGGGCCTCCATTTCCCGGGTGCGCTGATCATCATCGTGGACAAATCCCTGCAAATGCAAAATTCCATGCACGAGCAGGTGCGCCCAGTGAGAGCGGAGATCTTTCCCCTGGTGAACGGCCTCCTCGGCCACGACGGGCGCACAGATGACAACGTCCCCCAGAAAACGGATGCCCAGTTCTTCCGGCAGGGAGGCAGGAAAAGACAGTACATTCGTGGCCTTGCCGGACTTGCGGTATTTGCTGTTCAGGGACTCCCCCTCGTTCCTGTCCACAATACGCAAACAGGCCCAGCTCGCTTCGCCTGAAGAGTCTATCTCTGCCGCCCATCTCCTGAATTCCGACTCAGGGGGCACCTGACAGCCTGCAGCCGCCACCTGGATATCAAGCAGCACGGCCACTTCTGGGATACCCGTCAGCCCGGATCATTGCCATAGGCCCGGATGATTTTCTTGACCAGCGGATGACGCACGACATCCCGGGCATTGAACTCGCAAATGGAGACCCCTTCTGTTTCTCCCAGGATCCGCCTGACGTGTTTCAGGCCTGATTCCTTGGTGCCGGGCAGATCAATCTGCGTGATGTCGCCCGTAACGATGGCTTTCGAGCCAAAGCCAATGCGGGTCAGGAACATCTTCATCTGTTCGATCGTGGTGTTTTGCGCCTCATCCAGGATGATGTAGGCATCATTCAGGGTCCGCCCGCGCATATAGGCCAAGGGGGCAATTTCTATGACATTCCTGTCAACGAGCTTGCTGACTTTCTCATAGCCCAGCATTTCGTAGAGGGCGTCATACATGGGCCTCAAGTACGGGTCGATTTTCTGGGCAAGATCTCCTGGCAGGAATCCCAGCCTTTCTCCGGCTTCCACGGCGGGTCTCACCAGGACGAGCTTGCGGATCCTGTCTCGTTCCAGTGCCGCGACGGCGCATGCGACGGCAAGATAGGTCTTGCCGGTGCCGGCAGGGCCGATGCCGAACACCAGGTCGCTTTCCTCGATCAGCTGTACATACCGTTGCTGGTTGAAGCCACGGGGCTTGATGGCACCGCGCTTGGTGTGAACCGTGCGAAGGGAAGACTTGAGATTCTGCTCGGCGATATTCGCAAGCTCGGATTCCTGCAGATGCAGGTGCACGTCCGAGGAGGAGAGAATCTGGTCTTTTGTAGAATCGTAAAGTTCCTTCAGAACCTCTACCGCTGCATTGGTGGCCCTGGCCTCGCCGCTGATCGAAAAGGCATTGCCCCGGTTGTTGATTTCAACACCGAGTCTTTTTTCAAGCTGGTGCAGGTGCCCATTGAGAGGCCCGCAAAGGTTGGCGAGTCGCGGATTGTCTGCAGGCTCCAGGGATATATTTACGGAATGGACTTCGCTAGGCAAAAGTACAGACACCCCTACATTGCTGTTTCATGGAAGGCACCCCGCAAAGAATTTGAATATACCCCGGTGATCTCGAGACGTACAAACCTGCCCCGCACATCATGCGGCGCATCGAAATTGACAACACGGTTGTTTTCGGTTCTCCCGGAATACTCCTGGGCCGACTTTTTCGAGTGTCCCTCAACCAGCACCACCTGATCCGTGCCCAGCATGGCTTGGGAACGGTCCATGGATGCATTGCGAATGGTTTCCTGCAAGCGCTGAAGCCTCTGCTTCTTCACATCCAGCGATACAGGATCCTCAAGTGATGCCGCGGGCGTGCCGGGCCGGCGACTGTAGATGAAGCTGTAGGACTGGTCGAAACCCACTTCTTCCACCAGCTCCATCGTGTCCTCGAAATCCTGGTCCGTTTCGCCCGGAAAACCGACAATGAAGTCTGATGAAATGCTCACATCCGGCCTGTGCCTGCGCAACTTTCTGATGATGGACTTGTACTCCAGTGCCGTGTACCCGCGTTTCATAGCAGAGAGTATCCTGTCAGAGCCACTTTGGACCGGCAGGTGCACATGATTTACGAGTTCGGGAATCTCAGCATACGTATCGATCAGGTTGTCCGAAAATTCTACAGGATGGGAACTAGTATACCTTATCCGTTCTATGCCTTCGATATCGCTTACATAGTAAAGCAGCAGGGAAAAATCCACGATATTCCCGTGGCGGTCCAGCCCGCGGTACCCGTTCACGTTCTGGCCCAGCAATGTGACCTCGCGTGCACCCTGCCCGGCCAGCAAACCGATTTCATGCAACACATCATCTAGTGGCCTGCTGAACTCTTCGCCCCGCGTATAAGGCACTACACAATACGTGCAGTACTTGCTGCAGCCTTCCATGACTGAGACATAGGCAACGGGACCCTGGTGCCCGGGTTCAGGCAGGCAGTCGAACTTCTCCATCTCCGGGAAGGAAATATCGATGACCGCTTTCCTGCCCGTTGCCGCCTGGTCCAGCAAATCGGGCAAGCGGTGAATCGTCTGGGGGCCGAACACAACGTCTACCTGTTTTGCGCGTGCTGCCAGGGACTCCCCTTCCTGACTGGCCACACATCCCCCGACACCGATCAGGACATCCGGATTCTTTTCCTTCAGGGGCCGCCACTGACCCAGTTGTGAAAACACTTTTTCCTGTGCCTTTTCACGAATGGAACATGTGTTGAGTAACAGGACATCAGCATTGGATGGATCATGAGTGACATCAAAGCCGCAATCGTGGCGCAGTACATCCAGCATCCTGCTGGAATCATACTCATTCATCTGGCATCCCTGGGTTTTGACAAATACTTTTTTTGGCATACGAGAAATTTTTCTAGCGTGTATCATCGCCCTCAGTCTAGATTCCCAAGCAGCTGGTCATAATTTGATTTCAAAGATATAAATTAAGCTGCTATAGAGGCTTTCTTCACGTTTGAAACGGCCTATGCCTGAAATCATCAATACGCATTGAGAAAGCAATTCCGGCTTCGCCTGTCACTGGAACGTCTGTCATAACTTCATTCAGGTTTGCTCACTTGCCATACAAAATGCACTTCGCGTACCCTCATCAAAAGCCTAAAGTACATTAGATACCATGAACAAGGATAGAAAATCTACTTAAACAAGTTGCCTAAAAGTTTATGCAACTTGAAACCCCCCGATACCCAGAAATTTACTACGTACCACCAATAGATTCTATATTCTTCTCCTAAGTACTGCCGTAATAATTCCTCTGGCGGAAGTTCGCAGATCTGAAACCGCGCCAAACATTTGAGGTCAAAAAACAGCTTTACTCTGGGAATGGCAATTCGTGCAGATGTACAACGATCATTGTCAATCAAAGTAAATCTTGCATTGTTAATCTTCTCTTCATCCAGAGTGCCAATATCTGCGTCCTTCAGGTCTAGCAAAATGTTGTTACCATGAGGGTCATCATGTCGTATATAAGCGGCATGAATACCTCTGACGATGCTGACACATCGGTTAACAACAGCTTTGATTAAAACATCCTTTTCCTTTGCATCAGAAAAGTGAATTTTGTTGCAGAGTTGAGCTACTGTGAGTTCACTTTCAATTTTCTTATATAGCAAATAGCTTTTACGTCTAAACCAAGATGGTTTATATGTCCAGTAGGCAATTGGCTCAATAGTATCGATTCCCGCCTCTTGCATTTTCAAACTGCCTATGTAGCTTCTATAGTTATAGTCTTTGAACAAACCTGTAATAAACAGGTCTACTTTTCTCCAGAATTTATAGCTTTGATCTATCTGAGAAACTTTCATTACTACATCACATTGCACGCAGTCATGGCTGAAACAATAAAGTCGATTTCGCTTTCTACCGCCTTTTCTCTTTAGTAGTAGCTGGGTGAGTTCATACTTCAAAAACTGCTTGTTCCGAATCCATTTTTCGGTCAATTCATGGGATGGAAAATCTTTATTTACCAGAATCTCCCCATGTGAATAAACTAACTTACCCACTTTTTGACCTATACAAGTGACACGCTTTCGTAATAACGATATGACGAGAAATTGAAAGAAATTAACCTTCTAAGTAGTATGATTTCCTCTAATTCAAGTTGCAAAAATTTGAATTAGTAAAATGCTCTTCTCCAATTCTACAGAGACAGTAAAACTATAATTCGACTGCTGATTTACTCTGAAAACTATTTGGCATGGAAATCAAGGATACGTAAACCTGAATAAAACTGCCCAGTACATCATTACTGCCTTACACATCTCTTTTCAATCAAATCATAAATTAGCATGAAGCATGGAAAACCGGTAAAGCATGAGTCTATGCCCTCTATCTGCCACATTAATCTTGCACGAAACCCAAAACTGCGTGGAGGAGAGAGACAAACTGAAATTTTAATCCAGACGCTTGCCGAACAGGGAGTGCTCAAACAATACATAGTCATATTGCGCAAAGGGCCATTAGCGAGGCGTTTCAAAGAATGTCACAACCTGAAAGTGTTCAAAGTTCGAAACCGACTATCAGCACTATTCGTATGCCTGGCATTAAACAATAAAACATTGTTGCATGCACATGAGACACATGCTGCTCAAGTCGCATATGTTGCAAGCTTGTGCCGGAAAACATACATAGTTACACGGCGTGTCATCAACCCGATAAAGCCAAAAGCGTTCACCTGTGCCATGTATAGGAATGCACACACTGTAGTCGCACTGACAAGAGCTGTTGAAAATAGCATTCGAAGCCGCCTGCCAGATATTTCAATAGTCCGTATACCAAGTGCATGGAATCCTGGGTCTCCCGACATGAAAGCAGTCAAAAAAATTCGGGATCAATTTAAAGGCGAGTTCCTCATCGGCTATGCGGGTGCTATGGATGGACCTGAGAAAGGTCATCTTATACTGCTGGAATCAGCGCGGATAATACAGCCTGCTTTCCCGAAAATTAAATTTGTTTTGCTGGGAAGTGGTCTTTTAGAAGAAGAGTTTCGCCGGCAATCTAAAGACCTGAGTAACGTGTACTTTGCTGGTTGGGTTAGTAATCCGATCACATGGATAGCTGCTTTTGATATATTCGCATTTCCCTCGCTGAGAGAGGGACTAGGGTCAGTTCTTCTAGATGTACTGCGTGTAGGTTGTCCAATCGTTGCAAGTCATGTGGGAGGGGTGCCAGAAGTTATCACTAAGGACTGTGGTATCTTGGTTCCCCCAAAAGATGCCAAGGCTCTTACTGAGCAATTAGTGCACCTGTATCAGACTAGTTCACTACGAACACAGTTGAAAACTGCAGGAATCGCACGCTCATTCCATTTCAGTCCAGAACTGATGGCACAGCGCTATATGGAAGTATACATGTCAATTTTTAAAAGCCTGGCCTAGCAATTTTTTCCACAATTAACTTTGTGTTTGAATTGCACAGTTAAACCTAAGCTAGCGGTCATGAAGGAACAAGGCTAAGCCGGTATGCCTTGATCACACATCAAAGCGATCTGGCAACCTTAGCCAAAGGTAACCTGAATGCTTCTTAATAACTTCTCAAGCTTGAATAAGATACCCTCTGAATTCTCTTATACAAATTTTAAAGCCTATACACCTGAATACCTGTTGGGACAGTATCCCGGTCAAGCTTGCCTTTCACATCATATACAGCTCCACTTTGATCCCTGATCAAAGTGAGGAGCCACTCCCAACCTCTGCATAGATAGTCATCATGTGGCACAGCTAATACCACTACTTTTGCTGGCCGGAGAGATGAAAGTTCGACAAGCTCAATCTGATGTTCTGCATAGACCTTGTCTGGATCAGCATAGATGTCATTAACTTGCACCGTAGCTCCATACTGATGCAGTTCGTTAATAATATCGATTACTTTAGTATTTCGAGTATCGGATATGTTTTCCTTGTATGTTAAGCCCAATATAGTAACCGTGTCTTTTGGTGAGTAGCCTGTCTGCAGCATTATTTTTATGATTCGTGAAGCAATATAGTTGCCCAAGCCATTATTTATACTGCGTGCCATAAGGATGAGGTCAGGGATGTAGCCACTTTTGGCTGATCGGTAGGCCAAATAATATGGATCAATTCCAATACAGTGGCCTCCTACTAAACCTGGCGAAAATCTTAAAAAATTCCACTTCGTATCAGCTGCATCGAGCACATCATTTGTATCAACACCCAATTTATCAAATATCAATGCCAACTGATTCATCAAGGCAATATTTACATCCCTTTGCACGTTTTCTACGATCTTGGTAGCTTCGGCAACTTTAATGGAAGGTGCTACGTATATACCTGCTGTTACTACACGACCATAAACATCCCGGATGATTTCAAGCGTTTCATCATCCTGGGCAGATACAATCTTTACTATATTGACAAATGTGTGTTTCTTATCGCCAGGATTGATACGTTCCGGAGAATAGCCAATATGGAAATCCAGACCGCATGTCAGACCAGATTCCCGCTCTAAGATGGGAATGCAGATTTCTTCTGTAGCTCCAGGATATACCGTAGACTCATACACAACAATATCACCCTTCTTGATAACTGTTCCCAAAGTTCTCGATGCTGTGGTTAAAGGCTCCATATCTGGATGCTTCGCATCATTGATCGGAGTAGGTACAGCCACAATATGAAAGTCAGCCTTCCTAAGCTGGTTGACGTCTGACGTGAAACTTACTTTTGTCTTGGCTAATTCTTCGGATGAAATTTCTGCAGTTCTGTCATATCTTCCATTGAGTTCAGTAATCCTCTCTTTATTAATATCAAAACCAACTACTTCATCAAGGTTGCCAAATGCAACTGCTACGGGTAGCCCGACATAGCCCATACCTAAAACTGAGATTTTTCTGTATTTTTTCACTGTAATTTAACCTCAATACTAAGAAATGGAACCAGCTACTTCAGAAAGTTGAATTTTGATACCAGAGACTTGTCTGACAGACAACTATAGAAGATGGGTCACATCACAGCATATGAACTTGCCAATATAAAGCCTGACTCACTGAATGCCATACCGACAAAGAAACTATACTTAGAAGTATATTTGTAGAATAAGTCTTGCTGCGGTGGCCTGATTGATATTTACAATTCCCTACCGTCGTAGCATTTCAAAGGCTGTCAAATTCACGAAGGAGGTCAGGTTAAACTATAGCAAAATGTATAAGCTTCAACGTCTGTTAAGTACAAAGTACAACACCAGTTTGGACGAATGTCGAAACAATCGGCTTCTTTGCCAAGGCTAAATACCTGACCCTACTCGTGAAACTGCCCTTACCCTAGAAAGGAATATCATCATCAAATTCATCACTGGATGCACTGGAAGCTGCCTTTTGCGATTCCGGGGCTGGAGGTGCTTCCTGCGTTATTGCAGTGCTGCCCTTACTGCCCAGCATCTGCATATCATTCGCCACAATTTCAGTGGTATAGCGGTCATTTCCACCCTGGTCCTGCCATTTTCGGGTCTGCAGCCGCCCTTCCACGTAAACCTGGGAACCTTTCCTCAGGTATTCCCCTGCAATTTCGGCCAGCCTGCGGAAAAACACCACGCGGTGCCATTCGGTCTTCTCGACTTTTTCGCCCGAATTCTTGTCCGTCCAGGATTCGGTTGTCGCCAAAGTGATGTTACAAACTGCCTGGCCGCTTGGCATGTATTTAACCTCGGGGTCTTGCCCCAGGTGGCCGACCAATATTACCTTGTTGATGCCTCTTGCCATTTTGATGTCCTGCTGGATAGGTTCTTGAGTGCCCCTTCGTAACTTGAGAAATTCCCGGACCCGGTACATAAGGCCGCACCCTCTGCCCACCTGCCAAGCCGGGTAAGTAAGATGCCTGTAAAGAGCGCCTCTTGCCGGTTTTGCACTCAAGACAACTTAACACGTATATTAACGTATTTATCCAGTCGCAATTGAAATAATGAAGAAGATTTCCATCCGGGGTGCACGGACACACAATCTTCAGAACGTCAGCGTTGACCTGCCTCGCGATAAACTCATCGTCATCACGGGTTTATCCGGCTCGGGCAAGTCGTCCCTGGCTTTCGACACGATCTTTGCAGAGGGACAGCGCAGGTACGTTGAATCCCTGTCAGCCTACGCCCGTCAGTTCCTGTCGCGCCTGGAAAAGCCGGATGTCGACTCCATCGACGGCCTGTCGCCCTCCATTTCCATCGAACAAAAAGCAAGTTCCCACAATCCGCGCTCCACGGTCGGAACCATCACCGAGATTTACGACTACCTGCGCCTGCTCTATGCACGTGCTGGAATTCCGCGCTGTCCCACGCACCAGATCGACCTGCATGCCCAAACGGTAAGCCAGATGGTCGACAAGGTACTGTCGCTGGAAGAAGGCAAGAAACTCATGCTCCTGGCACCGGTCGTTCAAAATCGAAAGGGAGAGCACTTGCAGGTGATGTCCAGGCTGCTGGCCCAGGGTTTTCTCCGCGCACGAATCGACGACGAGGTGCATGAACTCGACTCATCCCCGAAGCTGAGCCTGAGGCACAAGCATACCATTGAAGTCATCGTGGACAGGTTCAGGGTCAGGAAAGACCTGAAGCTGCGGTTGGCGGAATCTTTCGAGACGGCACTGAAGCTTGCAGACGGCATTGCCACCGTCCAGTCGATGGATCATCCGGATGAGGAAGCACTGGTATTCTCTGCAAAATTTGCCTGCCCGAAATGCGGCTACAGCCTGAACGAGCTCGAGCCTCGCCTGTTTTCTTTCAACAACCCGATCGGTGCATGCTCTGCATGTGACGGGCTGGGTACCGAGGAGTTCTTTGACCCGGAACTGGTAGTCACCAACGATGAAGTCAGCCTGGCCGGAGGTGCCATCCGGGGATGGGACCGCCGGAACGCCTATTACTTCAACTTGATCCAGTCCCTTTCCAGGCACTACAAGTTTGATATCGAGACTCCCTGGGCTGAACTGGATGACAGGATCCGGGACATCATCCTGTACGGCAGTCAAGGCGAGTCCATCCGCTTCAAATTCACAAATGAGAAAGGCAAAACCTACCAGAGCCGGCATGAATTCGAAGGCATCATCCCCAACATGGAGCGGCGATTTCATGAGACGGGGTCCAGTGCCGTACGCGAGGAACTCAGAAAATACCTCACTACGCAGGTATGCCAGCTATGCGGAGGCGCCCGGCTGAACAGGGAGGCACGTAACGTATTCGTCAATCAGCACAACCTGCCCTCCGTTACCTCCTGGTCCACAGAAAAAGCCCTGGAGTATTTCAATAATCTTAGTCTTTCCGGACACTTGGCTGCAGTAGGTGAAAAGATTATTCACGAAATATGTCAGCGCCTTGATTTTCTTGTAAATGTCGGGCTGGATTACCTGGCACTCGACCGTACTGCGGAGACCCTGTCAGGCGGCGAATCACAAAGGATCAGGCTTGCAAGCCAGATCGGTTCCGGACTGGTCGGTGTCATGTACATACTGGATGAGCCATCTATCGGCCTGCATCAGCGTGACAACAAGCGACTGATCAAGACACTGAACTACCTGCGGGACCTCGGGAATACCGTGATCGTCGTGGAGCATGATGAAGAAGCCATACGAAGTGCCGACCATGTCGTTGACATGGGTCCTGGTGCAGGGGTTCATGGAGGCAGGCTGGTCGCCCAGGGCTCACCGGCCGAGATTGAGAGAAACCCGGCTTCCCTGACCGGACAGTACCTGTCCGGAAAGCGCATCATCCAGGTGCCGCCGATGCGCCTGCCCTTCCACAAGAACAGGACGATCCGGATCGTGGGTGCCAGCGGGAACAACCTGCAGGGAATCACAGTAGACATCCCCCTGGGCTTGCTGACGGTAGTCACGGGCGTTTCAGGTTCAGGGAAATCCACACTGGTGAACGATACGCTGTACAGGTATTGCATGCGCCACCTGTACGGCTCGAGTGTCCTGCCTGCGACGTGTACGGAAATCCAGGGCCTGGACCAGGTGGACAAGGTGGTGGATATTGACCAGAACCCGATCGGGCGTACGCCACGCTCCAACCCGGCTACCTACACGGGTTTGTTCACGCCCATACGCGAGCTGTTTGCCAGTATCCCGGAAGCGCGGTCACGAGGATACAAGCCGGGGCGCTTCAGCTTCAATGTCCGGGGTGGAAGATGCGAGGCCTGCCGGGGTGACGGGGTCATCAAGGTGGAAATGCACTTTTTGCCCGACATCTATGTTCCATGCGAAATCTGCCAGGGGAAACGCTACAACCGTGAGACCCTCGAAATACAGTACAAGAATAAAAATATCCACCAGGTGCTGCAAATGACCGTCGAGGATGCCATCGGTTTTTTCGGTGCGATTCCCGTCATCAAGCGCAAGCTTCTGACACTCATGGATGTTGGCCTGTCCTACATTTCACTGGGCCAGAGCGCGACGACACTGTCAGGCGGAGAGGCCCAGCGTGTGAAACTTTCGCGCGAGCTGTCCAAACGAAGTACGGGGAAAACCCTGTATATCCTGGATGAGCCCACTACCGGCCTGCACTTTCACGATGTCGAGCAGTTGCTCAAGGTACTGCACCATCTACGTGACCAAGGCAATACCATCGTAGTCATTGAACATAACCTCGATATCATCAAAACTGCCGACTGGATCATCGACCTGGGTCCTGAGGGAGGTAATGGCGGAGGAAGGGTCGTTGCAAGCGGTACGCCGGAAGAAGTGGCATTTTCGCAGGATTCCTTCACCGGGGAACACCTGAAATGCGCCCTGAACATGAACATCATGCCCAAAGAACAATCAGCCTGATCAGGGTTTCCCTTGATCAGGCGAACTCGACACCCGTACCGACGGTGATTCCCAGATTCTCGGCGGCAGACCCGTCCCTGGCTGCAATTTCTACCAGGTTGTTCGAGTTGCAGTACCAAAACCCTTCACCTTTCTCCACGCAGTAGAACGCCTCGGCATACCTCAGGCACCGGCCATTGACTCTCAAGACCTGGCTGACATCGGATGGATGGAAGGTTATTCCCGTAATTGCATTGCCAAAACGGTCTGTATGGATAACTTCGTAAAGACTGTCAGGCCATTCCGCTCCTTGCATCTCACGTGCCGATACAGGTTTCAGGTCCGGCCTCGAGCCTGACACGATGTTCGCAGCAACCGGGGCAAACACATCCCGCCCATGGAAAGTCCTGGATGTCGGCTCACCCTGCAGGAGAATCTCAAACAACTCCGCTTTGGCAAGCTTTCGATACATGATTGAAAGCAGGCCGTTATCAGGTCCGATAAAGGTATGCCCGTCTCCCTCCATCAAAACCGGAGCCCGGCTCGACCCGACACCAGGGTCTACTACTGCCACTACAACAGACCGTCGCGGGAGGTATTCCAGGTACCCTGCCAGCAAATAAGCGGATGCCCTGGGATTCATGCCGGGCAGGCAGTGGTCCAGGTCGATCACCCTCGCATGGGAAGCCCTGCGGTAGATGACGGACTTGAGCTGGCCTACGTAGCCACCTGATGATCCGTAGTCTGTTGCCAGAACGATAGGGCGCATCGGGGGGTTGTAGCCTTCGGGGTTGCTTCCCTAGGCAGGGAAATCCAGAACTGCCTGCCAGGACCGGGTGTCAGGCAACCGGCTATTCTTCTTCAATCGGCCGGTCTACGAGCTCAACCAGGGCCATGGGCGCTTTGTCACCCGGTCGAAATCCGCATTTCAAAATGCGTGTATACCCGCCGGGCCTCTCCCTGTATCGAGGTCCGAGTTCAGTAAAGAGCTTGCCTACACTGGCCTTGTCACGCAGCCTTGAGAAGGCCTGTCGACGTCTTGCGACGCTGTCTTCCTTGGCAAGGGTGATCAAAGGCTCCGCATAACGCCGCAGTTCCTTTGCCTTGGGCAAGGTGGTCTGGATGATTTCGTGCGAAAACAAGGAATTTGTCATGTTGCTCATCATTGCCTTTCGATGAGGGCTGTTCCGGTTTAGCCTTCGGCCTGACTGGCGATGTCTCATAGCAGTATCCTGTCAATATAATCAGACAAATACCTTGCGGTCTTCACGTAAATTCGGAGGTGGCCAGTTTTCCAGGCGCATGCCCAGTGACAAGCCGTGTGTCCCCAGCACATCCTTGATTTCCGTCAAGGACTTCTTGCCCAGATTGGGTGTTCTCAGCAATTCCACCTCGGTACGCTGAATGAGGTCACCGATATAGTATATTTTCTCCGCCTTCAGGCAGTTTGCAGAACGCACCGTAAGTTCAAGGTCATCTACCGGGCGCACCAGGATAGGATCGATTTCAGGCTCGACCTCGTCGGGCTCTGCCTGCTCGTCCCCCTGCAGGTCTACAAATACAGACAATTGCTGTTGCAGGACACCTGCCGCCTTGCGTATGGTTTCTTCAGGATTCACTGTTCCGTTCGTTTCCAGGTCAAAAATAAGCTTGTCCAGGTCCGTACGCTGTTCCACACGCGCACTTTCAACCGAGTACGCGACTCTTCGAACCGGGCTGAAGCTGGCATCAAGAAGCAACGAACCGATCTGGCGATCCTCATCATTCCTGCGCTGGGTAGCAGGCTGGTACCCTCTGCCCTTTGCAACTTTCAGGGTCATATCCAGTGTGCCCTGTTCCGTCAGGTGAGCGATCACATGTTCCTTGTTTATGATTTCCACATCGTGGTCAACGGCAATATCTCCAGCCGTTACGACTCCAGGCCCTTTTTTATACAGGGACAGTGTTGCATCGGATCTTTCGTGCATGACCACCGCCACACCCTTCAGGTTCAACAGTATGTCGACGACATCTTCCTGTACGCCTTCAATAGCCGTGTATTCATGCAGAACCCCTTCAATCTGCACTTCCACGATTGCACAACCGGGTATGGATGATAACAGTATTCGTCTCAGTGCATTTCCCAGCGTGTGACCGAAACCGCGGTCCAGAGGCTCCAGCACGACTTTGGCATGACATTCGTCAGTTACCTGAACATCAACAACTCTCGGCTTCAGCAACTCATTGGTGCCCATCTGCGATAACCCCTTGCATGTAATTACTTCGAGTACAACTCAACCACGAGTGACTCATTGATATCCGGAGGCAACTCGTCGCGCTCCGGAACGGATTTGAATCTGCCCTGCATCTTCTTGATGTCGACTTCGACCCATTCAGGAATCCCGATTTGCTCCGCAGCATTCAATGCGTCCTGTATCCGCAGCTGCTTTCTGGATTTTTCACGCACTGAAATCACATCATCGGGAGAAACCTGGTAGGACGGAATACTCACTACGATTCCATTCACCTCTATTGCCTTATGGCTGACCAGTTGCCTGCATTCAGCGCGGGTAACCCCGAAACCCATCCTGTATGCGACATTATCCAGTCTGCATTCCAGGAGCTTCAGCAAATTTTCGCCGGTAGAGCCTTTGAGACGCGAAGCCTTCTTGTAATAGTTTCGGAACTGGCGCTCAAGAACGCCATAAATGCGTCGCAGTTTCTGCTTTTCCCGCAGCTGCATTCCGTAGTTCGACGCCCTGCTGCGCTTGTCCCCGTGCTGGCCAGGCAGCTTGTCGATCTTGCACTTTGAATCGAGTGACCTGGCCCTGCTTTTCAAAAACAGGTCCGTGCCTTCACGGCGACTGATCTTACACTTGGGTCCTAAATAACGTGCCATCTTATCCCGCCCTATACTCTGCGTCGCTTTGGAGGACGACAGCCATTATGTGGAATCGGGGTCACGTCGTTTATGTCGGTAATCTTGTACCCGATCGCATTCAGCGCACGGACGGCCGATTCACGCCCCGGACCCGGTCCCTTGATCCTGATCTCCAGGAATTTCAGCCCGTATTCCAGGGCCTGTTCCCCTGCACGCTGCGCAGCAGTCTGTGCGGCAAAAGGCGTGCTCTTGCGAGACCCCCGGAAACCGGAACCTCCCGAAGTGGCCCATGCCAGTGCATTACCTTGCCGGTCCGTGATCGTCACAATGGTATTGTTGAACGAGGCATGAATGTGCGCCACGCCATCCGTAACGGTACGCTTTGCTTTCTTTCGTGAGCGTGTTGGTGTTTTCGCCATAAATCTGCCTTTACCCGCCTGGATTAACGTTTGACCGGACGCCTTGGACCCTTGCGGGTACGCGCATTGGTGCGCGTGCGCTGTCCATGCAGAGGTAGTCCACGGCGGTGCCGGATACCCCGATAGGTTCCCAGGTCCATGAGTCTTTTGATATTTACGGTAATTTCACGGCGCAAATCACCCTCTACACGGTATTTTGCGACTTCCGTGCGCAAACGGCCCACCTCATCCTCGCTTAAATCCTTGATCTTGGTACTGGCCTGGACCCCTGCGGCAGCACATATCTTCCGGGACGTTGAACGGCCGATTCCGTAAATTGCCGTCAAGGCAATCTCTGCATGCTTATGCACCGGTACATTTATGCCAGATATACGAGCCATTCGATCACCCTGAGAGAGAATTGTCCGAAGACTTGAAAGAACAGAGAGTTTTAACAGTCAAGCAGTCTAAATCCATACCGAATCCTATCTTCAAAATTGCTCAGCCCTGGCGTTGCTTGTGCCTGGGGTCCGTACAGATCACACGCACCACCCTGTTGCGCCGAATGACCCTGCAGTTCCTGCACATTCTTTTAACCGATGCCCGTACTTTCATGACGTCCTCTCCTCAGTTAACGTATATTTCCAGCCCGTCCGTAGCCCTTGAGATTCGCTTTCTTCATCAGGCCTTCGTACTGGTGCGACATCAAATGCGCTTGCACCTGGGACATGAAATCCATCACTACAACGACAATGATCAGCAATGAAGTGCCCCCGAAATAAAACGGCACGCTGTATTTCAGGATGAGAAACTCGGGTAACAGGCAGACCAGGGTAATATAGATGGCCCCTACAGCCGTCAGGCGCGTCAGGACACCATCGACATAGCGTGCGGTCTGCTCCCCCGGCCGGATGCCCGGAATGAATGCACCCGAGCGTTTCAGGTTGTCGGCCGTTTCCCGGGAATCAAAAACGATCGCCGTATAGAAGAAGCAGAAGAACACGATCGCCAGCGCGTACAGCATGACATACAGGGGCTGTCCGGGGGATATGGCATTGGCCATATTCTGCAGCCAGGAGAAATTGCCGGTCGAACTGCTGGACCACTGTAACAACGTGGCCGGGAACAGGATGATACTCGAGGCAAATATCGGCGGGATCACACCCGACATGTTCAGCTTCAGCGGCAAATGACTGGACTGTGCGGCAAACATTTTTCTTCCCTGCTGCCGCCGGGCATAGTTCACCGTGATGCGCCGTTGTCCCCTTTCCGCAAAAACAACGATCGCCGTCACCGCGACGGCCATCAGGAAAAGAAACAATGCAAAGGCCTCGCCAATGGCCCCTTGCGCAACCAGGTCCAGGGTGCCTCCGATTGCCGCCGGCAACCCGGCCACGATACCGGCAAAGATGATGATGGAAATACCGTTCCCGATGCCTCGTTCGGTAATCTGTTCCCCGAGCCACATCAGGAACATCGTTCCCGTAACCAGGCTGATCGTGACGGTAAACATGAATCCGATTCCCGGGCTGAGTGCTACCTGCTGATTCTGCAGGGCGACGGACACGCCGATTGCCTGAAAAGTCGCGAGGAAGACCGTGCCGTAACGGGTGTACTGCGTGATCTTGCGCCTTCCCGACTCACCTTCCTTTTTAAGTTCCTTGAGAGTGGGCATCACCGCGCTCATCAGCTGCATGATGATCGATGCAGAGATGTAAGGCATGATGCCCAGCGCAAAAATGCTCAAGCGTTCCAGCGCACCCCCCGAGAACATGTTGAACATCCCGAGGATCGTACTGCTCTGCTGATCAAAAAATCTTGCCATGGCACCGGGATCAATTCCCGGTACAGGGATAAATGTCCCGATTCGATAAACAATCAGCGCAATCAGCACGAACACCAGCCTTTTGCGCAACTCGGTGACCCGGCCAAGACCAGCGAGGGTTCCCACGGCATTTGTGCTGGCCCGGACCATCAGGCTTGAACCTTCCCGCCTGCCGCTTCAACCGCCTTCCTGGCGCCCGGTGTGAACTCCAGGCCTTTGGTATTCACGGCCGTGTCAATCGTACCTGACAGGATAACCTTGGCGCGTTTGGCCGCAGCATGGACCAGGCCGGCATCTTTCAATGCCTGGATATCCACCGGATCGGCATTGACTTTTGCAAGCTCATGCAGGCGAAGCTCAGCGGTCTCAGCCGCCTTGCGTGAGCGAAATCCTATCTTTGGCAAACGCCGTTGCAGCGGCATCTGGCCCCCTTCAAAGCCAACCTTGTGATAACCGCCGGCCCGTGAGCGCTGGCCCTTGTGTCCGCGGCCACACGTCTTGCCAAATCCCGTGCCCATGCCTCGCCCCGCACGCTTGCGCGTGGCGCGGCTGCCCGGTGCCGGCTTCAGGTTGTTCAGGCTGAGACTGTTCATGACCTTCAGGCTTCCTCGACTTTCAGCATGTAGGAAATTTTCCTGATCATGCCACGATTTTCCGGCGTGTCGGCAACCGTCACCGGGTTATGGATACGCCGGATGCCCAGGCCATGCGCACAGGCCTTGTGCACATCAAGCCTGCCGTTCAGACTCTTGACCAGTGTAACCTTCAGCTGCCCGCTCATGATTCAACCCTTGCAATGCGATTACGAAAGAATTTCTTCTATGGTTTTGCCGCGTTTGGCAGCAATGTAATCAAGATCCTGCATGGCGCACAACGCGTTGACAGTGGCCTGCACCACGTTGATCGGATTCTTCGAACCAATGCATTTCGACAGGATGTTCTTGATGCCGACAACCTCGAAAACAGCCCTCATGGCACCGCCAGCAATGATGCCTGTCCCCACGGAGGCAGGCTGCATGACAACTTTTGCCGCTCCGTATTGCCCGATAACCGGGTAGTGCAGGGTCCCGTCCTTGAGCGGCACGTGCCTCAGTTCCTTGCGCGCCTTTTCCATGGCTTTCCGGATCGCCAAAGGCACTTCACGGGCTTTTCCATAACCGATTCCCACCTTGCCGTTACCGTCCCCAACCACTGTCAGGGCAGTAAACCCGAACTGGCGCCCACCCTTTACGACCTTGGCGACTCGATTCACTGCAACCAGCCTTTCTTCAAGACCATCGGAAATTCTTGCGGGTTCTTTTACTACCATCGGAACATGACCACCTGCTGTTTAAAACTTTAATCCGGCTTCGCGGGCGGCATCGGCCAATGCCTTGACACGGCCATGATACTTGAAACCCGAACGGTCAAAAGCAACTTCTCCCACGCCTTTTTCCCTTGCACGCGCAGCAATGACCTTCCCGACTTCCCGGGCAGCCTCTATGTTGCCGGTATACTTCACTGCCTTACGCAGGTCCGCTTCCAGGGAAGAAGCATGTGCCACGGTTACTCCTGCATCAGGAGATATGACCTGTGCATACGTATGCCTCAGCGTCCGGTGAACACACAACCGGTGTACATTCAACTCGGAAATCTTGCTGCGGGTCTTGCGTGCCCGGCGCATTCTTGCTGCTGTATTACCCATGTCTTGCAACCAGTTATTTCTTCTTCGCTTCCTTGCGAATCACTCTCTCGCCGGCATACCTCACTCCCTTCCCCTTGTAGGGCTCCGGGGGCCGGTATGCGCGTATTTCTGCGGCCACTTGCCCTACTTTCTGCTTGTCCACACCCTTGACGACGATTTCGGTCTGGCTGGGCGTTTCAACCTTGATCCCGTCCGGCACCGGGTAGTCGACCGGATGCGAAAAACCCAGCGTCATCTTGAGCATCTTGCCTGCAGACTGGGCACGATAGCCTACCCCTACAAGCTCCAGCCTGCGCTCGAAACCCTCGCTCACACCCGTTACCAGGTTATGGATCAATGCCCGCATCGTGCCGGCCATGGCGACATCGCTGGTCCTGTCCATGATCACCCGGATCTGGTTATCCGTTTGCTCGACACAGACGTCACGGTGAATATCCAGGGTCAATTCCCCGACCGGACCTTTCGCGGCAAGCTGCCGGTCCAGCAGTTTCACGTCCACCCCTGACGGAATCTCAACGGGTTGTCTTGCGATTCGTGACATATTGTACTCGAGCAAACTGGAACTTATTCAATCGTACACAACACTTCGCCGCCATGGCCTGCTGCACGGGCGGCCCGGTCCGTCATGACACCCTTTGAGGTGGAAACCACTGCAATGCCCATGCCTCCCAGGATCCTTGGCAGGTCGTTGACCCCTTTATACTTTCTCAGACCGGGCCTGCTTACCCGCCTGAGCCGGGTAATGACTGGCTTGCCCAGGTAGTACTTGAGCGTGATGGTAAGCTCCGCCTTGGACTGCACCTTGCTGATCTCGAAATCCTCAATAAAGCCCTCTTCCTTGAGCACACTTGCAATGGATGCCTTCAAGCCCGATGAAGGCATGGTCACGGTCACTTTTCTGGCGCTCTGGCCGTTGCGTATGCGCGTCAGCATGTCCGATATGGGGTCACTCATACTCACGTTCTTGATCCTCTATCCCGCTTCATCCCGAATCCCTACCAACTGGCCTTGATCAGGCCCGGTATATCCCCGCGCATGGCAGCTTCGCGCAGCTTGTTTCGTCCGAGCCCAAACTTCCGGTAGTATCCCTTTGGCCGGCCCGTGATGCTGCAGCGGTTACGCAGTCGCACCGGGCTGGCATTCCTGGGCATCTTTTGCAATTGCAGCATGGCTTCCTGTTTTTCATCGTAACTGGTTGTGGGACTCTTTATGATAGCCTTGAGTTTCACCCGCTTTTCAGAACATCTGCGCACAACCTTGTTGCGCTTCTTCTCACGTTCGACCATCGATGACTTTGCCATGCCTCACTTGTCCTCTATCGCTTGAATGGAAAACTGAAGGCTTCGAGCAATGCCTTCGCTTCCGAGTCTGTTTTCGCCGAAGTTGTAATCGCAATATCCATGCCGCGGATCGCATCAATCTTGTCATAGTCAATTTCCGGAAAGATGATCTGCTCGGTGATGCCCAGACTGTAGTTGCCGCGCCCGTCAAACGACCTGGGATTGAGCCCCCGAAAGTCCCGTACGCGCGGGATTGCAATGCTTATCAGCCTGTCCAGAAATTCATACATCCGTGTCTTGCGCAGGGTCACCTTGCAGCCTATGGGAAAATCCTCGCGGATGCTGAACCCGGCAATTGATTTTCGGGCCTTGGTCACCACGGCTTTCTGCCCGGCAATCTTCTCCATATCCGCAATGACTTCCTTTATTGTTTTCTTGTCACGTGCCGCTTCGCCTACACCGATATTCAAGGTGATCTTTTCGATACAGGGCACCTGCATGATATTCCCGTACCCAAGCTTTTCCATGAGTTGCTTGCGAACGGTGTCCAAGTAGTAATCCTGAAGTCGTGGCATAAGCGTTCCTAGATATCGATCACTTCATCATTGGACTTGAAGTAGCGGACCTTTTTATTGTCCTCAAGCGTTTTGAACCCCACACGGTCCCCCTGGTTCGTGGCAGGATTGAACAGCATGACATTCGACACATGAATCGGCATTTCCTGCTCGTTGATCCCTCCGGAAACTCCGGCGTTCGGGTTGGGTTTCTGGTGTTTTTTCACAACGTTTATGTTTTCCACCACTACGCGCTCTTCATCAATCACTTTCAGTACAGTCCCCCGCCGGCCCTTGTCCTTGCCGGTAGTCACAATCACATCATCGCCTCTTCGAATTCTTTGCATTATTGCCAGATCTTGCAAGCTTTCCTGCTTTACGACCGCCTCCGGATGAACCTACAGTACTTCAGGCGCCAGGGATATGATTTTCATGAAGCGTTCTGTACGCAATTCACGTGTCACGGGCCCGAATATGCGGGTCCCCACCGGCTGCAACTGGTTATTCAGCAGCACTGCTGCATTGCTATCAAACTTGACCAGCGATCCGTCAGTACGACGAACACCCTTGGCCGTGCGAACCACCACTGCATTGTACACTTCACCTTTCTTCACCTTCCCGCGAGGAATGGCGTCCTTGACGCTGACCTTGATGACGTCGCCGATCCCGGCATAACGGCGCTGAGACCCGCCCAGCACCTTGATGCACTGCAGCTTTCGTGCCCCGCTGTTATCTGCCACTCCCAGCATGGATTGCATCTGGATCATGTAAACCTCGTCACCCCTGTTTCTCTGCGCTCTGCTTGATGACCTCTACCAGCCGCCACGATTTCTTCTTTGAAACAGGGCGGCATTCACGGATCGAAATCTTGTCACCAACCGTGCATACATTGTCCTCGTCATGCACGTGCAGCTTGGTAGAACGGCGGATATACTTTTCATACAGCGGATGCTTGACCTGGCGTTCCAGCAGGACCACCACGGTCTTGTCCATCTTGTCGCTGATCACCCTGCCGTGCAGTGTGCGAACTTTTTTGACCTCGTCAGTCATGCTTACCTCTTGTGCTGCCCTCGGCCAGCTTTTCATTCATGATCGTCTTGACCCGGGCAATGCTTCTCCTGTTTGCCTTGAACTGGTGCACACGGGTCAGCTGGCCAATGCCGGACTGCATGCGCAGGTTAAACTGCTCTTTACGCAAATCAAGCAATTCCCTGTTCAGCTCGTCCAGGTTTTTCTTGCGCAGTTCTTCTGTAGTCATATCGCTTACATCACGCTACGTGAAACAAATATGGTCCGGACCGGCAATTTTGCGCCCGCCAGCCTGAACGCTTCCCGGGCCACCTTCTCATCCACCCCTTCCATCTCATAAAGCACCTTGCCGGGCTGAATCTTGGCCACCCAGTATTCGACATTGCCTTTTCCCTTGCCCTGCCTGACTTCCAGGGGCTTCTTGGTCACCGGTACATCCGGAAACATGCGGATCCAGATCTTACCACCACGCTTGATATGGCGTGTCATGGCACGGCGGGCAGCCTCAATCTGCCGGGCCGTAACCCGTCCCCTGGTCACAGCCTTCAGGCCGAACTCTCCAAAACTGACCCGGTTGCCATTCATCGCCAGCCCACGGTTGCGGCCCTTGTGCTGCTTGCGGAATTTTGTGCGTTTTGGCTGTAGCATCTATCCGTTCCTGAGATTCATGTACCCGCAGCTACCTGTCCGGATTCTCGTCCGTTTCCTTGGGATCCAGGCCGAATACATCACCCTTGTATATCCAGGTCTTGATGCCAATGATCCCGTAGGTGGTCTTGGCCTCGGCAAAACCGTAATCGATGTTGGCGCGCAACGTGTGCAGGGGCACCCGGCCTTCACGGTACCATTCACTGCGCGCGATTTCCGCACCGTTCAACCGACCCGCAACATTCACCTTCACACCCAGTGCTCCGAGACGCATCGCGTTGCCCACTGCACGCTTCATGGCACGACGGAACGTGATCCGGCGTTCCAGCTGCTGGGCAATGCTCTCTGCCACAAGCTGCGAATCGATTTCCGGCTTGCGGATTTCCTCAATATTGATTTTTACATTGTTCACGCTCAGGCCCGTCCGCCGCGCGACTTCCAGACGCAAGGCCTCGATATCTTCCCCCTTCTTGCCTATCACGATTCCAGGACGTGCAGTGTGTATGGTGATGAACGCTGCCCGTGCAGGACGGTTGATCTGGATTCTGCTGACAGAGGCCTGGGAAAGTTTCTTCTTCAGATAATCCCGAATCTCGAGATCACTGCTCAGGAAATCAGCATAATCCCTGCCGTCCGCATACCACTTGGAGGTCCAGTCGGTAGAAATGCCTAATCGCAGCCCGGTTGGATGTACCTTTTGTCCCATAATTCCCCTTCAGTCCAGTTGCTACAGCTTCAAGTAAATGTTTTATGTCTCTGTGTCCAAAGTCTGACAGTCAACCTGGCATCGCCTGCCCTGCATGTCGCCTCAACCGTCACTGACGACCACCGTGATGTGACTCGTGCGCTTCATGATTCGCGCGGCGCGTCCCTTGGCCCGTGCACGGAAACGGCGATGTGTCGGACCGTCATCAACGAAAATTTTCTCGACCTTCAGTTCATCAATGTCCGCACCTTCGTTATGCTCGGCATTTGCAATCGCTGACTCCAGGACCTTCTTGATGATTCCCGCTGCCTTTTTCGGGCTGAACGAAAGGATCTCAAGTGCCCGGTCCACGGCCTGGCCACGTATCTGGTCCGCCACGAGCCTTGCCTTGCGCGGGGTAATGCGAATAAAACTCAGTCTTGCCGAAACCTGCATCACTATCTCGCCTTCCGGTCTCCCGAATGACCCCTGAATGTACGGGTGATGGCAAACTCGCCAAGCTTGTGCCCCACCATGTTTTCACTGATCAAAATCGGCACATGCTGTCGCCCGTTGTGCACCGCAATCGTGACGCCCACCATTTCGGGCACGACGAACGAACGCCTTGACCAGGTCTTGATCGGCTTCCGGTCGTTGCTCGCAACCGCCTTCTCGACTTTTTTCATCAAGTGATGGTCTACAAACGGACCCTTGCGCAATGACCTAGGCATGTTCCGATCCCGCAACTTCAAAATTCATGCATTACCTTCTGTTTCTACGCCGCACTATCAGGCGGTCCGTACGATGATTTTTCCGGGTCTTGAACCCTTTTGTGGGCATGGCCCAGGGCGACACCGGATGACGCCCGCCCGAGGTACGTCCCTCGCCGCCTCCATGCGGATGATCGACCGGGTTCATGGCCACCCCTCTCACTGTCGGGCGGACCCCACGCCAGCGTTTTGCACCGGCCTTTCCCAGCTTGCGCAAGTTGTGCTCGCTGTTGCCAACTTCCCCTACCGTTGCCCGGCATTCCAGCAGGACCTTGCGCGTCTCGCCCGAGCGCAAGCGCAACGTGGCGTAACTGCCTTCACGTGCCACGATCTGGACCGCGGCCCCCGCACTGCGCCCAATCTGCGCCCCCTTGCCCGGTTTCATTTCAATGCAGTGCACAACGGTTCCTACCGGGATGCTTCGAAGCGGCAGCGTGTTCCCGATTTTGATCGGTACCTGCTTGCCTGAGATGACCTCGCTGGATGCCGAAAGGTTTTTGGGGGCGATGATGTAACGCCGCTCCCCATCAGTGTACTTGAGCAGCGCGATGTTGGCGCTTCGGTTCGGGTCATATTCAATTCTTTCCACCTGTGCAGAGATGTCGTCCTTGTCACGCCTGAAATCGATTACCCGGTATCGCCGCTTGTGCCCGCCGCCCCGATGCCGGGTAGTAATACGCCCGGCATTGTTGCGCCCGCCACTGCTCCCCTTGTCGCGCAACAGGGCCTTGCAGGGTTCGCCCCTGTGCAGATCGGGCGTCTTGACCTGGACAGTGAAGCGTCGTCCGGCCGATGTAGGCTTTGCCTTTACCAATGCCATCACAAATCCCTGTCGTTAGCTGAACCCGCCCAAATTGATATCGCTGCCGGATTCCAGGGTCACCACCGCTTTTTTCCAGGCCGCACGCCTGCCGGGCCGGCCTCCGAAAGTCTTGCGCTTGCCCTTCATGCTGATCGTATTGACATCGGTAACCTTGACGTCAAACAGCTTCTCCACCGCCTGCTTGATTTCGTGTTTCTTCGCATCCCGAACCACGCGAAACACATGCTGGTTGTTCCTGTCAGCACTCGTGGCCGTCTTCTCCGAAACATGCGGAGACAGCAGCACAGTCATGATGCGTTCCTCGCTCACTGCAGCCACTGTTCAATCTCCTGAAGTGCCGGCCTGGTGACCACCACGTGCTCGAACCTGAACAGGCTGACAGGGTCCAGGCCGCCCACCTCCGTCACTTCCACTCCCGGCAGGTTGCGCACGGAAAGGTAAAGATTCTTGTCGGCCTCTTTCGTGACGATCAGCGCGGAGTCCAGTGCAAGTTCCTGCAGCCTGGCCAAGGCCTGTTTCGTACTGGGCGCGGTGACCGAGAAATCCTCTACCACATGCAGGCAATCCAGGCGGACCAGCTCCGACAGGATACTGGCATAGGCTCCCTTGACCATTTTCTTGTTCAGTTTCTGGCCAAAATTGCGCGGCTTGGCTGCAAAGGTCACCCCGCCTGACCGCCACAATGGACTGCTCGCCGTGCCTGCGCGCGCGCGCCCTGTGCCCTTTTGCCGCCAGGGTTTGGCACCGCCGCCCCGCACCTCGCTCCGGCTCCTGTTGGCCTTGGAGCCACTGCGGGCACCGGCAAGATATGCCGTGACGGCCTGGTGCACCAGAGGTTCATTGAAACTGCGTGAAAAGATGTCATCCGATACCGTCACAGTAGATTCCGAGTTGGAGATTTTCAGTTCCATACTTCAGCCCCTGTCAGCCTTTGTCCCCACCGGATTCACCTGCAGTCTCCTCTTCCCTCTCCTGCGCCGGCATGTTGACCTCACCGGCATCCACTGGACGCACCACCACATCCCCACCGGGAGCTCCCGGCACGGAACCCTTGACCAGAAGCAGGTCCTGGCCCGCATCGACCTGAACGACTTTCAGGTTCTTCGTCGTGACCCGGACACCGCCCATCTGACCCGCCATCTTCTTTCCCCTGAATACATGACCCGGGTCCTGGCACTGCCCGGTTGAACCGAGCGCGCGGTGGGATATGGAGTTCCCATGCGTGGCATCCTGCATTCTGAAATTGTGACGCTTGACCGTGCCGGCAAAACCCTTGCCTTTCGACACTCCCGTCACGGAAACCTTCTGGCCAACCGAAAAAATGCTGACATCCAGTTCGGAACCCACGGCCAGGGCTTCAAGCTGTTTCTTCTCGGGCCTGAACTCATGCAGCCCCTTCCCCGCCCGGACACCCGTCTTGGCAAAGTGGCCGGACATTGGCTTGTTGATATGCGAAGCCTTCCTGTCGCCGTACGTCACCTGTACTGCGCCATAGCCGTCAACCTCCTGCTGGCGAAGCAGCGTGACACGGTTGCTGGGCATATGCAAAACCGTCACGGGCACGGATTCACCCGTGTCCATGAATATGCGAGTCATGCCAACTTTTGTCCCAACAAGTCCCAGCGCCATAATTGCGTTACGTCCGATCCAGATTGAACTGGAGTTTCATCTCCCCGTACACTGCGACCCGTCATGGGTGTCCCCATGACGGGTCGCATAAAACTCCACATTATCCCAAATTTGAGTATTTCAGGAAAGCATTATCTTCAAACCCCGTCACCTAGCAAAGGAAAGCCGCTTCCTGAACGGATTGACCCGGGAACTCAGCTCAGCTTGATCTGGACATCCACACCCGCCGCGAGGTCCAGCTTCATCAGGGCATCCACCGTTTTGTCGGTGGGCTCGACGATGTCCATGATGCGCTTGTGCGTGCGAATCTCGTACTGGTCGCGCGCATTCTTGTCCACGTGGGGAGAGATCAGCACGGTAAACCGTTCCTTTTTGGTAGGCAGCGGAATCGGGCCCTTGACCCGGGCGCCCGTCCGCTTGGCCGTTTCCACGATCTCGCTGGCAGAACGATCAATCAGGCGGTGATCGAATGCCTTGAGGCGGATACGTATTGTCTGTCCCGTAGCCATCTTTGAGTATCACGGATCAGGCGGGTGCTACCTGTCATTCAATGATGTTGGACACTTTGCCTGCACCGACCGTACGCCCGCCTTCCCGGATCGCGAAACGCAACCCTTTTTCCATGGCGATCGGGGCAATCAGGGAAACCATCATGTGCACATTGTCTCCCGGCATCACCATTTCCGTGCCGCTGGGAAGGTCGACCGCACCGGTAACATCCGTGGTGCGGAAGTAGAACTGGGGACGGTAGCCGTTGAAGAACGGGGTATGCCGCCCGCCTTCTTCCTTGCTGAGAATGTAAACCTCCGCCTCGAACTTCGTATGGGGGGTAATGCTGCCGGGCTTGCACAGTACCTGTCCGCGCTCCACCTCGTCCCGCTTGGTGCCGCGCAGCAGGACTCCGACATTGTCGCCTGCCTGGCCCTGATCGAGCAGCTTGCGGAACATCTCCACACCCGTACAGGTGGTGATCGAGGTCTCGCGAATCCCCACAATCTCAATCTCGTCGCCGACCTTGACCACGCCACGCTCGACACGGCCCGTAACCACTGTTCCGCGTCCGGAAATCGAGAATACATCCTCAACAGGCATGATAAAGTCACCGTCAATGGCCCGCTCGGGTTCCGGGACAAAACTGTCCATCTCCTCGACCAGCTTGAGGATGGAGGGCACACCGATGTCAGAGCTGTCCCCTTCGAGCGCTTTCAATGCAGAACCTATGACGATCGGCGTATCATCGCCCGGAAACTCGTAGGTGGACAGGAGATCCCTGACTTCCATTTCGACCAGTTCCAGCAACTCGGGGTCATCGACCTGATCGGCCTTGTTCATGTACACGAGGATATGGGGAACCCCTACCTGTCTTGCAAGCAGGATATGTTCACGGGTCTGGGGCATCGGACCGTCGGCGGCACTCACCACGAGTATCGCACCGTCCATCTGTGCAGCACCTGTGATCATGTTCTTGACGTAGTCCGCATGGCCCGGACAGTCCACGTGGGCATAGTGCCGGTTGACGCTCTCGTACTCGACATGGGCCGTAGCAATCGTGATACCCCGCTCACGCTCTTCCGGTGCATTGTCAATCTGGTCATAAGTCCTGTATTCACCTCCGTGTGATTCCCCCATGACCTTTGTCAACGCCGCAGTCAAAGTAGTCTTGCCATGGTCCACGTGACCGATCGTCCCCACATTCACATGAGGTTTGGTACGCTGAAACTTCTCTTTGGACATCTTCTCTACCTCGTAAAATATCTTGATTACAACGGCCGGGCTCAACCATTCTTCTTGATGATTGCGTCCGCCAAATTAGCAGGAACCTCTTTGTACTTGTTAAATTCCATCGAATAAGTCGCCCGACCCTGTGTGGCAGACCGCAGGTCCGTGGCATACCCGAACATCTCCGCCAGCGGGACCTCGGAAGCAACCACCTTCCCGGAAGGGCTATCCGTCATTCCTCCCACCATGCCGCGACGCCTGTTCAGGTCACCCACTACATCCCCCATGTGCTCCTCGGGGGTGACCACTTCAACCTTCATGATCGGTTCAAGCAATCTCGGATCGGCCAGCCTGGCCCCGTCCCGGAAAGCCATGGACCCGGCTATTTTAAATGCCATTTCGGAAGAATCCACGTCATGAAATGACCCATCATACAAGGTAACCTTGACGTCTACTACCGGATAACCCGCTATCACACCATTGTATACGGCCTCCTTGACCCCTTTTTCCACGGCAGGAATATACTCCTTGGGCACCACCCCGCCCACGATCTCGCTTGCAAACTCGAAACCGTCACCCGGCTTGAGCGGCTCAATCCTCAGGTACACATGCCCGTACTGGCCGCGCCCGCCCGACTGGCGGACGAACTTGCCTTCCTGCTTGACGCTCTTGCAAATGGTCTCCCGGTAAGAGACCTGGGGCGCACCCACGTTGGCCTCCACACTGAATTCGCGTTTCATGCGATCGACGATGATTTCCAGATGCAGTTCACCCATGCCGGAAATGATCGTCTGGCCTGACTCATCGTCGGTGCGTACCTGAAACGAAGGGTCTTCCTGGGCCAGTTTCTGCAGGGCAATTCCCATTTTTTCCTGATCGGATTTCGTCTTCGGCTCCACCGCCACGGAAATCACCGGATCGGGGAATTCCATGCGCTCCAGGGTGATTACATTGTCGAGGGCGCACAGGGTCTCACCGGTCGTGATGTCCTTCAGGCCGACCGCGGCCGCGATGTCCCCGGCCCGTACCTCCTTGATCTCTTCACGGGAATTGGAATGCATCTGCAGAATCCGGCCGATGCGTTCCTTCTTTCCCTTAACCGGGTTGTAGACGGTATCGCCCGAACTCAGCACGCCGGAATACACCCGGAAAAACGTGAGGGTCCCCACATACGGGTCGGTGGCAATCTTGAAGGCCAGCGATGCAAACGGGTCATCATCCGAGGCGCGGCGCTCTGCCTGGGAACTGTCCTTGTCATCCAGGATGCCCTGGATTGAAGGCACGTCGGTGGGTGAAGGCATGAACTCCACGATGGCATCAAGCATGGCCTGCACACCCTTGTTCTTAAAGGCCGTACCGCAAAGGGTAGGCACGATTTCATTGGACAGGGTCCGTATGCGCAGTCCCTTGCGAATGTCTTCCTGTGACAGGGTGCCCGTTTCCAGGTACCTGTCCATGATTTCCTCTGAAGACTCGGCTGCCGCCTCAATCAGTTCAGCCCGCCATTTGTCGCATTCTTCCTGCATGTCAGCGGGAATCTCATCCTTCGCAAAGGTCGTCCCCATGTCATCTTCATTCCAGTAGATGGCCTTCATCTCGATCAGGTCCACCACGCCCTTGAAGTTCTCCTCGGCACCGATTGCAAGCTGTATGGGCACTGCCTGGGAATTAAGCCTTTCCCTGATCTGGTTCACGACATACAGGAAATTCGCGCCGGTCCGGTCCATCTTGTTGACGAAGGCCATGCGCGGAACCCTGTACTTGTTGGCCTGGCGCCATACGGTTTCCGACTGGGGCTCGACGCCCCCCACCGCACAAAACACGGCACAGGCTCCATCCAAGACACGCAGCGAACGCTCTACCTCGATCGTGAAGTCCACATGTCCCGGAGTATCGATGATGTTGATACGGTGCTCGTCAAACTGGCTGTCCATTCCATTCCAGAAACAGGTGGTGGCCGCGGAAGTAATGGTGATCCCCCGTTCCTGCTCCTGTTCCATCCAGTCCATCACTGCCGCACCGTCATGCACCTCTCCAATCTTGTGAGAGATGCCGGTATAGAACAGTATGCGTTCCGTAGTCGTGGTCTTTCCGGCATCGATATGCGCCATGATCCCGACATTACGGTAACGCGATATGGGTGTCTTGCGTGCCACAGTCCGGATCCTGAACCTGAAACTACCAGCGGTAGTGCGAGAAGGCCTTGTTGGCCTCGGCCATGCGCAACGTATCTTCACGCTTCTTGATGGCCATGCCCTTCTGGGCGGAGGCATCGATCAGCTCACCGGCCAGCTTGTTGATCATTGACTTTTCATTGCGTTTCTTGGCCGCTTCGACAATCCAGCGCATCGCCAGGGTGGTCTGGCGCATGGGGCGCACCTCTACCGGGACCTGGTAGGTCGCCCCGCCCACGCGCCGTGACTTGACCTCGACGAACGGGCGAACATTCTCAAGCGCCTTTTTGAAAACCTTGATTCCTTCCTGCCCGCTTTTGCGCTGCACATGGTCAAAGGAACGGTAGAGAATTTTTTCGGCAACGGATTTCTTGCCGTTTTTCATCAGCACGTTGACAAACTTGGCCACCAGCTGGTCCCCGTACTTCGGGTCATCCAAGATCTTGCGCCGGGGCACTTCTTTTCTGCGTGACATCGTGATCTACTTCAAGGAATGCGGGGCACTATGACTTGGGTTTCTTGGCGCCGTATTTCGACCGCGCCTGCATGCGGTCCTGCACGCCCTGGGTGTCCAGGCTGCCCCGGACGGTATGATACCGGACACCCGGCAGGTCCTTTACACGGCCTCCCCGGATCAGTACGACCGAGTGCTCCTGCAGGTTGTGCCCTTCACCGCCTATATAGCTGGTCACCTCGAACCCGTTGGTCAGGCGCACGCGCGCAACCTTGCGCAGTGCGGAATTCGGCTTCTTGGGAGTGGTCGTGTACACGCGCGTGCACACCCCCCTTTTCTGGGGACAACTGGCCAGCGCAGGCACACTGCTCTTTTCCACCTTGCGCTTGCGCGGTTTCCGGACCAACTGGTTGATTGTAGCCATACGTTTTCTATACCCGAAATAAACAACAGGCCGATGGAACATCGGCCTGCACTATAGCGGCGGAATTGTAGAAATCCATGGCCGTGCTGTCAAGCAGGAAGTCCGCAGGCAGTGACTTTTCGGGAACGCATCATGCAGTCTTTCAACGGTCAGGCACCCGAGGCGACGCCGGTCGTCTCCGATTTGCTGCCCGCCGCTGAAAGTTCTTCCGTCATTGCACCTTCCACCATGTCCCCGTCCAGCACCTCGTCTCCTTCAGACTCGCCGCCGGCCTCCTCATCGAACACGCTGCTGCGGCGCTCTTCGTGATAGGCCAAGCCGGTGCCGGCCGGGATCAGGCGGCCCACGATCACATTTTCCTTCAGGCCCCGCAACGAATCCTTGGACCCTCTTACCGAGGCCTCGGTCAATACGCGGGTGGTCTCCTGGAAAGACGCCGCGGAGATGAAGGATTCCGTAACCAGCGAAGCCTTGGTCACGCCCAGCAGCACGGGTTCAAACTCCGCAGGCTGTTTTTCGTCCGCTTCCATCGTCTCATTGACTTCAAGCACCCGCGATTTCTCGACTTGCTCACCCAGCAGGAAATTCGTATCCCCCGGGTCCGTAATCTCGGCCTTGCGCAACATCTGCCGGATGATGACCTCGATGTGCTTGTCATCGATGTCCACCCCCTGCAGGCGGTACACATCCTGGATTTCCTTCACCAGGTACCCCGCCAGCTGGTTGACTCCAAGCAACCGCAGGATGTCGTGCAGGTTCAGTTCCCCGTCCACGATGACCTCGCCCTTTTCAACATGCTCGCCCTCAAACACGTTGATCTGCCGCCACTTGGGTATCAGGACCTCCCTCGAGTCCCCTTCCTCGTCGGTGATCACCAGGCGTTCCTTGCCCTTGGTGTCCTTGCCGAAGCTTACCGTGCCGGTCTGCTCGGCCAGCATGGCCGGTTCCTTGGGCTTGCGCGCCTCGAACAGGTCTGCCACCCGCGGCAGTCCACCCGTGATGTCGCGGGTTTTGGAAGATTCCTGCGGAATGCGGGCGATCACGTCTCCGACATCCACCGTATCCCCGTCAGACAGGCCGATGATGGCGCCCGGATGCAGGGTGTAATGCGCCGGTTTTTCAGTGCCCGGGAATTTCAGGGGCTCGCCATCCTCATCCAGCAGGTTCACGGCGGGCCGCAAGTCCTTGCCTGCTGCGGGACGGCTCTTGGGATCCAGAACGATCGACGAACTCAGCCCGGTAACCTTGTCGGCGAACATGCTCACGGTCACGCCGTCTGCAAAATCGACGAGCTGGATGCGGCCCCCCACTTCGGTCACGATCGGGCGTATGTGGGGGTCCCAGGTGGCAACCGTCTGTCCGGCCTCCACGACATCCCCCTCATTGACTGCAATGGAAGCCCCGTAACTGATCCTGTAACGTTCCCTCTCGCGTCCATGCTCGTCGGCAACACTGAGTTCACCCGAGCGGGATACCGCTACATTGTGCCCGTCCCTGTGCTGCACGAGCTTTACGTTGTGCATGCGGATGGTACCCGGTGACTTGACTGTGATGCCGCTCGTCGAGGCGGCACGATTTGCTGCTCCGCCGATGTGGAACGTGCGCATGGTCAGCTGCGTGCCCGGCTCACCGATAGACTGGGCCGCGATCACGCCCACCGCCTCACCGATGTTGACCAGGTGTCCACGCGCGAGGTCCCGGCCATAACACTTGGAACAGACCCCGTAACGGGTCTCGCAATTGATCGGGGTGCGGACCTTGATCTCGTCAACACCCAGGTCCTCAAACCGCTTGCACCATGCCTCATCCAGCAGTGTTCCGGCCGGAATCAGCACCTCGTCACCATTCCTGACATCCTCAGCCACCACCCTGCCGAGCACGCGGGTCTGCAGGGTCTGCACCACGTCGCCTCCTTCAATGACAGGCTTCATGACCATTCCGTCCGAGGTGTTGCAGTCCAGTTCCGTGACCACGAGATCCTGGGCGACATCCACCAGGCGGCGCGTCAGGTAGCCCGAGTTGGCGGTCTTCAACGCGGTATCCGCAAGTCCCTTGCGGGCACCATGCGTGGAAATGAAGTACTGCAATACGTTCAGCCCCTCGCGGAAATTCGCCGTGATCGGCGTCTCGATAATCGACCCGTCCGGCTTGGCCATGAGGCCACGCATGCCGGCAAGCTGCCGGATCTGGGCGGCGGAACCCCTGGCCCCGGAATCCGCCATCATGTAAATGGAGTTGAACGATTTCTGGGAGACATCGTTGCCTTCCGTATCCTTCACGATTTCATTGCCCAGCCTGTCCATCATGGCCTTGGCCACCTGCTCGTTGGTATGCGACCAGATGTCGATCACCTTGTTGTACCGCTCTTCCCTGGTCACCAGGCCCGAAGCGTACTGGGAGGCGATTTCCTCGACTTCCGTTTCCGCATCCCCCAGAATGGACTGCTTCTCTTCCGGAATGACCATGTCATTGGCACAGAACGATATCCCGGCACGCGTCGCGTAGTGGAAGCCGGTGTACATCAGCTTGTCTGCCAGGATGACGGTGTCCTTGAGGCCCCTGCGGCGATAGGATTCATCAATCAGGGATGAAATGGCGCGCTTGTTCATGTCACGGTTCACCAGCGAAAAGGGCAGCCCCTCGGGCAACATCTTGGAGAGAATGGCGCGTCCCACGGTGGTTTCAATGAGGCGGTGCACTTTCTGCACATTTCCGTCCGGGTCCTCGTCCACGTCGTCGACCCGGATTTTGACCTTGGCATGCAAGCCTACGGCGCCGGATTCGAAGGCACGCTGTGCCTCTTCCACATCGGAGAAGACCATGTCGCAGCCCAGGTCGTTGACTTTCTCGCGCGTCAGGTAATACAGGCCCAGCACGATATCCTGTGACGGGACGATGATCGGGTTGCCGTTGGCCGGAGACAGCACGTTGTTCGTGGACATGATCAGGGCACGGCTTTCCAGCTGTGCCTCAACCGAAAGCGGCACGTGAACCGCCATCTGGTCTCCGTCAAAATCGGCATTGAACGCGGTGCACACCAGCGGATGGAGCTGGATCGCCTTGCCCTCGATCAGGATGGGTTCGAACGCCTGGATGCCCAGGCGGTGCAGCGTCGGGGCACGGTTCAGCAATACCGGATGCTCGCGGATGACCTCCTCGAGAATATCCCAGACTTCCGGGCCCTCCTTTTCCACCACTTTCTTGCAGGCCTTGATGGTCGGCGCGATGCCCCGCATGTGGAGCTTGCTGAATATGAACGGCTTGAACAGCTCCAGCGCCATCTTTTTCGGCAGCCCGCACTGGTGAAGCTTGAGTGTCGGCCCGACCACGATGACCGAACGCCCGGAGTAGTCCACCCGCTTGCCCAGCAGGTTCTGGCGAAACCGCCCCTGCTTGCCCTTGATCATGTCGGCCAGGGACTTGAGTGCACGCCGGTTGGTCCCGGTAATGGCCCGTCCCCTGCGCCCGTTGTCCAGCAGGGCATCCACCGCCTCCTGCAGCATGCGCTTCTCGTTGCGCACGATGATGTCCGGCGCATTGAGCTCAAGCAGCCGTTTCAGGCGGTTGTTCCTGTTGATCACGCGGCGGTACAGGTCATTGAGGTCAGAAGTGGCAAACCGTCCGCCGTCCAGGTGGACAAGGGGACGAAGGTCAGGCGGCAGGACAGGTAGCACCGTCAACACCATCCATTCGGGCTTGTTCCCGGACTCGATGAAATATTCGGCAAGCCGCAGGCGCTTGGAAAACCGTTTCAGCTTGGCTTCGGACCGCGTCTCCCGGATCTCCTCGCGCAACGCCTCCACTTCCTGTTCCAGGTCCACCTGCTTCAGCAGCTCGTAGATGGCCTCGGCGCCCATGCGCGCGTCAAACTCGTCGCCGTACGCTTCAATGGCCTCGAGGTACGTTTCATCGGAGAGCAGCTGCTTGTGCTCAAGCCCGGTCATGCCGGGATCGATGACGATGAACGCCTCAAAGTAGAGGATGCGTTCCACGTCGCGCAAGGTCATGTCCAGCAGCAGTCCGATCCTCGAGGGCAGCGATTTCAGGAACCATATGTGCGCCACCGGGCTTGCAAGTTCTATGTGCCCCATGCGTTCGCGGCGCACCTTGGTCAGGGTCACCTCGACGCCGCATTTTTCACAGACCACGCCACGGTGCTTGAGGCGCTTGTACTTGCCGCACAGGCACTCGTAATCCTTGTTCGGACCGAATATCTTGGCACAGAACAGGCCTTCCCGTTCCGGCTTGAACGTACGGTAATTGATGGTTTCAGGCTTTTTGACTTCGCCATACGACCAGGAACGGATCATGTCCGGGGATGCCAGGCCGATCCGTATCGCGTCAAAATCCTCCACCTCGCCCGAACTCTTCAACAAACTCACTAAGTCTTTCATGGATTTCCTCGTACCGCTTGTCTGCTATCTGCTCTCACCGCTAATGCAGCATTAAACTCATGGCTGATAACCGTTCAGCCCGGATCAGGCCTCCTGCTCGAAGTCGATGTTCAGGCCCAGAGAACGAATCTCCTTCATCAGCACGTTGAAGGACTCCGGCATGCTGGCATCGATCCTGTGATTGCTGTCCACGATGTTCTTGTACATCTTGTTGCGTCCCATGACGTCATCCGACTTGACCGTCAGCATTTCCTGCAGGGTGTACGATGCACCATAGGCTTCCAGCGCCCAGACCTCCATCTCGCCGAAACGCTGGCCCCCGAACTGTGCCTTGCCTCCCAGCGGCTGCTGTGTCACCAGGCTGTAGGGTCCCGTCGAGCGCGCGTGCATCTTGTCGTCCACGAGATGATTGAGCTTCATCATGTACATGTAGCCGACCGTGATCTTGCGGTCGAACTTCTCACCCGTGCGCCCATCCCAGAGATAGGACTGTCCATCCTCGGGAAGACCGGCCAGGTCTAGCATGCGCTTGATCTCGAATTCCTGGGCCCCGTCAAACACGGGGGTGGCCACGGGCACCCCCTGGCGCAGGTTCTTCGAAAGCGCCACGATTTCCTCGTCACTGAATTCATCCAGCTCGACAGGGATGCCCTTATCCTTGTTATAGATATTATTCAGAATATCCCGTAACTGTTTATTATTCTTTGATTTGTTTATTGTCTGGCCAATCTTCAACCCCAGGCCCTTGGCCGCCCAGCCCAGGTGAGCTTCCAGCACCTGGCCCACATTCATTCGCGAGGGCACGCCCAGGGGATTCAGCACGATATCGATGGGTGTCCCGTCTTCCATGTACGGCATGTCCTCGACCGGTACGATCATCGACACCACCCCCTTGTTTCCATGCCGGCCAGCCACCTTGTCACCCGGCTGCATGCGCCGTTTGACAGCCAGGTACACCTTGACCATCTTCAGCACGCCGGGGGAAAGATCATCGCCTGCAGTAATCTTTTCGCTCTTTTCCAGTTCCTTCTGCCTGAAGGATTCCTCCTGTGCCTTCAGCTGGCTGGCGAGCCTCTCCAGCTGCGCCTGCACTTCCTCGGAACGCACCCGGATTTCAAACCACCGTGCACGGTCCACGCCTTCCAGGTACGATTTGCTGAGCTTGGATCCCGCCTTCAGTGAACCCGGGCCGCCTTCTGCGACCTGGCCGGTAATCAGGCGCTGCACGCGGCTGTAGATGTCGTCTTCATAGATCCGCAACTGGTCCGCCAGGTCCTTGCGCACCTGGTCGATTTCCGACTTTTCGATCTGCTTGGCACGGTCGTCCTTGTCGACGCCGTCGCGCGTGAACACGCGCACATCGATCACCGTGCCCTCCATCCCGGACGGCACCCTCAGCGAGGTATCCTTCACGTCAGAGGCCTTCTCGCCGAATATGGCACGCAGCAGTTTCTCCTCGGGCGTGAGCTGCGTCTCGCCCTTGGGCGTCACCTTGCCGACCAGGATATCGCCAGGCTTGACCTCCGCGCCCACATACACGACCCCGGAATCGTCCAGCTTGGCCAGCAGGCCCTCGCTGACGTTGGGGATGTCGGCCGTGATCTCCTCGGCACCCAGCTTGGTGTCCCGGGCGAAACAGCTGAGCTCCTCGATGTGAATGGTGGTAAAGCGGTCTTCTTCCACGACACGTTCGGAAATCAGCACCGAGTCCTCAAAGTTGTACCCGTTCCATGGCATGAACGCGACCAGCACATTCTGGCCCAGCGCCAGCTCGCCAAGGTCCGTGGAAGGCCCGTCTGCCAGCACATCGCTCCGGGCGATCACGTCTCCAGGACGTACCAGCGGCTTCTGGTTGATACAGGTGTTCTGGTTGGACCGCGTGTACTTGGTGAGGTTGTAGATGTCCACTCCCGGCTCGCCCGGCTCTGTTTCATCGTCATTCACCCGTACCACGATCCGCCCGGCATCCACGGTGTCCACGACACCACTGCGCCTGGAGACCAGTGCGGCGCCCGAATCAATCGCCACGACCCGCTCGATTCCCGTGCCGACCAGCGGCTTCTCGGAAATGAGTGTCGGCACAGCCTGCCTTTGCATGTTCGAGCCCATCAGCGCGCGGTTGGCGTCATCATGTTCCAGGAAGGGAATGAGCGAAGCCGCCACGGAGACAATCTGCTTGGGCGACACGTCCATGTACTCGACCTCCTCGGACGGGACCAGGGAGAACTCGTTGCGGTGACGGACCGACACCAGGCTGTCCAGGAAGCGGCCCTTTTCATCCAGCCGGGCGTTGGCCTGGGCGATCGTGAACTGGCTTTCCTCGATTGCAGAAAGGTATTCGATCTCCTCGGCCACCACTCCATTGATGACTTTCCTGTAAGGGGTTTCCAGAAAACCGTATTCGTTGGTGCGGGCAAAGATTGCCAGCGAGTTGATCAGCCCGATATTCGGGCCTTCAGGCGTTTCAATCGGGCATACGCGCCCGTAATGGGTCGGGTGCACGTCCCGAACCTCGAATCCCGCACGCTCGCGAGTCAGCCCGCCCGGTCCCAGCGCGGAGATCCTGCGCTTGTGGGTGATCTCTGAAAGCGGATTGTTCTGGTCCATGAACTGGGAAAGCTGGCTGGAACCGAAGAACTCCTTGATCGCGGCCGCCACGGGTTTCGCGTTGATCATTTCCTGCGGCATCAGCCCCTCGGACTCCGCCAGGGTCAGGCGCTCCTTGACCGCGCGCTCCACGCGCACCAGGCCCACCCGGAAGGCGTTCTCGACCATCTCGCCCACGCAGCGCACACGGCGGTTCCCCAGGTGGTCGATGTCATCCACCATGCCCTTGCCGTTCGGGATGTCAATGAGTGTGCGCATCACGTCCAGAATATCCTCCTTGCTGAGAGTGCCCGAACCGGAGGTTTCTTCCCGGCCCACGCGCCGGTTGAACTTCATCCGGCCCACGGGTGACAGGTCGTACCGTTCCTGCACGAAAAACAGATTCTGGAACAGGTTCTGTGCGGCATCCTTCGTGGGCGGTTCGCCCGGACGCATCATGCGGTAGATCTCGACCTGTGCTTCCAGCTCGTTGGAGGTCGTGTCGATCGCAAGGGTCGAGGTGATGTAGGGGCGCCGGTCAATGTCGTTCGTGTACAGCAGTTCCAGCTTGTCCACGGAAGATTCCAGTATCCTCTCGATATTTTCCTCGTTGAGCTCGTCATTCGCGCTGCAGACCACTTCGCCCGTATCGGTGTCGACGAGATCCTTGGCAAGGACCTTGCCAAACAGGTACTCGATCGGGACATCCAGCTTCTTGATCCCGGCTTCCTCCATCTGCCGCACATGACGCACCGTGATGCGCCGGCCGGCCTCGACGATCATCTTTCTGCCGGCCTTGATCTCGAACGGTGAGATTTCCCCGCGCAGCCTCTCGGGAATCAGGTTCAGGATAAAGCCCGTGTCGCTGATGTTCACGGTGTTGGTCTCGAAAAAGATCTCCAGAATTTCCTCGGCACTGAACCCCAGTGCACGCAGCAGGACGGTCGCGGGCAGCTTCCTGCGCCGATCGATGCGCACGAACAGGCAGTCCTTGTGATCGAACTCGAAATCCAGCCAGGATCCGCGGTAAGGAATGACCCTGGCCGAGTGCAGGAGCTTGCCGGACGAATGCGTCTTGCCCTTGTCGTGGTCGAAAAAGACACCGGGTGAGCGGTGCAGCTGCGACACAATGACCCGTTCCGTGCCATTGATGACAAACGCCCCGGTATCGGTCATGAGCGGCAGCTCGCCCATGTAGACTTCCTGCTCTTTCACGTCCTTGACTTTCTTGACCCCCGCCGGCGCATCCTTGTCATAGATGACAAGGCGCAGCAGGACTTTCAGGGGGGCATGGTAGGTCAGGCTCCTTAACTGGCATTCCTTTACTTCAAACGGAGGCTGCTCCAGGCGGTAACTGACATATTCGAGGGCCACGTTTCCGGAATAGCTGATGATCGGGAACACGGACTTGAACACGCCGTGCAGGCCGATGTCTTCACGCTCGCCATCCTGCCTGTCATCCTGCAGAAACCGCCTGTAGGAAGCCAGCTGGATTTGCAACATGTACGGGACGGACAGGATTTCAGGCCGCTTGCCAAAGTCCTTTCGAATCCGTTTCTTACTGGTGTAGCTGTATGCCATTGAGGTCACTCCGCAATCAAAATGCAATTACAATGAAAGCCCGGCAGCGTTCGCGCGAACGCTGGCTGGAAAGTGTCAGGGTTGAATCGAGCAACGATTACTTGAGCTCTACGGTTGCGCCTGCTTCTTCCAACTGCTTCTTGATTTCTTCTGCCCCGTCCTTGGCGACGGCCTCCTTGATCGTCGAAGGGACGCCCTCTACCATGTCCTTGGCTTCCTTCAGCCCCAGTCCGGTGATCGTGCGAACCACCTTGATGACGGCGATCTTGTTGTCCCCGAAACTGCTCATGACCACATCAAGCTCGTCCTTTTCAGCCTCGGCCTCGCCCCCGGCATCCGAGGCCGGGGCGGCCACGGCAACCTGTGCTGCGGACACCCCGAATTTCTTTTCCATGTCCGAAATCAGGTCGACCACTTCCATTACACTCATTTCCGAGATCGTCTCAAGAATGTCTTCTTTCGTTACAGCCATTTGTATCTCCTAAAAAATCACCACCAAAACTCGACGTAATTCAATCTGTCCCTGCCCCGAGGCAGGACCGGACCGACACTGTTCCTGTCATCCCCCGGCCTGCTTGCGGTCACGCACCGCAGCGACCGTCCTGAGCAGGGTTGTATGCGGCGCAGCCAGGGTGCGCACAAGTTTCTCGATCGGCGCCTTCATGGCGGCCATCAGCATGCCTATCGCCTGCTCCTTGTTGGGCAGGCTGGAGAGCTTCTCCAGCTCGGAAACCTCGAAAAGCTGCCCATCCACCGCTACCATCTTGATCTCGAGCAGCTCGTTGTCCTCGGTAAATTCCTTGACCAGGCGTGCCGCCGAACCGGGATCCTCCTGTGAGAAAAACAGCATGAGGGGGCCGACCAGCCCCTGGCTCATGCATTCGTAGGAAGTACCCTCCAGGGCCCGCCTGGCCAGCGTGTTCTTCACGACCCTCACATAAACGCCCTGCTCGCGCGCCCGGGCACGAAGCCCCGTCACGTCCACCACGGGCATTCCGCGGTATTCCGCGGCAATTGCAGAATAGGCGCCCGCCGCGACCTGCGCGACTTCCGACACGACTTCCTTCTTATCCTCGATTCGTAACGCCACAGTAGAGTCCTTTACGTTCCACTACGCACCACAACGCGATGCAGTGATTACACAAACGCCGGTTCGACAGGATATTTCTCCTTGCCTGCCTGCGAACACCTGCCCGTTCATTCCGGCCAATCCTCGATACTCCAATGAACCCGAAACGGGCCTACACCAGCACCGTCTGATCGACCTGTACTCCTGTACCCATGGTAGAGGAGACTGTCACTTTCTTGATAAAGATGCCCTTGGCAGATGCCGGCTTCGCCTTCACGAGGTCCGCCACCAGGGTCTTGAGATTTTCCTCGAGCTCATGCGCCCCGAAGGTGACATTGCCTATCGGGCAGTGAATGAGTCCGCCCTTGTCTGTCTTGTACCGCACTTGCCCGGCCTTGGCATTTTTCACGGCGCTGGCAACATTGGCCGTGACCGTTCCCATCTTGGGATTGGGCATCAGTCCCCGCGGACCCAGTATCTGGCCCAGCTGCCCTACCGTTCGCATGGCATCAGGGGTTGCGATCGCGAGGTCAAACTCGATCTGTCCTGCCTTGACCTGGTCGGCCAGGTCAGACAGGCCGACCAGGTCAGCCCCCGCCGTCTTGGCCTCCTCGGCCTGCTGCCCCTCTGCGAAAACCGCCACCCGCACGGTTTTTCCCGTGCCATGAGGCAGCAGCGTTGAACCGCGCACCACCTGGTCCGACTTTCTTGTATCGACACCCAGTTTCACGCACACGTCCACTGACTCCTTGAAACCGGCCGCAGCGCAGTCCTTGACGAGCTGCAATGCCTCGCCGGGTGCATGCAGCTTGCCTGCGGGCACCTTGTCACGGGCCTCACGAATTTTTTTACCAGGCCTTGCCATACCCCTAGATTCCCTCGACTTCCAGTCCCATGCTTCGGGCACTGCCTGCAATGGTACGCACTGCCGCATCCATGTCGGCGGCAGTAATGTCCGGCATTTTCATTTTTGCGATCTCTTCGAGCTGGGCACGATTGACCTTGCCGACTTTCTGGGTGTTCGGGTGACCGCTTCCCTTTTCAAGCTTTGCCGCCTTCTTGAGCAGAACCGAAGCCGGAGGGGTCTTCATGACGAAACTGAAACTGCGGTCCGTGTACACCTCAATCACTACCGGCACAGGCAAGCCCTTTTCCATGGCCTGCGTCTTGGCATTGAACTCCTTGCAGAAGTCCATGATGTTCACACCATGCTGGCCCAGTGCCGGACCGACCGGAGGACTTGGATTCGCATCCCCGGCAGGTACCTGCAGCTTCACGTACGTACTGATCTTCTTTGCCATCCTCTGTTACTCCGCGGCCTCGTCCGGCAAGTGGCCTCAGCCCTTTTCCACCTGGCCGAACCCGAGTTCCACCGGCGTGGAACGTCCAAAAATCTGCACCGCGACCAGCATGCGGCTCTTTTCGTAATTCACCTCTTCCACGACACCGTTGAAGTCGTTGAAGGGGCCGTCCGTCACGCGCACCACCTCGCCCGGTTCGAACAGTACCTTGGGTTTCGGCTGGTCGACTCCTTCCTGCATGCGTGCCTTGATGTTTTCCGCTTCCTTTTCGGTAATGGGTGCAGGTCTTTCCGTGGAGCCGCCGATAAACCCGAGCACTTTCGGACAATCCTTGACCAGGTGCCAGGTATCGTCATCCATCTCCATCTTCATCAGCACGTATCCCGGAAAGAACTTCCGCTCGCTGCGGCGTTTCTGGCCCTCGCGCATCTCGACGACTTCTTCCACCGGCACCAGAATTTCCCCGAACCTGTCCTGCATCCCGAATCGTTCGATCCTTTCCGCCAGGGAGCGCTTGACCTGGTGCTCGAACCCGGAATACGCGTGCACTACATACCACCGCATCGACATATGAAATTTCTCGTTAAATGACAAACTGGATCAGCGTCGACAAACCGCGATCGACCAACCACAAAAACAATGCCAGAATGATCACCACCACCAGCACCACCACGGTCGTTTGCAGGGTCTCCATGCGTGTGGGCCAGACCATCTTGCGCACCTCCGTGCGCGCATCCTGCATGAAGCCGGAAAACGTGCGGCCACGTGCCGTCGTCAGGGAGATGAGCGCGGCCACCACCACGGCTCCCACCAGACCCAGCACACGATACAGCAGCGGCTGGTCGGCGAACACGTAGAATGCCAGTACACTCGCACCCAGTATCCCGATGGACACCGCAAACTTGACAGCATCCATGCCACTTGTCGTGGCGTCAGCTTTTCCTGCCATATCCCGGTTTCAAGTTGTCTGCCCGCAGAAGTAGCCCATGATTTCACTCACACTGGCAGGCCAGGAGGGAATCGAACCCCCAACCTGCGGTTTTGGAGACCGCCGCTCTGCCAATTGAGCTACTGGCCTTCACTCAGTACCTTGCAATTGCCAAACTAGGCATTTTAACGTGAATTTGGAAAGTATGGAACCGATTTTTGCCTGAGGCCGCATGATTGAACCGGCAATCCCCTGATGACCTGCCTTCCGACCGCTGCTTCCCGCAAATCCCAGGCGCCAGCACCGGTGGAACAGCTGACCCTTCCGTTACCCTCCCCGTACCCATCCTGCACGATGCTTGCTACACACTCGCCCGGTTTTGAGCGTTCAGAGTGAATGCTTGCGAGTCTGTCAATTTGTCACGATTTGTCAACAGGCGGTATAATTCCGGTGCCAGATGGAAAAGACACTGACCGCCGCTTTCCGGGCGGGTTCGCCTTTTCATGCCTGGCGAAAGAGCTACCGCAGTCGATACTTAGAGTTAGAGGAGAAGAATTATGGATGCACCCATGGGAATACTGGCGCTCGAAGGGATCGCGATAGCAGTATTTATCGTGCTGTTGATTATCGGCATCATTCCATCGGTTGGCTGACGACCGACGACGACCCGGACAGGGACAAGTCCTGCATCCCGTAACCCCTCACCAGAACGAAGCAGGCATGTTCGTGCCTCCCCAGTCTGGCTGGCAGATTTTCCTTGCCCCGATCAAGCAGAAGTGTACGATGAGCAGGACCTGGCATTTGAATGACAGCCCCGGGGGCTTTGAAGGCTCCCAGGCAGCGCTTGGTGCAGCGCTTTCGAACCGGCAGGGAATTTAATTTTCTTATTCGTCAGTAAGAGGCTTCGGGACATGAATTTCACAAAAAATGGCTATGGCCTGCTGGTCGCAGGCATTGTGTTGCTGCTGCTGATCGGGAGTGGAGCCCATGCTGAAAAACCCAGCGACTCGGACTCCCTCGAAGGAATAGACCAGGGCAAGGTGGTATGGGATGTGACAGTGGGGAATCCAACCAAGCTTTCGCTTCTCCTGAAGGTCATCGAGGAAACCTACGAAGACCTGGTCAGGCAGAACGTCACCCCGGACATGGTCTTTTTATACCATGGTCCCGTAATGAAACTGATTTCGAACCAGGTGCTGGATTTGCCGCTTGATCAGGAAGAGGACCACGAAGCAGCCTTGGCGCAGATTCAGCAGTTGAGCCGGCTGCCGGGCATCAGGATGGAATCTTGCTCGATTTCTGCACGCATGCTGGGAATCGACAACACCGAGGTCATGCCTGAAATCAAGCCTGTCGGAAATACTTTCGTATCCCTGATCGGGTACCAGGCAAAAGGGTACTCGATGATCCCGGTCCATTAAACCGCTGCAACGGCCCGACAGGGGCTACGTCCGGATCGCTGCTACCAGTGGTAGCGCGCCCGGGCATAGTAAAAGCCGCCCGAGAATCCCATCGGAGAGGATTCCGGATACTTTGAACCGAGCACACCGGCAAACTCGTTCCTGTCCGGGAAGTTGTCGAAGATATTCTCCGCCCCGACGCTGAGTTCAAACCCGTTCGCCGGACGGTAACTCACCTCGGCGTCCAGGGTATACTCCTCATCCGGCTTGATGAAGAAATCCGCACTGTCTGCGTGGAATTCCTCATAGCTGCCGAAGAAATTGACGCGAGCGAATCCACTCCAGCGTTCCTTGTCATGCTGCAGCGTCACGTTGAAGCGCAGTTGCGGCAGTGCATCCTCCAGTTGCTTGATTCGCTGCTCGCCAATGAACTCCGGGTCGTGGCTGGTCACCTCGGTATCGTTGTAGTTGCCCACAAATGAAAGTTCCGTCTTGCCACCCTGCAGCAGTGGCAGCTTGTCCGTCACGTCAAAACTCGCAACCAGGTCAATCCCGCGGGTGCGCGTATCAAACCCGTTGCCGAAGTAGCGGAAATTGCTCACGTCGGTGGCAGGAAAACAACCGCTGCGGCCGATCGCCGCTTTCTGTGCAGCGCTCAAAGTCTTGTCCGCGGACAGGCCCAGGCGATCATCCACTTCGATGTTGTAGGCATCCACGGTAACCGTGACCGTGCCCAGTTCCAGACCGAGGCCCGCCGTGTACGTAACGGATTCCTCGGCATCAAGCCTTTCTGCCCCGACCGCCGCAGCTTCCGGGCACTTCGAGGGGATCGTGCCCCGCTGTGTCAACTGGTTTCTGCCCTGCGAATCCTTGATAAACGCTGTCGTGACATTTGCGACATTCTCCTGGCCTACTGTCGGTACGCGAAAACCGGTGCTGACCGAGCCTCGAAGGCTGACCGTGTCCGTGGCCCTGAAAATGGCACCGACCTTGAAATCCTCGGTGGTGTCATAATCTTCGTGGTCCTCGATACGGCCCATCACGGCCAGGGTAAGCGCATCGGTGACATCCGCCTCGAACTCCACGTACGCGGCAACGTTGGAACGGTCCCACTTGCCCGCCGCGGCAACCGGTGAGAATCCCGAGAAACCGTTGGACCCGACACCGGCACCCGGTATCTGCCCGTCGACCCATGAAGCCTCTTCTCCCGCCCCGACTTCGAACTCCTCTTCACGCCATTCCACGCCGAAGGCGGCATACAGGGGTGAAGCAAAGGAAGCCATCTCGACCGGGCGGGTCATATCAAGGCTCAGGGTCTGTTCGGTCTGCGTGTACTTGCCGAGGCTGAACCGGGTGGGCGTGGTCAGACCAAGGCTCGCATTAATCGTGTTGCGAATGGTAAATTCGGCCTCGCTTTCACCGATCGAGTAGCTGGCATCATAAGTCAGGCCCGAGCCCAGTTCACCGCGAAGGCCTACCACGCCCGAAGCATCGCTGACTTCGGCGCTGAACTTGGGCGTGAATCCACCCGGGAAACGTTCGTTGAAGAAACACCCCGGGTAGGCCGTCGAGTCAAACAGCTCATTGTTGTCCGTCACGCGGATGCGACCTGCCGGGTCATCATACCCCGGACAGCCCTGGGCCAAGGGAAGCCGGTAGTTTCCCTGGTCATCCTTCGCAATGAACACGCCGGAACGGGTATTCGGGTTGCGGAAGAAAAACCCGCCCTCGGTTTCGCGCTCCGAGGCGTTGCCAAAGGCGTAAAGTTCAGACTGTTCACCGACGCCCACCTCGGAGTTCAGGAACACCGTGTAGTCATCATCCACGTCGGGCTGCCCCCAGACCTGGGCGTAAGGCTGACGCACGGCAGCATTGCCGTGATCGATGAGCCCCTGTGCATCATCACGCTGAACGCTGCGCACCGTGGGCCACATCTCGTGCCACTGGGCACTGATGTTGGCGAAGCCCTCAGCGCCAAGAGGAATGCCCAGATTGCCGGCAATCCGATATTCATCTCCATCCCCGCTATAGGTCTGGCCCCACTGTGCCTCGATCATTCCTCCTTCCGGACGATCCTTGAGCACGAAGTTGATGACGCCGGCGATGGCATCGGAACCATACTGTGCCGAGGCCGTATCACGCAGTACCTCGACCCGTTTCAGGCCGATCGCAGGAATGACGCTGATGTCCGGCCCCTGGGCACCTTCCGAGACACCGTTACCCAGCCAGGAGATGACTGCCGCACGGTGGCGCCGCTTGCCGTTCACAAGGACCAGCGTCTGGTCAGAGGCCAGGCCGCGCAGGTTGGCAGGACGGATGAAGGTCGCCGCATCACTGATTGGCTGGGTGTTTACGTTGTAGGACGGCACCAGCTTGCGCATCAACTCGGGCACCTGGGTTGTTCCCTGGTTGTTGAAATCCTCCGAACTGATGATATCCACGGCCGAGGGCGTATCCATTTCGGTGCGAAACGGCCGTCTTGAGCCCACCACGCTGATTTCGCGCAGCACGATGGAGCGCTCTGTATCCTCCTCCTCAGCGTGCGTGTCTCCCGGCATGGACAAAAATGTCGCAAGAAGGGCTGCGCCAGCGCAGGACATAATGAAAGGGGTTCGTTTGGTATTCACATCAGGCCCTCCCACCCATTGCGTAAGCCTTCCAGAGGTCAACGCTATTATTTTCTTCAAGTGTATCACAGGAGTCCTGTGATTTTGCAATCCGCTTCAACCAGGGCTGTGTTTTACACGGCCTGGATCAACCTGTTGATCCAACAGGAGGAATCCTGCCCGTCTGCAGGCAAATGAGTGCCTCGAGCCAGTGTAATGGCCATTCACTCACCTTCCCTGACGATGTACAACACATCGGCAGCAGGCTTCTCCAATGCATCATATTCGTTTCTTTCGATGACCTCATGTGGAAGCTTCCCGGTCGGCAGCGAATCTTTCAGCTGATACTTGAGGTAGGCGATAAACTCGGTAAGGGTACTGTCCAACTGCGAATCCTTGTCCCATTCTCCACCGGAGTAATAGGATAGTGTTTCGATTTGCCTGTCCCCGACATAGATGGTTACGTTGATCGGTTGAGCGTCTACGGGATTCATTTGCTTTCTCCAGCCAGCTGAAAATTCTCATACGGACACGTTCGAACTGCCCTCTGAATACCGATGATCCAGTCTGGTTCGATGCTTCAGGCCCTATGATATCGCTTTCTCCGGTTAAATGGATTACAGGATGGCGCTCGTCAGGGCAACCCGATCGTGCTGAGCGGACCGCTGCGAGTTGCCGGGACAGGCGATGGACCCCCTGATCTTGAGTTTTCACCGGAAATCAATTCCAAGTAAAGGTATACTCGTGCAACCGCACGGATTCCTCCTGTCCGGCCAGCGTGCCGGGGTACAGCATTGACCCCACACGCCCGGACCGGCAGAGGTTCCGGTGTGATTCAGGGTTACCATGGGATAAGAGATAAACTTGAGTGCGAGTGGAACGTTACATTGAGCTTGTTCTCTCGCGGCGCTGGCTCGTCGCAGTACTCGCCACGCTCATCATGCTGGCCATCGCGAGCGGAGCCCGGTTTGTCACGGTTTCGAACGATTACAGGACCCTTTTCAGTGAGGAGGACCCGAAACTGGCGGCCCTCGATGCACTTGAAAACACCTATTCCACTTCCGAACTGGCGCTGATCGCGGTCACGCCGCAGGACGGTACCGTGTTCACGCGTGAAACGCTCGGCGCTATCGAGGCGTTGACCGATGCGGCGTGGCAGACCCCCTATTCCAACCGGGTCGACTCACTGACCAACTATTCCCACAGCGAGGCATCAGAAGACGACCTGGTGGTGGCGCCGCTGGTGAAAAACGCATCATCGCTGAGTGATGCAGGGCTGGAACGGGTCGAGAAGATTGCACTGGGTGCGCCCGCCATTGCCGGGCGCCTGGTCTCCCACGACGGACGCGTGGGCGGTGTGGCCATCAAGTTCATTCTCCCGGAAAACATGGACCAGGCCGTAGCTGAAATCACCGATTATCTCCAGGACATGCTGCAACAGGCCCGCGCAAGCCACCCGCAGCTCAGCTATCACCTTACGGGCAGCGTCGTCATGCACCGTGCCTTCTCCGATGCCACGAAAAATGACTTGCGCACGCTCACACCGTTCGTGTTCCTGGTCATCGTCGCCGTGACGATCGTTCTCCTGCGCTCGATCCTGGGCACGCTGAGCATCGTTGCAATGATCCTGTTTGTCGTGAACACCACCATGGGATTTGCCGGCTGGCTCAATACGACATTCAGCCCCACGAACGCCGGCGTACCCATCATCATCATGACGATCACGGTCGCACACTGCGTGCATATCGTGACCACCGTGCAGCAGGGCATGAGACGTGGCCTGGAAAGGAATGCTGCCATTGCCGAATCGATACGCATCAACTTCAGCCCCGTGTTCCTGACTTCACTCACGACCATGATCGGGTTTCTGAGCCTGAACGCATCGGATTCACCGCCGTTTCATATCCTGGGCAATTTCGTGGCGTTCGGGGTGTTCTGCGCATTCATTTATTCCATGACACTCCTGCCGGCACTGCTCTCGATCCTGCCATTGCGCGCATCGACCGCCCGCACCAGGAAGAGAGATCCCTTTGCCCTCCTTGCCGACTTTGTCATTGCACGGCGCACTCTCCTGCTATGGTGTTTCGTGCTGGTAGCCGCCCTGCTCGTTGCCGGAATTCCCCGCAACGAACTCACTGACAACTGGACACGGTATTTCGACGACCGCTATGAATTCCGGCGTGACACGGATTACGTCATGCAGAACCTGACCGGGCTGGACCTGCTTGAATATTCGCTGGATGCGGGCCGGGAAGGAGGGATTACCGACCCGGGCTACCTGCAGAAAGTCGAAACCTTCGCCAACTGGTACCGGGAGCAGCCGGAAGTGTTCCATGTGCGGGCCTTCCCGGACATCATGAAGCGCCTGAATAAAAACATGCATGGCGATGACCCCGGGTATTACAGGCTGCCGGAAGATCCTGAGCTGGCCGCCCAGTACCTGCTCTTGTACGAGCTTTCGCTCCCGGTGGGCCTCGACCTCAACGACCGCATGGACGTTGCAAAGTCGGCTACCCGAATGACGGTCGTGGTCCGCAGCATCTCGACCCAGGAACTGCGGGGACTGGACCAGAGGGCACAGGCCTGGCTGCAGACCCACCAGCCGGACCTTGCAACGGAAGCATCGGGCATCAGCGTGGCCTTTGCACATGTGACGGAGCGCAATATCCGCAGCATGCTGCGCGGAACGGTCATCGCCATGGCCCTCATTTCCCTGATCCTGATCCTGGTCTTCAGGAGCCTGTACCTGGGAGCCGTGAGCCTGGTCCCCAATTTCGTCCCGGCGGCGATGAGCTTCGGCATGTGGGGCCACCTGGTCGGTCACGTGGGCCTGGCTTCCTCGGTCGTCGTGGCGGTCGCCTTCGGCATCATCGTCGACGACACGATTCACTTCCTGAGCAAGTATGTGAAATCCAGACAGGAGGGGCTGCATGCCACGGAGGCGGTGCGGGCCGCATTTCAAACCGTAGGCAGGGCGCTGGCCACCACGACCGCAGTCCTGTCAGCAGGCTTCCTGGTATTTGCCCTGTCAGGATTTGAAATCAGCTGGGCACTGGGGCTCTTGGTTGCGATCACCATCACCTTTGCCCTTGCAGCGGATTTCCTGCTGCTCCCCACCCTGTTGATTGCTACGGACCGGAGAAAAAACTCGTGAACAACATCATTTACCGGAAAACACCTTCCATATCCCTGCTGGTCGTGCTGTGCGTATCGATCTCGGCCTTCCTGTCACCTGTGCATTCGAAAACGCCCGAAGAAATCGGGCTTGAGATTGCACGCAAGACCGATTTGCAGGATGAGGGGTTTGATAACTTTACTGCGCAACAGACCATGGTGCTGCGCAACAAGCATGGACAGGAAAGCAAGCGCATCCTCAGGGTAAACGTCCTCGAGGTCCCGGGTGACGGGAACAAGAGCCTGTTTGTGTTCGACAACCCGCGCGACGTCAAGGGGACGGCATTGCTGATCCACGCGCACAAGGAAGGCCCGGACGATCAGTGGCTGTACCTGCCCGCCCTGAAGCGGGTCAAGCGCATCAGCTCTTCCAACCGGTCAGGCTCCTTCATGGGCAGCGAGTTCTCGTACGAGGACATGACGGACCAGGAAGTGGAGAAATTCACTTACCGGTACCTGCGTGACGAGCCCTGCGGCGATGCGACCTGTACGGTCATCGAACACTTCCCGGTGGACGAGGACTCGGGCTACACGCGCCAGGTGGTCTGGCAAGACAAGGATGAGCTCCGCGTCTGGAAAGTGCATTACTACGACCGCAAGAATGCGCACAGCAAGACGCTCACGCTGGATGACTACGAGCTGTACCTGGACCGGTACTGGCGTGCAGGTCTCATGACGATGGTCAACCATTTGACGGGCAAAAGTACCGTGATGACCTGGACGGACTACCAGTTTCAGACCGACCTTGACGAGAACGACTTCACGAAAACCGGGCTGAGACGGGTGCGTTAGTGCCACTCCAGCCGTTCGCATCCAGCCCTGTCCGGCACAGGCAGCAAGACGGGTTCTCCACCAGAGAGTAATCCGGCACATCGGATGGAAACCCTGTCTGATCTTTAAGGCAATGGAGATTCCGAGCGAGTACGCTGAAGGTTACACGAAGGGGCGGGCAGCCGACCCAGAAAGGGCAGCCAACTACATTGCACATACCATGATCGGGGACCCGCTGGCCGATGCAATGGTTGCCGATCTCAGCGCGCTCTCCCAGGAGAAATCAAGCGAGTGGGTCCGGTTGTGTATCGAGAGTGGTGACGGCAGCGCCCTGCGGTCCGCCCCGGCCTCGGTCAGGGAATTTTTCAACGCCTGCAAGACTCCTCCGGACTGGGCCGACCTGTCCTCCTGCATGCCTGGCTGTCGCATGTTTCACAGGAATGCCCGGATCGTGCTGGCAGGTATGCTGGGCGGCGTCCTGGTGGAAGGCTTCTCGACCAATATCGCCAAGTCATTCTTTATCACCGGCAGGCTGCGCGACTCCGGTATCCGGCGGCTGAAGCAAAATAACCGGCACATGCTGGAGATTTTCATGCCTGACGGACTGCAGAAATACGGTGACGGGTGGAAGGTGTCCGTCCGCGTGAGGCTCATCCATGCAAAAATCCGCTACCTGCTGGGCAAATCCGACGAGTGGAGTACGGAAGAACTGGGCATGCCGATCAGCTCGGCGCACGTCGGTTATGCCATCGCTGCTTTTTCTGCGAGACTGTTGAGGCACATCGAACGTCTCGGGGCCTCCTTCAACGAAGAGGAGCGCAGAAGCTTCATGGCGATCTGGCGCTATTCCGGCCATTTGATGGGGATCCCGGAAACCATACTGTTTCGCGATGAGCAGGACGCGCTTGAAATCTTCAGGATCGGCAGCCTTTGTGAACCTCCACCCTCGATGGAGTCCATCGCACTCGCTTCATCACTGATCAATTCCGCTCCCTTATTCCTGCACAAGACGGGAACGGACCGGAGGAAACTGGCGAACTACATATGGCAGGTTTCACGTGCGTTGATTGGCGATACGCTCGCAGACGGGCTCATGTTCCCCAAGCATTCAACCCTGGGGGTCCTCTGGAAGTTTCGGTTGCTGAACCGGATTGAGCCGATCATGAACAGGCTGAATCCGAAAGCCTACGAGAACAACAACAACCTGACTGCAATACTCGACGTATCCCTGTATGACAAGACAGGGATCAGCTACAAGCTGCCGGACCACGTGTACGCCGAACAATCCGCCAAGTGGTAGGAAGCGGCCCTGATCATTGGCCTGGTACTTCCCGGATGGATACTTGCCGGATTATTCATCTGCGTGCATCTGCGATCCGGTTTCCAATGCAGACCGCACGAAATTTCATAAATAATTGCTGCGGGAATTCACATTCACCAGTCGATGGATTTGGATGAATAGACATGGTCCGGCAGCTTGTAACTGTTCCCGATTTCATCGTACTGCGCAATTTTTAGGAGCTGGACAAAGTTTTCCGACCTGACCGAACCTTTTTGTTTTCTCATGCGCTCAATGGCTTGCAGGGTCCTCCACTTGACAAAAGTATTCAGTTTGCCTTTCCTTGGAAATTGCAGTTGACCGGCCAGCTTGTTCCCGATGAGGACACGTGAAATTCCATAAGCCAGATTCTTCACAACAGTTTGCTCTTTTTGGTTTTCTATACCCGCGACCACAGGAATGGCATTGATAAGTGAATTTGCCATGATCACTGAATCAAGACTTGGAGGAGGTTCGCACATGAAGCCGATCTTGAACAACTGTTGCGCATCATCGTGGTCCGTGAAGAGAATAGTTTCCGGCACTCCCATGAGGTAGGCAACATAACGCCATAGCCTCATCACACTTTCCTTCTCTTCCGCAGTAAACTTGGAGCCTACTTTCATTGAGTGCTGCAGCAGGCGCATCGAAAACACAACGCTTGCAAATCCGATGTGTGCCGCACTGAGGGGTGTACCCCAAGCTTCCGTGTCCCAGTCTTTGCAGTCCCTCATTAACTGCCTTACCCGGGCATGAACGACGCGCACACGCATGGTGGTCTTCCATCCATCCCCGTCTCTCAGCATCCCACCGGGGAAAAATATTTCCATGAGATGGCGATTGTTTTGTCTGAGACGCCTGTCGCCCGGACCGTACACCACACGCCCCGTGATATTGAACGACTTGGAAATAAGGGTAGTAAACCCCTCTATAAGGGTCCCCGTAACGAATGCGACAAGCATGTTGGTGACGTGTATGTAAAAGGCTCTTACGGCGGGTTCAAAAGCTTCGAATTCAACCCAGGGCGGAGGAGAGTTGACGTTATCGAAGAAATTGCGCAAAGCTTCCGGTGCACTGCGGAATACTTCCTCTTCCTGCTCGATCCCAGCTCCGATGAAACGGTGAAGATCCTGAATAGGCATCGATGCGAGTTCCTCCATCACCGGGTCCAGCTCAGCATCACCTAGGGTCGTATGCCTGATGTATTTGTCTGCAGTATCCGGGTCCTGCCCACGGGCCTGTTCATATCCATGTACGTATGCCGAGGGGACTGTGAACGTGCTTCCCATTATTTGTAGTGCCTCACTCTTGGGTTATAACGAAGTCCCAACTCACGCGCTGCATCCAGACTGTCGGACTTCAACAACTCCTGTAACTCTTCGAAATAGTCGTACCAAATAGCCACGTACATGGGATGTTCAGCAGATATTGACGGAACCAGCACATTATACTTCGTCATCATGAACCATGCTGTTGCGTTAAACCTGTCGCTGAGCTTGTAGCGCACCTTGATTTCCATCAAATCATCCAGGCCACATCTTTCAGCAGCTTTCATGCATGAACGCACCCTCTTCAGGCAATCACGCCTGAACGAATTTCTGGAAGATTGAAAAAACAAACCGGTTACTGCTCCTACTTGTTTATAAACTTGTCACCCACGTAAGTCACCCTATTTTGTTGAGTAATGTACTCATACTCCTTTCAACTAGGGTCAGGTGTTCAGTGTTCAATTCATTATTGGGCATGGAAGTCGCCTGTCAATTCCCCGGGTATGTACTGAATCTTGGAACTTGGGATGATGGTTTCTGGCATAGACAACCGATGACCCAATGATTGATAAAGCAGTACCTATGCATATACAACTTTCGAAAGAAGGAAAAGATGAAGTGGAAATAATAGATGTTATGGTACAGAAAAATTCTAGTTAACCAAGCTTTCATGCTTTAATCGAATGGCTAAGCCCGTATCTGCTTATTCCAAAAATAAATGCTGCAAATCTGTAACTGTCAAGTCTCCATACTTGTACTGGTTCAGGGGACAAGACACCTAAAATACTCGTTTGTTTCAGCATCTACACAGAATAGAAAACAGCCTTTCTGACCTCTGGTCATCAGAGTACGGTAAGTATTCTTTATTATTCTAGCTGCTAATGCTTTGGCAGTATCTGGGTCCTTTTTGAGCATTGACTTGTAGCCGTGGACTGAGCTGTCTTGCCTCGACCGTTTAAGTGCATCGGTTACAACCTTACCGTTTCGAATCACCAGATCCTCACCAACAATCACGCCCACATAGTCAAGCTCAAGGCCCTGACAGGTATGTATACAGCCTATCTCCGACACGCTGCCAGGTGTGATGATCCAAAGCGAGCTATCCTTATCGAGATTCCAACGCATCTCGAAACCGTGCTCAGGAATGGTCACATCCTTTACATCGGGATGCTTCTTCCCCTTCCAGTCCCAACAATACCCTGCAACCATACGGGACTTGTCGTTCCTATTGTTAAGTCTAAAAATCTCCTCTCTGAGTCTGTTTGGGGAGTCAAAAACGCGAAAGTCATAGTCGATCCCATCCAGCACCGGATTCGCAGTCTCCTCGATTTGAAGTACACTATTGATCCATGAAAGGTAGCCATCCGAACCGTTGCATCGGAACTGGGACTCCAGTTTAAGCTCAGTCATCTCTGCGCCTGCTTCTGCTACATGGCGCCGAATTTCAGCCCGTTCACCAATATCCTTCAGCGTAACCCTTTGATCTTGGTCTAGGAAGAAAACGGAGAATTTGGCTGCATGAATAATCTCCTTGATCTGGTTCTCACCCTGGTTGCGATAAATGCCTGACTTCGCATTGAGCCTGTGTGCTTCGTCGACAATCAAGCAGTCAAGGGCATTACCTAGGCAATTTATGTATGCACCGGAACCCTTGAACAGGTTTGTGATTCGTGTCCTTGTCATCGTCCCTGACAGTTTGCTCTCGTAGACCGCCCTAGGTGCAGCATTACGGGAGACATAGTGAGTGAGCAGTCCTTTTTTTGTGTACTCAACCAGCAGGTTGATAGCAACCACCGACTTTCCGGTCCCCGGACCACCTTCTACCAGGAGAACCTGCTTTTTGCCGTCCTCTGTTCTCTTAGCCAGATCCAGGGCAGTTTCATACACAATCTTCTGATCATCGATCATTTCGAATTCGCGATTACCCTTGAGCAAGGATGCAAGGTGATCAGCAAGATTTTTAGATGGCCTAAGTTTCCCGTTCTCAATCCTGTATAGGATCTTGAATCTGTCTCCATGTCTTACAAATTTTCTCAAGAAATCCGCTAACATCTCGACATCATTCTTTAGAAACACTGGTGCCTTGTGTATATGCTCTTCATAAAAGGACGACTTGACTACCGAAGAGTCAACGCAATTGTGAAGGTAGGCGCAAGGGTGCAGCGAGATGTCGCCCTCCTGAATTTCAACATTGAAGTCTTGGATCAGCGCTGCATACGTCCAAGCTTGATAGGAGGGGTGGGTGACTTCCTGAAGAGACCGCCCAATGAAGGTTTGGACAATCGCATCCTTTTGAGTCTTTTCGACTTTAGACCATTGCTTCAGTTCGACGATGACAACAGAGTCTCGATTGTTTTGGTCAGCACCTGAAAGTATGAAGTCAACGCGTTTAGATGTCTGAGGTATGCGGTACTCGATCGCTACTCCTGCATCATCTGGTATCTCTCCGCATGTCAGCACATTGTTCATGTACTGCAAGGAGTTCTTCCAAGACTGGATCTCAGAATTGGATGTACTGTGACCCAGCTTTGACGAGAATACATCAAGAATCTGTTGTTCAATACGGTTGAACAGCACGTCCTGGCTAAACTCACGTCGAGTGGCAGAATAGACAATCATGAATGTATACTACTGTTTCACTGGCAAAACACTGATCTCTTCAGCTTTGCCCCAAATCCTAGTACATAGTACACCAACGCCTGTACAGCAGTGAGCGCTGTATCTGCCAGGTACTAGCTCATGTAAGCAAAATTTCTCTCAAAAAATTTTCTGATTGTAAAGTCAACACACGGATAGAGCACTTCACACCTGCATCGAGTATGTCGTGTACATATGCCACCGATACAGCAAAGATCAATTTGCAGGCAAGCATTTAATCCTCACCTTCATCCTCCCAACAGTATCCAGCGTGACACTTTCTTTCTTGCCCTTTTTCTTTTTTCTTTTTTGACCATGCTTCCATCGCTTCGTGCCTGTTTTTTTCGATACCAGCTAACACTGCATTACAGTTCTTCTGGACTGCAACTTGCTCTATTGCATCCAGATCACCTTTAAGGCGCCCCAATTCGGCCTCGCGTCCTGTATCTCCCTCCAGAAAAAACAGCGCGGGCCAGAACAAGATCATGCTTACAGTCATATTCGTGGCATCTGAGCTGGCAGCTTGGTCCTGTGCTCCCGTGACTTCCACTAGTCTGCTTCCAATCCTAGTCAACTCATCTCTCAACTGGGTACAGCTATAGCCCTGATACTTAAGCGGTGACACATAGGCCGGAGCGATCTTGCTTGAGTCCTTTGCACAGCCACCAGCTAACAACAGGACAATTCCTGCTAGAAATACTGAAAAATATTTCATTGCTTTCCCCTTTATCATTTTTAGAACTTCTGTTAATACGCAAACACCTACTTCACCTTTGCGTTTTTGACGCATCGCTCTGGCTGAAAATAACTGAATTGCCCTTCCACGCTCTGATAGACCAACGCGGCGGGAGAATGCCCACCGAGAACGTTGACACTATAGAGCAAACACCCTTCCGGGCTCTGACTCACAGGAGTGTAAACCGTACCTTCTTGCATGACTGAAGAGCCAAGATCCATCGAATCTGATGCCTTTTCAGTGTTACCTGGACTTGTACAAGCCTCAGTTAGGGCAATCGTGCATGCAAATATCAGGATGTTAATGCGATGCACAGGTTCACCAGGTCACTTGATATGCCATTCCAATTCTCGTTTCGGATTCACCGGAAACATGACCATCATTCACCGAATGACCCGCCTCAAACGCAATGTCACCGCTGAATGCCTCCTGTTGGTGACGCAGCACCATTTGTATCTCTCGTGCATCGGGACGTAGCGGGATGCGATACTTATCGTAAAGCCTTTGCCCATTCTCTATCCTGCCGTTTTCGATACGAAACGTGCCGGTGCCCGACTCTGCACGCAAGGGTTGCTCAATGGAAAGTCCCGTGCTTTGATTACCAATCCGCATGGACATTGCAGACATCACGGAAGGAGATGCTGAGAAGATTGCATTGTTTTCATATTGAGGCAGGCTAAGCGCCAAGGTAGTTTCGGCATTGAGTGTCCAACCCTTTCCAAGTTCACGATCAAGTGTACGAGAAGTCCAGATCATGCCAGAACTGAGATCCGACCCGAATGCCCCGGAAGTCTGGGACCCTAAGTATCTTGAGTTGTCGAAACTAAAACCATATCCCCACCCGTTATCGTGCGGCAAAAATGCCAAGCCTGCTGATGTCGGGCCAAAACCCATGGTCCATTCTTGACGTCTCTGGAACGGAAAGCTTCCGACGTCGTTCATTGCCCAGTATAGGCCGAGGGCACCAAGCCCCGTCGCAGGTGTGTTGGTTTCTTCTGTCCTGACTATCTCGGGAATTGGGGAGCGGCCATAGTCTGGCACATGGACCAATCCTGACAGAGGAATCCAGAATGGAAAGTCTTGCTCATCGAATGCCGCCAATTCAATGCTGGTAGCACGCTGCGCTAAGGAACCGAAGGCGGCCGGTGTCTGAAGTGTCGTCTGGCTAAGTGCCTGGGCCGTCTGTCCGGCATTGAGTGTCCCTACAGGTGAAAGTGCAGCTTCGATATCCAGGTGACCTGCCCCATATATCTCAAGATCGGCATATTGTCCAGTATGATCTGCAGTATCGATCATTCGTTTTACAATCTCCGTGTTTCCGCGCGTTCCCCTGAAATGTTCCATTAGCAAAGCCAGCGCACCAGACACAACTGGTGCGGCGAAACTGGTGCCTTGCAGCCCGTCTCTTACGTTACCTGCGCCTGGCGAATTCTGATCAGGTACAAGACCTCGCACTGTTCCGGGAGCTGACAGGCAATAGTGCCGTCCATGTCTCGCGGTGTTCCAATCGGACGGGAGAGGGCCACACCGGTTGGAATAATCGGCGATTAACCCCGTTGAAGGGTTCGTTGCTGCCACAGACAGGGAGTGACCACGCAGCTCAGGAATGTAGTACGGAAGATCCGCTCCTAAGCCGGACCAAGGTTCGCTGTCGTTGCCTGCGGCATAGACAAAAATGGTTTTTTGGGGGTCTGGTGTACCAATCTGCAAAGTTGCGTTCAAGGTCTTGGGCAAGTATTGCCTGTACCATCGCAACTCGGAATCAATCTCTGCCGAAATCACGTTGGGATCGAAAATTGGTATTCCATAGGAGCGATTGATGATGTCAAACTTTGCATAGTCTTCTCGATACGCATTTGCGACGATATCATCCAACTGTTGCCTGTCCGCAGTAGGCAGCAAGGTGGTGATCAGTCTAAAGGCAGCACCAGCGAAGTTTTCCTCATCTTGGTCGTCCGAAAGATTCCTGGCAATAGGAATGATGGTTGCTTCAGGGGCGACACCAAGATTCTGCCCTGCTGCAATTGAAGCAACTATAGTCCCGTGAGATCCTTCTACTCCGTAAGGGGTGGGCACCTCGGACCATCTGAACAACCTTTCAATAGCATTGAATTCACTCCAGTAGTCATCCCTTATAAAGACAGAGTCATCACTCGTGGGCCATCCATCCTGACTCACAACTTGTTGAACCCAGTCGTTCCTTGCTTCAGGGTCACCTTGGCTGTCACCTTGCCAAATGTCGCATGTGAGGTTGCGTTGACATAGATCGATGTCGCTGAGTGGTTCATCACCGAGTGGACGAGAATACGATAGTACTGCACCCTCTGCATCGGTCAGCTTGACCCTGATCCCGAATTCCGAGACTTGCGTATAATCGACAATAGAGTCTTCGATCCCGATCCTGACGTCCCTGCCTGTCAATCCCATCGCATAAGCATGGTGCGCCCCAATCTGTTCAAGCACATCAGGTTGATGGGTCGTAAAGCGAGGTGTGTCTAGATGATACGTCGGATCGGAGGATGTCAGGGGTGGTGGTTGCTGTGTCTGTGGCGGCTGTTGTGACATGGGTGTACTGCTTCCGCCTCCACCCCCTCCCCCACAAGCAACCAAAAAGAACGTAAGAACTAAGATAAAGACAGACCCAGTTATTTTCATTGTAATTCCTCTATTTCCTAGCATGGAGCTCTGGCCAAGATATCTAGCCATTACAAACATCTTCAGGCAAAGATAATCCCAACCTATTCATCCAAGCACAAGGAACGACCTACACTGATATAAGGCTTTTATATCCAGCAAGTGACCCGGCTTAACGAGATTTCCAGCGTTGTTAGCAAAGCAGCATTATACAAAGTGAATCACAGATTCGTAAATATCCGTGATCCTCTTCAACGCAGGCTTCGCAAAAGATGCAAAATCAGGCCGCATAGAGGAATTGTGCGTATTGTGCACAAAAAATACCTAGAGAATACATTCCGGGTTCCGGAATTTTTTCCTTTTCCCATACGAGCTGTATGGTTCTATCATCAAATGCATGTTTATCTCCTAGTAGATTAGCGGATGGAAGTATAGTGAATAAACAATACTTCAACAAGATCGAACGCAGACAGGTGTCAGAAGGCTATCTCAAAGATGCGCTAGAACTACTGTATATAATTCCCATAATTTAGGATGTAATTGGAAATTATCGGACAACTCAAATTCTGTAATGGAGATTGAAAGGAAACGTAACTTACTACATTTAAAGGAGTTAGCTGGTCTAATATTTTTGTAATATACCGTCATCAATACCGAAATTTCTTTTGGTTGGAAATCGGACTTGAACTCGTTCCATTGAATTAGCTGGTTTGCCTTCATTTGTAATGAATAATACAACCAATGAATGTTACGAAATAGCCTGTTGGACTCATATCCATTACCCAGACTAAATTTAACAACTGCTCAGCTTTCCTGCCCCTTTCTACAAGGATTTTTCATGTCATTCTCACAAACGCTTTGGTCTAATTTTTTGGGGGAACGCCAATTATGTATTACTGCAATATTCACGAGCTATGTTAACAATCTGAACTTGGTATGACTTATACCACTTTGACTTACCTATCTCCTGCGCAACCAGGTGTTCTGGATCGTTTTTCCATTGTTGAATTTGCTCTTCCGTGTCCCAATATGAAACAGCTATTTCAAACGTGTCTTCTATTACAGATATAAATTCTTTACAGCCGTATTCCGATGTTGCCAACTCTCTCATACGCGCAGCCATTTCAGTGTAAGAGGTATCAAGCTCATTTACTTCTGCTCTAAATATAACTGCGTACATACCCTGCTAATCCTCAATAGGCTGTCACACCAATATTGAACGATACATCATCTCGAATGTCCGTTTTGAGTAATTAGCGGACATTAAACAGCTTCTTTTTGTGTTTTCCAGCCTAGATATGCCCTGTAATTCTTTACCAGATGTCTGCTTTTGGCGGAAATCGGAGCTGAACCCGTATTCCAACTATCGACTGGCCCCAAATGCTGCAGTCAGATCGTCGCGTTCCAGTGAGCCTGCTACATCCGCGTGGTCATTTCCGTAGAAGTTGCCAGCGACGGTTCCGCTGTCACCACCAGTGCTGCGCAGGTAATTTCCACTGACAGAGAGTGTATAACCCAGATCACCATCCCCCCACATGCTGCCAGTCCCGAGCCTGCCGGGCGCCTGTCCTGCATGCCATGACTCCAAGTCGGTGAAATCAGCACGCCCAGTGAGTGTGCTCAGATTTACACTGATCTCCGCACCGCCACTTACAGGCTGTTCACTAGGTGTGAACCCTACAAGTCCACCGTTCCAAGTCACAGTACCCAAAATTGAAGGATTTTCTGCAAGTGCGACATTTGGTGTGGGTCCATTCGTCCATGGAACACTAACACCATGGCGGTGACTGACGCCAAACGATACCGAGCCGATCTCACCAGTCAGATTTGTCTCTGTTGACTCCCACGGACCGAGGCTGTTTACAGATATTTGTTCCGGTTCTGTGCCAGGGTTATAGCGGGTGTATATCGCTCGCAGGACTGTACCGTCAACCTCAGGCACGCGCTGAGTAACCAGTAACTCCGAGTCTCGCATGAGTGAATCCGGGAACTCATCTGCATCAGCATGCCCGTAAATGCCAAGCGTGTGTAGAAGCTCATGTATCAGAATGGACAGCAGGATGGGATCGGTGAGGTCAGTCTCTGAAGACATCCACACATGTGCTTTATTCATCCGTTTTTTCTCCCACCGTAGTTGTGAGGAATCATATTCCTTTGTGACATCGATTTGTGCTATAGCTTCTGAGTCTGGTCTTGAGCTGCCTTTAAGTGGATCGTTCCAGTCATCATACGGAGCGAAATCAACAAAGATCTGGTTATTGGGAATACTTTCTATCACAGCTAATGGCGGTGCATCACTTCCTATTTGAAGGTGCCATTGGTGAGGCAACTCCCGATTGATGACTGCAACGGCATGATGGATCAGCGCACGCTCATGGTCCGGCGTTCCTTGCGCAATGCGCACTGTGGGTGCAATTACAAAACGAGCAAGACCTGGATCATCACTGTAGCTGAAGTCTGGTCCAGCCTGATAGGGTCCCCCACCAATATCAAATCGCAGATAGGACAAGACCTCTTGGGAAGTTATATCCCCTGTTTCATCAGTAAGTGTGATCGTTACAGGCTGGGAAGAGTGCCCTGCTCTTGGCCCTTCATCTCCATTGTTAGAATCAGCTTCAGAAGGCATCTCCATTCCACCTGTCTCCATATCAGGCATACTGCTGCTGCTTCCCCCTCCACCACCTCCTCCACAGGCGACCAGAAGAAGTGACAACAAAGACAATGTAAAGATGGGGGTTTTCATGTGCTCTCCTTTAGTTATGAATTACGAGTCAGTTGCAGGTACTGGGCCATCGAAAACAACCAGATATTGCAACACCTCCAAATCCAGCAGATGATGACCGCAACAATGTGCCTGTATGTTCAAAAAGACCTGGGTTCCACTTATCGCTGAGGGGAATGTTGTCCCGACGCGGTGTGAAATTATATGGACCCTGCATGAGAAACCCAACTAGGAACCATTCCGAATGTGTCTTCCTCATATGAAAAACTCATCCGCTTGAGTAAAAAAATTTCCCTTAAACTACAAAAGCACTATTGAGAAAAGTTAACTGCCTGAATTCCAGGCATGATGAGAATTGATTTTTTCTGATCGATTCCACGAAATTACTTTTTCCTTTGCGCGGACATTGACTAATCAGTTTCAGTATAATTTCAGTACGCTCAGATTTGAAATTGATAGATTGCAACGGTTACCAAGACCCCTTCAAACACCTGCAAGGCAGTTATCCGAAGGCGTGGCTATCCCTCATGCGCTTCAGGGGTGAGGCCATCAATCCGCTGGTATTCCTTTTTCTGGCGACAAGCCGATGCCTTAGGAGAAAGTTGCGACCGTTGGCGGGGTTGGTGCTGCTGGCGGTCGTCCCTGCGACCCTGTCCGCTGCCTATCCTATTGGGGAGATCGTTGTCACAGGAGCCCTCAGCGAGCGCCTCGGCAGCGCCGGTAGCGCCAGTCGCATCAATGGTGACGCACTGGCGGAGATCCGGTATAACCACATTCACGAAGCCCTGAGCCGGGTTCCCGGCGTCTGGGTGACCCGAGGGTCCGGCCAAGAGCATCTGACTGCCATTCGTTCAGCGGTCTTTACCGGACCTGGGGCCTGTGGAGAATTTCTCTATCTTGAAGACGGCCTGCCCATTCGCCCTGCGGGTTTTTGCAACATCAACAATCTCTTCGAGATCAATGGTGAGCAGGCGGGCAGCATCGAGGTTTGGCGTGGACCATCCAGTGCTGTGCTGGGTGGCAACGCACTGCATGGGGTAATCAATGTGCTCACTGCCAATCCCGAAGGTGCCAGCCTTAGCATACAGGGTGGTTCCTATGGCTACTACCAGGCTCGAGCCGCATTAGGCGGGCATATAGGCAGGCACTATGTTGGCCTGAGTGCCCATGGGAGCCAGACCGACGGCTATCGAGACTCCACGGGATATGGTCAGCAGAAGTTTACTTTGGTCCATGCCGCTGACGCAGGCAACTGGCAAGTGCGCAACACTTTGAGCGCCACCAACCTTAACCAGGAAACCGGCGGCTACGTACAGGGCTTTGAAGCCTACGAGGATAGTAACCTGCGGCGCTCCAACCCCAACCCGGAGGCCTACCGGGATGCCTGGTCCTGGCGTGTTGCCAGCCATTGGCGAAGGGAGCAAACCCGCATTTCAGCTTATCTGCGCCGCTCGCACATGGAATTTTTGCAACACTTCCTGCCTGGACAGCCGACCGAGACCAATGAGCAGACGAGCGGTGGCGCGTTGGTCAGCCAAGAGTTTGAAGCCGGCGCCTGGGCCGGGCAATTCGGCGCGCAAATTGAGGCCATGCACGGCAGCCTGCTCGAGATTCAAAATCGACCGACGGACGGTTCGGCCTTCCTGATAGCTACTCGACCCGCTGGGCGCAACTACGACTACGACGTAGACTCGATCATGGCTGCCGGCTTCTACGACCTGAACAGACCCTTGACCGGGGGGCTGAGCCTGCTGCACAGCCTACGCCTTGAGCACCTGAACTACGATTATGAAAACCGCCACCTGACAGGTAACAGCCGCGACGACGGCTCGGCCTGCGGTTTCGGCGGCTGCTTGTACACCCGCCCTGCCTCCCGTGAAGACAGGTTCACAGAAGTGGCGGGCCGCTTGGGCATCGAGCAGGATTTCGGTGCCCACCACTCCGGCTATCTGATGCTCAGCACCGGGTTCCGTCCGCCGCAAGCCACCGAACTCTACCGTCTGCAGCAGGGGCAAACAGTGGCCGACTTGGACAGCGAACGCCTACTGTCAGCGGAGGTCGGCTTTCGCAGCAGCACTTGGTCACTGTCGGCGTTTAGCGAGTGGACCCGCAACTTCATTTTCCGAGACGCCAGTGGCTTCAATGTCAGCGATGGCAAGACCAAGTCCCTCGGGCTTGAATTTTCTGGTGATTGGTATCTGGGTGACCATGACTTGAGCCTCGCCATCAGTTATGCCGTACACAAGTACGACTTCACCCGCGACGCCGTGCGTGGCGAACAGATCGAAGATGGCAACATGATGGATTCGGCGCCCCGCTGGCTCGCCAATGCCCGCTGGCGCTATCAGCCAGGTGAACGCTGGTATTCCGAGTTTGAGTTGAGCCAAGTTGGCGAGCACTACATCAATGCCGCCAATACCGCCAAGTACGAAGGCCACATCGTGCTCAATTGGCGTGGTAGCTACAGGCTGACCGAGCACATCGATCTGTTTGCCCGTGTCATCAATCTGCTTGATGAGCGCTACGCCGACCGTGCTGACTATGCCTTCGGCACCTACCGCTACTTTCCAGCCATGCCGGTACACGGTTATGTGGGGGTCAATCTGGTGCTGTAGTTTGTAATGGGTTATCGTTTCCAGTCGATCAACGACCCGAATTCTTCGACTCATTCAGAAACAAGTCAATTATCATAAAGCAACTGCTGCCATATGTTCTTTCAGTTTTGGGTGGCCAAAATCAGGTCTGAAGCATTGATGGTGCTTACTTTTGTACCTACCAGAGGGCAAGAGAGGGTTTACTCTACGAAGCACGACATAACTGGCTTTTAATCGATATGACTTCCAGAACTTCAGATTTTTGATCTATTCCAAATTTCAAATTTTTAGGCGGATAATTTAGGATGTAATTGGAAATTATCGGACAACTCAAATTGCATGTAATAGGATTGAAAGGAAACGTAACGTACTGCATTTAAAGGAGTTAGTTAGTCTAATATTTTGGTCACATACCGTCATCGATACCGAAATTTCTTTTGGTTGGAAATCGGACTTGAACCCGCTCCATTGAAACGGCTGTTTTGTATTCATTTGTAATGAATGACACAACCAAGAAGTGCTACGAATTTACCTGTTGGACTCATATTCATTACCCAGACTAAATTTAACAGTTGCTCAGCTTTCCTGCTCCTCTCTTGCTTTTGCAGCACGGCGCTTCAATTCATCAATTTCTGCCTGTTGCCGGACTATTGAATCTAACTGGTCGACAACATCAAAGTACCCTTTGGACAGGGCATAGTCCCTTCCAGCTTTCATCCTCTGGGTAGAGATGATTCTACCTAGCTCCTCACGAAAGTTCCTTTCCTCTTCCAATGCCTGGCGCTTGGCTTTCATGGCCTGATATTACTCTTTTTGCATCATCAGCCTTGGCAGGTTACCCATGGGGGAATTGGCTAGTCCCTGGGCAAAACCAGAAGCTGCATATCCATCAGCATGAACTGGCTGAAACAAAAGCAAGGAAAACATACAGAATAACGTATAGATTTTGGGTTTCATGATCGACTCCTTTGTCATTGGTGTGCCTTGGTCCGGCAAAGGTGCCGGGCCATTGCAAACATTACTCAGTATGAGGAAGTCCCCGCCTATTCATCTAAGCACGAGGAGCTACCCCGAACTTGCTATTAGACTTTTGTATTCAGCAGGTAACCCGACTTAACGGGACTACTGAGTTAATGTTTGCTGGGGATATTGCATGCTAGAGCAGCTTACTGGTAAACATACTAATCGACAGCACAGTTATCATCCTTTAGTAAGGTCAGAAAAAATCACGTCATGATTAAGGAAGATCAGATTGAAAAGACTAAAATCGCCAAGATGAGGGGAAAGCATATGATGCTGTCATTAGATGGTTTGAACAACATACCGGTGAATAGCGCACTGCAATTCGGAACCCTGAAGTTAAAGAATGTCATGCTGGTATTTGTGAATAATGAGTAAAGAGAAACGTAAAATTGAATCAATGTCTAAACCCAACGACAAACAAAAGCGCTCAAAGTACAGCGAGTACTTTGATAATATCCCCCTGAAACCAGAGGAACTGGCAAAACTGGTGCTGTCTACACCACCTGCTAGGAAAAGGGGTTAAGGTAGATTTCGGTTAGTAAAGTATATAATCCCCCAACTTAAACTTTGATCAAGTATTCAGCTAGGACAGTCTCAAACATAATTTGTTCTTGGAGGATTCGATGACAGACGTGTCTGCGACTATCCGACTTAGACCAACTCGAATTGCACTGTTAGTACGCCCTACAGATTTTTCTGCGATTCGGAAGTTTATGCGAATCAGCACTTGCTTATGGGGAGGAATATTTAATCCAATCGTCCCTGTATTTCGATCATACCCTAAGGACTGGTCACCTGAACCAACAGAAGAACGGCTTACAGGCGCTGAAGTTGCTCGCGGGTATATCAATTTCTTTGAGCCAGACGCCTATGTGGAAGCTGAACCCAACCTTCTCAAAAAAATTGGCCTTGATGCAATCTATAGTGAGTCCCTTCTTGACAAACGTGTATTCCCACTCAAAGAGTTTATGACTTGTGAAATGCATCGTGACTACTCTGAACTTGCGGCTGGTCTTAGCATTGTTGATGCTTTAAAGCATGTCTATGAGACAAAACTTCGTTTCAAACAGCGAGAAGAACATCCAGCAATATTTGTTAAACCAAATCGTGGTAGCACAATAGCGGAGGCAATGTTCGGAGTTTATCCAACGGACAAACCTTCGATGTATATAACACAAGCTTATAGCGATGTCTTCAAACCCACGACTATTGATGAAACGTCTGATGCCTGGCTTAAGGTCTATAAAGATGGTGCAGTTACACCACTTCGATTTACAGAATACAAGCTTGAAGCCATGCGCTCATGGGAACATGACTTAGTTATCTACGTGTTTGATCCAACCAAAAGTCCCGACCTTATTGACCTTTGGAATTTGCGTCTGCAACCTAATCCACTCCTTCCTATCCCAATCGGGTGGTGGCCTGATCTTGCTGATGAAGTAGGCAAGACGATTATGACTCAATATCGTCCATTGCAGGGCAATCCAAATGGTGTGATGCATCACACCACAATTGAGTTCGCTCGTTCAATAAACGAAGAGCAGCAGAATGACATGCTGGCAAATTTAAATCCAGATTTGCCGCGTGGTTCTTACACCTACAAAACGTGGCGTGATTGCATTTGGCAGCAATACGCTGGTGAAGGCATCTTTCCAAGAATATGCCGACTTCAAATTGCTGCGAAAGAAAGACGAACCACGCTGAAGGTACGAGACAATGACTCTCCAAAAATAGATTTTCCAACGCTAGCACCTGAATTTTCATCCTTCTACGATGGAGGCCACCATGCACGCTGGGTAAATATCATAAATCTTAAAGCTTATCCTCAATATCACATTGCAACTGTTCTGCCATTCAATGTGACAGACCCCTCTTGGCCTTCTCTGGACTATATTATGAGAAAACGAGTTGTTATAGGCACAGAAGGATGGTCATTTGTACAAAAGTTCAAGGATGATACGCAGACTGTTCAGTTTCAAACTCAAGAGGAAGCAATTATCGGATCCCTGAAACAGCTTGGTGTAGAAGCAAGCCTATCTGAACCTGGGCGCATTGCCAAGCAGGTGTTCCAAAGCCTTGGCGGAATGCACAATATTCGTTTACTCGCAGATTCAGAAACATTGGAGTTCTTGAATAAGATGGCAGGTGGAGTCCGAAAACGTGGTAAAGGAGAGGTCGAAGAAGTTTTCAACCGTCGTACAATGTCGGCTAAGAAAATTAGCAACTTGATGGCTCGACGTAACCAAAGGGAACCATGGGTTAAAACAACTATCTCGCATTTTACTGACTGCAATGTACTCAGTCTCGGGCTAACCACAAAGTGCCCTCACTGTAGTGTCAAAAATTGGCACAGCCTAACTGCTACTGATTATGAAATCGTATGTGAACGCTGTCTTAAGCATTACCACTTTCCACAGGGTACGCTTGAGGCAAACAATGGAAACTGGAGCTATCGGGTGATAGGCCCTTTCTCTGCACCAGATTACGCTCGTGGATCGTACGGAGTCTTGCTCGCTCTCAAAGTGCTTCATCAAACTTGTAGCACGATGGACGAAATAACATTTTCTCCTTCACTGGAAATTAAAGTAGATGAAGGCCCTCCATGTGAAGCAGACTATGTCGCTTGGATTCCAACTGAAGCATCGATCGAAACCTTACCTCCAAAACTTGTGATTGGTGAAGCGAAATCATTTGGAAAAGGTAACCTTATAAAACCCCACGACCTTAAGCAGCTTCGACGAATTGCCAGAAAGCTACCAGGTGCAAATATTGTTATTTCGGTAATGCGTGATAGTTTCACTGCAGGAGAGAAACGCATTCTATCACCTTTCATAAAGTGGGCTCAGCGGCTGAATAAAAAAACCCAGGCACCAACAAATCCAGTGATCCTCTTGACTAGTGTAGAGCTATTTCATGAGGTTAATTTAGATTTGACTTGGAGGGAAAAAGGTGGTCGGCATGCTGAATTTGCAAATCATCACCATACACATAACCTACGAATGTTGGCTAAAGCAACTCAGGTTATTTATCTCAATTAACAATGTAATTGTTAGCGTATCAAAAGTAGCGAAGCAGGAGCGTCGTGAAAGTTACCGTATATTAACCATATAAGACTGACCTTCTACGGTAGGATGAATGCATTAGAGGTCTTGTGCCATTGGAGGTTAGTTCGATTGAAATATTTGCACGTGTTAAGCCCCTAGTTATATACCAGTGTTTGTGAGAGAGTCAGAGCAAGTTGGAGGTCACCCCTTTTAGTACCACGTCGATTGCGAGTCTGGCAGGCATCGTGATCGACACGGCGCTACCACGTAAGTATATCAAGGTGTGACACTTCCCAGTGCTCCCGTACGATGAGGTCGCGAAGTGCATAACGACAGTCAAAGCTAGCCTAAGGGTAAGCGCGTCTTCTAAGCTAGCGGACGGGGCCCAAGTTGAGAGTGTGGGCTGGTGGTGGACTTGACTACGATTGGCTATGCAGGGCAGAATCCAATTCAAGAGTTTGAACCGTTGGCCCAAGCACGGGCGGATTCTTGGCACCACACCACATCTTGCACTCAGCAACATCCGAGAAGAAGAGGTAAGTCATGCTACATGCATTTCTAAGCTTTGTTGAGGAAGACCTCAACCTTGTCAACTTGTTCCGTGGGCAGGCTAAAAGCCAAAACTCCGATTTAGAGTTTGCCGACTATTCCATAAAGGAGCCTTTTAACAGTAGTAACGCCGACTACATTGCTCGTGGTATCACTACCCAAATCAGACTGGCCAGTTTGACCGTCTGTTTATATGGACCGACGACTTACACTAGTAAGTGGGTTGACTGGGAGCTTCGCAAGTCCATTGATCTTGGCAAGCCTATAATGGGTGTCTGCCTGTATGGCGATGGTAGAGTCCAATATTACCCAGCTGCTTTGGAGGGAAAGCCAAGAGTTGGTTGGAACATTCAGAATATAGTGCGAACGATGCGCAATCTTTGTCGTTGATTTGACCGTAAAGACAGAGTGTTCATAATGGAGGAATCTGCAATCAATAAATACTTGGAGGAAGATTACGCAAAGGCCTTGAAGTTCTACGATGACCGAGCTCGCTGGTCTAAAGCGATATATCGAGTGTTCTCTATCTATTTGATCGTTGCATCCGCCATTCTTACGCCGCTTGTTGCCCTTGCACCTGCTCAGGAGTGTTGGCGGATTGTGGCTGCTGCTCTTTCAGCCACCCTCGTTATTGCCACCGGAATGTTGGCACATCTGAAGTCTCACGAGAATTGGCTGTGCTACCGCGCTTCATGGGATGCGCTTGAGCGAGAACGGAGACTTTTTGAGACCACTAGTGGTCCGTACCACTCCGTTCCAGACCAGGCGGCGCTTTTCGTAGAGAGAATCGAAGCAGTTCTGACGAAAGAAGGGGCTGACTTCTTTGCTCGTCACGCAAGTGGTGAAAAGACCGACGGCAAAACTCAGTAAGCTTGATACCCAGTAGGTATTTTTATGTTGATCCCCGTATTTGTCTCAATGCCGAATGCTCTCAGTGATGCTCAAGATGCGGCACAACGCATAATTTTGGGGGAACTCGGCCATAACAGGATCGAGGCCCGTACTCTCGGCAAAACTGACTATCCAACGACATACCCGCTACGTGAAGTGATCACCTTGGCTAAGCATTGCTCCGGTGGCCTTATTCTAGGGTTTTCGCAATTCGAGGCCACATCTGGAACGTGGAAGAAGGACACACCTTTCAAGGAAATTGTTGCCGAGAACAGTATCGTGCAGTTCCCGACGCCTTGGAATCAACTTGAGGCGGGAATTCTCTTTGCGCTCAACATCCCGCTGCTTGTCTTCCGAGAATCTGGAGTATCTGGTGGTGTTTTCGATAACGGTGTGACGGACCTATTCGTTCATACGATGCCACAGCCGGATGCGGAGTACAATGAGAGAAATGCACTTCGCGAAGTCTTTCAAAAATGGACGGCAAAAGTGCGAGCGCACTACTATGACGAGAACTAAACGGCTTGACCTTTTCCCGATGCTGCGTCTTGCAAGTACATGGAACATGTGTACAGCTCTCTCATAAACACTGGTACATACTCTGATTCTTGACAGCTAGTCCTGCACCCCAACTTGATCCAGCTTATAGTGCCAGACTCCCAGAACTGGTGGGAATAAGCGGCCATAACATACATAGCAGTTTTTTGAAACAATTTTAGTGAAGCATGTTATTCAGTTTAGTTAATGTGCAAACTCCATGGAAGCAGTGACTGTCTTATGCAATTATTAAGCTTGCAGGAGTGAAAAATGGCCAAATCAAGACAGCCCACAGTCAAGGATATCCAAGAGCTTTTGGCTTTTTCACCCAAACTCTATGCAGATGGATTTGAACCTATCAAACACTGGACTGGAGGTGGGAACAAAGACGGTACTGACTCCTTTGCCTATCCTATATATGACAAACTTGTTGACGATTTTGTGACGGACATTGGCGCGCACGCATCGAAGATGGTCATGTACGTCGGCTGTTAGAACGCCTTGAGGTAATTGGACAGGAAATGCAGGATGCGAAAACTACTTAGTAAACCTAATTTAAGACAATGTCTAGACTTCACGTGTGGCAAATTTCACCAAATCATTGCATTTTGGTTTGGTTCTCCCCCAAATCCTGCAAGGTTAAATTCAAATTGAGGTGCCACGTATCAAGCCCCATGTGTATGTATCGTGTTCCATGAAAAAATGGGTGATAGTTTTAAAGACAGACAACGCAATTACCGAAGACCTGTCAGATGAGGCGATAGTATTATACTCGAAAGCCCAGTCTCACAATCTCCATGTAAACCTCGATGAGCACAGTTCGACTCGTAAGCTGGAACATCAAATTTCGCGAACAATTCATACAGACACTTGAAGGGTTTGACTATGACGCGGCACTCCTCCAGGAGTTTCCTTTTCCTAAGGGAAGCTGGGAACTAGAGCACTATGATCGTGGTGCAAAGGTGCTGCAGTTATCAAACCGGATCGAACTCTGTGAACTGCAAAATATCCCTGTAGGGAAAAGTCCTACCCAGGATGAACTGACGATGAGTGCACCTGGCATTATTGCGGTCGCATACATTACTCCAAAAATTGCAACTGTAGAGCCTTTTATTGCTGTTTCACTGTATGCTCGCTGGGAAGTACTGCATCCTCGCATAAATAAGAAATGGATCTATTCCGATGCCATGGCCCATCGGGCACTATCAGACCTGAGCGCGTTCATCGGGAGTAAAAATCTTGGAACACACAGGATTTTGGTTGCAGGAGACTTCAATCTTATACACGGTGCAACAGAAGACAATCCTCTTGCACTGCCTGCAAGGGATCGGAGCGTGTTTTCACGGCTCGAAGCACTGGGTTTTGAGTTCATTGGGCCCCAGTATCCAAACGGTAGAAAGGCAGAAACACTGCCAGACGGGCTACCTGCTGATACGAAAAACGTTCCTACTTTCCATACATCCAAGCAGACACCTAAGACAGCAGCGAACCAACTCGATTACGTGTTTGTATCTAGGGGATTTCATAAACAAGTGAAAGTACAGGCCCTGAATAAACCTGAAGACTGGGGACCAAGCGATCACTGCCGAATTGAGATCGATATTTCGTAGTACTTTAATGGTGTATCTGACTCTCTCCCTAAAACCAGATTATGGGGTCACTAAAAAACAGACTCAAATGCCCTAGACCCTAGTTTACCCCTGAAAAACCCTGACAAATTCCTTCAGCATTCTATATCCCACCCTGCTGTGAAACTGTTCATGGCTATTGTTTGGTGCTTTCCTTCAGCGGCCGTTGTAGCACTATTTGGATGCGATAGGAGCATGTTCGTCTTTAGTTGCTTCTACTCCAATACGATAACCCAATGCCATGCTGACACAACGGGGTACTCCGAGAATCCTCATTAATCTCTGAATCACCAGCCCCCTGTGCTGGAAACCATTGATTCAACCCTCTCAAAAGACTGATACATGCCCAAGGAGCTTGACAGGATCAGCCAAAGCGTTCTCAGAAATCCTCCATATAAAGTGACAACCGGATTTCCACCCGCTGGCCTCGCGTCCATGGCCGAGTTCGCTGCTGATGATCAGCCGGGCTTCCTGATCCTGTTCTTGCTGCTCCTGGCTTAGGGATTTTCTGTCGAACCCACCCGTAGCCGGAGATTTCCAGCTAGTCAGCTCCTCATAGCGCCTCTGTGCATACGCATGACGCAACCCGTGCAGTTTTGATGGCCCAGCTCGGTTCGTGCTGTTCTCGTAGACCCTCAAGTGCTGTACGTAGCTTCGGTGACTCGGGATTAGCGAACCTGAGCCCGCAAGGTCCCTTGCTCTGTCTAAGATTTCTCTCTGGCCTGCTGTTCGCACTGGAACCGTTCGTGGCCTGCCGCCCTTGGTCCAACTGCCCTTGAGTCGGATATGGCTTCCCTGGTCGGCATAGCTGGGTATGAACTTCATCGCCTCTTCCCTTCGAAGCCCGAAGGCGCGTTGCAGCTCCAGGCTCATGCGCACGTGTTCGTCCTTGATCCTGCCAAGCTGTTCTTGGGTGACTTCTTTGGCCTTACTCGTTTTTGCAACGTAGCATCTGTCCGGTATGCTGTAGTCCTTGTTGGAGCGGGCCACGACGTTTTGCTTGTCGATCTCTTCAGCCCACCATCGCAGTGCCGACATGCGATTCTTGATGGTCCCGATGGAGAGGTCTTTGGCTTGCCAGTGGCTGACCAAGGCCTCAATGTGCTTGGGTTTTAATGATCTGGCCTGCATTTGTCTGTAGCCGATCGCATGCAGTTCGTTGGCAATCAGGGTCAATATCCGTTCCCGGTCCGACCGCGTGGCATAACTGCCATCACGCTAGTGCTTGCAGAGCTGTTTCAATTGGTAGTTCAGGTTGCGCATTCGTATATTCTCCTTATCTGCTGAGTGTTTCTGAATCCACTAGGTTGCAGGAGTGGATCACAGGCTTGTATTGCTGTCTATTAATTAATACGGACAAATACCGCAGGATCGAAATACAGGTCTTGCACACAGCACAGGGCTACCATGGCCGCAAAGGCCATGGCTGTGAGCTGCACACGAAACTTCATTGCTGGGAATCACAGACAAACTGTGAGCCCGTACAGGCGGATGCCTGGTTCAAGATAGTACAAGCCCGAGAAAGACTTGCCCTGTGTCCTATAAGGACTTAAAAGATGGACCGTAGCTTGTGCTGATGCACCGGTTGCACGGTCCGGGCGGTGCCTTGCTTGCCACTAATATACCGCAGTGGCCTCGGTACTGAACTGATACGAGGGTCAGTATAGCACTACGATTACGATTTTAGATGCTCCTTATTCTTTGTGGAAGTTTTTCATCGCACTATTTTCAAACTGAAGAACAGATATTGTAAAATTGTAATGTCCCGAAAATACTACAATCTCCTTGCAGCCTTCATCAAACCAGATACCGGGTTGCAATTCAATTCCATGCCTTTGGTTTTCAGTTGTAATTAATCCAGAAGCCAATGATCCTTTAGGAATAGGAATTGGTGGGCAATTTGAAGTTCTAAAATAAATTCCAGTACGAAATGCTGCTTTACTGGATCTTGCCCACAAAATAAAACCGTCGCGGGAAATTACTAAAATTGCTCGGCGCTCGGTATATTCTATCCAGCGTAGCGTTGCAGCAATTAATGATGCTGCATATCTGTCAGCACAGTGCTCAATCATATCCAGATCTATAACAGTCTTTGGGCTGATTTGTTTGCGGTAATCATCTAGTGGCATTAGCAAATTTGCTGCAAATATATTGGCTTCATGTTCTACCTTTCCGTAGGCAGAATCCCACCGAACCATGTCTTGTTCACTACACTCAATTCCATCTGGGTAGTCCAGTCTATGTAGTAGATAATGACCAAATTCGTGAGCCAGGGTGTAATTAATTCGCCCTGTTGATCTCATCGAATTATTATAAATTATTCCCCATCCCTTCCGCCCCTTAGGCGCTTTAAAAAGACCACCATCAAATCCTGGGAGTGACGAGCCCTTGATTTTGGTAATCGGGTCATCAGGATATTTATGGTGCGAAAAATCCTTTGCTACGGCTTTAACATTTACAGGGAAGCGTTCACGGTCTGAAGCATATGCATTCAAAATATGGGTCAACTGATAGGCCCATTTTTGGGGCGTCATTCTATCCGTCGTCATCCTCATCCCATAAGTCTACAAATGACCGAATTTTGGCTTTAGTCTTATCATTCATCTGCTGGTACTTACGGTAAAATCGTGCATCTGCGGCATCGCCAACTGTGATAATTGCTTGGTCATCCAATAGATACTCAACAGTAACACCTAATTTCTCAGCAATTTTTGAGATTTTCTCTGCAGATGGTCGAGGTGGTGCTTTATTCTCCAACTCCCAAATGTAACTTTTACTTGAGCTAGTTAGATCTGCTAGTTTTTCAAGGGTATACTGTTTTTTTTCTCTCAGCTTCCTAATCTTTGCTCCTAAAGAAGTTTCTGCCATATAGCCTCCAACCGGAAAAGTTCAGAGTACACACACATAATATCCTTGACTTCCGGAAATATCCATGCTTTATTACGTTCAGAACTCTGAACTTTAAGTATGTCTATATAGGTAAGCCATGTCACGCGAACACATTAATCACAACGACATCTTGAATTTCGCACAAGCCAAAGTAAACCTTCCAAAAACTGAGAGCGATAAATACCGCGCCCAAGCAAGGAGGCTACGCGAAAAGCTAGAGAATTACCTGAATGACCACCCGGATTTTTCTCTCAAAAAAATGATGATTTCTGGCAGTCTGGCAAAAGGCACTGCGCTAAGAACACTCAATGATATAGACGTAGCGTGCTATGTACGTGGCATGGATGCTCCGTCTGATGTACCGAAGCTACTGGAATATATTGTAGAAAAGCTAAGAAAGGCATTTCCTAATTTTTCACCAGATCAGGTAAAGCTACAAACATACAGCATATCAGTATCCTTTAAGGGGACAGGGCTTGACATTGACATCGTCCCAATTCTGTATTTCGGTGATGCCAACTGGTATGGCAACCTGGTAAGTCAGGATGATGGTTCATTTCTAAAAACTAGCATACCTCTTCATCTTGATTTCATAAGAAATCGAAAACAAAAGCATGACCAGCATTTTAGCCAAGTGATTCGTCTGGCTAAATACTGGGCACGCAAAGAAAAGAGAGAAAAGGATGGATTCAGGTTTAAATCATTCATGATTGAATTGATATTTGCCAAGCTCAGTGACAATGGAGCGAATTTCTCTGATTATCCAGAGGCCCTTCAAAACTTCTTCACCTATATTGCCACAACTGATATGCGCGAACTCATCGTGTTCAGCGATTATTATTCTCCTGACATAGTAGGTCCCGTAACAACACCGGTCAAAATTATTGATCCAGTCAATGAAGAAAATAATGTCAGCAACTTATACACCAACACACAGGCAGATATGATCGTTGATGCTGCACTTGATGCTGGTGACGCTATTGATTCAGCACTTTCAGCCACTACCAAGCAGGATACGGTTTATTACTGGCAAAAAGTCTTTGGCCCATCTTTTCAGGTGTGAGGTATGAAATGAGCTATAGCTTTACAACAACAGAAACAAGGACATTTACTATTACTCATGCAAACTATCTTGCATCTAAAGTAGCAACCGATCTCAAACGCATGCAACGATTTTACGGTAGACCAAGCGACAGGATGATAGAAAAATATGAAAAAGAAATTGCACTGTATTTAAAGCATGGATATCTGGAAAAAGTATCTTACGGGTTTAAAAAAGACGGGAACTGGATAGAGCCAACTTTGATATACCGTGCCAGTGATATTGAATATTCGGCTAATGACGACCCGGGGAAAGTTAGACCGGGCTGCGATATTTCTGGTGCTTCATTTTACAGTTTTCTTGAGCCTTCAAGTAAGTGGTGTGAGCTAACAGGAAGTGAAAAAAAGCAGTTTGAAAATAGTTTGCCACTTAATAGAGGCACGGCGAACACACCTGGCATCAATGGCTATCTTGAGCATGACCGCACTTATTCAGCTGGTGGGAGAGCATTATCACGTTCCAGTGTAAGGAGTTATGGATGAGTACATCACCAGCAATGAATGGTCTTTTTGAGACAGCTATTTTGTATCCTGATTTGGATGCACAGGAACGGCTAAGTCGGTTAGTAGGCTTAGATGATCATAAGGATCGATTAACCAAAATATTGTCTCTTCTCATTAATCCACAAGGATTAAAACAATGGGCTTCAAAACATCATGCCGACGCTGATCAATTAGTTAATATAATTCTACGACGCCCACCACTCGTAGTTTTGGCTGGAGATGTTGGTTCAGGCAAATCAGAGTTAGCGGAAACCATCGGTGATGCGGTTGCCCGACAGGAAGATGTTGACTTAACTCTACTGCCTTTAAGCCTTTCCAGTCGTGGGCAAGGACGAGTGGGAGAAATGACGCACCTTATCTCCAGCGCGTTTGAATATACAGTTTCTGAGGCACAAAAACTGAAATCATCCAATGGTGCTTCACGAGGTGGTGTAATTTTACTTGTTGACGAGGCTGATGCCTTGGCGCAATCCAGGGAAGAAGCACAGATGCACCATGAAGATAAAGCAGGGGTAAATGCATTTATCAGAGGTATTGACCGGATCGCTAATCGACAACTGCCTGTGGCAGTAATTATGTGTACTAATCGTATAAATGCACTGGACCCCGCAATCAAGAGGCGTGCGGCAGACATACTTAAATTTTCTCGTCCGGAGACAAAGCAACGATTTTCCGTACTAAGTTCTTCTTTATCTCAGCTTGGCTTCACACAGAAACAAATCAATTCCTTGGTAGAAGTGACAGGGCCAACTGGTGACAGGGAGTATGGATTTACATTTTCTGACCTGATCCAAAGACTAATTCCAGCAATCGTCTTAGATGCATACCCTAATCAATCTATTTCACCTGATCAGGCACTTAGGGTTGCTCAAGCGATTGAGCCTACTCCACCGTTTGAAGAGCAATGAAAATGAACAAATGGTCACCCCCGGAACTGCTCAAAAATCTTCACAAGGACTTGAAGCGACCGAAGCAGCAGCCAGTATAAACATGGAAAGATACGCTGTCTTCAGTGCCGGACTACGCTCTCGTAGAGCATTGTGCAGCTTGACGTGGAGTCCAAAGACTGATCCTAGCTGGATTCAGGCTTTACTTGCTGATCTGGAGTATTAATCTACCGCTCAATCCTCGAATCTCTCACTGAACAAGGTGATAAGTTCACAAAACTAGCCTTGCCACTATATATAGGGGTTGTATTTTTTTAATTCACCCCCATATAGAGGAATTCCAAAGCAGATAATTTTAATTTTTCTACTAAGAGGTAATATCGATGACACCAAATTCCCGATTCTTAGATTTCATCGCCGACATCAATCCAAGTAAAACTACCAACCAAAGGTCTAAGTCTGCACATGAACGCATACGAGAAGGTTTACGGGACGACGAAATCTATAGTGCAGATTTAATCAAGGATTTCCTCGGCGGGTCGTATAAACGACAAACTGCTATTCGACCTGTGCTCAAGAATGGTGATTCTGAGCGCCCAGATGTAGACATTTATGTCGTTGTTAAGGGAAGTAGATGGACAACCAACCCTTCGGAACTTATCGAAAATCTGTACAAAGCATTGGATCGGAATAGGAATGCCCTCAACATAAATAGTCTAAGCAGGAACCGCTGCTCAATAGCAATCTCTACTAACACTGCTGACATGGATATTTCACCACTTCTAGAACGTTCCCCTGACGGTTATTACATTGGAAACCGAGAAACGGAAGAGTGGTATGAAACCAACCCTGAAAAACATTCAGAATGGTCATCAGAACAAAACGATAACTTTTCTGGACGGTTCAAGTCCTCTGTCAAGCTAATCAAATGGGCGCGCCGCGAGAATTCTACAAAAAACAAACATCCCAAAAGTTTTGCGTTAGAAGTGATTGCTGCTAATCACATGAGCAGTTCGGAAACACACTATGGGAAAATAGTTCATGGGATTTTTGATGATTTTGTCAAAACACATGCCAATATACGCCTTCTTGGCCTTTGCCCCCATCTTGAGGACCCAGCCGTTACGGGCGGCAACCTCCTTTCGGGTGTTTCGGGAGATGCGTTTGGTGCCTATTATGACAAGATCAAGAAACATCGTGACGATGCCGATCGTGCACTCAACGAGGATGATCAGGACAAGGCCACCAAATACTGGAGACGCATTTTCGGAGACAGGTTCCCTGCTCCAAAATCATCCGCTAACGCAATAACAGCAAAAAGTGCCGTTACCATCCCTCCACTTGCTTTCCCGAATAAACCAGCAAAGCCTTCAAACCGACCGGCAAAATTCGCATGAAATTTTGGTGGTACAGTAATCAGCATCGGTTAAGAATTGAAAAGACTGCAATCGCGGAATTGGAGTCTAGTTCTGGCTGGCTGGAGAATGTGGAATGGTCATTAGATGACAGTTTGTGTCTGAAGGCAGTCTTCGATCTCTGCCTGGAACACCAAAGATATCAGCTGCAGATAACCTACCACCATACTTATCCAAGTTCCCCGCCTAGTATTGCTCCTGTCGAAAACATCTATGTGTCTGGCCATCAATACAGAGGTGGTGATCTTTGTCTCCAGATTCGACCTGACAACTGGAGTCCAGATGACTATACCGGGGCTGACATGATCCGGAGTGCCTACGAGCTTTTTGTTGAAGAGTCCCCTGATAAGGATGAGGTAGTGCTTACAGCCCCCTCTGAACACAATGTACCCAGTGTAATTGAAATGCGAGGGAAAGTGGATCGATTGTACGTAAGCGGCACTGCACAGCAGATTCTAGCTTCAGGTTCCTTAGATCGCGCAAATATAAAACTTGGTTTTAACTACTACTCCTGTGGTGGGAAACTTCGTAGAGTTGTGTTCATCCACGGGCTGACAAAAGGTGATTTTTCTTGGTCCCCGACTGATGTTCCAAAAACTCTGGCTGATGCAGTGTACTTGTACGATGGCATGCTTATTCATTCTCAGCTGCAAGGAAATTTTCTCAGCCAAATATCAGAGGAAAGTAATCTTGCTACCAGTTTAGATTCTGGCTTAATTCCGAGTAACAGTGACTACTATTATCTGATAGTGAGTGCTGATGGCGAAGTTGTACTGTTTTGCAAACACTACGGACGATTTTTCCGCTGTTCAACAATTTTACAGCTTCAGGAGTCTGGCCACAGGACTGGAAGCGACTTCAACAAACTTTCCGGCCGACGTGTGGGGATAGTCGGGTTAGGCTCACTCGGTTCGAAAATTGCTGTTTCGCTTGCAAGATCGGGGGTAGGAAATTTCGTTTTGGTCGATAGTGATATTCTTCATCCAGGCAATCTTGAGAGACACGATGCAGACTGGCGAGATGTCGGCTTACATAAAGCGGACATAACGGCTCGTCGATTACGCCTTCTTTCCCCTCAAGTAACTTGTGATGTCAGGTGCACCATGATCGGTGCACAAGTATCCTCCAGCGAAGCCGGTAACGTGGATACTGCACTTGGTAATTGTGACCTTGTGATTGATGCTACTGCAGAAGCAGAGGTGTTCAACCATCTTGCCAGAATCGTGACCCTGTCGAACTCCACACTCGTTTGGGGGGCAGTTTTTGCTGGTGGAGTAGGTAGTGAAATCGGGCGTTCACGCCCCAAAAAAGATCCATCTCCGTTTCACATTCGAAACTCGATCAATCAGGTGTATGACAGTGCAGATGGAACAGCTCCATTGGCAGCAAGTAGGCAAAACTACGATGGAAGTAGCGATGATTCAATTTTAATAGCAACCGATACAGAAATGTCTGCTACTGCAGCTCTGATTACGAATCTTTCTCTGGATGCGCTTATCGAACGAGAACCCAGTCGCTACGATACCCATGCTTACCTTATTGGACATGCCCAAGCATGGATATTTGAGAGCCCATTTCATGTCCAGCCGATAATTTCTGATGCTCCTCTGCGTACTGATGAAAGCCAGCCTGATGAGGAATTTATGGAAAAGGATTTTATAGATAGTCTTATACGCAAAAAATCTCGTGAAATTGAGAATTCCTCATAAAGTAGTTCATCTTTGGGAAGCGGCATTGATGCGTGCAGCTAACCGTGAAATAGGAGGGGTTTTGTTTGGAGAACATGTGGGCAATGCAGATTTCAGAATTGTCGAGGCAACGTTACAAGAACGAGGTGGCAGTGATAGGAAATTTCGCCGTAAAGGTGGTAAAGCTAGGCGTGATCTCAAGAAGGTATCGCTTCGCTATGACCAAAATCCAAAAAAATTTAACTATTTAGGTGAATGGCATTCCCATCCAAACACATCTGTTTTTCCTAGTTCAAGTGACAAGTTGACCATGAAGGAATTGGTTACCGACTCCAAAACAATTGTCAACTTTCTGGTTTTACTAATTAACCGATTGAATGTTAGAGGTGAACTGAAAATTTATGCATGTGCATATCACTTTTCTGGTCAGGAAATTCCTTGCGAAATAGTTTTTGAGCCTCGGGGATCAGCATCATGACAAACCCGAAGGGCCGATATTTCATCTCGTACTGTCGATCCCCCCGTCGCCCAGGCGGGACCCAAGAGGCAGTCATGGTGCATGATGCACTCCGTGACCGTGGTGCACCCACATGGCGGGATGTTGATGATCTAGATTCAGAACCGACCGAGGATGCACTCGTACTGACACTCAATGATTCCGATACAGCTGGTGCTGTCATGCTGATTGCGCCTGAAGTCGAAAACTCTCCAATGATTCGAAAGGTGGAGTCATTCCATATATTCAAGAGGCATAGAACGGAGGACACATTTTTCGTAAAGCCCGTCTTAATAGGTCTCGACTATAAGCAGGCAGATACAGTGCTGGATAATCCTGCCGGGCTACAAAGTTTGACTGATTGGAATCAATGCAAACTTAGCGCGGATCATCTAACTGAGAATGATGCAAATATGATTGCGCGATCAGTTCTCAAATCTCGTTTGAAGCTGATTGTGAAAGCTGCCCCAGACAAACACCTTGATGTAGCTCTATTAAGTCGTCGCATCAGTGGGCCAAGATTATTCAGCTTGTGCCATGACTTTTCCCCATACTTTGAGGGCCGCTCACTTCGTGATACTGGGTCATATCATCGAATTGAATCGGCCCTTATTGATACAGCCACCACTTTGACTTCAGTACACGACAAGATTTCTATTGCTGGCCAAGGTGTTGCAGCTCTTCCACTAGGAGTTTTGTACGGTGCAGTTTTCTCTCCGCTAGCTGGTTTTCGTGTCTCATGGCTGCAGAGGCTAGATGAGAAGGAAGATACTTGGTCACTTGCCACAACGCAAAGCAACATCTTACTAAGAACTGAAGAAATCATGGGAGACCCTGGATCAGAAGATATTGTGCTGGCTGTGAGCATATCTGCAAACATTCAGGTGGCTGTTGCAGATTTCGTAAGTAGCAGCAACTTAAGGCCTAGAGCTTCGATTCATACAATGCTCGATACGGGTCCGGTCCCGCAGGGAATTGCATTATCTCCACAAGATGGGCTCACAATTGTTCTGAAGACAGTTCAATCCTTACGAGACATGAAAGAAAGGATCGGTCTGCGAAGGGTTCGACTTCATCTATTTCTTGCCTGCCCTTTAGCTATGGCAGTTTTACTTGGGCAGAAACTAAATACTATTTCTGAATGTGTGCTCTATGAGCATCATTCTGAAAGGAGCCCATCTTATATTCAGGTTCATGCCTTCAACCCATCTAATTTACCCACTACAAGTAACAGTCCATGAACAAATATTTTTCTGCAAATGAACTCATGTCACCGCCTGTGGAACGGGCGGCTTTCAGTGACCGAATAGCCTATGTATGTGCAGAGCTTTCAAAGCTTGCTTATTTCAAGTTTGAGGGCGGACATACGGTGGATGATTTCCTCTCGTTCGCGAAAACACTGTTCAAAGATGACGAGCGTGTCACCCTATTGGAAAGCAAGATCAAGGCCTTGTTGATGGCCAGTGCGTCTTCTGAGCAAGAATCAAAAAACGTATTGGGCGAGATACTAAAGCATGCGGATTTTGAATTGATAGAAACCTTCTCAACCAAAGGCACCCAGACATTCATCTGCACAAGAAAAATCAGGTCCCCATCCCAAGGAAAAGATAAGGTCATAGCATTTCTGGTGTTTCGAGGAACAGAGCCCACAGATTTTGCGGATATCAAAACCGACGTAAAAGCAAAATTGGTGGATATTGAAGTCGGTGGAATGACCGTGCAGATGCATAGCGGCTATGTAGAAGCATTTGATTGGGTGCGTGAGGATGTAAATACGACTTTACGCAACTTGCCTCACGACCAGTTGATTATTACAGGCCATTCATTGGGTGGGGCATTGGCGATAGTTGCCACTCGGTTTTTGGCATCAGATGTGGTAGGGGCATGCTATACCTTTGGGGCACCACCAGTGGGTGCTGTGGAGGTTTCAAACAATTTGAAAACACCTATCTACGAAATTATCAATGAGATTGATATCGTCCCGAGACTCCCGAATCCCTGGATGGCTTCCGGAGCTCTTCTCCTGATCAAATTGATACGTTTGTTAGGAAAATCGTTCACCATTATTGGAAAAGTCCTCGCTTCAGGAACATGGGATGACAAGCTGGAGGAGTGGATGGACATGATGGTCAAGTTCAGGCATCCGGGATACCTCAGCTATCTTGTGGGCTCGGGAAGGGTCGCAAGGCTAAGGTATAACGTTAGCCCCTACGACAGGCTGAAGTGGTGGTCTGCAATGATTTTTAAATCTAAAGCAATGTTCGGTAAAAAAGGTTTCAGAAAAATGGCTGATGATCATTCGATTGACCGATATGTTGAAAAATTGATCGTGCATGGAAAACGTCGCCAATGATTACTTGAAATGTGCCCTTTTATCCACAACCTTGTCGACATCCAGCCTTAGTGTTTAGTGATCTTTTCTTGTTGGAGAAAATGGGACAGATGCTCAGTACTTTTGCACATAAGCTCCTACCTTTGCAGGCAACCCGCCGAGGACTCTGCTAGGCTGCATCTATGGTCGGCACATCTTATTGACATCATGCTGACTCGGTAGGTCAGCTTTATCTGTCCCCTAGTACTCATTCCTGAGAAAATACACATTGTGTTGTCTTTCTCATAATTGGTTGAAAAAACTTTACGATAGTGCCAACCTATTTTGAAAAATCCTGAGATTTAGTCAGACTACCTAGTAGACAGCTGCCCTGTCTATTTCAGATAACCCATCATTGAACTGAATTCACAAACTCTGCAAAGTCAGCAAAATACGTCCACTGCACGTTACTTACATTCTTCCTTGATAACAACATACGCCACTTAGTCATGACCAGCGGATCAGGATCGATAACAGTGACTGTTTCTAGGCTGCGGTTGTTGAATTCCTTGAATAGGGACGCAGCTAGGGCATCAGTTGGAGGCAGAGAGTAACCACATACATATAGTTTTCTGCACTCATGCAGATACTCACATGCTCTGGCCCAGAGAAATCTGAACAAACTTATGGAGGTAATCGGCTTTGCTTCGATGGGAGGGATAATGCATGGAGAAACACCGTCATTCGGTTTCGGACATCCCGTTTTTCTGAACCAGATGTTTTCAATGAAATACGGATCTTGTCCGTCCCAGTCCTGTGTGATGATTTTCGAGAAATCATCGGATGAACAATTCCAATTCACGGAACCATGAAGCTTGAGAAGTATCGGGAAATCTGAACCCTCTGGTTCGACCTCACCATTTTGAGACGGCTTCAGCTCAGAAAAATATATGTCTTTAAGAGAAAAGTTCTCAGCCAGCACTTTGTCTAGGACATCATCATAGTTGAATGTAATAATCCGATTAGATGTTCTGTCGTTCTCAAAATATTCTTCTACAAACTTATCATATATTCCCTCCGTACCTTGCCGCGCTCTTCGAAGATAGAATGCGGCAATATGAACAAGATGATTCATATATTCATCGAACTTAATTGAGTTCCGTCGTCTACGAGGACGTATCGCGCTTGTAAATTCCATATTTGCCGCTTGCGTTAAAATTGCCTCTTCCAACCCAAGACTAGAGAAATCAATATGATCGCGCCAAGATTTGTTAATCACTTTAACAGATTCATTTACCCAAATACTTTGCTTGCTTACTAACTTGGAAAGCACTCTTGTAAAATGTCTGTCAAGCGGCGTCTGTTTATACGGAGGAAACTCAGACGTATAACGAGCATTAGGGCGAGTGGCAGAAAACGATGCCCCTGCTCCGAGAACGAATAGCTTATCCACACTTAGTCGCCTTGACTTCGTTCTCATCTGTCACTTTCCTCTACAACCAAAATGGCTATATTACTTAATAACCAAACAATAATGATCTTGAAAGCAATATAGCGGGATGCCGATTCATCGGAGAAACGTAAAAAGTCGCTGTGAAAGCTGATCCATACATCCAAGCATTTACTAATCAAGTAACTGAGTGAATTAGGTATGAGCCAAAGCCATCTGCTCAGCACAGGTCCAATGCTCACACTACAACGTGTCTAACTAACATCTATTCTGCAAATTACTTCTAGCTTAGATGAGGTAACAATTTCTTCGTATTCCAAGCTAGGGAATTCTTCATATGAACTACTGTTCATACAATAATTTGTGTACGTTATTGGGTTTACTTGGACGCTCTCGGACTGCTCAAATGGAGCCCATAACCGGACTTGAACCGGTGACCTCTTCCTTACCAAGGAAGTGCTCTACCGACTGAGCTATATG